>NZ_CP117866.1:0-608653 GCF_028736035.1 Streptomyces sp. T12
GCTCCGCGGATCGAGTTGGGTCGTCGGTGCGGTGTCCCGATCGCTCCGCGATCGTGCCCCCTCCCCGACTTGCCTTGGCTTTTCAAGTCCAACATGACTGGGGTGCAGGTTAATTCGGCTAGCAGTAAGGGACCGACGGTCGTTGTTGTGCCTGACTAGATGTTTGGTGACGCCTCGTCAGTTAACGACCAGAACGTCGAGCCGTGCCAATCCTGTGTGCCGCTGCTTCCTTATCTCCAAAACTTTGGAGTATTCGAGTTCTGCCGCTCCCACGCATACCGGAGATGGGACCCGGGGCGCGCGAAACGAGGCTGCCGCCGCACTGAGCTCAGCGGCCAAACCTCAGCCGTTTGATGGCCCGATGGTGCCGGGAGCACGGACCAGATCGATGCCGTGCTCGGCAAGGGTAGCGGACACCAACTCTTCTTGCTCTGAGGGGAGTTGATCAGCGTTCAGCTTGGTGCGGACCTTGGCGAGCCAGGGACCAATCATGACACGGTCGCCGTCCACCTCGATCCACTCTCGGGCGCCGGGGGTGCGTCCCCACCGTGCCACGAAGAGCCCGAGGATCTCGGTGGTCTGCGCGAACGTGCGCCGCCGCGATGTGCTCGGCCTGCCCGTGGCGTGCTCTTGGTCCAGGAGGGCGCGGTCGGGGGTGATTCCCATGCGGGCGAGCAGGTCGCGCTGGCCGGGGTCGAGGTCGGGCCAGCTGGTGAACTGGCGGTGCAGCCATCTGCCCGCCTTCACTCCATGGATGACCGTGTCGCGGCGCAGCGTGCTGGGGTGGTTGCCGGCTTCCAGGTGGCGGCGCAGCAGATGGTACTTGCGATGCCAGTCGGGGCCGTAGGGGAGTTTCCAGTCTGGGTCGAGGGCTGTGAGCTGGTTGTCGCGGTCGGGGGTGAGGCGGTCCTTTCGGGCCAGGGCGCGCTGGTCGGCAAGGAACTGGCCGCCGGGTAGTTGGGTGGGGATGGCAAGGTGGCCGTGTTCGGCGTGGAAGGCCTCGACGGTGGCCAGGTGGCCCTGCCAGGTGGCCTCGTGGTCGTCCCAGATCATGCCGAGATCCTCGAGCTCGGCGATCCATGCCGGATCGAGGGCGCCTGCCTGGTAGGCGGTGCGCTGGCCGGTGATGAATTGCCCCAGCCGGTAGCCGTAAGCGTCCTCGTAGTCGGCGCTCACGCGCAGGTGGCTGTGTTCGCTTTGGTAGCGGATGGCGGCGGCTAGGCCGGCGCGGCGGGGGGCGGACAGGACGGCGCCGTGGGAGGGCCAGACGAGCAGGTCCAGGGCGCGGGCGATCGCGGTGGGGTCGAGGGTGTGGTCGAAGCGGAAGCGGCGGGTGATGTAGGTGTGGGAGTCGCGGGCGGGATGCTGGTTCTTGGCCCGGGGGGCGCGGGCAGCGATGGTCTGGTCGTGGTGGCGCAGGGCAGAGGTAACCAGCCAGAGGGCTTCGTAGGGGGTGCCGAGGAGGTCGGTGGGGTCGGCACCGGGCGGGATGTAGGCGGGGACAACGAGGCTGGCCGTCTTCGTCGTGACGGTGGGTGGTTTGCGTAGGGCGCGGCCCAGGGCCTGGATGATGCGGCGGACGCTGGCGGTGCGGTCGGCGAAGACGACGGCGTCGACGGCTGGCAGGTCGACCCCTTCGCCAAGGACCTTGGCGTTGGCCAGCACGGCCCGGTCGGCGTCGGTGAAGCGGGCAATGATGTCGGCGCGTCGGCGGGGGCTGTGGGTGCCGTCGATGGACTGCACGACGACGTCGTCCGCCCAGTCGGGGCGCAGTTCGTCGGGGAGGGTGCGCAGGGTGTGGGCGAACTGGCGAGCAAAGTCGGCGGCGTCGGCGATCTGCTGGAAGTAGACGAACACGTGCCGCAGGTCCTGCTCGCGCATGGCTTTGAGGATGGCCAAGTGCAGGGCGGTGGTGCGGCGCGCGGTGGGCCCGGCTTCCGGATCGGTGAGCGCAGTGTGCAGTTCAGTGTCGGTGATGGTAGGGACGACGAGCTGGTAGTCGGCCAGGACGCCGTCATCGATGGCGTCGGCGTGGGAGTAGGTGTGCAGGCGGGGGCCGAAGATCTGCGGCTGGTCCATGGTGGCCAGCAGGGCCGGGTCGTCCCAGGCCGGTGCTGTGGCGGCGGTGCGCTTGGGCTGCGCCCTGGTAGTGGGCGGCTCGGTCAGGCGTGGGGCTTCCCACACATACGGGGTGGCGGTGAGGTAGAGGCGGCGCTCGGCAGGGATGCGTTCGTTGTCGTGCAGCGCGGTCCAGTTCTTCTCCCAGGTGCCAGCCGTGGCGTGTGCTTCGTCCACGATCAGCAGGCCGAAGACGGGGGCGGGGAAGATCGCGGAGTGTTGGGCTTCTTCGATCTTGGACAGCGAGTCGTAGGTGAAGAAGACCGTTGCTTTGGGGTGGCGGGCGAGCCAGTATGCCAGGTACTCCCCCGCGTTGGCCGAGTCGACCTTGGCCTTGGCGAGGAGCGGGTGTGATTCGGCGCGCAGCGAGGAGACCGTGGTCATCGGCTCTTGGCGGCCGTCCGTGCGAGCCGCTGCCGCCCACTGCGCGACCAGGTCCAGGCTGGGCACTGCCACTGCCAGGTGTCGCACGCCAAGTTCTTCGGCGACGCGCAGTGCGAAGAGGGTCTTGCCGGTGCCGCAGGCCGAGACGGCGTGTCCGCGGGTGCGCGGGCGGCGCAGGTGGCGGATTGTGTTGGCGAGGCCCTCTTGTTGGTCGGTGCGCAGGACCAGACGCCCGGTGTGTTCTGTTGCGGTGGGACTGGCGGTCATCGCGCGGTTCCTCGGCATATGTGAGGGGCTGACTCGCGTTTATTCTCGCGTACGGAGGGGGTGTGGCGCAGTGTCTCTTGGTTGGCGGGGGGGCGCTGCGGGCCACGCGTTCCCCGTGATCTGCGTCGTTGGTTGTGGGTCATGGGCGATGGTGGCGGCTACGTTGCGCTGAGGAGAGCGCGAGTTGATCGCCGTGGGGCCTAGAGACGGCCGGTCTTCCTCTTCTTGATTGCGGGCGTTCCGATTGGTTGTGTTTTGTGGAGGTTGAGCTCTCTCCCCTTGATTTCATGCGGCCCGGCGTAGGGCTGTCTTGCGAGCCGTGGGCAGCCGCAGAAGGTCTGGCAGGGGCGTGCCGTGTTCGGCCCACCGGCGCAGCCGGTCCCGGTCGACCCAGTGCACCTGGCGGCAGGGCCTTCTGCCGGGCAGGAGGCAGACGTGGCTCGTGCCGGGAACGCGAAGAGGCCCGGATCGTGTAGATCCGGGCCTCTTCGGCAGTAGCGGGGACAGGATTTGAACCTGCGACCTCTGGGTTATGAGCCCAGCGAGCTACCGAGCTGCTCCACCCCGCGTCGGTATCCCCCACCGTACGCCATCCCAGCAGGCGCCGAAGACCGCCTTCCGGCGCAGGGCTCTGTGCGGCGAAGCCGACGTTGGTGACGTGCTCGTACTGGCCCCGCTGCGAGCCGAGGTCGACGATCGTGTCCTGCCACGCAGCGTCGAGGCTCTGGTGGTCGCCGGCCGCCCAGGAGCCGACGATGCGGTCCCAGCGGCGCACGTTCATCGTCCGGTACTCCACCACGCGCTGCAGCGGCTGCGGCACCTGGGACTGGTTGAGCGGGTGGATCTCCACTCGCGTCCCGCGTCCGTCGCGGTTGAGGCGCCTGAGGAGGTGGCGGGCGACGTTGTGACGGCGCACTGTCCGGTACGCCTGGTCGGTGCGTTCCAGGTTGGTCTTGGAGGGGCGGCGTTTGCCCTCCTGCCAGGCCTTCAGAACCCATCTTTGAACCTGCTGAAGGCAGAGCTCTGGCCATTGGTTGCTACGGATCTGGCGGTGGCGGGATTCTGCGGGGAGAGGCCTGGGCTTGGTGTCGGCGAAGGGAGCGCTGGCGTCCCGTGCTGCGAGGTGGGGTGGGTGTCATGCCCGCGAGCACAAAGGTCGGCAGCGTTTCCCGAGCGCGGTACGAGGAGATCATCGCGGAGGACCGCAAGCTCATCGAGGTCGATACGAAGATCCAGTTCAAGATCGGTGACCATGCTTTGGAGATAGAGCCGATGCGCCCGCACGGCGGCTCGCTCCCGGCGGCCGGGGAGGAACTGCTCGGGGTCCGCGAAACTCTGGAGATGTACGCCGAGGACATCGGCGTCCTCTACAACCAGGTGCGGATCACGCGGCAGACCTGCAGCAAGTGGCCCGCGAAGCACCGGGCCGCGGGTGTCTCGTTTGAGATCCACCGGATCCTGGAGAAGCTCGACGACCGCTTCGAGCGGATCACCAAGCCGCCGCAGCCCGTGATGGGGTTCCGCGCTGGACTCAGGATGCGGCGAAGCGGCAGGTCGGGTGGCAGGTGACCAGCCCGCAGAGCGCACAGGAGAAGGTCGAGGCGATCCACGATCTGGCCTCGGACGATCAGGTCGCCGCGCGGGTGGCCACCGGCTTCCTCCGCCGCCCCAACGTGGCCTTCAGGGCCGCGAGCGACGACACCGCCCGGCACCTGTTCAACAAGGCGCAGGCCGACCGGTGGCACGAGATCGACGAGAACACGCCGCCGCCCGGCCAGCCGGAGTGCCCCATCGCCCCGGTCGTGCGGCAGCTCGACCGCACCATCGACTTCCTGGACCTGATCGGGGCCTGCCACAAGTTCGTGGCCGCGACCGGCCGGCTGATGCCGCAGCTGCGCGGCCGGCGCCTGACCGACGACGAGCGGGAGCTGATCCACAAACAGGTCGACCGGGTCCACGCGACCTGCGAATGGATCGTGACGGCCGTCGACAGCGGCCACCTGGACATGGACGAGGAGCTGGAGAAGCTGCTGCGGGGCGAGTAGCCGTGCCACGCTCCCGCAAGAAGGGCGATGCCGCCCGCGGCTGGGCCAAGACGATCCGGCGGGTGCTGTTGCAGGCAAGGCCCGCCGGCCTGCACATGCCGCAGCTGATAGAGGCGACCGAACTCACCCGCAGCCAGGTCCGGTCCGGGCTGGCGATGCTGCGCGACATCATCGCGGACAACGGCTGGCCGCCGCTGGTCTACACCCGCGCCGACGGCTACCAGTTCACCATCGACGGCGATGTCCTGCAGGCCTACGAGGTCGGGGTGGTCCGCGAGGAGCTGACCGAGATCCGCAGGCTGATCACCGGCACCGTCACCCCGCACGCCGCCGCAGCCCCCGAGGACAAGTGGGTCCGCCACATCGTCGCCCGGCTCAACTCCGTCGAGTCCACCCTCGACCTCGTCGCATGAGGTCGAAGGGGGGATGGCCGGCATGCGGCAGCGCCGCTACCCCCTGGGACACCACCGATCTCGAATGGGTGCTGATCGAACCGCTGCTGTTGGTGCCGGCCTGCCGCACTCCCCGCGGCGGCCGCCCCGAGGCTCATCCCCGTCGCGAGATCGTCGATGCCCTGCGCCACGTCGTTGACACCGGCTGCAAATGGGCCGCTCTTCCGCAGGACTACGCGCCGTTCAAGACGGTGTTCGGCTTCTTCACCCGCTGGTCCGAGGCCGGGGTCTTCAACCTCATCCGCGACCAGCTGCGGCGCCGGGTCCGTACGTTCATGGGCATGTCCCCGCACGCCGTCGCCGTGGTGATCGACTCGCAGTCCGTCAAGGCCGCCGCCACCGTCCCCCGCGCCACCTCCGGCTATGACGCGGGCAAGAAGATCACTGGCGGGAAGAGACACATTGTCGTGGACCTGAAAGGCCTTCCGCTGTTCGTGATGGTCGCCCCTGCCGGCATGCACGACAGCGTTGCCGCACGCGAAGTCCTCTTCCCTCTCCGGCTGATGCACCCCGAAGTCACCGTCGTCTGGGCCGACCTCGCCTACGCGGGCACGCTCGTCGACCGGGCGAAATCCTTCCTGCACCTGACGATCAAGTCCGTGAGCAGGCCGAAAGGAGCGAAGGGGTTCGTGATCTTGCCGCGTGGGCGGGTGGTGGAGAGGTCGCCGGCGTGGTGGTTGCACGCACGCCGGAATGTCAGGGACTACGGGAGGCTGCCCGAGCACTCCGAAGCGATGCTCGCGCTCGCTGCGATCACTCTCATGACCCGTCGGCTGACCCGCGGCAGCGTTCACCCGGCCTCGGCCGTTCCCCGGCCCGTGCCGGCCGTCGCAGCAGCCTGAGCTGCCGGGTCTGTACGGTCAACGGTGGATCTTCGAAACGGAGTAACACCTGATGACGGACGTGACCGTGTCGGCTGAGGCCGCGACCGCCTCCGGGTGCGAAAGGAACCCTGTCTCCCTCAACCGCGCCACGACACGGACCGGGCGTCCTGGCGCTGGCCGTTCGCCCCCTGTTGGGTCTTGCTCCGCGCCCGCCGGCGCCGGCCTGGCGGCCGTCCAGACCGGCGGACGGGGCGACGTCACGCAGGGACGCCGAGCGGCGGGTGCTCGAGCACGCGGGGCTTGTACTCGACCAGCTGGATGCGGCCGTCGAAGGTGCGGTGCTCGATCATCTCGAGGGCAACGTCCGGATAGCCGTCGTAGATGCGTTCTTCGCCCGTGGCCCCGGTGATCACCGGGAACATCACGACCCGGAAGCGGTCGACGAGTCCGGCCCGTAGCAGGGACCGGCACAGGCTGAGGCTGCCGATCGTGCTGAGGAGCCCCGAGCCACTCGACTTCATGGCGCGGACCGCCTCGACGGCGTCGTCGCGGACGAGCGTGGAGTTGGCCCACGTCAGTGGCTCCTCGAGTGAGGAGGAGAACACCACCTTGGACGCTTGCGTGAGCTCGTCGACGGACGCCTCTTCTTCGGGCCTGAACTCGTCTTGGCCATCCGGGACCTCGCCTGCGGCGAAGCCCGACATCAGGCGGTAGGTGTTCGCTCCCATCAGGTAGGTGGCCTCGGGCTGCTCACCGAGCCATGCGAGGTACTCCGGGCCCTCGAGGCCCCAGAAACCGGGCCATCCCTCTCCCGATGCGTGGCCATCGAGGGAGGTGATGAAGTCGACGAGAAGCTCCGACATGGCGGTGTCCTTTCCTAGGTGTCATGAGCTTGGACCCGCCGGGAGCCACAAACTCATCGGCCGCGCTGTGGAGTAACGAGAAAACCCATGACGCTGCAGCCGATCAGGTCGGCGGAGCGGCACTGCTTCGCAGGGCCCGGAGGGTTGGTTCAAAGATGGGTTCTCAGTGCGCGCCGCAGGTGTGCGCGGTCGGTGTCGAAGATCGTGGGGACGAGCTCCGGGCGGGTGAAGTCGACCACCGTGCAGGGGCGGGTGGTTTCGAATGCGGCGTAGGTGACGAGCGTGGTGTCGTCGCTGGCGTGCCGGGCGACTTCCTGGATGGCGGTGGCGGGGCTGTCGGCTCCGTAGAAGAGAGGGATGCCTGCTGGGCTCATCCGATCGGGGTGTCGGGCCTGGACAGGCGACGCGGTTCCCAGGAGGTGTGCGGACCAGTGCTGTTGGGGAGTCTCGTGGGCCCGTGCGCGCCACAGGCGGTGCCCGGCCGGGATCTCGTGTACGAGGCCTGCCTGGGGGATGAGGCCACCGGGGGTGTCGAGGATGGCTGCGGCGGGGATCTCGCCGCCATCGAGATAGGCCTCGTCCTTGTCGGATGGTGCCAGCCAGAACACATGCCTGGTTCGGTACATCACTTCGCGGCTGAAGCGCATCCACCCGTCGAGCAGCGCTTCGTCCTGGCGGGTTCGATGAAATGGCGCTCCACCCCCACGTCATCGTGTCGGGCCGCCTCGCGGACGGCGTACTCGTTGACGAGGTCGCCGCCGTCCCAGTGCTGGACGGGTCGCCGCCGCTTTTCGCGCACCTTTGGTGCCTTTGGTGCCTTTTTTGGAATGCTCGCGCACAGGCTGGTGCGCCGGAACATGCGCGGTGCCGGGAGAGACGCTGGTGACTGTGTCGGTGTGGTGGGGTTCCTGGGCGGCTGTCAGCCTGCCGTCTGGCCCTTCCGTTGCCAAGGCAGTCATCTGTGCGCTGGGGGTGGCGGGTTGGCTCCTGGCGCTGGAGCGGAAGGCGTGGGAGAGGACTGGGAGATCCTCTCAGCACTGGCGGTGCAGGCCGACGTGGCACGGTCGAAGGACAAGCTCACCGAACTGGCCGAGCGCCTTGAGGGCCGGCACGCCGTGAACATCCAGGTGATCGCGGCCGACCTGGCCGTCCCCGGAGCCGGCGGACATCTGGCCGCAGACATCACGCACCGGGGACTGGCCATCGATGTCCTCATCAACAACGCGGGCTCCGCCATGCACGGACGCTTCGTCGACGCGGACCAGTCCCGCGCCGCCGAGCAGATCGCGCTCAACGCGGGCGCGGTAGGTGACCTGACCGGGCGCTTCCTGCCCGCGATGGTCAAGCGCGGACGCGGCGCAGTGATCAATGTCGCCTCCACCGCAGGGTTCCAGCCGGATCCGTACATGGCGGTCCAGGGAGCCACCAAGGCGTTCGTCCTCTCCTATTCAGAGGCGCTGTGGGCAAAAAACACGGGCGACAGGTGTGGACGTCCTGGCCCTGTGCCCCGGTGCGACCGAGACACCGTTCCTCGATGTCGTGGGTACCGACTCGGCGTCAGCCGGCAAGCGCCAGACACCACAGCAAGTCGTCAGCACGGCACTGCGCGCATTGCGCCGGCGTCGGCGTCGGCCCTCGGTCGTCAGCGGCCGCGCGAACGCACTCTTGGCCAGACTTCCCGGACTGCTTCCCCAGTCGGTGACAGTCCGCATCAGTGAGCGCGCTTTGCGCCCTGGTCCCGCACATTGACCTGAACGGGTCGGAGCCAACTCGCAGCGCCCGGTCCGCGGCACACCCTCAATCGGGCGCCCTATTCCTGGCGTTGCAGGCCGGGGAAGCGACGGATGAGTTCTTGTGCTTCTGCTGCGGCCGGCCCCTGCGACGCCGCGGCACGATGCACCAGCGGGGCGATTTCCCGCCTGCGGTTCTTCTTTCTGAGCGCGGTATCCCATGCGGCGACGGCGCCGGAGGGCAGTTGGCGGACGGCCTGACCGGCGAGTCCGGGAGCGTGTCTGCCGCAGGCTTGGAGCCACCTGGAGAGGCCTTCGAACGGGTCGGTGCAGCTCGAGGCAAGTCCCGCAGTGAATCCGGGGAGGTTGGCCTCGGCGAGTTCGGCCGCAACCTGGGCGTCGTGGGCGGCGATGCGTTCCAGGATGGTGGCCGCAGTCCCCCAGTGCTGGTCCTGCAGGGCGAGGTTGAGGGGCAGACCGCGGCGCAGCAGCCGGATGGTCATCGCAGGATGCACGTAGGCGAGGAGAGGATCGATGCCGGCGAATCGCGACTCGTAGCGTTCGAGGAGTGCTCGCGCTTCGGCCGGCCGGTGTTCGTTGAGGACCTCTACCGCGTACAGGTGGTTCTGGGCCGGCGTCGGCAGGCTGTGCTCGAGTTCCGCTGCGAGCACGTCGGTGTCCATACGACGGACGATGCGCTCGGCGCTCGGCGCTCGGCGGATCGGCTTCCTTGACGAACTCGACGAAGGAGGGGAAGTTCTGCCAGGTCCGGTCGGCGCGGGGGCGCGACAGCGTGTCGGCGAACCGTTCGGGGTCGAGCGTGCGCACGAAGGTCCTGGCCAGTCGGCGGGCCACCGGGTCCGGCGTGTGGCGGCCGCGCAGGAACGGTGGGGCGAATCCGAGGAGGAATGCCCAGGTCTGGAAGATCTTCTGGGACTCGACGGGGAGGTTGCGCGATACCTGTGCGGCGAGGTGGGGGATCAACTGCTCGAACACGGCACGTCCGAGGTCGCGTGCTGTGCAGGCCAAGGTGTTGAGGAGTTCATCGATGGCCTCGATGCCTGCGGGAGGTTCGGCGGCCAGTGCGTGGAAGGCGCTGGGATCGTAGGCGTTGCCGACGTGTTCGATGAGCGGCTTTCCGCCGGCCTGCGTGATCCTTTCCACGGCATGGGTGGTGGAGTAGATGTGCGGCCATCCCCCTTCGGGGATCAGCCGGGCGAGTGCGTGTGCGTCCGCGTCGGTCAGCAGTTGCTCGGTGAAGGCCCGCTCGTCGCTGGACAGCGTGTTGATCAGGTCGCCGATGGCCCACCCCGTTTTCCGGGGTGACGTGGTGCACCCCTTCGCGGAGCCTGCTGTGATGCTCGCGGATCAGGTCGAGGCAGTCGTCCTGGTCCGGGACCAGGAGGTGCTCAAGGAGCTGGGCGGCCATCGCTGTCTCGGCTCCGGCCGGCGTGGCACGTGCTCGTTCGGCCAGAGCACGGATGCGTGCACGGGTCAGCACGCCGTGCCGGCGAAGGACCCATCGCGTTTCATGCCAGAGATTGCGTCCGACCAGCCATGCGGCGCCGCGCAGTGGTGTGTGGGGTGAGTCCAGGGCGAGGCGGAAGAGTGCCGCTGCGCTCTCACGGTCTGCCTCGATCTGGTGGTCAGCCAGGACCGCTCGGGCTTGCGGTCTCCAGCGGGGAGCGGGGGCGGACGAGGGCGGCGGGTGCTCGGTGGCGGACACGATCGGCGCTACCGTGACGCGCTGCACGGGCGTGTGGCGGAACTCCGGCGGGTGGAGCATCCACTTGATCAGGGCCCAGGCGGACCTGAGGTGTGCGCAGCGCAGGACTGGGTCGTTCTGGGTGGTCAGCCGCTTGTCCTGCAGGGTACGCAGGCCTCGGTCGATCCAGTGGCGGTCGCGGCCGAATGCGTGCGCACAGGGCTCGAGGTCGTCGGCTGTCACACCGGCGTCGACGCCGGCGACCTGGGCGATGGCGAGTGCCAGAAGGAGCAGGTCGGCCCGGTCGTGGTGGCGCAGGTCGAGTGCGTCGCGCTCGGTGCGGCGCCAGCCGCCGGTGAGTGTGTAGAAGAAGAGCCAGGCCGAGCCTTGTGTGGAGGCTTCGTCGATGCGGCTCGTGAAGCGGTTCGTCACCGAGTTGGTCTCCGACGGAGTCGTCCAGAGCCCGGACCTTGGGCAGGATGTGGTCCGTTCCCTCGCGCATGGCGCGGGTGAGGGTGCCGATCGCTGCGGCGTCGCTGATGCGGCAGGTGGTGATCCCGCCGGCGACGTGGTCCACGCCGACGACGAGGACCAGTTGGTCTTCGGTGGCGGTCTCGGCGAGTTCACGGATCAGGTCTGCGGGCAGGTCCTGGGCGTCGTCAATGAGCAGTGCTTTGCGGTGCGGGTAGCCGGCGAGGTCGGCTGTCCACTGCCGCGGGTCACCCCTGCGGGCGTCGTCGCGCAGCCGGAGCACTTCGTAGCCGTCCTTGAGCAGGTCGCTCAGGGCCTGGTAGGCGGTGATGGACTTGCCGCAGCCGCTGTCCCCGTTGAGGACGACCGCGTGATCGCGGCGGAGCGCGTCAGTGAGGAGGGCGACTTCCGTCAGCCGGGGGCAGGCGTCGACGTCGGAGGGACCGAGACGTTCTCCGGCCAGGGCGTGGCCGATGTCGTTTTTCCCGGTGAAGGGGAGCACGTGCCACGCCGATGCGGCTTCCCGGCGCCGGACGTCGTCGGCGAGGGCGGGCAGGGCGGTGTCGGCCGTGGAGGGGATGTCGTCGTCGCCGGATACTCGGGGCCGATGCGGCAGACACGCCACCCCTGGTCGAGCGGTGCGATGAGTTGGTCGACGACGACACGGTCTCGCTCCGAGTAGCCGACGATGAGGAGGGTTCCGGGGTGATCCGCAACCAGGTGACGGACCCGGTCCGTGAGGTCAGGGATGAGAGTGCCGGGCAGGTGCGGAAGCATCCAGGGCTGTTCCGGATGAGCGGCATCACCGTGCGGCTTGAACAGGATCCCGACGGGGATATCGGTCCCGTACCGACGGCGGTAGGCGGACTCGAGGGCGGTGTCCCAGTTGAGTGAGACGACACATTCGATGACACCGGCGTGGATCAGTGCGGCAAGGGCCTCATGGGCGGCGGACGGCTGCGCGCTGCGGTGGCGGTCGAGGTTGGCCATCTCCTCCTGAAAGCGTTGCCTGGCCGGTGTGGAGCTCTCGACGGCGCGCCATGCGGGATCCCCGTGGGCGGCATCGTCCCCGACCAGCAGCTTTGTTGGTGCATCGCGCGTGCCGAGTTCGGCGGCGAGGGCGCCGCGAGCGGCAGGATCGGCGTCGAGAGCGTCCCACAGCAGTGCGGTCAGACCGGGGCTGGTCGGGTATCGGGCCGAGATGGACAGCCGGCGCCGACGACTGCGACGACACCGAGCCCGAACCGGCTGAGCAACTGTGCAATGCGGTCTGCGTTCTCCGTGTTCATCGGCCCGCCACGGATGCCGACGTGCAGCGCACTGGCTTGCTGCGGAATGGGAAAGCCCGCATGCGCTCATTATCGGCCATGGCACTGACAACACGTGCCGCTGCCACCCCCGGGAGCACACCGGTACCGGCTGCCGTAGTGCAGTCGAACCCCGCGTGTCACGCACATGCGTGGGAGCTGGTGAACGGCGCCGCCTGTCTGCCGTCCGTACTGCACCACGCCGGCCTGCCGGGGTGCATGCTGCCGGGATCGGGCCGGTGGACCGACTCCCTTTCGGCAGCAGGCCGCAGGCATTGGTCGGTCGCATGCCCCTCGCGGTGGTTGTGCGGGCCCGGCGTGCACGCCGGGCCCGCACAGTCCGGCGTCAGCTCGAGCGCGGGACTGCGATCTTGGCGGCGAGAGTGAACCCGGAACCAGCGATCGTCACGGCGGTTCCGAGGGCCTCGAGCTCGCCCGGCATCACCAGCAGGACGGCGATGGCGCCGAGCAGGGCGACTATGGCGATCAGCACCGCCGACACCGCATTGGAAACGGGCAACTGCGCGACAGCAGCGGGGGGTTGTTCAAGGCCCGAGGGCTCTAAGGGGGTTCGAGTCTGGGACACGCGGTTCCTCATGAAGGTTTTCCTCTCGGGTCAGCCCAGGTGAGACGGGTGGGGCGCCGAAGTATGCGGTAGCAGCCGCATATTCGTGTTCCGAGAGATGCCCTGTCGCCTTTGTGTCAGAACGTGGCTCCGGGGCAAGGCGCCTTTATGCAGGAGGTCGCTCTCACGCATCCTGCGGGGCGAACCTACGCATGCGGCCTCGCCGGATCTTGATCCGGCGAGGCCGCATGCGTCTTGGGTCCTGCTGCTACAGGGCCCCTGCGGGCCTGCTGCTACACGCCCGCTGGTTGTTTGGCCGTTGTCTCACCTGGGCTGACAGGAAAACGAGGACCAAGTTTCGCCAACTCAACCAAGTTGGCGACCAACTCTATACTGTTTATCCCCGCTTTGAAGCGACTCGTAACCTCTGGCCGAGCAACTCCCCGTGAAGGGGTCCGAAGCGCGCGGCCATCGGAGGCTGCGACCGGGCGGGCACCGGGGCCGCGGAGGAGCCGCGGGGCGCAGACAGCATCCCGACCATGTCCCGCCTGCGCCGCAGCCCTGTGCACGTGGTCCGCTCTCCCCCAGCACGCCGAGTACGCCCACCGGCGCGCCTGCCCCCCCCTGACACTGGCTCTGCTCTTTCGGGTGGTACGGCCGCCCGACCAGCCGAGGACGGGACACGTCAGGAACGCAGAACTCTGGGTCGCCTTCGCTACCGGCTTCATCGCTCTGATCGCACTGCCCACCAGCTCCGCCGGCGCCGCCAAAGCCCGCATCAAGACCATCGAGGACACCTACATCGCACGCTGCCGGCAGATCCTCGACCACCTCCCCCGCCGAGGCCCTCGTCGCCGCGGCCGGCACAGCGTGCACCGGGGAAGAACTCAAGGCCGCACGCCTGTACTTGCGGCTGTGCGAGGACGAGCTGGAGCTGCGCCAGCTGGAGCTGCGCCAGCTGGGCTGGGCCGGGGCCGCACGACCTGGCAGCAATGGCGCCCCGGCATCCAAGCCCAGCTCAACCAGTGGCCCGTGGCAGCCGAATGGGCCCTCATCCGCGACGGCCGGCACGCACCCCACCAGTTCACCCTGCTGCCCCAGCTGGACGGTGTTGCCGACCACGACCCCTGCCGGCCCCGCCCCTGCGCCGGCCGCGTCACCCGCCGATGGCGCGGACTGTGAGAGCACACCGACGCCGTGGCTGAGGCCACAGACACACACAGGGAGAAGCTGGTGCAGCCTCTTCGGCGCCATCGGGGACGGCAGCCGCGGCCCGTGCCACTACGGTGTCGGTCATGAAGTCGCGCATCGTGCAGATCGTGCGGTGGAGCACCCCGCAGCCGCAGCTCGCCGACACCGTGTGCAGCGCACACGGTGCCAAGACCTGCACCCGGGACCTCGTCGCTGATGTCTTCCTCTGCGATGCAGGCAGCCCGCGCATCCACTGGACCGTCTGTCAGCAGTGGCTCGACCACGAACCCGACGTGGCCCCATACGAGGCTGCACGGCGCGACCCCGGCCGGGAGGATCCCCGGTAGGCCCGGCGCGGCTCAGCGGGTGGCTTGCCTCGCCTGCCGGTCGGACATCGAGTGCGGCCGCGCACGCTCCCGGAGTGACTCCCCCAGCCTGCAGGCCGAGATGGCAGCCAACCAGCCCTGGCTGACCACAACTTGGGCACGTCCCGCAGGTTCGGGCCGGTTACCGTCCCCACGGGTACCAGGGCCGTATTCACCTCAAGCCGCCTACCCGGGCAATCCCTGCCCGGCGTCGCAGTCCCCGGGCGGCGGCCCTCCAGGAGGCGCTCGCCGCACGGTGGACGACCGCGACGGCGGAGGAGACAACACACTCCCCCGGTGAGCCGGGCGTACGGCTGCGCTGCCACCTGGACGACGCCTGTCCCAGCGCCCATCGGTCGTTCGGGGCCGGACAGCGCAACGGCCCCGAACGGTGAGTCCGCTCAGGGCCGTGGGCACAACAACGCGGTCGTGAAGGGCGGTCTTCTACGCGGCGAAAGGCACTGCAGGGCGTCAGCCGAACGATCGTCCCAGCGGGCACTAGATGACGAGCCCTGGTCTGGCGGACAATGCGCTCGAGGCCGTAGCCGCCGCCGCGTTCGGCGCGCTTGGCCTGGACGCGCATCCCGAAACCCTCGCCGCCCGCGTGGAACCACCATTCCCAGTCAGCCCCGTTGCGGACCTCTTCGCTCCGCCGGAACTCACGGATCACGATGCGGTACCTGTGCAGACGGCAGAGGTCTTGCAGGCTGAACTTGGTGTAAGCCTCCTCGTCCGGCACTGGCCCGCGAAAGTGGTCGTCAGCCAGCCGCTCGAACGTCCTCGAAGCGCAGGCCCGCAGCGTTCGGCACAGGGAGCCGGCCGGCGAAGGAGAGCTGCGTCGCACCTCGGCGGACCAGCGTAGCTCGATCCCGCAATGCAGGCAGGAGGTGAATCGCTCGGCGATGTCCCCGCCACAGCCGCACAGCAACTCGCAGGCCTCTTCCCCCATAGGCCAAATCACTGGCAAGGACAGGTTGGTGAACGGCCCCTCGGTACTCGTGAGCGGGCCGGCACACTCGTCGGTCTCGGCCCGCCATGCGTGTCCCGCTGTCCGTGCCCGCGGCTTGTCCTGCGCCTGGCTCGAGCCTCCCAGAAATGATCCCGCCACTGCCTGAGACTGATATCAGACTGACACCATGAACGTGGAGGACAAGATCACTCAGTTGTCGTGAGCTGATGAGCTTGCGCAGGTCCTCCGGGACCGGTCGTACGGCGTCGTTGACCAGGACCTGGCGTGGGTGGAGACGCTGCAGCAGGTGCGGGCCCGGCTGGGCGACACCCGCCCGTACACGGGCCAGCACAAGCGGCCCTGGGAGGCTGCCCTCACCGACTTCCGTCACGCTACCGACCAGTTGCGAAACGAGGTCCGTCAAGGACATGCTCCGCACCTTCCTGAGCTGCTGAGCGTGTTGTCGACTCCGCCGGCCGACAATGCGCGAGACCGCGCCGTTCGAGCCGCCCGCCTGGCCGACGAGACTCTCGAGACGACGGACACAGGACGGCTGCCGCCCCTGGCCTGGAAGAATCCGGTGGCTGCGGTGCATGAGAACGCTCCTTTCCAGAAGGTCCGTGCACAAGGCCACCTGCCGGCGACGCCTCTGCACCGATCGGACCGCGATGTAGAACGGTCATGCCGCCGGATGGCCGGCGTGCTGCGGAACCAACTGATGAACGTGCGACGGGCACAGCTACGTCTCGGCGACATCGCCGTTGTTCAGCCAACGCAGGACATCGCGGGGGCATCGGCCGGCCTGAGTCCGAAAGACCGGGCCGATCCGTGTCTGCGCCTGTTGGCCAATCCGCCTGCCGCAGCTCATCACGTGGTACGGCATGCCTTCGGTCGGGCCGGCATCAGCAGGATGGTCGAGGAGCTCAGCCCGGTCACGTTCTTCGATGACGAATGGCAGCGCAGGAATCTCACGCATCGTCGGCCCCTTCAGAAGCTCCCTGCCCGCCGAAACGACAGGCCCAGATACCTCTTCCCCAGCTGAAATGCTGCCCAAGGGCAAAGATGTGGTGATGGCCCAGGCCGATCCAGGGGTGGGAGCCCGCGCCGACGCACCATCCGATTCCCGGCTCCTGGTGCAATCGCTGATCCTGGCCGCGGCCTTCCCCGAAGACCGGCACGACCGGCAGTAGCACGAGGGCTACATCCACACTGCCGATGACCAGTACGACTGGAAGATCCTCCCTCTCGCAAAGGAGGACATCGAGAACCAGCTGCCGCACGAACCCTCGGCCATCACCGCCGCACAACTGTCCGAGACAGCCCCCCGGACAACACCCCACTCGGCGAAACCTGGCACCGCCATGCCCGAAGCAATCGACGCAATCGGATCGTGAAAGGCACCCGCGACACAACCTCAACACAGTGCTGCCGCACGACAGAATCCTGGAATAGCTCACGACCCGGCTCGACGGCACCACCCCGCCACAGACATCCGACCAAACACCACAAGACCGCATGGATCCGCGACCGTACGGCCGCCGACCTGGTGCATCTGGTGTGGCACGCGCGAGACGACGTACGGTCGCTGGGACCGAAGACGGCCGAGGCTGTCATCGCGCTCCATGACAGCCTCGTGCAGCATCAGCGGTGGGGCTTTCGCACCGACGTCACGCAGGCGATCACCGCTCTTCCCGCCCTGGCCGCCGCCCGTCCTCCGCACACACTGCAGCAACGGCGCACCCAGGACATGGCCCACAGGGTGAGCGTCCCCGACGGCAGACATGCCTGGTACACAGAGCTGGAAGAACGATGGTCGCGGGCCGTGAATCGGCTGACGTCGGTACGCAATGCTCTCGCGCACGGCGGCCCGGCAACGGCGTCAGCAGCGGCAAATACGGCGCCCATGGTGCACCGGCTGGCCGGCGAAGCACTGCACGCCAGTCTCACCGCTCTCCTGGACGGCAAGCACCCGTACGACGGGCACCTTCGCCGACGGGACCGTGCCGCTGAATGGGCACAGAGGTGGCTCTCAGAAACGCCGCCGCAGGAAGCCTGGTCGCAAAACCCCGCCGGTGGACACAAGCCCTAGCGAATGGGACCGCACGGCATTCTGGTTCCATGTCCTCACAGGCGGCCCAAGGCTCACCAGGTGTGCAGCGCCCACGGCGCGAGGCCTGCTCGCGGAACCTCGTGCCGATGTCTTCCGGGAGCCGGGCCCCCAGCAGCTGGCCCGCTCCACTTCCTCGCCGGTGGCACCGCTGTGGGCCAGGCCGATCTCCAGCGCCCGGAAATACTTCAAGCCCGGCCACGAGGCCCTCGCCGAAGTCACCAGCCTGCTCACCCCCAGGCCCCGGGCTGCCGGCGCGCGCGGCGATGACGGGCGCCACGGATTCAACCGCCCCCGCCCCCCCGGGGCCGTGCGCATGCCGACGTGCAAAGCGAGTCACAGCACTTACGGATCAAAGCGCTGGCGGGGCCGGCCGATCAACGAGCGCAGGACGGGCACCATGGAGCCGGACGCGCTGAGCCCGGCCAGGGCAGCGCCCGCCAGGGGGGCGCCGGCCAGCACGGTGAGACCGCCGACGACCAGCCCCAGTACGAGCGCGGTGAGCAGGACGACGGTGGTGTGCAGGGACAGAAACGGCGGTTCTGATTCGAAGCCGCTCGGGCCGGGCTGCGCCGGCGAAGGTGTCGACTGGGTCATGCCAGCACCATCCCCCAAGAGCCTGCCGTTGACCTGCATCAATCGAACAAGCCGGGGTCCAGCCTGATCAGGATCGCCTCACGTCGAACACACCACACCGTGTTCCGGGCTGTTCCGTCATGTTCGGTGCCGTTCCGGCCAGGTGCGCCTACTCTGCTGCTCACCACACAAGACGGGAGTGACGTGGCAGGCAACGGCGGGCACGGTGAAAGCGGTTACGCGGCAACGCTGCGCAGGCTGGGGGAGGCACTCACAGACTTGAAGCGCGAGCGTGGTGCCCCTTCCTACGACCGGATCCTGGTGCGCGGAAAGAAGGTGTGCGGCGAGCGGTCAGCGATGTCGAAGGCTTCGATGAGCGAGGTGTTCGCCGGACGACGCGGCCCCGCCTCGCTGGACCGGCTGCTGTGGCTGGTGCGCGTCCTGCTGTCATACGACGACGGCGAGGAGGTGAAGCCGCCCGAACGGCGCGATCCTCAACTGCAGGCCTGGAGGAACCGGTGGCACACCCTGGAGAGCGAGCGGGCCTCATCGCGCCGCGCATCTTCGGCACAACAAGCGGAGTCGGCGTCCGAGGCCGGCCAGGACCCGGACGCGATCCCGTCCGGCCACGAGGGCCTGGCGCCCGACGACATACCCAGCCGCTTCACAAAGCACCAGCACCGCAGCCCCCTCCAAGCCCTGGCCGCTGATCCCGCCCTCCTTCCGGCAGCCACGGCAGACGACAACACGGCCGCGGCCAGAGCGCAGGCGGCATCACCCTCCCAGATACCCCTTCCCACACAGCAGTTACCGGCACCACCCACAGCGAACACCTCACCCACAGCACCGCAGCCTGAGCCCTTCGCCCCTGCCGGCGCCCCGCTCACCGGCGACACCGGGGCCGTCTGCGCGATGGCGTTCTCCCCCGACCAAAACCTCCTCGCCATCGTGAGCGGCAACGTCATACGCCTGTGGGATCCGACCACGCGCGTCTCCCTCGGCTCTCCGCTGACCGGCAGGAGTCAAGTACCGTTCTGGACAGTGGCCTTCTCCCCCGACAGCCGCCTCCTCGCCACCGGCAGCAGGGACAAGACCGTGCGGCTGTGGGACACGGCCCGGCGCATCACCGCCGGTGACCCCCTCCGCGGCCACACCGACGGAGTCTGCTCCGTGGCCTTCTCCCCCGACCAAAACCTCCTCGCCACCGGCAGCAGGGACAAGGAAGTACGGCTGTGGGACACAGCCGGACACACGCCCGCCGGTGACCCCCTCACCGGCCACACCGCAGACGTCTACTCAGTGGCCTTCTCCCCCGACGGCCGCCTCCTCGCCACCGGCAGCGAGGACAGGACCGTGCGCCTGTGGAGCGTGGCCGGCCAAACCTGCGTCGGCGCCCCCCTCACCGGCCACACCGCAGACGTCTACTCAGTGGCCTTCTCCCCCGACGGCCGCCTCCTCGCCACCGGCAGCAGGGACAAAACCGTACGGCTGTGGGACACAGCCCGGCACATCCCCGTCGGTGCCCCCCTCACCGGCCACACCGATCAGGTGTACTCGGTGGCGTTCTCCCCCGACCAAAACCTCCTCGCCACCGGCAGCAGGGACAAGGAAGTACGGCTGTGGGACACAGCCAGCCAGCAGCGCCGCGCGGCCCCGTCACCGGGCAGCAGCGGCAAGGAGGGCCACAGGCCGCCAGCGGCGGCGAAGGCCTGGGCCAGTGGACCGCGGAACAGGGCCTTCTCCCGCTCGGTCTCCAACGCCCGCACCCTGACCACCCCCACCACCGCGGCCCACACTCCCGACGGCTGCACCCACTCCTACTCATCAGCCACCGCGCCAGCCCAGAAAACCGACTCCAGGAGACCCCGATAAATGGAGCCAGGTTCACACGCGACCAGCCACCCATGCCCACACTGACTGCCCACGACCACGAAAACCACCACTAGGCGAAAGCAAAGATCAACAGCCACCCTGTCTACGCGACCACACCAAGTCAACCAGAGCCAAAACTCGTGAACATTGAAGAGCGCGTTGATCGCCAAGTGCTGTCCGAACCCGTGACCAAACGCTGTCCCCGGAAGTGAACGAAGCCATCGGCGGGCTACGCCCCGTCCGACGGGGCATCCCAGCCGGTCGGCGGGCTCGGGCGTGCTGGGCTGAACACCGTGAGCGAGCGCAAGCCCTACGAGAGCGGCCGCCGCAGGTAGTCTGGCCCCGCCAATGACACCGGGAGGCAGTGTGAGGCTTCTTCTTACTTCCGCCGGCATCAAAAACACGAGCATCCACAACGCGCTAGTCGACCTGCTGGGCAAACCGATCGCCGACTCCAACGCCCTCTGTATCCCCACTGCGGGGTACGGGCACCCCCAAGGCAGTCCTGCTGGGGCATGGCGTTTCATCACCGGTCAGTCCTCGACACCCATGTGTGAGCTGGGTTGGAAGTCCTTGGGAGTGCTGGAGCTCACCGCGCTGCCCAGCATCGACGAAGAACGCTGGGTCCCCTGGGTCCGAGAGGCAGACGTCCTGCTGGTGAATGGCGGCGACGCCCTGTACCTGTGCTACTGGATGCGGCAGTCCGGGCTGGCGGATCTCCTGCCGTCGCTGCGCGAGACCGTCTGGGTGGGGCTGAGCGCCGGGAGCATGGTGATGACCCCCCGTATCGGGGAGGACTTCGTCGAGTGGAAGCCGCCCACCGGTGGCGACACCACGCTGGGCATCGTCGACTTCTCGATCTTCCCGCACCTGGATCACGAACTCCTGCCGGAGAACACCATGGCCGACGCCGAGAGATGGGCGGCCGGGATCCCGGGTCCGGCGTACGCGATCGACGACGAGACCGCCATCGCAGTGACCGACGGCACCGTCGACGTCGTCTCCGAGGGCCACTGGAAGCTGTTCTCCTCCTAGCCGCCGGCAAGAGCGCTCGGCAAGCGCCCGCTCATGCCGCGCTCAGGGCGAACGAGGGCACAAGGCGAACAGCTCGATCGCAGGCGGCTCCCAGAGGGGACGAGGAATGGCCTGCCTGCCCGTTGCCAGAGGGTGGTGCGTGAGTTGACGTCCGTTTCGCTCTATCGGGAGGGGCAAGCGGGCTGGCCGCTGCGTCGCCGGCGGGTGTTGTTGATGTAGTTGGGTGCGATCTCCAAGTCCATCGCCTTGATCTGCTGGTAGGCCGGATGGTCCGGCAACTTCGGGGCCAGCGGCGCAGCGGTGCCGGATCGGGCAGCTCCAGCAGCGTCTTGCGGGTGATCCGGACCTCCTCGGCGGCCCGGCCGAGTTCGTCCACCCGTGCGGTCAGCTGCGCTATCTGCTTCCTCGTCGTCTCGGCCTGCGCGGCGATCTCCTGTTCCCGCTCCTCCAGCCGCGCCAGCACCGCCCCGAGGGTCAGCTCCCCGCCACTCATGTGCTGCGCCAGGCCGCGGCGGTGGCCCCGGTCAGCCGGCGCAGTATCACCACGGTCATCTCCCAGTACACCCGCGACTCCGAACTGCGCGGCAGGTACTCGTAGTCGCGCACCAGGCTGCGGTGCGGCATCAAGATCTCGTAGGCGCACTCCACGATCCACCGTTCGGGGATCGGCACGAACCCGGTCTGGGCCGGGTTGCGCTCGACGATCTCCACCTCGATGCCCACCCTCTCCCCGTGCGCGACGGCGGCGTTCTCGAAGCCCTGGTCGACCAGGCGTTCTGAACGGTGTTGGTGTCGGCGGCGACCTTGTCCAGCAGCGTGATGCCGGCGGCGTTGTCGTGCACGGACACGGCGAGCACCACCAGCGCGATCACCAGGCCCAGTACGTCAACGGCCAGGCTGCGCTTGCGCACCTATGCGCACGTCTGCCGTCGCTTCCTCACATCTGGCGTGCGCATCTTCCATGCGGCGCCTACTTCTGATCACAACAACCGGCCCCCGACACGTGTGAAGCAGCTCTCTCGGATCGGCATGCGAGGGACATAAGGACGCCATGCGCCTCAGCGGAAGCCGAGAATTGAGATTCGAGCACTTCGCGATGCGTCCCCGACGACGCCCAGCAGCTCACAACGGCTTGACGGGCACCGCTGTCCAACCGCTGGCGCATCGCCTGAACGGAGCCGACCTCCCTCACCAGTCGGCAGGACCCGGCGGGACATCATCGGCATGACGGCCGACCCGTGTCCTACCGAGTCCACTCCGGTGGCCGTTCTGACTCAGCCGCCGCTCTTACGACGAAACGACCGCTGGCTCACAGCCGGGCCGTGCGCGCCGCGGACATTCGACGCGTCGGTCTTCGCAGCAAGGTCGGTGGTGTCCGCCTGCACACCGCGCTTGCGCGCCAGGGCCTCCCGAAACTTGCGCTTCAGGTCGTACTGGCCGTCATCGTCGGGCGAGACGACAGAGCTCTCGGCGTCAACCGGCTCCGCACCTTTGCGTGATGGAGACTCTGCAGTCATGGTGACCTCCTGGGTTCGGGCAGTGGAGAGCACAGCTTGTCATGCCGGGCACCGCTCGAGTCACACCCGACTGCGGCCCAAGTGCCTCGCACAGCGCGACCGCACATGCGGCGGACCAGGCCCCACCCCCACCACCGCCCGCCACACCGGCACCCGGCCGGGCAGCAAATACAAATGCTTGGCGGCGACCGTCTTTCCCAAGCCCGTATCCCCGTAGGCACAGCACATCCCGCGGGCCGCGACCGTATGCCCCATAGTCTCCACCACACCGGCCACCTACCGCGTCGACACCAGCCGGGCCCCCGGCGCATACCGCCGAGCTCATGGCCCTCGCGGACGCCGACGTACGCCGCGCGACAGCCGCAGCGCGGCAGCACAAGCCGGCCGAGTAGCCCTCGCCTCGCTACCGGGCTTTCGTACCGGCGACGCCCTCGCCTGCGCCGTCCTCACGGCAGCCGGACCGGACCGCATGGCCATCTACGGCCGACGAGCCCACAGCGCACGGCATGCCCTCGGTATCACCCTCAGCCACGCACCCGGCCGCTACAGCCGCTGCATCGAAGCGATCGACCAGTTCCTCGCCATCGCCCCAGACCCGATCCGCAACTGGACCCACACGACATGGACACCGCCCTGTACTGGCTCGCCACCACCGCATAGCGGCGCTCAACGAAGCTCAGGCCAACCCACCACCCATCCGGAACGCGGTGTGACGGGCCACGGCGGTCGCCTTCGTGCCTTCGTGCCTTCGAGTACGGTCGCGCCGAGCTTGGCCAGCCGCCCTTGGCGGCCGAGCGCCGGATGCGGGGTGCAGGGAGGGGCCGAGGGGGTCGCCGACCCCGTCCCGGGCGGGGTCTCCTCGATCTCACCGAGCGGCGAGTAGCCGATCGAGCAGAAGTAGTCCGCCATGCCTCTGCTGCCGGTCAGAATGAACTTGGTTCGCTGGTGGGCGCTGTCCTTGGCGTCCTCCCGGATGCCGGTCTTGCGGTCGAGTACGTCGTACTCCGTGATGAGGGTCTTGGTCGCGCCGTTCACCGTGCTCGTGACGGTCAGCGGTCGGTCGTCGTCGTAGGTGGTGGTGAGCTTGCCCTTGGCTGGGTCGACGACCTCGGTCCAGCGGCCCTTCAGTCGTATCCGTAGTCCCGTTCGGCTTTGTTGTCGTACTCCTGAGTTCCGTCCCATAACCTCGTGCATGGAGACGTCAGTTGCCATATGTATCCACTTTGAGGAGGCGTTAGTGCTCGGAAGGGGCACGCGGTTGCTCGCGGGCGCCATGGCCGTGGCCTGCATTGTGCTTGTCGGCCCCAGTGCACCGAGCGGTGCTCTCTCCGCCAGGTCACTGCCCGTCGAAGCCGTCAGAGACGTCGTACCGAACCGGGTCATGACGTGGAACCTTTGCAACCCCTGCGAGGAAAGCGACGTTGCCCGGGCGGCGGAAATCGCCAAGTTTGCGCCCCAAGTCATCGGCCTGCAAGAAGCGTGCGTGGGTGATGTCGAGAGGATCCGGGATTATCTGGAGTACCTTTACGGGCTCGTTTACCACGTTGAGTACGGGATGGTGCTGCGGAGTTGGGGCCGCTGCGGGGGAGCGCTGTGGAGTCCGGGAGGGTTCGGTCAGGCGCTGCTGTCGGCGGCACCGATGACAGGCCGCGTCAACGTGGAATATCCCGACGGCGGATCCGAAGACCGTGGGTACATGGCGGTCACCACCACTGTGGGCGGCCGGTCCGTCCGGGTCTTCAACACACATCTCGCCCAGCGACGTCAAGAGGCAGTGCGAGCGGACCAGGCCGGCGTACTCGCCGCGGACGTCGCCCGGCACGACCGTGCGATCGTTCTCGGCGACTTCAACGCCGTGCCGGACGCCCCCGAACTCGCCCGGGTATGGGCGCTGGCCGCGGATACAGACCGCCAGTGCCGTCCCTCGCCCACCAGCACCTGCGAGCCGACCACCGACTGGCAGAGCAAGTTCGACTACGTCTTCCTGCGAGGCATCGTCCCGCTCAAGCACCAAGTGCATCCGACCCCGTACTCGGACCACCATCTGCTGCACACCGACGTGAACCCCGCTTAATAGTTCGCGCAGTTGGGCGCGGTGGTGGCACCCGGCAGCAAGACGGGCACAGCTCTTGGTGATCGTGGAGTTGCGACGCTCTGTGATCACCGAGGAGACCTGTGCCTGTCCTGCCATCCCGGCTGACCGACCCGCTCTGAGGCCAAGTCGTGGCCCTGCTGCCCGAGCGGCCGGCGTACCACCCGGACCATCCGCTGAGCTGCCACCGCCCACGCATCAGCGACCGGATCGTCTTCGACAAGTGCGGCGCAGGGCCGTCTCGCGCTCGCGTGTGCGGGAACTGCGGTCACGAAGCAACGCGTATGGCAGTTCGGTGGCGCCAGTGAGGTAGTCGTCGACGAAACGCGTACGGATGACGCCGTGGGCGTGGAAAGCCGCTCCGGGGAGGCCAGCGGCCCCCGGAGCGCGGGCTCCGCACCAGGGCCGGGCGGGGCCTCTGAGGAGACTCTCGGAACCGCCTCCACGAAGACCCGGGCGTAGGAGCCCTCGAACAGCCGGTCCTCCCGTCGGCTTTCCCTCGCCCTCACCATCGCCCCCCTCAAGGGAGTCTTCCCCACGCCCCTCAACGGCTCGTTCGGCTGCGCGGGCCGCTCCCTCCTCGAACCCGCCACCTCGGAGGGGTGGATGGCGGAGAACCGCACCGGCTCGACAGACGGCTCATCGAACTGTCCGCGGCGGGCCACCGGCGAGCCCGGCGACCTGGTCCCTGCGCCGGGCGAGAGGGCCGTACGCCAAGACGTCATCAAGCACCCGGCCAGGTCCGTCAGCTCGGTCAGCTCGGTCAGCTCGGTCAGCTCGGTCAGCTCGGTCAGCTCGGTCAGCAAGATTCACCGGCGGACCGGCTTCGTACAGAGCTACGTGTCCACCTCGGTGGCCCGACTCAAGGACCGCGGGCTCATCGAGACCACGGCCGACCCCAGCGATGTACGGCGCACGCGCGTACGCGTCACGGCGCACGCCTCTCAGGCTGTCGCCCGCTGGGCCCGTCGCCGTATCGACGATACCCTCGGCTCCGCCCTCAGCGACCCGGCCCAGGCACGCCGCGAGACCGCCCTGCTGGACGAACTCGCCCAGATGCTCCTGTGATCCGGAGGCCCGCCGCTCACTCCCCGGCTACCCGAGAGCGGTGGACGTGCCGGAGGCCTAGGAGTTCGGCGACGGCCTCCAGCCAGCGGGCGGTCTCCTCGTCGCCGTCGATCCCGTCGGCGGCAGTGGCCGCGGACTCCAGCCATGCACGGACCATGGACGCCGCCTCGTCGCCCGGCACCGGCTCGCGCAGCTCGGCCGCGTACCGGACACCCCCGCGACGTACCACCTTGGCAAGGAAGGCCACCGCCCGCGGCTGGATGCCGAGCCGGTCCAGCAGGACGGCGGCGCCGACCGCGCCGTCGCCGAAGAGGGCGGTGCGGTGCGGTCCGGCGAAGGAGAGGCCGTAACGGAGCATCGTCGGGATGTCCGACTGTGCCAGCTGGTCGTCGGTCCGGCCGGGGGGCGAGGTCTGCGGCGCGGAGGTCATGGCTGCCTCACGGTGACGGTGTAGGTGTGGATGGTGGCTCGGTACTTCCTTTGGGGGGTGGGGCTGCCGCTGGGGATAGGCGACGGGGTGACGGGGCCGCCGGCATCGCCGCCGCCGGCGCAGGCACCGTGCGGGCACTGGATGAGCCGGATCTTCGTCGTGCCCGGACCGACGGCCTTGAAGTCGAAGAAGTCCGTTCCGCTCCCGCTGCCGACGGCGTCGTCGTCGGCCTCGATCTCCTCCCGCTTGTCCGTCTTGCGGACGACGTCGGGGTCGGGCTCCGGCGATGTCAGGTACCACCATTCCCCCATCGCGGTGTCGACCGGAACGGACAGCGTGAACTCCTCCCCCTCATCCACCTGTATGTGCTTCTCACCCAGCTCGTAGGTGTCCGGCTCGGTGAGGCCGCAGCCCGCGAGCACGGTCATCAGCAGGGCGGGAAGGGCGAGTCGGCGCAGGGCGCTGGTCATGACGCTCACTTATCGGTCGGCGGGCAGGTGGACGGCGTACGCGTCGGGCATGCGGGAGTCGGAGGCCTTGTCCATGTGGCCGTTGACGAAGTCGTCCTCGCTGACCCAGGTCGTCTGGCCCCACGGGTTGTAGATCTGCAGCATGTCGCCCTCCTGGCCGATCACCATCATCTGGTGTCCGTGCCGGCCGTCCTTGTCGTACCCCTCCACTTCGATGGGGACGGGTTTGCCCTCGGCAACGGACTTCTCGATGTCCGTCAGCACGTCACGGCGCTCGTCCGCACCGCGGACCTGCTGGTACTCGTACGTGCTGCCGGTGTGCGGGCTGATCTCGTCGTTGGCGATCTCGTTCTGCCCGTCGCTGTCCATTCCGTCCGGAACGTCGGTCCACCAGTGCGTGTAGTCGCCGTCGCCTTCCTCGTGCAGGCGCAGCTGTTCGTCGTGGAGACGGTCGCGGAAGGCGTCGGGGTCGTTCTCCTGCCCGGATGGTCCGCCGGTCAACTCCAGGGCGTAGACGGGATCGACCATGGCGCGGGCGGTCACGGTGCTCGACGGCACACAGGTGTTGCCCTCCTGGGACCACTTCTCGTCGCCGAACCACTGGTAGTCGGTGTTTTTGTTCGACGCGTCCGCGTTGACCCCCTCGTCCACCTTGCTGTCGCCGGCCGTGACGATCGGGCTGAGGTGCTGCTGAAGCCAGTACGGGTCCTTGTCATGGATCTTGTCGCGGAACTGGCCGACCTCGTCCACGTCATAGCCCGCGGCCAGCGCCTTGACCAGATACGCCCGCTCCTGCGGCGTCTTGGCATCCGCGAGCATCCGCTCGAAGCGGGCCTCGTCCCGCGCGTTCATCTTCTCCATGAAACGGCCGGAGCGTTCGAGGTCGCCCGCGGTGAGGAGTTCGTTCTGTTCCTGCGGGCCGCCGAACACGCCGACGTCGGCGAGGACGAGGCGGTCGGCGGCGGAGATGTTGTCGGTGTGCATCTGCCCGGCGCGGGCCTCGGCCGCGTACTTGTTCAGCTCCCGCGCCGCTGCCCGCGCCGCGTCGTCCGCCTCCTGCGCGGCGGCGTAGAGCAGGTTGGCCCCCGTTCCCGCGATGTCCTGGGCCCGCTTGCGTTCGGCTTCCTCTTCGTCCTTCTCGACCATGTCGTCGAAGAAACCGTCCTCGCCGCCGAGCATCGTGCGGGCCCGGCGCAGCTGCTCGCGGCCGTCGCCGTCCTTGGACTGGGCGGAGGTGAGTGCGTCAGAGAGGTCGTAGAGGGCCTTGGACGCCTTACGGAACGCCTCGGCCATCTGCTCGGCGGAACGGCCGGCCGCCGCCACCACCTCGGCCGCCTTGGCGCCGGTGCTGCCCACCCACACCGACGGAAGCCCTGACGCGGCGACCTTCTCGACCCGGTCCTGTACGTCCGCGGCATCGTCGGCCTGGCTCTTGTAGCGCTGGGCGATGGCGTCCAGGGTGCTCGGGGAACCGACCGGCGCGGAGACACCGAGGAGGTTGTCGATGGCCTCCAGGACCTCGTTCTTGCTGCCGGCCACCGCGAGGTCTCCCGTGTAACGGTCGATCTTTTCCTTGCGGTCGGTGGTGGATTCGCCTGCGTCAGCCATGGTGTGAGAGCCCCGCTGTCCTTGCTCAGGTGTCAGGTGGAAGCACACACGTCGGCCGGGTGCGCGCGGTCGCCGGTGTGTCGATCTGTGTGGCGTGCGCCGGTCCGTCAGTCGAAGTCGGCGAGGCTCGGCGGAGGCGCGCCCGGGGTGGGCTGGGTGCCGATGGGCGGCCCACCGAGGGCGGCGGGGCGCGCGCCCGGGGTAAGACCCGTGGTCATCCCCGGGTGGGCGGCGGCGGGTGCGGGCATGGTCGTCAGGCTGCCATCCGCGCCCGCGGAGTGCAGCGCGACGATGGTTTCGTGGTCGGCGCTCTCGTAGTTCCGCTGGGAGATGCTGACCTTGTCGGCGAGTTCGTGCAGCGCGGCTTCCAACGTCTTCGCCTCGGCCTGCCAGGCGGCGGCGAAGTTGTTGTACGCGGGGCCGGAGTCGGAGCCGCCGAGAGCGTCCGGTGCGTAGCACATGTGGTCTTCCACGGCCTTGCGTATGACGCCGACGTCGTCGCCTGCCCGGTCGAGCTTTCCGGCCTCGCCGTCCATGCCGCTCGCGTGGATCCTGTAGCCGTCCGAGCCCGTACCGGACAATCTCCCCGCCCCCTGATCTGAACGGCCGAACACCCCCGTGGCGGTCCATGCCTTCTGGCCAGGGATAATACCTGATCTTGTGTCATGAGCACGCGGCCTCACGTGCCGCTGTCCGGGCCGGACGGACCGGACGGACCGGACGGACCGGGCTTCCGCCTCGGCGTCATACTCGAGCGTTTCAGGCTCTGCTTGGCGCGATCGACCGGTGAACGACTGGCGGTATCGCTGCTCCCGGGGGGCTTTGGTGATGGCCAGCACGATCTGCTTGAGTTTGGCGAAGACACCGAGTCTGATCCCCTCGTCGCAACGGTTGCGGATCGTGGTGGCCGAGCAGGTCGTGTCGGCGATCGCCTGGTAGGAGCATCCGAACCGCGGAAGCTCCGGCATCTTGTCGAAGACGATCCGGTCGCTGATGCGTGGGCGGTGGCAGCCCAGCGGATGGTCCGGGTGGTACGCCGGCCGCTCGGGCAGGAGGGCGGCCTTCCTTGCTGCCGGGTGCCACCACCGCGCCCAACTGCGCGAACTCTGAGTGGACATCCTGACTGGCTCGGCTCGTAACCCAGAGTGCTTGGTGGAGCCATGCTCGCGCTTGCCGTCCGCAGTGGCCTGGCCAGGCGGACGGTTATCGAGATCGAGCCCCCGGCGGGCGATGGCAGCGGCTGGAGCCGCCTCCCGCACACTGCCGTGTGCCCCGCCCAGGATGCGACCTCAGTGCCGCCCGAACTGGCCGGGCTGCGCCGGACGCCGGCCGTCAACACCCGCCGCCGGATCGACGCCAGCGGCTTCGCCCTGTCCGCCGCTGCCCCCCCGGCGGTGAGCGCGCACGGCGCGCGCAGGCCGGGCGCGGCACCTGGATGCGCTGCGGCGCCGGATCGGCACTCGGACACACCCCGCCGAGTTCGGCGAACTCCTTCGGAAGGTTTTCCGCGCCTAAACCGAATCCGACTCGCCCTGGTCAGCCCCACCGAGAACGGTCACTGAACGCGACATCCGCAACTGGCCGTCCTTGGGAGTCCTCGCGGCCGCTGCCACATAAGCAGCGTGGCGGAAGTGGAATAGTGCACGGTCGGAATAACCCCCTCCCGCCAGTAATTGTGAAGTCGGTCAAACGCAAGCTCGATCCCGACCTGCCCACCGCCCACTGGTGGATCATCCGCAGTGCTTGCCGACTGGGACAACCACGTCAGCCAGAGCTCCGCAAGCAAGCACGACCAGGCGTAGGCCGCGGAGATCGCCCGTCTCCGCCGCCGGCTGCGAGACAACCGACACGAGCGACAATGACTCCTGGACGAAGTTGATGCCGCCGCCACGGTCATCGCGGTCCTGCTCGCGGAGAACGCGGCCCTCCGCGAGCAGATCACCCAACGCTCAGCCGTCGTCATCCCGCTCGACCGAGCACACTCCACACGGGAGTGTGGGTGGCTCGGAACCATCCTTGGGGTCGGCGGGCTGACATGGCGAGGTGTCGTGATCAGTCCTCGTAGCGCCGACGCGCCAGATGGACGGTGATGTCGGCGGCTATCTCGACTCTGTCCGGCAGTACCTGCATGATCTGGCTGAATACCTGCTCTCGCTCCGCGGTCGGCAAGACGAGATAGGCCGAGATGGTGGAGAGATGACCAACGTAGTCGCGAGCGCTCATCGTCACGCGCCGTTCGATCACGGACTGCTGAACGCCGGTGAACCACTCAGACCGTTGCAGCTCCGTACCCGGCCACTGCATCTCATGACCCGGAGGTGTCCCGTCAGGCGACGGGATCTCGTCGCTCTCCAAGAATGGTGCTCGCGCCGCACGGACAGCTTCCTCTACAGCCGGGTCAGCCAGTCGAAATGGCCCGCCGCATGAGGCGAATACGCCACCCGGTTTCAACAGCGTGGCCATACGCGACCACCGGCCCTCCGGGTTCGTCCAATGCAGCGCTGCTGCCGCATAGACCAGCCCATACCGTTCGCCCGGCCGCAGGTCCTCGAACGCAGTTTGCACCGTCCTGACGTTCGTCGGCACGTGCTTGCGCAGCTCGGCGAGCATGGACCCGTCAGGATCGGTAGCGGTCACTGTGACCCCCCGCTGAGCGAACAGGCGGGTTGCCTTACCTGTCCCGGCGCCGATCTCGAGGGCGGTCGTCCTAACCGGATGCCCCGCGTATGCCATCACCATGTCGAACAGCTCCACGGGATACCCCGGCCGGAACCGTTCGTATGCTTCCGCCACCACTCCGAAGCTCAGCGCGCGACCAGGCATGCCCAGCATCCTGACATGGGCCGCGCCTCCGGTGCTTGAACATTTCCGGGGGCCCCAGACACGAGTTGATGTCTCATGAGACACATCAAAGTCTGGAGAACCACGACATCTACCGCGACGGGGTGGGCGCTCGCGGCATCGTGCCTGCGATCGCCCGTCGCGGGACCCGGCACGGCACGGGCTGGGCATCGCGGCAGTACAAGTCGCCGTGTCAGCCGTCGACTGTGGCCGGAGCTGTCTGTATCACTCTCACACCGGCCTCACGCAGGGCCATGCAGGTCGCGTCGTCTTCCGATGTGTTGGTGATGAGCGCATCCAGGTCCTCGGGGCCGCAGATCTTCACCATGCCGGTTCCTGGGAACTTGCTCTTGTCAGCCAGGAGCACCACCTTGTCGCTGGCGGCAATCATGGCGCGCCTGGCGGGCACCTCGGCCACGGTGGTGTCCATGACCTGTCCCCCAGGGCGAAGGCCGCAAGCGCCCATGAACAGCCAGTCGGCGTGAACCTGGCGGAGGTTGTCCTCGGCCATGAAACCGTCCAACATGCGTGACTCGCGGATGACCATGCCCCCGAGCAACATCAGGTCGATGTTCTCGTCATGGTTGAGTTCGTCGTACACCGCGAGGTTGTTGGTGATCACAGTGAGTCGGCGGCCGCGCAGTTGGAGCGCCAGCCTGTGCACCGTTGTGCCACTGTCGAGGATCACAGACTGGCCGTCCTCGATCATCGTGGCTGCTCGGGCGGCGATCGCGTCTTTCTCGCCCACCCGAACCGTGGCGACCTCGTCGAAGGACGGCTGATCCTCCTCGATCACCGCCCCGCCATGCACCCGGGTGAGCAGCCCGTCGGCCTCCAGCTTGAGGAGGTCGCGGCGGACCGTCGCCGCACTGGCATCCAGTTGCTCAGCGAGATCGGTCACGGACGCGGTGCCGCCCGAGCGCAGGGCCTGCAGGATGAGTTGGTGTCGTCGTTCAGCCAGCACGCAACCGGACACTACAGGCTGGTGGCCTATGCAATCTGCCGACTTCTGGCCGCAGTTGACGACTACTGGACTTCACGGCGTTCTGCTTGGTCTTTCCGGAGACGAACCTGTCTCGGGCCTTGCGGCGGCCTGCGGTCGGACGTCGCACACGGATCTCCGTGCCGTCGGTGATCCCGGTCGGCAGGGGCCGCACCTCGCCGATGGCGCGTGTGGTGGTGGAGTGGTCCACGCCGAGCCAGCAGGCCAGCACGTCATGAGTGGTGCCATGGCGCAGGTTCGGCAGTGTGGCCAACAGCCGGTCGACGAAGACGAGCTTGTGCTTCGCCCCGGTTCCTACAGCCCGACGCCGCAGCCGAGCCATGAGCCGACCCTGATGCTGCTGATGCCGCAACGGCCCTACTTCAGCGATGAGTTCAGCGATGAGTTCACCGATCACCTCCGGCGACAGTCCAGTGACCTGGTACTCCGCCAGGATCAACTCACGCGCCCCAGCCCTCATCATGCGAGTGGCCGCGAAGAAGAGGCAGGTCCCGCGCCCGGCGGTGTGCGTCAGATTGCGAGTGCGGGACACGACACTTCGCGAGGCGGCCCGCGTTGGATACCGGTGGGCCGGACCCGCCGCCGACCGGGCGCTGTGCCAAGAAGACCGCGGCCCGCATCCCGTCATCAGACCGATGCCGTCGTCCGCGGCGCGGCCGGGCCGTTCTTTTCGCGGCCGAAAAGTTCTGGACGTTTCATCGAACAGTCCGTTCGGGGATCGCGGGAAGAACCTTCTCAGCGATGCCGAGGAGAGCGCTGTCATCCGGGAGGGCTCCGGACGTGCTCCACACAGTGACGTCGAAGTAGCCGCCCCGGTCCTTACGGTCGAGGGCCACGGACAACGTCCTGGCCAGGGGACCTTGTTCGACCGGTCCGCCGGATCCGCCACTCCCGAGATTGATCTCGAACTTCATGGTGTGATCCGAGGCGAAGACCGCGGGCCGGCCGAGAACCGTGAGCGTCTTGACGTCCTTCTCGTCTCCGTACTTCATCAGCTTCACGTACTGGTCAGTCGACAGGTCGTTGTAAGTGGCCGAGACATTCACGGTGTACGTCTCGAAAGTGACCTCGGCCTCCGGCTGGGCGACCTTCCCATCAGTCAGGGGAGCGGTGTTGCTGGTGCCGGAGGCAGTGGTCGCGGTCTCTTCAGGTGTTCCAAGGAGCTTGGCCAGGTCTGGCCGGTTGAGCGCCTTGCACAGCTCTTCGCCTGTCACAGGCTGGGGCGTCTTGTTGTACGCCTTCGGCAGTTCCTCGTGTTCCCCGCTCGAACACGAGGCGGGCTGCGGGGTGGTGTCGTCGGCCGGCATCACGCGTGGGGCCACCCACAGCGCGCCCGCGAGTGCCCCGAACACGGCCACGGCCGCGATGGCCTGGCCCCACGCGTTGGGCTCCTTCTCCGGAGTGCCCGGGCCGGGACGCGGCCCGGCTCCGGTCTGGGCCTGGGGCTGGGGCTGGGGCTGGGCGGCGGCATCGACGGTCGGCCCGTCCGCGGAGGCCGCCGGGCTCGGATTCCGGCGTGCGCGCAAAGCCCGGATCACCACGTAGACGCGTACTGCGGTGAACACGAGGAACACCACGCCGAGACCGGCCGCGACCCGATCGTGATCACGGACGGCGAGATACATGATGCGTACGCCGAGAACGGACCCGACCGCGATGAGCAAGGGCTCGCGGACCCAGAATGGCAGGAGGCGGAGGAGGAAACCGAGCATCCGACGATCTCACCAGTTCAAGACCATTTTCGCCGTGGTGGAAGCCACAGTTCCGCCCTGCACGGCATCGGCCCCCGCCAAGCTGAAGTGCCGCGTGAGGAGGCGCAGCACGGCACCGACGCCCGCCTCGCCTGTGTCGCGCCGGCTCGAAGCACCATTCGATCACTGACGGGTGCGGGACACCGCCCCGTTGCTTCGTCTCCGGCCTGTCCGTCAGGCCGAACGAGTAGCCGGCGTACGAGACTTGTGCAGGGTCTGCGAGCGCGGTGAGAGTCAGAACCAGTGCAGGCAGTGCGGGGAGCGCTCGGCGCGGAAGAGTGCGTCAGCGAGGGTGGCTGCACCCGGGCGGTGGGCCCTGATGTGTCCGGCACGCACGAGCGTGCTCGGGGTGGTGCCGCCGAGGTAGACCGAGCCCAGGTCGCTCACGTCCAGGGACAGGTCCGGCTCCCGATCCGTCGGAACGCAGTCGGCCTTGCCGTCCCGGACGGTCAGCAGGTAGCGGTCGTGTTCGCCGAGGAAGGGGTCGTCGACTTCGAGGACGAGCTCGCCGTCCATGAACCAGCCGCGCGCGGTCAGAGCACGCGGGACGTCCAGCAGCCGCACCCAGAGCCAGTCCATGTGGCCGCTCACCTCGCCGGCGCGGATGTCCGCGAACTGCCAGCGCAGCGGGTGCTCGGGCGGGACGTGCTTGAACTCGACCTGAGAGACCAGGTCGTGTCCGAGGATGAACCGGGCCAGGGCCGTGAAGACGGCGTCGTCGGTGGTGATGGTCTCATCGACCGTCAATGTGCCGGACTCGATCGAGTAGCTGGCGTACCCGTCCGGGACGCCGTCGGTGTCACGGTTAACGGCGACATAGCGCGGCGCCGGCGAGATCGGGGGCTGCCCCGCGCGCAAGGCCCACCAGCGGTGCGGCCGGGACAGCGCGCCGGGCTGTGCGCGGCGATACCGGTCGTAGACCTCTTCCAGGATCTCGCCGCACTCGGCACGCCGCAGCACCTCGACCGAGCCGTTGTCCGAGCCGCTGTCCGAGCCGGCCGCCGGCGCGTCGGCCACTCCGCGCGCCCGGGGAACGGCGAGGGCAGCCTGGTGGCGCGGTATCGTCAGCCGCTGCGTGTAGGTCGCCGGTCCGTAGCCGAACCTGCCGTAGATCGGGGCCTCAGAGGCCAGCAGCACGGAGAGGAACTCCCCACGGGCCCGCAACTCGGCGAGCTGATGCCGCATCATCGCGGTGAGCACGCCTTGGCGCCGGTGCGAGGGCAGGACGCCGACGGCGGTCACCCCGGCGGCCGGGACGAGGGTCTCACCGGGCAGGGTGAGCTCGAAGGAGTGTGTGGCGGCGGTGCCGACGGGCCGCCCGTCCGCCGTCAGGGCGAGCATGCAGCGGTCCATTTCGAGCGCCGACCACCAGAGCCCGCCGCCTTCGATCGGGGTTTCCGGGAAGCGCCCGAACGCGGCATGGACGGTGTCGACGAAGACGTCGAGATCCTTGTCGGTCGTGGGACGGATCTCCATTGCTGCTGCTGCCTCCTCGGGATACCGGCACCACGACTCGTGATGTCTGGCCACAGTGCAGCGTTGACCCGTGGCAAGGGCAAGCGAATTACGGCCGGGCCCGCGGCCGCATCGAGGGCCGCCGTCCTGTGGTGGACGCCGATAAGTGACGGATGATCCTCGCCCGCCACGCCGAAGCCGGTCAGTCCGCGAGATCGCCGCCGCAGTCAAGGTCGGTCGGCGTAGTGCACAAGCCCCCCCCCGCTGCGAAGCCCATCTTGGCGAAGATCAATGTCGGTGAGAACTGGGCTCTGGCACAGATCTTGGGGTGCGGTCGCGGAGCGTCACCGCGGCGTTCGATTGCGCGGACCGAGATTCGCGTGAGACCGCGTACGCCTTTCCCCTTGCAGCAGGGAGTGACGCTCCGTCAGCTCTGCGCTCGACCTCTCCGGTGACCGCAACGAGCGGTGACGGTGCTGGTCATGCAGGCCGACGCAGCGTTCTGGGACTCCCTCGTGTTCGACGGAATCGACGACGTGGATGTCGAAGCGGTGACCGCCGCCTTCGGCACGGTCGACGTCACGGCCAGAGGCCGGGCAGCCGGGGCAGCATGTCCGGACTGCGGACGCTCCTCGAACCGAGTGCACGACTCCTACCAGCGCAGACTGAAGGATCTGCCGCTCGCTGAACAGAGTGTCGTGATCCATCTGACGGTCCGGCGCTTCATCTGCAGCACGGACAACTGCCCGCGTCGCACGTTCGCCGAGCCGTTCGCTCAGTTGACCGCCCCGTACGCGCGCTTCACCACGCGGCTGGGCCACGTCCTGGAGCGCGTTGGGCTCGCACTCGCCGGACGGGCCGGTGCTCGGCTGACCGCCCGCCTGGGTTTCCAGGTGGGACGGATGACTCTGCTGCGCAGGGTCATGGCACGGCCTGACCCGCAGCCCAGCACGCCGCGCGTGCTGGGTGTGGACGACTTCGCTACGCGCCGCGGGCAGACCTACTCCACCGTCTTGACCTGCGGAGAGACCCATCGCGTGGTGGACGTGCTTCCGACTCGCGACTCGGGACCGCTGGCCGCGTGGCTGGCCACCCACCCGGGCGTGGAAATCATCTGCCGGGACCGGGCGGGCGCCTATGCCGAGCGCGCGCCTCGGCGCTCCCGCAGCGATTCAGGTCGCCGACCGTTTCCACCTGTGGCAGGGCATCGGCCGAGCCGTGGAAACCTGCGTCGCCCGCCCACCGCGAATGCCTGAACGGACGCACAACGTCAACACGAGCGGACGTTGAGGCGTCGCCCGACGACTCGGCGCGCGGCGGACCGGATCTTGATGGCCGGCGGGCCCAACGCAAGAAGGCCGCGCACGTCATGGTTCACGAACTGCTCGCGCAGGGGCACTCTCGCAGGGCGATCGCCCGGCATCTGGGCTGGGGGCTCAACACCGTGCTGCGCTATGCACGTGCTGCCACCTGGCAGGACACCCTCCGGGAGAACCGTCCCCGACCCAGTCGTCTGGCCCCCTACAAGCCTTATCTCGAGCTGCGGTTCGCTGCGGGATGCACGAACGTCACCCGCCTGCATCGCGAACTGATCGCTGAGAACGCGCCCGTCACCTACCAGATGGTCCGCGCCTACATTGCCACCCTGCGCGCCGCACCGCTGCAGGCGCCGCCCCCGCCGCCGACCGTGAGGCGGGTCACCGGCTGGCTCACCCGTCACCCCTCAACCCTGAGCGAAGACGAGCGCGCCGCGTTGAAGGACGTCCTGGCTCGCTGTCCTGAACTGGATATCGCGGCCGAACATGTCCACGGTTTCGGCGAGATCCTGGCTCACCGCCTGGGTCCCACGCTCCCCGCATGGATCGAGGCCGTCGATGCCAGCCAGCTGCCCGGCCGCACCAACTTCGCCCTCCACCTGCTCCGGGACCTCGATGCGGTGACCGCCGGCCTCACCTTGCACTGGAGCTCCGGCGGCACGGAAGGCGCCGTGAACCGCATCAAGAAGATCAAGAGGCAGCTCTACGGCCGAGCCGGATGCGAACCACTCCGCAAGATGGTCCTGCTCCAGTAACTTTCCGGAGCTTCTGAAGATCTTTGCCTCAAGGCATATCGCGCAGGTCGGGGCGGTTCCTAGGCAGTCCGAAACCTGCCATCCCCTCTTCTTCGTACGACAGGAAGCCCAGGCTCCGGTAGAACGCGTGGTTGCGCTTGCCTTCCGGTGACGACTCGTGGTCCGTGGACAGGAGGAAGAATCGGCAGTGGGAGTAGCGCCGCATCAGGTGCTCGACCAGCGTCCGGCCAACCCCCTGCCTGTGGTTCGCCGGATTCACCACGACGTCCTGGACGTAACAGATGTGCTCGTCATCGGATATGGTCCGGGCCAGTCCGAGGAGCCTTCCCGATCCATCTCGTGCCGTGATGACGAGGTGAGAGTTCACGAGACCCCGACAGAGCTTGTCGACGTCGCTGGTGTAGCCCTCCCAGCCGACCGAGTCGTAGAGGTTCAGCATCTCCGCAGGATCGAAAACGCCCTCTTCTGCAATGAACATGTCGATCCCCTCTGCGGCGGTGCCACTTCTCGTCGTCAACTCGACACCACATCCGACTCCACACACGTCGAGCTCATCACCACCGGCCGCCGCCGCTACCTCCGCCTCGCCAGACACTGGCCCTGGACCGACGTGATCACTCATGCCCTGGAACGGGCTCCATGCCCTCCCGAACCCCGGCTGACCAGCAGCGTCCCGTCCCTGCGAACACCACCACCCTCCGGAGCCGTGGAACCCGGCGCCGACCCGACGCGACAACCGGGCCATCAGCCTGCCCATACTCCGAAAATCCTTGACAACACCCACCACAAAGGGCCGTCAGCAAGCTGACGGCCCCTCATGAACGATCGAGGCTAGCCGATCACCACTTGTCGGTGCACCACTTGTTCGTTTCCGGGCCCCGATAGCAGGCACGCATCACGAAGCTGCTGTCCGACCTGGTTTGGACACCTTCGGTGAACACGCTCACCGTCGTGCTGTAGATGGACCGGGTGACCCAGTTCGCGCCGCCGTCGGAACTGGTCTCCAGCCAGATGCCACCCTGCCGGTCCGCCGGGAAGTTGTCCAACTTGGCCCAGCCGTACTGGGAACCGTCGTAGGTGCCATAGCGCAGTTGAACCTGGAACCCGCCGATCGACGTCCACTCGGCGGTCTTCTTGTCCGAGATCGAAAGCACCTGATCCCGGTTGATCTTCTCCGGCGCGGCGCTGGCCGGCCCGACGGAGGTGGTCATCAGCGTGCCCACTGCCAGTGAAGTGAGCAGCAACAGGCGAAGTGACTTCAACATGGAATCCCCCAGATGTTGATCATTAACGGCTGGACCCTCGCAGCTACGCATACCAAACGGCGCCGAGGGCGGCGCCGTCGGGGAACGCGAGGAAGGCGCGGTGCGTCTCCGCGGTGATGGTTCGCAGGACCACACCCCGGTTCCCTGCATGGCGCACGTGGCAGGGGCAGAACGAGCAGCGCTGACACAGTCTGAGCCTTTCCTTCTCCCCGGACCTGTCGCGGGGACACACAGGAGGCTCACAGCGGCCCATGACCGTTCCGTGCGGCGAATGTGACCGGACCATGACCGTTCCGCACCAGTGCCCGTCACCTTGATCCATAGCAGCTGACCTCAGGTTTTCCGGCTCCACAGGCACGACATCGCCGACTCACCCACCCCCGTGACGACCATGGTGTGTCGGCTCTGGCGGCGCCGCGCAGGCTCTTGCCGTCCACCTCCACCGCCCGCCGGGTTGTCGGGCCGGGCCCAGTGCGGCGATCGGTCGGCCAGGCGCCGATGCGGTCCAGGGACCGCCGATGGCGCATCGGGGACAGCGGCCAACCGAGGCGGCAGCCCAGGCGGTTCATTCGCCGCTCGGGCCGCGACTGCGCCGGAGCCCTGACATGGAAAGCGAAACGGCCTACCTGTTCCACCGGCGGAACCATCACGAAAGAGCGAGGCTAGCGAGGCGGGCAGGACACACGGCGGTCTCAAGAGGCCCTCGCGATCGAACACTGCGGTTACCCTCCGCGGCCGCTCCCCAAGATCTGTGCCAGAACCGAGAACTGAAGTCGCTCATGCGTGCGAGTGCTCGTGTTGGCGTGAGGACGGAGCCGTAGAGTGGACTCCTCGACAAGGCGGTAGGGGCAACGGCCGTGGAGATCACCGTCCAGTGGATCCGGACGACCTGGACGAAGGAATCGCGGGGCGGGGATGCTGCGGCTCGAAGGAACGCGGCCCCGGTCGGCTTCGCGCTCCCGCATGAGGCGGCTCCCCTCGCGCATGTGATCCGGATGCATGAGCGCGACGGCTTCGAGCCGTATGACAGCCGGAAAGTCCTGAGCAAGGTCGATGTCCAGCTCCGTGAAGCAGATGATCGACTGCGGGTATTCCCGCGAGTGCAGCCTCTGTTTGCCTTGCCGCCTCGGAAGCGGCGGCCACCGGCTGTCCGGCTCGTCCCCGGCCAATGGGTCCGCTGGCAGCTCAACTACCGTTTCAGCAGTGCACTGGGTATTCGGGGCTGGACGTACTGGCTGGACACGTTCAACATCGCATACGGCCCAGTGAACGCCGATGTGTTCTTGTCCGCGCCCAGCGTGTTCATCGATGAGCGCGGACCACTCCGGTAGTTCCAGTGGACGTGGTCATCCGATGGATCGTTCGGCCTGAGCTTTGGTTTGGGCGAGGCGGTAGGAGTCGGTGCCGGCCGTGGTCCGCAACCGGCGGGGCAACGAGCGCACGGGCAACCAAGTGGCAGGCGACATCCTCAGAGGACATCCTCAAGGGCTTCGAGGCGGACGGCGGTGAGGACCTCGTCGTCGAAAGCAAGGAGTTAGACGAGGTCGCGCCGGGAAGCCCGGCAATTGCGTGGACCGGGTGTCCTGGGCCTGAGGCAGCAGGATCTGACCGCGGCGAGGCGGCCCAGGCCAACGTGTCGGCGACGAGGCAGGGGAACTCGCCGTCGGCGTCCGGCCGATCCACACCGCGTAGGAGCCGTCTCCCATGCCGCTCGGGTAGACGACGAGGTTGCCCCCGGGCTTCGGGCCGTCGAGGGCGAGGATGCCGTCGGTGATGTCGTCGTACGGGACGGCGTCCTCACCGCCGGTGAGCCTGCGCGCCGCCGCAGCGTCGACGAAGCAGCCGGTGCCGGTGCTTGTCCGGACGGTCGATCGCCGCGCGGGGAAGCAGCCGAGGCGTTCTGGCGGGTCGTGAGAATCCCGACGTCCGTACGGTGCAGCGCGTTTCGGTGTGGGTATCAGCATCGGATCCGGGAGTGCCGGGTCGGGCGGATGCGACGGGGGCGGAGCGAGTGGCGAGAGAGGCATGGAGCGGCAGCGCCGGTATAGAGGCGGCCGACGCGGTGTTCGAGTTGATGAGACGGCTCATCGACAAATTCCGGGACAACCCGCCGGTGACACCGCTGGTGGTCCTTCAGGCCGGCGAGGAGGACGACACCGGCACCCTGGACCGGCGGGTCGCGCAGGTCGTGGAGTTCGTCCGCCAGGGCCATCAGCCGCGGGGGCTGATCGCCAAACGGCTGGACGGCGGAGGAGGCGCGGACGCGTACTCCTCGGCGATCGACATGGTCCGCCAGATGTGCGAGCACCCCTGGGACAACCAGAACCAGTCGCAGTACAAGCCGTTCGGCTTTCCGCGCTCGCGGCTGCTGCGCGCCATCGAGCAGGCCGCGCCGGAGGTCGGCGGGGACGTGAGCACGGTGTGGTCCGCCGCCCAGCGCCGCGAACGGCTGATGCGGCGGCTGGCCGAGCTGCGCTGGCGGCCGGGGCGTGATCCGGACGACACCGACGAGGAGAGGCGCGTCTCGGCGCTGACGGACACCTTCGGTGCGGTGGTGAACCCGTCCGGCTTCGTGGGCGCGATGTTCATCGCCTGTCTGAGCGTGCTGCTCGGCGAGGGCGGGTGGCAGACGGCGGTGTGGGGTGGGGCCCTGGCTCTGGCGGCGTTCGGCGTGGTGCATCTGCTGGCGCGCAGCGCGCCGCCGCTGCTGTGGCTGCGCCGGGCCAGCCGGTGGTTCGCGACCACCACCTTCCTGGCGCCTTCGAGCGACAGGCCGGAGGCCGCCGAATGGTCCCGGTGGCGGCCGACGAAGTCCTGGGAGACGATCCGTGGCCGGGCCTTCGCCGTCGCCCAGCAGGTGGTAGCCGCCCAGGCCGGTGATACGACGGCTCGTCAGTTCCATCTGGAACTGCGGGTGTTGGCGCTGCTCGAGGATCTCCGCGACAACTTCCGGCCCCGGACGCTGGACCTGCGCCGCCGCAAGCGCACGGTTCCCCCGGTGGTGTATCTGCCGTGTGCCACCGAGGACGACGGCGGCCTGTTGCTGCTGCGGGCGATCAGCAACGTACGCACCCGCCGTAGCGAAGTGGACCCGCTGCTGGTGCTGGCCGCGATTCCGGCGGCCGCGCGGTTGCGGCCACCGGGTTCCGAGCTGCCCGGGGAGCCCGGCCTGCCCGCCGCACCGCGCCCCGACGGGCCCGCCCAGGACGATCCGGAGCCTGCCTTCGCGGCGGACGCCAGGTACCAGGAGTGGGTGACCGGCCTCAACGTCGGCCAGTCCCCCGGGCGTTCGGCCGCGCTGCCGTGGATCCTGTGGATACCGCTGTCCGCCGACGAGTTGCGCCGCCGGCACTCCGCACAGCACTCCACCACCCGGATCCGCCGTACGGCTGCCTGGCTGCTGTGGTCCAGGCCCTGCCTGGCGGTGGTCCTCGCCATCGCCCTCGCCCTCGGCTTCCTGGGCAACCGGTGGATGGCCCAGCGCTACTGCGAGGGCCGACTGATCGGCTCCAACACGGACTCCGTCCTGGTGGGCGGTGAGTGTGTGGGAGTCGCGACGGGGGACGTCCGGCTGGCCGCGGGCAACGAGCTGGAACTGTACGGGGCCGGCAAGGGCGTCACCTTCGACGCCGTCGAGCAGGCGATCAGGGCCGAGAACGCGAAGATCGGCCCGAAGGACACGTACGTGACGATCGTCTACGCCGGCCCGGTCACCGCGGCGGACGAATCCGCCACCCGCAAGGGACTTGAGGAGATCACGGGTGTCTACCTCTACCAGCACTACGCCAACGTCAGCACCCACCAGCCGACCAAGATAAGGGTCCTGCTCGCCAACGGTGGCGAGAACATGCTCCAGGTGCTGCCCATGGCCCGGCACATAGCGGAGCTGGCGCGGCGCGATCGGTCGGTCGTCGGTGTCGTCGGCTTGGGGCGCGACACCACGGAGAGCGATGACGCCGTGGAGATCCTCAAGGGCGCGGGCCTGCCCGTGGTGAGCACCACCAACTCCGGCAGCCATCTGGCGCGCGAGCTGTCGAACTGGTTCGGTCTGGCCGCCACCGACGAGGAGGAGGCGAACGCGCTGCTCGTCGTCGCCAGGCAACTCGCCGAGCGCGAGGACGGCGCCCGGGCCGTGGTGCTGGCCCGCAAGGTCGGCAGCGAGAAGGACTTCTACACGACCGAACAGGCCAGGGTGGGCAAGCAGATGCTGGACCGGGCCGGCTTCACGCCGCTGCCCTCCCGCTCCTACCGGCTGAGCCCCAACGGCGAACCGGAACTCACCGACCCGGTCGAGGGCATCTGCGCGAGCGACCCGGTGCCCAGGGCCCTGTACTTCGCGGGCCGGGTGGAGGACGTGCCCAACCTGATGTCCCAACTGGGCTCCACGCCCGGCTGCTCCGGCCGGCACATCACCGTGTTCACCGGCGACGACCTGGCCAAGAGCAACTACGACGAGGGCGAGAGTCTGCGCATCCCTCCGGAGGTCACCCTCTACCACTTCGCGCTGGCACCGATGGACCTCGTCAGCGCGGCCGGCTTCTACGAGGACGCCCACCGCGTACTCGGCGACCTTCTCCCCACGGGCGCGGCGGCGACCGCGCTGGCCGAGCCCGCCCGGCCCTGGGACGACGCGCTCTTCTCCAGCGGCCAGACGGTACTGGCCTACAGCGCCACCGCGGTGCTGTACCGGGCCTCGAAGAACGGCGACGCCCCGCAGACCGCCCCGGAGACCTGGGCCGACCTGCGCTGGCGCCCCAACCCGAACCTGCCGGTCGGCACGGTCAGTTTCGCCGGCAGCCAGCCCTACGCCGACCAGCGGGGACACGGCTACAAGATCGTGCGGGTGACCTACCGCGGCCACAAGGTGCGCTCGGTCACCGTGTGCGGGCGGCCGGCCGGCAGCGACCAACCGCTCTCCGCGCCGCCGGGCCGCAAAGGCGCCGACCCGGACACGGTGTGCCGCGAGGAGTGATCTCGCCGTCCAGGGGTGGGGGCGGTCCCCGGGGAGGTGAGGTCGATGACCGCGCTCAAGGCCACCGTGCGCAGTGTCGGGGTCTCCCTCACGTCCCGGGCCGCCTCATTGGAGGCCGCGACCGCGTCGACGCGCTGCGGGCCGACCCCTCCTGGATCGAGGGCCTGTCCCTCGTCTCCACGGACTTGAACGGGACATGGGTGAGCACTACGTCGTCGTCCTGGGGCACCGGGCCTGAGTTCCTCGCCGCCGCGCTGCGTCATCTCACCTCTCAGCCAGGCGCCTTCGACCACCTGGTCATCCCCCTCTCACGGCCCGGTCGCTGCCACCGCCAAGGCGGGCACGGACTCCGAACCCGCTCGGCCAGCTCGGCCAGCTCGCGAACGAGGACACCGGACCCGAACCCGCCTTCGTCGAGCGGACGTTGACCGTACGCATCGGCATGACACCGGTCGGCGTCCGGACCGATCGGACCGGTCTGGCAAGCTGCAGGCCAGCCGAAGGATGCTCGATATTGCTCGGAACTGCTTTCTATCGAGCACATATTGACATGCATCCTCGAAGCCCGCAGAGTCATGCCCCGACAGTGCCCTGACAGTGCCCCGACAGTGATGCAAGCCACCTCACCGAGGAGTGTTGCCGTCATGTCCGAAACACCCGCTGTCTCACGCCGACTGCTCCTGGGCGGAGCCGTCGCCACCGGAGCGCTCGCGGCCGGGATGACCACCGCGGCACCGGGCGCGTCCGCCGCGACCGAACAGGTGCCCCGCCGCCGTCCCGGACAGAAGTCGATGATCGGCGTGCCGTTCGAGGTCCACAGAACCGTCCGCGTCGGTGTCATCGGCCTGGGCAACCGTGGCGGAGGCATGGTCACGGGATGGGCGGCCGTACCCGGCTGCACCGTGACCGCCGTCTGCGACATCCGCGCCGACCGCGCGCGAGGCGCCGCCGACCGGCTGGTGAGCAAGGGCGAGCCCCGCCCCGCCGAATACGGCGGATCAGCCGACTCCTACGCCCGGATGCTCCAGCGCGACGACATCGACCTGGTGTATGTCGCCACGCCGTGGGAGTTCCACCACGAGCACGGCAGAGCCGCGCTGCAAAGCGGCAGGCACGCCGTGGTGGAACTCCCCGTCGCGACCGAACTGCGCCAGTTGTGGGACCTGGTCGACACCTCCGAGCGCACCCGCAAGCACCTGCTCCTCGCCGAGAACTGCAGCTACGGGCGTAACGAGCTGGCCATGCTGAGGATGGCGCACGCCGGCCTGTTCGGCGACATCACCAACGGCCATGGCGGCTACCTCCACGACCTGCGCGAACTCCTCTTCTCAGACACGTACTACACCGACTCCTGGCGACGGCTGTGGCACACCCGCAGCACCGCGTCCCTGTACCCCATGCACGGGCTGGCCCCGATCGCGGCGGCCATGGACATCAACCGCGGCGACCGGATGACCACCCTGCGCGCCACCGCGACCGCGCCGAGGGGACTTGCCGACTACCGCGAGCGCTTCATCCCCCGGGACCACCCGTCCTGGAAGGAGACGTACATCAACGGTGACTTGGTCACCTGCCTCATCGAGACGGAGAGGGGCAGGGTCATCCGGGCCGAGCACGAGGTGAGTTCACCCCGGCCGTACAGCAGGATCAACACCCTCGCCGGCAGCCGCGGGATCGTCGAGGACTACGCCGGACCTGCCCCGACCGGCGCACGCGTCTATCTCGAACCGGACCACGGCGGCCACACCTGGCGCGACTTCGCCGACTACCGCAAGGAGTACGACCACTGGCTGTGGCGGAAGGTCGGCGACGACGCCGCGAACAACGGCGGTCACGGCGGCATGGACTACGTCCTGCAGTGGCGCACCGTCCAGCTGATGCGTGCCGGGCTGGTGCCCGACATCGACGTGTACGACTCTGCTGCCTGGTGCGCGGCGGTCCCCCTGAGCGCCGCGTCCCTGGCGAGGCAGGGCCGCCCGGTCGAGATCCCCGACTTCACCCGCGGCGCCTGGGCCGGCAAACGGCCCGGACTCGACTCCAGCCCCACGGACATGCCGCCCGCCGGCTGAGGAGCGCGGGAGCGTAAACGCCCGTGCGTGCCTCGCCCCGCGAGGACAGATTTCAGGCCATTTCATACCCCAGGCACATCGGCCACACCTTCAACCGGCGAACGGAATGAAAGACCTCTCACCTCCCCGACCATGAGGACCGATCTGCCATTCCAGCCACTGATTGAATAGGCAATGGGGTCCGAATTCCAGCGGCAGGACAGAATTCAGCACCAGCGTCCTGAGACGGGAGCGACAAGGCGGGTACTTCGAGGCATCGAACACCGCAAACAGAAAGGAGTCACATCATGCGACCAATGACACGTTGGGCAATGGCAGGGGCCCTGCTCACCACGGCTCTTGCGGGCCCTCTGAGCATGCCTGCCCACAGCGCGCCCGCCCCCGCACCCGCCTCGCTGTACGCCCCCTCGGCGCTGGTCATGACCACTGGCCACGGAGAGAAGGCCGCCACCGCGACACCGGAGCGCGCGGTGACGGTGAACTGTGCGTACACCACCTCGGGAACTCACCCCGACCCGCGACAAGCCTGCGCGGATCTGGACCGCGTGAACGGGGACCTCGACCGCTTGGCCACACTCCGCGGGAATGAGGCGGCACAAATCTGCACCAGGGAATACCGCCCCATTGTCGTCACCGTTCAAGGTGTATGGCGTGGTACACGCATAAACTACGAGCACGCCTTCGCCAATCCTTGCATCAAGGAAACTCAAGGGGCTGCGGCATTTACCTTCTGAGCCACCACGGCCGAGGTAAAGCCTCACATCGACGGGGCGGGGCGCACACTGGCGGGCGGCCCGCCCCTTCCGTATGCGCGCTCCAGGCGGACCGTACGTCACGGCAGCAGACGTCGCTCCTTCGCGACCGCCACCGCGCCCGCGCGCGTGTCGACGCCGAGCTTGTCGTAGATGCGCCGTAGGTGGGTCTTGACCGTGGCCTCGCTGATGTACAGGGCGCGGGCGATGTCGCGGTTGCCGATGCCTCGGGCGAGCTGGGCGAGGATGTCGCGTTCGCGGTCGGTGAGGGTGGGGCGGGGTCGGCGCAGGTTGGCCATGACGCGGCTGGCGACCGGTGCCGACAGGGCGGTACGTCCCTGTGCGGCGGCGTGGATCGCGGCGAAGAGCTCGTCGGGGCGTTCGGCCTTGAGCAGGTAGCCGGTGGCGCCCGCCTCGATGGCGCGGGTGATGTCGGCGTCGGTGTCGTAGGTGGTCAGGACCAGGACGTGGGCGCGGGAGCCGGGCGCGGAGGTGAGGCGGCGGGTGGTCTCCACGCCGTCGATGCCCTCACCGAGCTGCAGGTCCATCAGCACCACGTCCGGGGCGATTTTCGCGGCCAGCGCGAGCGCCTCCTCGCCGGTGCCGGCCTCGCCGACGACCTCGATGTCCGGGGCGCTGTCCAGCAGGGCGAGCAGCCCGGCCCGTACGACGGCGTGGTCGTCGCAGACCAGGATCCGCACGGGAGCGCGGTCGGGGGTCATCGGGGCGCCTCCAGGGGGACGGCGGCGGACAGGACGGTGCCCTCGCCGGGAGCGGATTCGACGGTCAGGGTGCCGCCGAGGGCACGTAGGCGGGCCCGCATCGCGGGCAGTCCGTGGCCGCGTTCCGCGTCTGGGGAGGCGGGCAGTGCGGTGGGGTCGAAGCCGTGGCCGTCGTCGGTGACGTCCAGGACAACCGCGTCGTCGAGGAGGGTGAGGGTGAGCGTGGCGTTGTCGGCGACGGCGTGTTCACGGACGTTGGCCAGGGCGCCCTGGGCGATGCGCAGCAGGGCGGACTGGACCCGGTCGGGCAACTCGGGGAGTCGGCCGTCGTCGTCGATGTGGACGCGCACGGCGAGGTGCGCCCCGGAACCGGAACCGGCCTCGCGTGCGGCCAGGGCGCGCAGCGCCTGGGCGAGACCGCCGCCGCGGGCGAGGTCGGCGGGGGCCAGGTCGTGCACGAAGCGCCGGGCCTCGGCGAGGTTGTGCTCGGCGACGGACGCGGCGGTGCGGACGTGGGCGCGGGCCTTGGCCGGTTCGCTGTCCCACACCCGGTCCGCCGCCTGGAGCAGCATCCGCTGGCTGGACAGGCCCTGGGCGAGCGTGTCGTGGATCTCCATGGACAGCCGCTGGCGTTCGGCGAGGGTGCCCCCGCGGCGTTCGGCGGCGGCGAGTTCGTGGCGGGTGCGGATCAGGTCGTCGATCAGGACGCGCTGGCGTGCGGTGTGCCGTTCCATCTGGAGGAACACGGCGGTGGCGAGGGCGGCGACGGCGGGCGGGGCGAGGACCAGGTTGGGGTCGAAGCGGCCCGCGAGCTGTACCTGCGCGGCGACGACGAACACGGTCAGGAGCGCCACGAGCGCGAGTGCCGCGCGCGGCGGCAGCGTGCGCAGGCCGGTGTAGAACAGGGGCACCGCGCACCAGGCGAAGCTGGGGGCGAGCACGACGAGGATCATCCACACCACGACGACCAGCGCCAGCCAGGCCGTGTGCCGCCGAGTGGGCCGTGGGCCCGCGTCACCGGCCTTGGGGCCCAGCAGATGCAGCACGGTGAGCACTACGCACAGCGCGGTGATCCACGGCGTACTCGGTTCGCCGGGGTGGCGCAGCAGGAAGCGGGCGAGCGCTCCGCCGAGCAGCAGGAAGAACGCCGCGTGCATCACGGCGCCGAGCCACCGGGTGTCCACGGCGTCCGGTTCGTACGGCCGGTTCCCCATACGGGGTCGCCTCCCTTCCCGCTTGTGGGCGCTGAACTGGGCAAACACCTTCATTGTGGCCCGGTGCGCGGGCCGGGCAGGTCAACCGATCGGATGACACCGGTGTCGTCCGTCGCGCGACCGGGAGGCAGCCGGAACGTCGACCGTCGCGGCCTGGTTCCGGGTCGAGGGTGGAGGGCGGACGAAGCGGGGCGGCAACCGGGCCGCCCGCCCACCGAAGGAGTCGACCGACCCATGAACCGAGTGCACAAGCAGTTCTCCCGCCGTGCCCGCGTCGCCACCGGCGGCGCCGTGCTCGCCGTCGTCGCCCTGGCGGGCTTCAGCGCGGTGTCCGCGAACGCCTCGGCACCCGCCTCGGCGCCCGCCGCCACCACCTCGGCCGTTGCCCCGGACCGGGCCACGACCACCTCCACCCACCTGACGATCGACGCCGCCACCAAGGCCGCGCAGGCCGCGCTCGACGCCGCCGAGAAGGAGAACCAGCGCGTCACGGTCGCCGTCGTCGACCGCAACGGCAACACGATCGTCACCCTGCGCGGCGACGGCGCCGGACCGCAGTCCTACGAGTCCGCCGAGCGCAAGGCGTTCACCGCGGTCGCCTGGAACGCCCCCACCTCCCAGCTGGCCGAGCGCCTGGCACAGGCCCCCAACCTCAAGGACATCCCCGGCACCCTGTTCCTGGCGGGCGGCGTCCCCGTCACCGCCGACAAGGCGCCGATCGCCGGCATCGGCGTCGCGGGCGCCCCGTCCGGCGCGCTGGACGAGAAGTTCGCGCAGGCGGGGGCGGACGCGATCGCTCGCTAGAGCCTGTCCGGCGGATCAGCCCCTCGCACCCAGGCACGTCACATCCACAACTCGCCCTGCCGGCCGGGCGGATGGCCTCGTGCGGTGAGCGATGACGGCGTGCCCGGGTCAGCCGGTGCCGAGGGCCATGAGGAGGCGGGCACAACGGGCCGTCATCTCGGACGTGTTCTGATCCGGGTGCTCGAACCACCAGCGCATCACGGCTGTGACGGCGTGCTGCCACACGTGGTTGAGCAGGTCGTGGTCGAGCGGGTCGTCCTGTCCGGCACCGGCCAGCAGCTGCGCGGCACCGGCGGCGCCCATGGCGGCGAGGCGCTCACGGTAGCGGTTCACGGCGTCGCGCATCTCGCCGGCCGGGGGCAGAGCCGGGTCGTAGAGGACGGACCAGGCATACCGGCAGTGCTCGACCGCGGTGAAGATCGCAGTGAGCGTGTCGACGGCGTGACCGGTCGATCCGCTGCGGGACCGGGCGGCGGCCACCGAGTCCACCAAGAGGGCGCCGACATGGTGGACGCAGGCGAGGTACAGGCCGTCCTTGGAGTCGAAGTAGCTGTAGATGAGGGGCTTGGAGATGCCCGCGCGCCGTGCGACGGCGGCGACGGACACGCCTGCGTAGCCGTGTCTGCCGAACTCCTCCACGGCCACGTCGACGATCTGCAGCTCCCGATCGGCGCGGGAGACGCCCTTGGTTCCGGCCTTGCCCATGAGGCTCATCCTAGCCAACGATATGACCGAGCAGTAATTTACCCACTGGTCAATTCGACGGACGGCGCAGGGAGAGCGGGCGACATGACGCGATCGCGGTGGGCGGTGCGGAGCTCGACGCCTTGCTGGGGCGGGTGCGGGCAGTGATGCCGGGCGAGCTGACGGCCCACGAGCCGCCCAGCGTCGCCTCGCTCGATCTGCCCGGGCCGCGCGTGGCTCCCCCGGCCTCCCTGGCCGGCGTGTGCTCCGCCGATCCGGCCGACCGGGCCGCGCACGCGCATGGCAAGGCGTTCCGGGACGTGGTGCGCAATCTGCACGGGGACCTGCGCCATGTACCGGACCTCGTCGCCCGCCCCCGTGACGAGCGCGACGTGACCGACCTGCTCGACTGGTGCACTCGCGAGGGCATCGCGGTGGTCCCGTTCGGCGGCGGCAGTTCGGTGGTGGGCGGTGTCGAGGCGCGGTGCGACGACCACCCCGCCGTCGTCACCGTCGACCTCGAGCGTCTGAGCAGGGTCCTGGAGATCGACGCCACCAGTCGTGCCGCGCGGATCCAGGCGGGCGTGTTCGGCCCGCAGCTGGAAGACCAACTGAGGCCGCACGGCCTGACCTTGCGGCACTTTCCGCAGTCCTTCGAGTTCTCCACTCTGGGCGGCTGGCTCGCCACCCGGGCGGGCGGGCACTACGCGACGCTGTACACGCACATCGACGACCTGCTCGAATCGATGCGTGTGGTGACACCCGTCGGGATCAGCGAGTCGCGGCGGCTGCCGGGCTCGGGTGCCGGACCGTCACCGGACCGGCTCTTCCTGGGCAGTGAGGGAACGCTGGGGATCATCACCGAGGCATGGATGCGTCTGCAGGAGCGCCCGCGTTGGCGCGCCGGTACCTCCGTGCGGTTCAGCGACTACGAATCGGCGGTGGCGGCCACCCGGGCCGTCGCGCAGAGCGGGCTGAACCCGGCGAACTGCCGTCTGCTCGACGCGACCGAGGCGCTGATCAACGCCGGCGTGAGCGTCGGCGGCGGCGTCCTCGTCCTCGCCTTCGAGTCGGCGGACCACCCGGTGCGCGCCGGTCTGGAGCGAGCGGTGGAACTGTGCCGGGACCACGGCGGCGAGCCGTCCGCCGACGCTGCGGGAAGGTCTGATGGCGACGCGCGAGGTGAGTCCGTCGGCGACGTGCGCGGCGAGTCCGCCGCCGAGACATGGCGCTCGTCGTTCCTGCGGATGCCTTACCAACGGGACGCGCTGGCTCGCCACTCGGTGATCGCCGAGACCTTCGAGACGGCCTGCACCTGGGACAGGTTCGGCGCACTGCATGAGGCGGTCACCGAGGCGGCACGGCGGGCTCTCGCCGAGGTCGCGGGGACGGGGGTGATCGCGTGCCGCTTCACCCATGTCTACCCGGACGGCCCGGCGCCGTACTTCAGTGTGTACGCGCCCGGCCGCTGGGGCAGCATCGTCAGCCAGTGGGACCACATCAAGGCCGCGGTCTCCGAGGCGATCGCGGAAAGCGGCGGCACGATCACCCATCACCACGCGGTCGGCCGCGATCACCGGCCCTGGTACGACCGCCAGCGCCCCGGCCCCTTCGCCGCCGCGCTCACCGCCGCCAAGTCCGCTCTCGACCCGGCCGGCGTCCTCAATCCCGGAGTGCTGCTGCCGGCGCGGTGAGCACTGGACTGTGCGCACGGGGTGGTCGCGTACCGCCCGTGGCGCCTCCGGGAGGCCCACCGGCCTGTCGACTCAGCGTTCCCCCACGTCGATTCCCTTGATCTTCGCGCCTCTCGCCCTGCTGATCGGCCTCCTGAGCGCTTGAGCTTCCATAGCACCCCGATATCCACCCAATGCCGCATACATGATGGAACGGGGGAAACTCGGACCGGGAACCGTTGGTGACGCGCGGAGGGAGTACGCAATGAGCCAGGTCAGGACGAGTTCCTCGGATCTCCCTCAGCCGTTGCGGGCCTTGGGCGCCGGGTTCCGCCACTTGCCCGGAGCCGGGCAGGTGAGCCGGGTCGCCGGCGGTGCGCTGGATCGGATTGGAGCGGTCTCGCCACGCGGACGGCGGATCGCGGTCTACACCGGAGCCGGGGTGCTCGGCGTGGCCGGCGTGGTGGAATGGCCCCTGGCTCTCACCGGGGCGGCCGTCGCCTGGCTGACCCAGCCGCGCCCCCGCCAGGGCTCGCAGGGAAAGACGGCACAGAACGACATGGCGCAGGACAGCGGGCGGCGGCCAACTGCGGTCGGGGCCGGCAATGATCCCGCCGGAGCCGCCGACGCCCCGTCGGAGTCCCACAGCCCCGGCGACAGGCTGGCCCCCTCCCACTTCCAGCACGACCGCCCTGAACACGGCAGGCACGATCAACCCGCCAAGGTCGGCGACCCTGCCACGGCGTCGGCGCTCAAGAAGGTCGCGGAGGCCTCCGCACACCACGACGAACCGTAGCTGTGAATCTCCCTCAGCTCTGCTGGGCGGTGGCGAGGCCGGCGGAGTCGAGATCGCCCTCGAAGGACTCGACGGGCCGACCAGCCTCAGTCTCCCCCTCCCCCTCGCCCTCCTCCTTGGTCTTCGCCTCCGACTTCGCCTCCGCGATGACCATCCGAGCCATCGGACCGGCGCCCAGCGCACCGCCGACCAGGAAGCCCACCCCCATGGCGACGACCATGATCACATTGCCGACCCACACCATGGTGTCCACCGGCAGCGTGTAGGCCCCCACGACCCGCACCACGCACTCCGCGAGCAGTACGCCACCCCACACCAGCGAGAACACCCGCTCGGCCCGCCGAAACCGCACCGACCCGGCGTGCAGCCGCGCCCACGCGGCCTCCCGGCCCGGGTCCCCCTTCACCACCCAGGGCTTCATACCGGCCGTCATCATCGGCTTGCCGAGCGCCACGGACACGATGATCCCGATCCCGATCGTGCTGCTGACCGCGCTGTCCTTGGCGATCATCAACCGCGGGTCACCGGCCACGAAGCCGAGCAGCACAGACACGACGTTCACGAACAGGATGAGGGCCGCCAGCCCGTTGACCTCGCGCGCCTTCACCACGCCCCACCCGGTCCGCACGGCCGGCACGATACTGCTCAGGCCGAGCGCCATCAGCGTGCTCATCCCGAAGCCGTTCTTCAGGAGGTAGTACGCCCCGAGGGGCACCGCCACATCGATGAGCAGCGGCGCGAAATTCCGCACCGCACGCCGGCCGTTGGTGGCACTTCCCTTGATGCTGGTCCCCGTGTTCGTCGTCATGCACCCAGCTTCCCGGCCGCCGACGGGCCACCGGTAGAAACGATCGTCCGGCCCTCGACATGACAAATGTCAGCACCGCACCACCGCCGCACATCGCCGGAGCAGGTCAGCCAACTCGCCCAAGTCGGCAAAGCGTTGAGGAGCCCGGCGAGCCTCGCGGCAGCGCATTGCCTGTCCAAGTGCCAACCTCGCTCAGGCCCCCGGTTCCTCCGGTGTCGCCGGCGGCTCGGCAGGGGTCGTAGCCGGCGGGCGGAAGAGGACGGCTCGGGCTACAGGCGGGGCGAACAGGGCGGTGACGGGTGCGGAGAGGGTCAGTACGGAGCGGAAGGCGCGCCCTACGACGGGGTCGCCGGTAGCGCACTCCTGGACGCGCCCCAGGTACCAGTCGGCGGCGCGGTCCGCGGGCCTGCCGGCCACCGCGTTGCCGATCGCGCCCGGCATCTTGCGGTCCGCCCCGGCGGAGATGTCCCACGCCTGCCGGGACGCCGCGAGGAGTGCCTGCTGCACGCGCCGCGTCGTGGGGGTCCGGCGTGGATCGGACAGTGCATCGCGCAGAGCGACCGCGCTCATCGCGGCGACGGCCATGCCCTGCCCGTAGATCGGGTTGAAGGTGCACAGGGCGTCGCCGGTGGCGACGAAGCCGGCCGGGCCACTGCCGGGCACGTCGTAGCGGCGGCGGACATTGGCGGTCCGCCGGTAGCCGAACGCCGGCGAGAGCGGTTCGGCCTCGTCCAGCCACCGGTGCAGAAGCGGATGCGGCAGCCTCTTGGTGTACGTCACGAACTCGTCGTCGCCCGTGGGCGGTTCGTCACCGCGCAGCCCCGAGACGATGACCAGATGGCTGCCGTCCTCCAGCGGCAGCGCACCGCCGGCGTGGACCTGGTCGGGGCTCGGGTAGACGTAGTAGCCGAGGGTGTCACCGTCGAGGACGCCGCTCTTGCCGCGGTAGATGCGCGAGGCGTAGGCAAGCCCCGTGTCGATGGTCTCCTCGTGCGGGACCTCGGCCCCGATCGACGTGAGCCACTGCAGGGCCTTCGTGCCGCTGCCGGAGGCGTCGACGACCAGGTCGGCCTCCAGGGCCCGCTGCTCCCCGCGGGCGTCGCCGGAGCGGTCCCGCAGCACCACGCCCCGCACGCGTGAGGCGTCGCCGAGGAGCCCTACGACATCGGTCCCCTCCTCCACGCCGATCACGGGATTGGCCAGGACCCGCCGCCGCACCAGCTCCTCGAGTTGCGCGCGGGAACCGGTGTAGATGTGTGTCGTGGCGGGCGTCCGGCGGAACCAGCGGCCGTTCTGCCACAGCACCATGTCCGAGGGCATGCCCACCCGCGGCGCCCCCGCGGCCCGTAGCTCCGCCAGGATGGCTGGCAGCAGCGACTCCAGGGCCACCTGCCCGGCCTCCAGCAGGACGTGCGGATGCCTGCCCTGGGGGACGCCCGGCCGCGGCCTCGTCCCGTCCGGGAACCGGTCGCGCTCCACGACGGTCACCCGGTCGGCGTGCCCAGCCAGAACGTGCGCCGCGAGCATCCCCGCGAGACTCCCGCCCACCACCACCGCGTGCCGCCCGCCCCAGTCATCCCCCACGCCCCAACCGCCCTTTCCTCCGGAAGAGTTCACCGAGCCGCTCCCCTGATCGCCGCCGCGTCGCAAGAAGCCACCAGTATCCCGCTCCGCAGGACGGGTTGATCGTGTTCAAGCCCTTTTGCGCCTCCCCGAATACTCCTACCAGCCCCCCCGACCCCGCCGTCGCAGCGCATGGCAGAGGTATTCGGGGAGGCGGCGCCGATGGTTATGACGCGTCCGCAAGCGGCGTCGACGCCGGACGGGGGCTTGTCGGCCACGACGAGTTCGACGACTTCGACGACAGCGGAGGGCGGAGGGCGGAGGACCGACAGCGATCTGCGGGTGTTCGTTCGCCGTCGTGCATCTGGTGGCGGCGGGGAGTCGACCGCGGCTTCCTCCCGGCAGGCCAACCTGGTCGAGGATGTCCCCCCGCCCCCGCGTGGCTGTTCAAGCCGGTCCAGGTCGGACCGGCGGGAGATCCGGCCGGTCGTCAGGCGCGGCAGCGCAGCATCTCCAGTGGCGGGTTGGCGCGGAAGTCCGCCCAGAAGTCCGCACCGAACTCGCGTACTCCGGCGTCGGACACCTCCAGTGGGACCCAGGTCACCTCGCCGAATCCGGCCGCCCGCAGACACGTTTCGTAGACCTCGCGGCGCAGGGCGGTGCTGACGATGCTGATCGGCGGGTCGAGCAGCGCCGTGACCCGGAAGCGCGGTCCGGTCTCGATCTCCTCGCCGGTCGGCTCGCAGCGGAAGCCGTACTTCTCCAGGGACTGCGCGTCGGGTTGGTAGTCGGGTGACTGGGCGAGCACGAAGAACTCGGCGCCGGGCACCAGGCTCCGGTGCACGTTGCGGCACATCCGCTCCAAGTCCTCCATGTCCCGGGAGTAGTTGAGCAGCTGGACCCCGATGGCGAGGTCGAAGTGCCGCTCAAGGGGCCGCAGTTCGGAGACATCGCCCACCTCGTAGCGCACACCCAGCGGATCGAGCTCCTCCAACTTCTGTGCGGCGGCGACCATTTCACCGGAGATGTCGATGCCGAGCACCTCCGCGGCGCCGCGCCGCTTGAACTCCCTGCTGTAGAAACCGGTGCCGGAGGCGAGGTCGAGGACCGACTTGCCGCGCACGTCCCCGACCATGGCCAGGAAGCTGGGCACCTCCCCGTACCGCGTCAGTGGAAGGGACTTGAAGCCCTCGAACGCCTCACCGATCTCGTCGTACTGCTGCACGCTCACGTGGTGTCCTCCGCTGTGCTTCGTCATGTCCTTGGCCGCGGGCCCCCGTTGCCGGGACGCGCCGCGGCCTCTGGCAGGCAGTCTTTCCGCACCCCGGCAGACCGACGTACTGGCAGAAGCCACGAAGATGCGGACATCGTTCCGGCCTCCTGTACGAGTGGGCGTATGGGTGGGAGCGGATGAAGGGACAACGTCGGTGCGCTCTTCGCCCGCTCCTCGTGCTCGGTCGGACTGTCCGGCCAGGCATGCAGGGGGCACTCGGCCTGTCCGTCAGCGTGTGTGGCGGGCGAGCCGGGGCATTCGGAGTGCCGGGAGGTCTGCATGGACACGAGTGCGTTGGCATGGACCGGACGGTTCCGGGCACGGCGGGCGGCGCGGGGTTCGGTCACCGAGGGGGCGGCGCGGGCCGGCCTCGCCGCCCGGGGTGTGATCTATCTGCTCGTCGGTGCGCTGGCGCTGCAGATCGCCTTCGGCGACACGAACGAGCAGGCCGACCGCGCAGGAGCCTTGGCCGAACTGTTGCAGAAGCCGTTCGGCGCGCTGCTGCTGTGGGCGCTGGGCATCGGACTCGTCGGCATGGCCCTGTGGCGGCTGTCCGAGGCGCTCTTCGGCTCCGTCGGGCAGGACGGCCGCAGCGCGCGCAAGCGGCTGCTGGCGACCGTGCGCTGTGCGTTCTACGTCTTCGTCGCCTGTTCCGTGCTGTCGTTCGCGGCGAGCCGGAACCAGAGCGGCGGCGGATCCAGCGACCAGCAGTCCCGGGACGCCACCGCCAGGGCCCTGGAGCTGCCCGCCGGCGAGTGGCTGGTCGGCGCGGCCGGGATCGCCGTAGTCGTGGCCGGCGGCTGGATCGGCGTACGGGCGGTCCTGCGCAAGTACCACGACAAGCTCAGGCTCGGGCGGATGAGCCACCGGACACGGCAGCTGGTGGACGTCACCGGCGTGGCCGGCGGCGCCGCCCGCGGGCTGGTGTTCGCCGGGGCCGGCGTCTTCGCCGTCCGCGCGGCCATCGCCTACGAAGCCGACCAGGCCAAGGGGCTGGACGACACGCTGCGTGCCTTCGCCGACACGCCGCTGGGCCCCTGGCTGCTGGTCTGCGTCGCGGCCGGGCTGATGCTGTTCGGTTTGTTCTCTTTCGCGATGGCCCGCTGGCGAAAGGTCTGAGCGCCGTCGTACGGGGAACACGGTGCGGATGAGCGATTCCGAGATTCCGCATGACGACGGCCGGCCCGTGGACGTGTACCTGGACCTCCTGCGCATCCGGATGGACACGGAGGACTACCGCCTTCTACTGCGCGTGGTGGAACCAGCCCTTCAGGCGATCGAAGAGGAGCGCCTCTCCAGTCTCGACCTCGCGCTGGACACGGAGGACGGCGACGAGCTGCCCCAGGAGGTCCGTGACGAGGCCGCCCTCGTCATCGCCACCGCCGTCACCGGCCGCCTGGACAACGAAGTGATCGAGATCGATGTCGACGAGACCGGCCCGGTCAGGATCGTCACGGATGCGACCACCGCGTCCGACCCCGTCCGCCTCGGCGAGATCGCCGACTACATCAGGGAACGGCACAGGCAGACCGAAGAGCTGCGGGGCATCGCCGAGGTGAGTGGGCTGCCCACGGACTTCTGAACGGCAGCGGCAGCGTCATCTCCGTGCCGGGTCAGCGGGTGAAGAGCTTGTCCTGGGTGGAGCCGGTGGAGCAGAGCTCCTTCTCGGCGGCCGTCATCTTGCGGGACTCGACCACGACCGCGCTGTGCTTGCCGTCCGTGCCGTTCGGGGCGGGGCCGGTGATCACGTCGGGTACGAACCAGTAGTAGTGGCCCCACTTGGGGTCGTCGTAGTGGGTCTGCCACGTGCCCGATATCTGCTGCATCACCTGGGCGCGGGAGATCCAGCCCACTTCTCCCGGCCGCACGGTCACGGTGAAGGTACTTGTCTCCGTGTGCGAACTCTGCCACGTGTAGTTGTACGTCGCGGTCACACTGGCGGTGATGATGCCCTCGATGCCTCCCCCGACGGTGACCGAGCCTCCCACCGAGTGGGAGGAGCCCACGGTGTCCGCCCACGACATCGACTGGGAGGCGGGCGAGGGGGTGCAGTTGTAGAGCAGTTCGGAGACCTGTCGGGGCTTGCCGACGTAAGCTTCGCCGATTTCCGGGGAATTGAGGCTGCATATGCCTTCTCCGGAAGCGCAGTCGGCGATGATCTGCTCCGCGGTCGGCTGCTCCTCCGCCACAGCGGGCACGGCTGCCGCGATCACCCCGAGCGTGGTCGCCGTCAACGCCAGTGTGCGGCCGCCGCAGCGCAGCGTGCGGTTCATCGTCATCCTTGTTGCCTCTTACCGTACGTGGGGGGAACGGTGATCGCGCCGCCCCTGTTCTGGCAGGGCTTGCAGTCACCGCCTGGTGCCCACGAGGCTCACGTAATCGACGGCCGGGCTACACCAAGAACGGGCAAAGTTGTACTTGATTCCAGAACTGATGCACGGTCAATTTCATTGCTGACACGTTGGTTTGAGCTGGATCGGCGGTCGAGACATTTGGGACCATGGCCAGGTGAACGGTAATCCTGCTTTCGGCGGGGCGGAGCCGATGGGTGCGCTCAATGTGACGCCGACGGCCCGGACGGCGGTGGCATGGCTGCCGCCTGCAGAGCTCTGGCCGGCCATTCAAGACATCCGCTGGGAGCACGATCCGCAGGTACGGCGCTGGCCGCCGCATGTGAATCTGCTGTTCGGCTTCGTGCCGGAGGATGAGTTCGCCCGGGCCGTGCCGCTGCTCTCCGCCGTCGCGGCGCACAGCACGACGTTCACGGCGCGCCTGGCCGGGGTGCGGTACTTCCGGCACCGGCACTACGCGACGGTCTGGCTCGATCCGGCCGCGGCGGACACGGCGCCATGGGCCCGTCTCCGTCGGGAGCTGCAGCTGCGGTTCCCGCTCTGCCAAGGGCGCGGCGGCCGCTTCACCCCGCATCTGTCCCTCGGCCGCACCCAGGACCCGCAGCGCCTGGCGACCGAGTGTGCCGTCCGGCTCGGCACGCTGTCGGCATTGGTCGAGGAGGTGGTTCTGCTCTCCCGCCGCGGCGAGGAACCCATGCGGCCCCGGGCCGTGATCACACTGGGCACGGGCGAGGTCCGCCACCCGCGCACGTGCTGAGTGCGCGGTGATGACCGCGCCGTGAGGTCCGGAGGCCAACTACGACCGTCAGGGCAACGGCAGACACGAACGGCAGTGAACGTCACCTGGGAAATCCCGGCGCGACAACCGGCCGCGGTGTCATATCAGCCGATCGTGGGCTTGGCGGTACTTCGGTCCGGGACGGTCGTTGGGTCGGTCGTGATCGATGACGACTTCCCCGTGATGACCAGCATCGGCGCCGGGCGGACAAGCCGCCGCCGGTTCGCCCTGGCGCTGGCTCCCCTGCTGGTGGGTGCCTCCTGCTGGCCGGAAGCGCAGCAGGTGCCGTGTCGGTGGCGTTCACGGGGGAGGTTCCGGTCACCGTGCATGCCGCGCGGGTGTCCGCATCGGGTGTGTCGGCCTCCCCGGCCGCCTCGGGCCGTGGCGGGCTGCTGCCGGCACTGGCGACGCGGGTGGAGCAGGCCACGGTGGAGGACGCCTGCGTCACCTCCACCGCCGACCTGCCGGTCGTCGGAGCGGTGACGGCCGTCGTACGTATCGAGCGGGCCTCCGCCACTGGCCTGACGGTGGAGGCGGGCAAGGCCACGGCCCGGTCGGTGAAGCTCTCCGGCGCGAAGTTCAGCACCCCGCGGGTGTCCCTGCAGGAGCCCACGGGCCTGTTCACCGTAGGCGCGCAGAAGGTCAGCGGCAGCGCGGTGACCACGCAGCCGCACGCCTTCACTGCCGGGACGATCACCTCCCGGGGTGTCTCCATCGACGTGCGCCGGGATGCGGGCGGCTGTGAGCCGGGAGCGGCCCGATGAGTACGGCGATTCGGCCTGGCCGGCGGTGCGGCCTGCAAGGGTGGCGGCGGAGTCGCCCGTTCGCGGCGGGGCTGCTGCTGGGCCTCGGCGGGCTGGAGTTGATCTGCGTCTCCTGGGTGGGGCTGGGCTTCCTGCGGTTCACCGGGACCGCGGGTGCCGCCTCGTGGACCCTCGGGGCGCTGTTCGTCGTCGCCGGTGTGACGACGTGGCGCAACCCCGCCCTGCGTTACTTCTCCGGCGTCCTGGCCGCAGTGCTGTCCCTGGTCAGCCTGGTCGCCGCCAACCTCGGCGGACTGCTGCTGGGCTTCCTGCTCACCGCCGTCGGCAGTGCCCTGGCCTTGGCCTGGATCCCCCAGCAGGCGCCCGCGACCCCGGAAGAGGAGGCGTGAGGTGAGGTCTCCGACCCTGTCCCCCGCCCGGGTCTACCAGCGCAGCGGCATCCAGGATGCGGCCCTGCGCCGCGGTTACGAGGCGTGCCGTCGCGCCACCCGAGCCACGGGCGAGGTCGAGTACGCCGTCTCCCTGCTGCTGCCGCCTCCGCTGCGGACCGCCACCTGGGCCCTGTACGGCGCCGTACGGGCCGTGGACGACCTGGCCGACGCATCCCTGCGGCACACAAACCCCTGGCAGCCGGAGCGGATCCGTCGGCGGGCCGGATCCGGAGCGGGCCAGGCGGCTGGAGGCATGGATCTCGGCGTTCGACGCGGACCTGCGTGACGGCCGCAGCGGCGACCCGGTACGACAGGCGCTGATCCACACCATGCTGACCTGGAACCTGCCGCCGGGATTCCTGCACACGGTGTTCGAGGAGCTGCGCCAGGACATCCACGGACGGTAGTTCGCCACATGGCAGGAGTGGCGGCGCTACAGCAGCCTGGTCAACACCCCGTTCTGGCTGCGCGCGGGCTCCCTGCTGCTGCGGGCCGCGGGCCTGTCCGCCGAGCCGGAGACACTCGCCGTGGGCGTGCCCGACGCGGCGGTGGCGTGGCAGACCGCCGTGGACGGTCTCTACCTCACCGACGCCCTCGTCGATCTCTCCGACGACCTGGCCCGCGGCCATGTGCCGCTGCCGCAGGAAGCCCTGGACGAGGTCGGCGTGTCCCGGGCGGACCTGCTGGCCCGGCGCGCCACCCCGGCGTTCGAGGAACTGGTGCGCCGCCTGGCCGACCGGGCCCGCGCATGGCTGGACCGCACCCCGCTGCCACCGGTGCTGCACCCGGCGGTCGGCGTCGCGCTCGGCGCCTACACCGACCTGTACAGGCTGCGCCTGCAGTCCGCGGCCGACGCCCCCGCCGCGCTGCTGCACCGCCGCCCGGCCCTGCCGCGAGGCGCCCGGCTGCGCCTGCTGCTGCCCGCCCGGGCGAAGGCCGCGCTGGCCTGGGGGCTGTTCCCCTTCCCCATCCGGTCCTGCCCGCCGGACCCCGCGTCGGCAGACGCGCCCGAAGCGGCCGGCCGGGCCGAGGAGAGGCGCTCGGGGGCCGTCCAGCGGCGTCCGACGGACCCTCCGACCCCGCACCCGTCCGGCGTCCGCCCGCCCCGGCTGCCCGCCGAGGCCATGCCGCGCCACGTCGCGCTCGTGATGGACGGCAACGGCCGCTGGGCTGCCGCCCGCGGCCTGCCGCGCAGCGACGGCCACCGGGCGGGCGCCGACGCACTGATCGACGTCGTCCACGGTGCCCTGGAGATCGGCCTGAAGCACCTGACCGCTTACGCGTTCTCCACCGAGAACTGGAAGCGCCCCGCCGACGAACTGCACGCGCTGATGTACGAGATCCCCGCATGCCTGCGCCGCTTGACGGACGGCGACACGACACTGGACGTCCGCGTGCGCTGGGCCGGAGTGCGCTCTCGCCTGCCGGCCGAGGTCGTCGAGGCCCTCGTCGAGGCCGAGCGGACCACCCGCGACCGTACCGGGCTGACCCTGACCATGTGTGTGAACTACGGCGGCCGCTCCGAGATCACGGCAGCCGCGGCCAAGCTCGCCCAGGAAGCGGCCGCCCGGAGGATCGACCCCGGCTCCGTCTCCGAGCATGCCTTCGCCCGGTACCTGCACGTCCCCGAACTGCCCGACGTCGACCTGCTGCTGCGCACCGGAGGCGACCAGCGGACCTCCAACTTCCTTCCCTGGCAGGCCATCTACGCCGAATTGCTGTTCCTCGACACCCCCTGGCCCGAGGTGGACCGCCGCGACCTGTGGGACGCGATCGAACAGTACGCCCGCCGCAGCCGCCGCTACGGCTCACTCCCCCGCATCCCCGCCCAGCCCTCCACCGCCGGACCTTCGAAGCCATGACGCAGTACGGGCTTTGTCACGTGAGTATCTAGAACTCTGCGGTTCGCTGGTTCACGGTGGTCCCTCCTGTCCGGCCCTATCCGCCTGGAGGGATCCAGCAGTGAGACGAAGGCGATTTGTCGCAGGGGCGATCGGCACCCTCTCGGGTATCGCGCTCGGCCCCGGTCCGGCCCGGGCCGACGAGCCGACGCCCCGTACGCAGGGCTGGCAGGCCGTGCCGGCGCCCGGCAGCACTCCGGCCGCGCAGCTGCGCCGTATCGCCGCGGCCGGCTCCCGTCTGGGCTGGGCGGTCGGTGAGGAGGGCCGCGCCGGGCCGTCGCAGGGGCGGGCGCTGGCCATGCTGTGGAACGGCAGCGCCTGGACGAAGACCGACCTGTCGCACTTGGACCACACGCGGTTGAGCGACGTCGCCGGTGTCTGCTCCAGCGCCGGGTGGAGTGTGGGCCAGCCTGCCGGGAACGGTAGCCCGCTGCTGCGCTGGGACGGAACCACCTGGCGGGAAGCCACGTTCCCGGGCCAGGGCGAGCCGGACGTTCGGTTGAACGCGGTGGCGGTCGGCCACGACCGGCGGGTGTGGATCTGCGGCAGCCGAGGCGGCGCCACCCGGCTGCTGCACTGGGATGGGCAACGATGGCAATGGCTGGACCCGCTGCCCGTCGCGAGCGCGAGTCTGTACCGGGTCGTACTGCGCTCGCCGGGCGAGGTCTGGGTGAGCGGCGATCAGTCGAACGGCGGAGGATGGTCCGGACTCGTGGCCCGCTGGGACGGAGCCTGGACGGTCCTGCCCCCGATCGCGGGCCTGCGTCTGGGTATCGCCGATCTTCACTCGGCCGGTCCGGACGATGTGTGGGCGGTGGGCACCGAGGCCGGCGTCGGCGGGCCGCCCGGCCGCCCCGGCAACCCCGCGCTGAGCCACTGGGACGGCACGGCCTGGACGCGGGTGGAAGCGGGCTTCACCGTCGGGGCGTTGAGTGGAATCGCGGGCGATGCGCAGGGTAGCGCCGCATGGATATCGGGCTGGAACTACCAGGACCAGAGCCGCAGTACGTACCTGCGGCGGGACGGCGGCGCCTGGACCGTCGTTCGAGGCCCGGCCGGTACGGCGCCGGCGCCGTACCTCAACGACGTGACGTCCGTTCCCGGTACCGCAGGGTTCTGGTCGGTCGGCATGACGAGTCCCACCCCGGCTCCTCCGACCGAGGCGTACACGGAACGCCTCGAAGCCTGACGCGGATTCCGTACCGAGCCGGGGCCGAATCCAGCCACCTGATCCACGACAGCCGGGGCCCACGCCATGCTCTCGCGCGGGCCCCGTCGAACCGCGGGTCAGGCGCCGGCAGGTTTGCGTTCGCGCCACCACGAAGCCGACCAGGCCAGCAGCGCACCGCCCGCCGCGTAGGCGCCGAGCACCCAGAGTGCCGATGTGGTGGCGTTGCCGGAGAAGTACACGGTGTTGCGGACCAGGGTGGTGCCCGCCCCGGGCGGCAGGGCCTGGCCGATCGCGCTCCAGAACGACGGGAGCAGCGGCGCCGGGTACACACCGCCGGAGCTCGGGTTGCCCAGCACCACGAAGAGGAGGACGACCACGCCGGTGCCCAGCAGGCCCAGCAGGGTCTGCAGCGCGAGCGCGGTCGCCGCCGAGGCGAGGACGACGAGGGTGCCGATGCCGCTCAGGGCCCAGAAGTGGCCGCCGAGCGCGTCGAACACCGGCCCCACGATCACCGCTCCGGCGATGCCCGACACGATCGCGTACGGCACGAGGACGGCGAGCCGGATGAGGGTGCGGTGCCGGCTGGCGGGCCGCGAACCCGCGGCCATGCCCATGATCGTCGCGGTGAGGTAGCCGCCGATCACCCAGCCGAGCACGAGGTAGAAGGACGTCATGCCGCGCCCGTCACCGGAGTTCGGGGACCGGATGTCGGTGACGGTGATCTGGCGCTTTTGCGCCGCCTCGATCTTCTGGGCGATCTGCGTGGCGGTCTGCGACACCGACGGCCCGCCGGCCGAGGCGACCAGGAGGGTGTCCTTGGTGCCGGTCGCGTCGAAGAGGAAGGCGGCGTCGGCCTTCCGCGTGAGGACCCACTGGCGGGCGTCGGCGGTGCTGGGGGCCGCCGTGGCCTCGACCGGGTTGCCGTCGAGGGCGTTGAGTTGGGCGACGATCTTCGCGGACGCCTGCTGCGGAGCGGCCACCGCGACCGGGATCCGGTGCGGCGTGGGCGAGTGGAAGGCGCCGACGTACGAGACGACGAAGGCGAGCTGGACGAGCAGGCCACCGAGCACGAGTCCGAACGCCCGGAGCGTTACGGCGTCCCTCAACTCGGCGACGAAACCAGGGGACTTGGCGGCGGAGTCGACGGGGGCGTCGGCGGCGGAGTCCGTGGGGGATATGCCCTGGGGAGGGCTGGACGGGGAGTTCACGGGGCCGATGATCGCACGGGTACGTGAACGAGCCCCTGGCCGTGGACGTCGTACTCCCCGCCGCCTCAGCCCTAAGGGACTGTTAGGACTTCGTTCGCGATGTTGAACGGCCCCGTCATGCCCTCGACTCTGTGTGCTCCCGGGCCGCAGACAAGGGAGTTCTCGATGGCCACACAGACCACACCCGTGCGCGCGCAGAAGTCACGCCGCGCGGAGCGCAGGGTCGTCAGCAACATCGTGCGCGGATCGATCGGCAACCTGATCGAGTGGTACGACTGGTACGCGTACACCGCGTTCAGCGTGTACTTCGCCGCCGCGTTCTTTCCGTCCGGCGACCAGACCGCCCAGCTGCTGAACACCGCCGCGGTGTTCGCGGTCGGGTTCCTGATGCGCCCGGTCGGCGGCTGGGTCCTCGGCCGCTATGCCGACCGCCGTGGGCGGCGCGCGGCGCTGACACTGTCGGTGACGCTCATGGCGGCCGGTTCGCTGATCGTGGCGGTGACCCCGTCGTACGGCTCGATCGGTGTCGCCGCGCCGGTGCTGCTGGTGGCCGCGCGGCTGCTGCAGGGCCTGTCGGTCGGCGGTGAGTACTCGACGTCGGCCACCTATATGTCGGAGGTGGCGTCGCCGGGCCGGCGCGGCTATTACTCCAGCTTTCAGTACGTCACGCTCATCGCCGGCCAGTTGACGGCGCTCGGTCTGCAGATCGTCCTGCAGCAGGTGCTCAGCGCCGCGCAGATGGAGGCGTGGGGCTGGCGGGTCGCGTTCGTCGTCGGTGCCGCGGGGGCGATCGTCGTGCTGTGGCTGCGGCGCGGCATGGACGAGTCGGAGAGCTTCGAGCGGGTCGCGGCCGAGGGCGACGGAGGCGAGAGTGGTGGACCTGCGCGCGGCAGCCTGCGGATGCTGCTGTCCTACCCCCGGCAGTGCCTGGTCGTGGTCGGGCTGACCATGGGCGGCACGCTGTTCTTCTACACGTACACCACGTATCTGCAGAAGTTCATGGTCAACACCAGCGGGATCGCCAAGCCCACGGCGGCCTGGATCAACTTCTTCGCGCTGCTGGTGTTCGTGGTGCTGCAGCCGGTCATGGGGCTGCTGTCCGACCGGGTGGGGCGCCGTCCGATGCTGATCGCGTTCGGAGTGCTCGGCGCGGTGGTCGTGGTGCCCTCGCTCACGCTGCTGTCGCACACCAGCGACCCCGTGTACGCGTTCCTGCTCATGGTCGGGCCGCTGGCGGTCAGTTCCCTGTACACCTCGATCAGCGCGGTGGTGAAGGCCGAGCTGTTCCCGACCTCGATCCGGGCGCTGGGCGTCGGCCTGCCGTACGCGCTGACCGTGGCCGTGTTCGGCGGGACGGCCGAGTACGTGGCCCTGTGGTTCAAGAACGCCGGGCACGAGAGCTGGTACTTCTACTACGTCACCGCCTGTGTCCTGATTTCGCTGCTCGTCTACATTCGGATGCGCGAGACGTCCGACGGCTCGCCGCTGGAGACCGAGACCCGCGACCACTGACGGAAGGGAGGCGACCGTGCGCGTGCTGCTGGCCGAGGACGACGACGGGGTGGCCGACGCCCTCACCGAGGCCCTGTACGAGCACGGTCATCTGCCCACGCGGGTGCGGCGCGGCGAGGAGGTCCTCGTCCGTCACCGGCAGGCCGACCTGCTGCTGCTCGACCTCGGCCTGCCCGACCTCGACGGCCTCGAAGTGCTGCGCAAGCTGCGCGCGGTGAGCGGTCTGCCGGTGGTGGTCCTCACCGCGCGGGGCGACGAGCGGTCGGTGGTGCGCGGCCTGCGGCTGGGCGCCGACGACTACCTGGTCAAGCCGGTACGGCTGGCCGAGCTGCTGGCCCGTATCGAGGCCGTCACCCGGCGCGCCGCGACAGCCGCCGCACCGGCGCCGCGTACGGTCCGCGCCGACGACGTCGAGGTCGACCTCGACGCGCGCCGGGTGACGGTCGGCGGGGCCGAGGTGCGGCTGACCACCAAGGAGTTCGCGATCCTCGCCGCCCTGGCGACCCGGGCCGGTACGGCGGTCAGCCGCCAGCAGCTGATGGACGAGGTGTGGGGCGACGCCTACCTGGCCGTGTCCCGTTCGCTCGACGTCCATCTCACCCAGCTGCGGGCCAAGATCGGCCGCCCCGAGGTGCTGACCACGATCCGCGGCTTCGGCTACCGGTTCGGCGGCGGCTGAGCCGGCCGGGACCCTCGCATGCGTACCCGGGTACTGACCGTCGTCCTGGCCTTCGCCGTGCTCGCGGTGGCCGGGTTCGCCGTCCCGCTGCTGGGTGTCACCGCCACCCAGCGCACCGAGCAGCTCGTCGCGGCCCGCACCGCCGACCTCGACCGCTTCGCGGGGCTGGCCGAGCAGGCCGCCGAGAGCGGCGACACCGGCACGCTGACCGCCGAGGTCACCCGGTACACCGAGCTGTACGGCGAGGCGGTCGTGGTCGTCGACGCCCGCCGCGCCCCGGTGGCGCAGACCGGCGGCATGCACGCCGCGGACCCGGCCGTCGCCCGCCTCGTCGACGCGGCGCTGCGCAACCAGCCCGTCTCGCCCGGGGGCACGCTGCGCCCCTGGTCGCGCGGCGACAAAATGCTCGCCCGCCCGGTGGGCACCGGCACCCGGGTGTCCGGCGCCGTGGTGCTGCGGGCCTCGGTGCGGGCCGCCGCCGACGACATCGCCCTGCGCTGGGCGCTGGTCCTGGCCGGCGCGGGCCTGTTCGCGGTGGCGTGCGTGCTGGTCGGCCGCGCCGCCACGCGGTGGGTCGTACGCCCCCTGCACCGCCTCGACCGCGCGGTCGGCACGCTCGCGGCCGGGCTGCCGGCCGAGCACGCCCGGGCCGGCGGCCCGCCCGAGCTGCGCCAGCTGGCCACCGGCTTCAACCGCATGGCCGACGCGGTGACCACCGCACTGGAACAGCAGCGCCGCCTGGTCGCCGACACCTCGCACCAGCTGCGCAACCCGCTCGCCGCACTGCGCCTGCGCATCGACTCCCTCCAGCCCCGCCTGCCGGACACCGCCACCCGCACCTACACGGGCGTGACCGCCGAACTCGAACGCATGGAGCACCTCCTCGACGACCTGCTCGCCCTCGCCAACGCCGAACACCGCGCCGGCGAACTGGCCGTGACGGACGGGGCGCAGGCGTGCTGCGACGCGACGGCGGTCACCGCTGCCCAGGCACAGCTGTGGCACCTGGTGGCCGAACAGGACGGAGTCCACCTGGAGTTCTCCCCCGGCCCCTCCGTCCTCATGGCCTGCACGGAGGGCGAACTGGCCCAGGTGGCCGACATCCTGCTGGACAACGCGATCAAGTACGCCGGGAGCGGCGCCCGCGTCGAGACGCGCTGCTTCGTCGAGGGCGCGAACGCGGTGTTCGAGGTACGGGATGACGGCCCCGGCCTCGCGACCGGCGAACTCCCCCGGGCCGGCACCCGCTTCTGGCGCTCGGAGCGGCACCGCGCGGTGCGCGGCAGCGGCCTCGGTCTGGCGATCGCCGAGCAGCTGGTGGCCGGCCGGGGCGGGCGCACCGAGTTCGCGGCGGCCGAGCCGCACGGCCTGCGGGTCCGGGTCCTGCTCCCCCGCGCCGAGCGCAGGGCGTCCGGCCAGAAGGGGTTTACAGCATGACCGGCCCCGCCCGCCGCACCGCACTGCGCGCCGCCCTCGCAACGGCGTGCACCGCACTGCTCGCCACCGCCGCGACGTCCGACGCGCGGCACACGGACCGCGGTCCGAAGGGCAGGCTGCGCATTGCGACCGGCGAGTCTGGCAACTTCTACGCGGCCTTCGGCCGGCTGCTCGCCGACCAGGTGACGGCGGCCTACCCCCAGCTGTCCTGCGAGGTGATCAACAGCGAGGCCAGCGTGGCCAACATACGGCTGCTTCGAGCACGCCGGGCCGACGTGGCCCTGTCACTGGCCGACATCGCGGGGGCCGCGTACGGCGGCTCGGCGCCGTTCGGCAGTCGGGTCCCGCTGCGTGCCATCGGCCGGGTCTACGAGAACTACCTTCAGCTGGCCGTGCGCGCCGACGCGCGGATCCCCACCGTCGCCGACCTGGCCGGGCGCACCGTCTCGCTGGGCGCACCCGCATCCGGCGGTGCCGTCCTCGGCGACCGACTGCTGCGCGCAGCGGGCCTGACCCCGGGCTCCGACGTCGGCGTCCGCCATCTGTTGCTGCCGCAGGCGGTACGCGCCATGCGGGACGGCGCGATCGACGCCCTGCTGGTGTCGGGCGGCCTACCGCTGCCGGCCCTCTCCGGCCTCGACCCCCACCCCGGCATCCGCCTCCTGCCGCTGGCCGACCTCCTGCCCCGCCTGCGCGCCGACGCGGGACTCTTCGCCTCGGGGGTGGAGCCGGTGACGGTGCCGGCCGGGGCGTACCGCGGAACGCCCGAGGTGACCACCATCGGCGTGGCCAACCTGCTCCTGTGCCGCCCCGACCTGCCGGCGCCCATCGCCGCCGCCCTCACCCACGTCCTGGTGCGCCGCGCCACCCGGCTCGTCCCCACCACGGCCCTCGGCACCCAGTTCCTCGACGCCCGCAGCCTGATCTCCACCGGGGTGGTGCCCCTGCACTCCGGGGCGGTCGTCGCCTACCGCGAGCTGCACGGTTAGCCACTCGTCCCGAGAGCCGGAATTCGTCTGATCAGCGGTCGGCACCGGAACTACCGTCCCTGCCGTGATGTCGTACTGCTTCGCCGCCACGTGGATCGGCCGCGCCTGAGCGCGGCGGCACCGGTCCTTCGTCCCGTCGCGCCCGTGAACCCTCCCACCACCACTACGGGCACGGAGATCCCCCATGTTCACGCCTTGTCAGGAGCTCGATGCGCTCCTGGCCGACTTCGTCGGCACGGTCCGCGGCATCCTCGGTGACACATTCGTCGGTGCCTACCTGCAGGGTTCTTTCGCGCTGGGCGCCGGAGACCTGCACAGCGACTGCGACTTCATCGTCGCCACCACCGCCCTGCCCAGCGGGGCGACGGAGGCGGAACTGCGCCGGCTGCACGCCGAGATCCCCACCCGCCCCGGCCACTGGACGAAGCACCTGGAAGGCTCCTACGCGGACACCACGTCCCTGCGGGCCTCCTCCGGCCTCGGAACGCGGTGGCTGTTCTGCGACCACGGCCACTGCGAGCTGGTCTGGGACACCCACTGCAACAGCCTGCACACCCGCTGGATTCTCCGGAACCACGGCATCACGCTCGCCGGGCCGCCGATCAGCGGCCTGGTCGACGCGGTGCCACCGCAGCCCATGCGCGAGGCGATGCGCACGATGCTGCCCGGCCTCATGGACGACCTGAAGACCTGGGCCCGCTTCGACATGGCCTGGGCTCAGCGAAATGCGGTGACCGCCTATTGCCGGGCGCTCTTCACGCTGCACACCGGTCAGGTCGCCTCCAAGCGCGGCGCGCTGGAGTGGGCCCGGGACCACCTTGATCCGATGTGGCACCCGCTGCTCGACCAGGTGATCGAGGACCGAGTCCGCGGCCTCGACCCGGCCGATCCGCCACGGCCCGGCAGTATCGACGCGATGTACGCATTCGCTGCCTACGCAAAGGCGTTCGCCGACTGACGGAGCCGGGCCCGGGACCGGGCCCCTCCCCCGGATCTGCGTGAAATGCTGGGTAGACACCCACCGAGGCGAACCGAGAGGTGGCGAGGGTGATGGACTGGGCTCGGTTCGCGCAGCAGATGGCGTCGATGGCACGGGATCTGCTGGCGCAGGAGTCGGTCGACGCCACCCTGGAAAGGATCACCGGCTCGGCCGTCGACCTGGTGGAAGGCTGCGACGCGGCCGGCATCCTGGTGCTGCACGGCAAGAAGGTCCAGTCGCTGGCGCCCACCGAGGAGCTGGTCGTCGACTGTGACCGGCTGCAGGAGAAGCTGAGCGAGGGGCCGTGCTTCGATGCCGCCCGCACAGCGCAGGGAGAGCGGGTGCTCCGTATCCGGGACTTCACCCGGGAGCAGCCGCGCTGGCCGGCCTTCGCCCCCCGGGCCCACGAACTGGGCGTGGGCAGCATGATGGGCTTCCTGCTGTACACCGAGGACGAGGATCTCGGCGCGCTGAACCTCTACGCTCGCAAGCCCGGCGCCTTCACCGAGGCCGGTGAGCTGGCCGGCTGGCTGCTGGCCTCCCACGCCGCGGTCGCCTTCTCCAGCGCCCGCACGCACGCCCAGATGGAACACGCCGTCGCCACCCGTCACATGATCGGCGAGGCCATGGGCATCCTCATGGGCAGCCACGACCTCACCGAGCAGCAGGCCTTCGACGTGCTCCGCCGCTACTCTCAGGAGAACAACGTCAAACTCCGTGAGGTCGCGCGCCTGATCTGCGAGCGCGGCCCTCTGTCGTGATCACGCGGGCGGCTCCCCCGGCTCGTGGTCTGAACCAGAGGAGCCTGGCCGGGCCAGCCCCCAATGGGTACGCCGCTGAGCCGGCCTGAACGCCAAGTCCCCAGCCCCGGGCATTTCACTCGGACCGAGGCCGTCACATTGCGTGTGCGTGGCCGCACCGAGACGCGTTCAGGGAGCGCCGCGCGCGGCCGATTCGATCTCAGGCCGCCAGATGTGGAGAATCATGACCATGAGCGAGAACGTGTTTTTCAAAGTTTCGGCCGGTGGCGAGGACCTCGGCCGCATCGTCTTCCGACTGTTCGACGACGTGGTGCCCAAGACCGCGCGCAACTTCCGTGAGCTGGCGACGGGCCAGCACGGGTTCGGCTACAAGGGTTCGCCCTTCCACCGGGTCATCCCGGAGTTCATGCTGCAGGGCGGTGACTTCACCAACGGCAACGGCACCGGTGGCAAGAGCATCTACGGTGAGACGTTCGCGGACGAGAACTTCCAGCTCAAGCACGACAGGCCGTTCCTGCTGAGCATGGCCAACGCGGGTCCGGGCACGAACGGCTCGCAGTTCTTCGTCACCACCGTGGTGACGCCGTGGCTGGACGGCAAGCACGTCGTCTTCGGCGAGGTCGTCGAGGGCGAGGACGTCGTCAAGGCGATCGAGGGCCTCGGCAGCCGCTCGGGCGCGACGGCCAAGAAGATCGTCATCGACGACTGCGGCGTCGTCGCCTGACGACCCTGTTGCAGGGGGCAGGCCCTGACCGGCCTGCCCCGTCGCTGCCGCGATCAGTGTGATTCGCGGCTCACCTGCGAGCCGCTGGCCCCTACGAGGAAGTCGAGATCGGCGCCGGTGTCGGCCTGGAGGACATGGTCGATGTAGAGGCGTTCCCAGCCGCGCCGGGGATCGGCGAAGCCGGCCACGGTCGCCTTGCCGGGGGTTCTGCGGGCGAGTTCGCCGGTGGGTACGTCGACGTCGATGCGGCGGGCCTCGACGTCCAGGGTGATGAAGTCCCCCGTCCGCACCAGTGCGAGGGGGCCGCCGGCCGCGGCCTCGGGGGCGACGTGCAGGACGACCGTTCCGTACGCCGTGCCGCTCATGCGGCCGTCGCAGACGCGGACCATGTCGCGGACGCCCTGTTCGAGAAGCTTTTTCGGCAGAGGCATGTTGGAGACCTCGGGCATGCCCGGGTAGCCCTTGGGGCCGCAGCCGCGCAGGACGAGGACCGAGTCGGCGTCGACGTCCAGGTCCGGGTCGTCGATCCGAGCGTGGAAGTCCTCGATGGAGTCGAAGACGACGGCCCGGCCGCGGTGGCGCAGCAGGTGCGGGGAGGCTGCGGCGGGTTTGATGAGGGCGCCGTCGGGTGCGAGGTTGCCGCGCAGGACGGCGATGCCGCCCTCGGCGACCAGAGGTTCGGCGCGGGTGCGGATGACCTCGTGGTCCCAGATCGGGGCGTCGCCCAGTGCGTCGACCAACGGCTCGCCGGTGACGGTGAGCGCGTCCGGGTCGAGCAGGTCGCGGACCTCGCGCAGGACGGCGAGCAGGCCTCCGGCGCGGTGGAAGTCCTCCATGAGGAAGCGGCCGGCCGGCTGGAGGTCCACCAGGACCGGGACGCGGGAGCCGATGCGGTCGAAGTCGTCGAGACGGAGGTCGATGCCCAGGCGGCCCGCGATGGCCAGCAGGTGGACGACGGCGTTGGTGGAGCCGCCGATGGCGGCGAGCGCGACGATCGCGTTGTGGAAGGACGCCTTGGTGAGGATCGTCCCGGGCCGGCGGTCGGCGCCGATCATGTCTACGGCCAGGCGGCCGGTGTGGTGCGCGGCCTGAAGCAGGCGGCTGTCGGGGGCGGGGGTTCCTGCCACGCCGGGGACGACCGTGCCCAGGGCCTCGGCGACCAGGGCCATCGTGGAGGCGGTGCCCATGGTGTTGCAGTGGCCGCGGCTGCGGATCATCGCCGACTCCGAGCGGGTGAACTGCTCCTGCGAGAGCGTCCCGGCCCGCACCTCCTCCGAGAGCCGCCACACGTCGGTGCCGCAGCCCAGCGGTGTGCCTCGGAAGGTCCCGGTGAGCATCGGACCGCCGGGTACGACTACGGCGGGCAGGTCCACCGACGCGGCGGCCATGAGCAGCGACGGGATCGTCTTGTCGCAGCCGCCCAGCAGGACGACGCCGTCGATGGGGTTGGCCCGCAGCATCTCCTCCGTGGCCATCGCGGCCATGTTGCGCCAGAGCATGGCGGTGGGCCGTACGTTCGTCTCGCCGAGCGAGACCACGGGCAGGTCCAGTGGGATGCCGCCCGCCTCGTACACGCCGTCGCGCACCGAGGACGCGACCTCGTCGAGATGGGCGTTGCAAGGGGTCAGGTCCGAGGCCGTGTTGGCGATGGCGATCTGCGGTCGGCCGGTGAAGGCGTCGCCCGGCACGCCCCTGCGCATCCACGCCCGGTGGATGTAGGCATTGCGGTCCTGTCCCTCGTACCACTGTGCGCTGCGCAGCCTCACCATGGGACCTCTTCCAGCAGTCGGTACGGAGGTCTACAGTCTGGAACGCCATGGAGCATACGCAGACGTACGACGGATCGACAGCCCTCGGCGCGAACAGTCCAACTGCCGCCGACGGCAACCGTCTTGTGGGCTCGGACCGGGTGCTGGCGGTTCTGAAGGAGCTCGCCCGGTATCCCGATGGTGTGGGGCTGGAGGAACTGACCCGGGTCGTCGCCAGTCCCAAGCCGACCGTCCACCGGGCGCTCGGCGCGCTGCGGCGGGCCGGACTGGCCGACCAGGACGTCCGCGGACGCTATGTGCTGGGGGATGATTTCCTGCGCATGGCCTTCGCCCACCACGAGGCCCGCCCCGAGCAGGTCCGTGTCCGCCCCGTACTCGAAGCGCTGGCGCACCGGTTCGGCGAGACCGCGCACTACGCGGTGCTCGACGGCCGTGAAGTCGTCTACCGCGCCAAGGTCGACCCGCCCACCGGTGCCGTCCGGCTGACGTCGACGATCGGCGGGCGCAACCCCGCCCACACCACCGCCGTCGGAAAACTTCTGCTCGCCCGGCGGTTGGGCACGGTGGAGGAGGTCGCGGCGTGGCGGGGCGAACGGCCGCTGGAGCGTCGTACGGAACGTTCCCTGTGTACGGCCGCCGCCCTGCACGACGATCTGACGGCCACGCGCGAGCGGGGATACGGCGTCGACGACCAGGAGAACGAGACCGGGGTCAACTGCCTTGCCCTTCCTGTCTATCCGACCTCGCCCACAGTGCCCTCCGGAGCCGTGAGCGTCAGCGCGCTGGCGTACCGGACCCCGTTGGCGTCCCTCGTGCACGCCCTCGACGAGATCCGCGCCCTGCTCGGCCCGCTCGGCGAACCCCACTCCTGACATGCCCTGTCCCTCACCACCCCCTCTGGAGCCGCCGTCTCATGCGCGCCTTCGTCCTGACCGCGCCCGGCGCGTACGAGGTCCAGGACCTCCCGGCACCGGTGGCCGCGCCCGGTGAAGTCGTCGTCGACGTCGAGCGGGTCGGCGTGTGCGGCACCGACATGGAGTTCTTCACCGGCGCCATGGCCTACCTCCACCAAGGACACTCCTCCTACCCGATGCGGCTCGGGCACGAGTGGGCCGGGCGCGTCGCGGCGGTCGGCGAGGGCGTGGACGCCGGCTGGATCGGCCGCCGCGTCATGGGGGACACCATGCTCGGCTGCGGCAGCTGCCGCCGCTGTCTGCGGGGCCGTCAGCACGTGTGCGAGAAGCGCCAGGAGGTCGGTATACGCGGAGCGCGGGCCGGGGCCCTGGCGGAGCAACTCGCCGTACCGGCGTCCTCGTTGCACGCCCTGCCCGACGCGGTCGACGCCGTGCTCGGCGCGCTCGTGGAGCCGGGCGGCAATGCCCTGCGCGCGGCGCGGGCGGCGGCAGTGCACGCCGGGGACCGTGCTCTCGTGCTGGGGCCCGGGACCATCGGCCTCCTGGTCGCGCTGTTCCTGCGGGCGTCGGGCGCGGAGGTTCACCTGCTGGACCGTGCCGACAGCTCGCCCGCGTTCGCCCACGCGTTGGGCTTCGAGCACGTGTGGGACGAGCGGTCCCTGCCGGAGCTGCCCTTCGACGCGGTCGTCGACGCCACGAACGCCGCCCATCTGCCGCAGAGGGCACTGGAGTTGGTCGAACCGTCCGGTCGCGTCGTGTACATCGGGCTGGCAGGCGAGCCGAGCAGGATCGACACCCGCGCACTGGTGCTGAAGGACGTGACCGCGGTGGGTGTCCTGTCCGGCTCTCCCGGCCTGGACACCACCATCCGGGCCTACGCGACCGGAGCGGTCGACCCCAGACCCCTCGTCGCCGCCACGGTGAGCCTCGACGAGGTCGGAGCGGTGCTCGCGGGCGAACGGCCGGAGAGCGCCGGGCCCGGCCCCAAGATCCATGTGGATCCCCGATGGAGTCACGACTCCGGTGCCCGCTGCCGGCGCCCGTGACCGTGCACGTGGCACAGCAACAGGCATACGTCGTCGTCGTGTTCGCAGTCGTGCAGCAGGGGGTGCAGGAGTCGGTCGGCCGACGTCTCCAGGTCCTCGTCGAGTTCGGTCGGGCGAAAGCCGCCCAGTTCCTCGGCGAGGCGCCGGATACCGGGATCGATCCCGTGGGCGCGGCGTTCCACCAGACCGTCGGTGTAGAGGGCCAGCGTCGATCCGGGCAGGAGCGGCACGGTGTGGTCGCGGATCTCCTGTTTCAGTGGGATGCCCAGCATGGCACCGGGTTTGGCGTCGAGGGTGTGGACCCGGCCGTCGGGGGTGCGCAGCACCGGTGGGGGGTGACCGGCGGCGGCCCAGGTGAGGGTGGGGTCGTCCGGGTGGAAGCGCGCGATAACCGCGGTGGCGTACAGGTCGAGGCGCAGGCGGTGCAGGAACAGATGCAGTCGCGTCAGGAGTTGGCCGGGGCTGCTGCCGTCGACGGCGTAGGCGCGCAGGGCGGTGCGCAATTGGCTCATCATCACGGCGGCGTGCAGCCCGTGCCCGGTGACGTCTCCGATGACGGTGATCAGGCTGCCGTCGGGCTGGCGGAAGGCGTCGTACCAGTCCCCGCCGATGTTCAGGCCCCGGGTGGCCGGGAGATAGCGTGCGGCCAGGGTCAGGCCGGGTGTCGTGGGCAGTTCGGTGAGCAGGGCGCGTTGCAGGGTCTCGGCGATGTCCCGGTTGTGCTCGAAGCGCCGGGCGTTCTCCAGGGCGATGCTGGCGCGTCGGGTGAGCTCGATCAGCATGACGGCGTCGTCCGCGTCCCAGCGCTCGTCGGGCGGCGACAGCGTGAGCACGCCCTGCGATGCCCGGCGGGTGAGCAGGGGGATGCACAGGAGGGGTCTGCCGGGGTCGAGGGCCGAGGGCGGCTGGTCGTCGACGCCGGGCAGGTTGCCGGGGTGGTCGGCGGCGTACTGCGGGCGGCCGCGGCGGGCCGCGAGGACGGCTGCGGCCGGATGCTGGCCGCCGCGCAGCGCGTCGTCCACGTCGTCGAACAGCCAGACGTCGACGGTGCGCGCGTATCGCGGCACCAGCAGAGCGGGCAGCAGCCGCACGATGGCCTCGTGGTTCAGGGAGGCGGTCAGGGCGGCGCTGGCATCGGCCAGGAAGGTCAGCCGGCCGCGGGCGTTCTCCGCCTCCTTGCGGGCCTGCTGCTCGGCGTCGAAGAGGTCGCGTTGGGCGCGGCCGGCGGCGTCGAGCTCGGCGTGGAGCGCCAGTACGCCCTGGTTGGTCTGGTGGAGTTCCTCACGGTGGAAGGCGACCAGGCCCTCCTGCTCTTCGAGCCGCTCCAGCAGCAGGGCCGCGTCCTCGTCGGCGCCGAACAGGGCCTCGGCCAGCGCAGCCGGGTCGTCGGCGGCCCGCTCGGCACCGGAGACGTCGGCGTCCTCGGCGCAGGGGACCGACGCACGCCAGGGGGGCTGCCGGTCGTCCGGGCGGCGCTTGGCCGCGGCCACCACGACGCTGAAGTCTCCCCCACCGGGTGACAGGGTCGCTGCCACGCCGACCCGCCACTCGCCTCCCTTGGTGAGGCACTGCCGCAGCTGTGCGGTGAGGGCGGCCACCAGCCGGGTGCGCTCGACGGTGGTCACTCCGCACGCGGCGGCCAGCCGCGCCGTGGCGATGCGGGCCTGCGCGGCGTCGGTGATGGTGCGGACGTGCCAGGTGCGGGTCATGAGGAAGGGTCCGGGGGGCAGGGGCTCAGCACGACGACGGCGGTGTCGTCGCGTACCGGCCGGGCGGGGCTGCTGGCGTCCCGCACGATCGCCGCGGCGATCACGGCGGGGTCGATGGGCGACGGGTCGTGAGCGGCCGGACCGGGGCTCCAGCGGCTCGGCAGGCCGTCACTGTGCAGGACCAGGAGGCAGTCGTCCGTCCAGGTCTGCTGTTGTTGCGGCAGGTGCGTGGGGAGGTGGGTGCCGACGATGCCGGGACGGCATCAACCTGCGCATGCTCGCCGAGGCCCTCGGCTCCACGCCGCCGTCGACGGGCCGGCTGTGCGACCGCCTCCAGGCGGTGGGCTTCGTCGAACGCGGGCCCAGCGCCTCCAGCCGCCGCGAACTGCGTCTGCGGCTGAGCCGTCACGGACGGTCCTTTCTGGCGGGGCTGCGCGCACGACGCGAAGCGGCCCTGCAGTGCGTGCTGGAGCAGATGCCCGTCACGAAGCGGACTGCTCTGCTGGAAGGCCTGGAGGCGTTCTGCGCCGCGGCGTCCGCGCAGATCCGTGAAGGAAGGTCGTCGTTGCTCGCTGTCGGTGCGGTTCGCGATCGATGAACTGCCTTTCTGAGACGGGGCCTTCACCCCTCCGTCGGGGCCGGAGGCTCGGGGTCCGCCGATCCCGAATCCGCGACGGCGAGCGCCTCCTCGGCACTCCCCACGATCGGGACGGTGATGCTGACACCGGTGAGGTCCAGGATCCGCCGGACGGCGGGCGCCGGGGAGATGACGTACACACCGCCCGGAATCTCCCGCACCTCCTGATAGGCCCGCAGGATGATGTTCATGCCGGACGAGTCCATGAAGGGCACGTCGGCGATGTCGAGCAGGAAGTGGCGTCGGCCGTGGTGGAGCTGATTCGCCAGGTGATGCTGCAACTCGGTGGCTGTATCCATGTCCAGGTCGCCCTCGACCGTGAGCAGCACGGCGTCCTCACGGGGCAGTTCCACCTTGATCGACAAGGGATTCTGGGCAACGGACACAAGTACCTCCCATAGGCGTTGACGATCGGGACGGGTGCCCCGACGGACGGATTTGATGCATCGTGGGGGCGACACTCCTGTCGTGACTCCTGTCGTGCCGGCTCGGCGCGCTGACGACCGTCCGTCGATGCGTTCGCCCGCCTACCCCCGAATCTCCCCAGCACACTGCCCGAAGAGCGGTTTGGCGGCCGGTCGACTGGTCACGCGAAGAGGGAGAACTCCTCGCCTCGGTCAGGGAGCGAAAGGATGAATGACAAGTACCGGACCGGCGCCACCAAGAGCCCTGCGGGCGCGGGCCGTGTGCGCCACGGATCGCTGAGTCCGGCCGAGGCACGCGGAGCCGTGCGGCGGGTCCTGTCCGAACAGTCGCGCGCACGCGGTACCGCGTGCGGGCCGGACACGCTCTCCGACGCGTTGCTGGTGGCATCGGAACTGACGACCAACGCGATGCTGCACGGCGGCGGCGTCACCGGCTTCGACGTCGAGGTCGTCGGCCAAAACCTGTACCTGTCCGTCAGCGACCGGGAGCGGCGCCGGCCGGTCGCCGTGGACTCGGTCGACCGTCACGGACGGCACCGCTGCGGAGGCCGCGGCTGGCCGATCGTGTGCCGACTGTCCCGGACCGTGCTGGTGTCGGACCTCCCGGCCGGCGGCAAGCGCATCACGGCGGTGATTGCCCTGCCGGCACAGTGCCGATACCGGGTCGGCGGAAGCTGACGCGGATGGGACCAGACCCTGACGGGACCTGACCCGGGCCGGACGGGACCAGGCCCGGACGAGCCGATGGCCACCGGGCCGAGCGGACAGACGGAACGAACGGACCAGGGAACGGACGGACCGACGGCCACCGGGCCGAGCAGACGGGACGAGCGGACGGACCGACGGCCACCGGGCCGAGCAGACGGGACGAGCGGACGGACCGACGGCCGCGGCGCGCCTCGGCCCGCGCCCGCACCACCTCGGCCGACACCGTTCAGGCGACCCGGCCGACGCGACTCAGCTGCTGACGGCGGGACGAACCGGCCGGAACCGCAGCCCCCCCTGCTCAGGCCACCCCTGGCTCCAACAACCCGGCGCGCAGCTGCTTGATGATGCGGCTGATGAGCCGCGAGACGTGCATCTGGGAGACGCCGATCCGGTCGGCGATCTGCGCCTGGGTGAGCTCCTCGACGAAACGCAGATGGATGATCCGGCGCTCACGCTCGTCGAGACCGGCGATCAGGGGTGCCAACGAGTGGAAGTCCTCGACGAGTTCCAGCGACGGGTCCTCCTCACCGAGGAGGTCGGCCAGGACGGACTCGCCGTTCTCGGCGTCGGAGGTGACGGCCGCGTCGAGGGAGGCGGACTGGTAGCCGTTGGCGGCCTTGCGGGCCTCGATCACCTCTTCCTCCGACAGCGACATCAGCTGCGCGAGCTCGCGGGTGCTCGGCGTGCGGCCCAGCCGGGAACGGAGCTCCTCCGTCGCCCTGGCCAGTTCCACGCGCGCCTCCTGCAGCCGGCGCGGCACATGGACCGCCCAGCTCGTGTCGCGGAAGAAGCGCTTGATCTCGCCGACGATGTACGGGACGGCGAACGTCGTGAACTCGACCTCCCGGGACACCTCGAAGCGGTCGATGGCCTTGATCAGCCCGATGGTGCCGACCTGGACGACGTCCTCCAGCGAGTCCCCACGGGCGCGGAAGCGCGACGCGGCGTACCGCACGAGCGACAGGTTGATCTCGATCAGCGTATTGCGTACGTACTGGTGCTCGCGCGTGCCCTCATCCAGCATGACAAGTCGGTCGAAGAACTGCCGCGACAACTCGCGTGCGTCCTGGGGCCTCCCCCTCGTCGGCTCCTCGATGAGCGGCAGCGCCGCCCCGTCCGTCGTGACCGTCTCCTGTGCCGTGGCCGTTGCCCGCGCCACCGTCACGGCTGCCATGCCGCCCTCCCGATCGCCGGAACCAGTTGTCCTTCCCCGCGTGCCCGGGCTCGCAGGGCTCACTCCCCTTGCGACGCCGGAAACACGGCACGGTGGTGAGTTCTGGCGTGAAGTCGCCCCTGGGCGCGGCCATTCCGGACACATCGCCCGCGGAAGTCCCCGACCGATGCCCGTCCCTTTCTCGCCCCTCGTGCGTCCGCTTCTCGCCCCTCCTGCGTCCGCGGCCGTTTGCGTGGTCAGTCGTGGGGCATGCGGGATTTCGTGCTTCGGACCAGAGGCGCACCGGTGCTACAGGTGTGACCGATCCGGGGCCTTCGCGCCCCGTGCACCGTGCCCCGTGCACCGTTTGCCACGGAGATTCCCTGAGAACGCCGTTCAGGAGCTGTTCCCCATGCTGGTTGAGACGTCCGCACACGGTTCCGACCTAGCCACCCGTCCCCGCGTGTCCGGCGGACGCGTCTACGACGACGCCCCCGACACCGCGGCCGACTTCGCCCGCCTGTCCGCACTGCCCGAAGGGCCCGAACGAGACGCGGTACGCGACGAACTGACCAAGGTGTGGCTGCCCATGGCCCACCGCATCGCCGGCCGATTCCGCAACCGCGGGGAGTCGCTGGAGGATCTGCGCCAGGTCGCGGCCCTCGGACTGGTGAAGGCCATAGACCGGTTCGAGCCCGGACGAGGAGCATTCGAGAGCTACGCCGTGCCCACCATCACCGGCGAGATCAAGCGGCATTTCCGCGACCGGATGTGGGCCCTGCGGGTTCCCCGTCGCGTCCAGGAGCTGCGCAACAAGGTGCGGTTCGCGCGCCGCGACCTCGCCGAGACCGCCGCCGGCTCCACCCCCTCGGTCGCCGAGATCGCCGCCCACACAGGGCTCACCGAGGACGAGGTCAGCGCGGGGTTGGAGGCCCTGGAGAGCTTCAGCACGCTGTCCCTCGACGCCGAGATGTCCTCGAGCGACGACGGCTTCAGCCTCGCCGACACGATCGGCACCTGCGACGAGGCGTACGACGTCGTCGTCGACCGGGAGGCGGCGAAGGAGGGGCTGCGGCGCCTGCCCGAGCGTGAGCGCGCCATCTTGTACATGCGCTTCTTCGAGGACATGACGCAAAGCCGCATCGCCGATTGCCTGGGCATCTCCCAGATGCATGTCTCCCGCATCATCAGCCGGTGCTGCGCGCGGGTGCGGGACGAGGCCCTCGACGCGGGGGTGGAGCCGGGGCGCTGAGGCGACGGGCCCCGGCGACGGCGGGCTCTCCCGACAGCCACGGCAGCGCAGAAGGAGCTGTCCCGACAGCCACTCGCACACAAGGAAGCGGCATCGACAGGAAGAAGGAAGCGATGTGAGCACCGACAGAATCTGGTCGTACCCTCCCGGAAGCGGCCACCAGGACGGGTGGACACTCACCGGGTTCACGGTCGAGGCGACCGATGGGGTCGTCGGCCATGTGGACCGCCAGGCCGACGACACTCCCCTGCGGCACTTGATCGTCGACACGGGCGCGTGGGTGTTCGGCAGAAGCCTGCTGATACCCGCGGGCACGGTCACCGGCGTCGACATGGAGACCCGGGTGGTCACCGTGGGGTGTACCCGGGCAGAGGCCAAGGCGGCTCCCCGCTTCGAGACCGACCGCGAGACCCTCGATCCCGAGTATTTGTCCGCCGTCGGTGCGTATTACGCCGCTCTGCCCCATGGTTCGGGCGCGAACGGGTAGCCGAGCCGCATGGACGCAGACGGACGACGAGGAGCGGAGACGACAGCGTGCGAGGAGTGGTGAAGTGACACAAGCCGCAGTCCTCTTGGTATGCGCCTGCGATGCTCGGCGAGTGGCGAGCATCCCGCGGGCGGCGAACGAGCGATCGTGAAGCCGGCGGAGCCCCGTCCAGCCGGGGACAGCGGGACGGCGCGCGGCCGGCCGGCCCCGATCACCAGTGCGGCGACGGCACGCAGTTATGTGCGGTCGGTCGTGGCCGAGCACTGGCGTGCCCCGTCCGGCCCGGCGAGTGAGAGAGCCGTCATGGACCTCCTGCTGGTCGTGTCGGAACTGGTCACCAACGCCATCCGGCACGGCGGTGGCCTGGCGGGGTTCGAGTTGGCCCTGCTTCCCGAGGGGGTGAAGCTGAGCGTGCACGACTACAGCGACGCCGTCCCGTCCGCCGCCTACGGGCCCGGCACCTTGCCCCGCACGCACGAGGGCAGCGGATACGGATGGCCGCTGATCATCCGCCTGTCCCGCGAGATCCTCATCGAGCGCCGCCGGGAGGGCGGCAAGACGGTCGGCGTGCTGGTGCCGCTGACGTGAGAGCCCGCGCGCACGCAAGTCCGCTCGTCGGGCGACGGGCGACGGGCATCTCACCAGGGCAGGAACGCGTGCACGTCCTTGCCGTCCGCACGCACCACCACGCTGACCTGGTCGCACAGCGTGTGGATCAGATACCAGCCGATACCGCCGCCACCGCCCTTACCGGGCTGGAAGGGCCGTGGCGCCGGTGGAGTGGTGCTCGTGTCGCTGAGCGTCACATGGACACCGTCGATCGCCCTGCGCATCGTCAGCTCGAACGGCCCCGGGGCGTACTGGATGGTGTTGGCGGCGAGCTCGCTGACGACCAGCAGGATGTCGTCCCGGTACTCGGGCGCCGCCGGCGGTGAGGACCGCGCCAGCGTGGTCAGGAACTCCTCCGCGCGCAGGCGGGCTCTCGTCACATCGCCGAATCCCCCGTCAAACCTGACCTCCCGGTCCTCGATCTCTTCGGAAGACGGTTTGCCGCCCCCACGCGATTCGGTCGCCATCACACCTTCTTCGGCCCGTCCGCCCGTCGGCCGCGGTGACTCGTCGTGCTGCTTCTCGTGCTGCTTCCACTCCGCTGGTTCCCAGCCAGAGCGCGGCTACGCGTCCGAAATTGGTCGCAGCGGCGGGGCACCACGGACGAGAGCGACGACAGAGCCTGCCGTGCCGACCGGATCGCGGGTCAGCCGGCGTACACCCGGCCTTGCTTCACCACGTAGTGCGTGGGCTCCGAGCAGCCGATGGAAGGGGTGATCAGCAGGCTCACGGTGAGCGGCGCGGGCTCCGTGCTCGCGGTGGAGAACTCGCAGACGGCCCCACTGCCCGTCAGCGGGTACCAGAACCATCCGTCGACGTCTCCCACGGTGACCCGGTCGGACTCCTTCCAGGCGCCACCGCTCTGGGTGTAGACCTGCAGCCGCACCGAGGCGGCGTACTGGTCCTCGGCCGACCGCAGGGCGGTCAGGGTGACCTTGTAGTCGCTGCCGAGGACGGACGAGGCGATCTGCCGCGTCTGCGGTGCCGCGGTGTCGGCGTTGGACGCTCCGGCACCCGCCGCACCGAGGACGGCCACCATCAGGAGGGTGACGACTGCGGTCACGGCGCGACGCATGCGGTTGTGGTTGCGGTTGCGGTTGCGGTTGCGGTGCTGGTTGCGGACCAGGCTCATATGTTCCCCCGTGGAACGAGATGTACCGGAAGGTCGGATTGGTTCGTACGGTGGTTGAGACCAGTCACATGCCTGAAGGGTTGTACGGCGGCGCACACCGCTGCCGCGCCCACCGCGAGGAGCGAGGCACACGAGTAGAGACGAGACGCATCGTCTTGCTATAGTGGGCGCGTGACTTTCTACTACTTCCGCTGAGTCCGGGCACGGCCGACGCCGCCGTCTCCGCCGCCCGAAGACACCTCGCACCCAGGGAAAGTCGCATGCGCGCACGCGCCCATACCACCGCGCCCACTGCCGTGGCGCAGCTGTCCGTCAAGGACGTCACCAAGTCCTACGGCACCCGGACCGTCCTCGACCAGGTCTCCTTCACCGTCCGCCCGGGCGAGAAGGCCGCCGTCATCGGCGAGAACGGCTCCGGCAAGTCCACCCTGCTGCGGCTGCTGGCCGCCGCCGAGGTGCCGGACGCCGGGGAGCTCACCGTCAGCTTCCCCGGCGGCCTCGGACACCTCGCCCAGACGCTCGACCTCGACCCGGACTGCACCGTGCAGGACGCCGTCGACCTCGCCCTCGCCGAACTGCGCGACCTGGAGCGCCGGTTGCGGACGGCGGAGGAGCGGCTCGGCGAGGCGTCGGGGGACGAACTCGCCGCGTACGGTGAGCTGCTGATCGCGTACCAGGAACGCGGCGGATACGAGGCGGACGCCCGCGTCGACGCCGCGATGCACGGGCTCGGACTCGCCTGGATCACCCGCGACCGCGTGCTCGGCACGCTCTCCGGCGGCGAACAGTCACGGCTCGCGCTCGCCTGTGTGCTGGCCGCCGCCCCCGAGCTGCTGCTGCTCGACGAGCCGACGAACCACCTCGACGCGGCGGGCGTGCGCTGGCTCGAGGAGCACCTGCGCGCGCACCGCGGCACCGTCGTCGCGGTCACCCACGACCGCGGCTTCCTGGAGCGCATCGCCACCACGATCCTGGAGGTGGACCGGGATGCGCGCGCGGTGCACCGGTACGGCGACGGCTGGGCCGGCTACCGCACCGCGAAGGCCGCCGCCCGACGCCGCGCGGAGCAGGAACACGCGGCCTGGCTCGAGGAGGTGGCCCGCGCCGAGGAACTGCTCGACGCCGCCGGGAGGAAGCTGGCCACCACCGGCAGGGACCCGCGCCAGGGCTTCGGCAAGCACCGCCGCTCGCACGAGGCGAAGCTCGGCGGGCAGGTACGCGCGGTCCGTGAACAGCTGGCCCACCTGCAGCGCAACCCGGTGGCGGCGCCGCCGGAACCGCTGCGGTTCACGGCGGCGCTGCCGACGTCAGGCGGCGAGCAGCCTGTCGAGTGCCCCCTCGCCGAACTCGACGGCGTAGCGGTCGGCGAGCGGCTGCGCCTGGACGGGCTGCTCGCGATCGCGCCCGGGCAGCGGCTGCTGGTCACGGGCGAGAACGGGGCGGGCAAGACGACGCTGCTGCGCGTCCTGGCGGGCGACCTCGAGCCGGATGCGGGCGCGGTACGCCGCCCCGCCCGGATCGGGTACCTGGCGCAGGAGCTGCCCGCTCACTCGACACGGCTGCCTCTGCTCGCCGCCTTCGCGGCCGGGCGGCCCGGGCTGCCGGAGGAGTACGCCGAAAACCTGCTGGCGCTCGGCCTGTTCCGCGAGGAGGACCTGCACGTCCCGGTCGCGGCGCTGTCCGCGGGGCAGCAGCGGCGGCTGCAGATAGCGAACCTCGTCACCCGGCCCGCGGACCTCCTCGTGCTCGACGAGCCGACGAACCACATCGCGCTCGACCTGGTCGAGGACCTGGAGGCGGCTCTGACGGCATACCCGGGCGCGGTGGTCGCGGTCTCGCACGACCGCAGCTTCCGCGAGCAGTTCCCGGGGAAACGGCTGGAGCTGCGCGCAGGTCGCAGGTGCTGAGCCGCCGCGGGGGTGCGCCCTGGCTGAACGAGAGCCTCGCCCAGTACGCCGACACGCGTACCGCATGCATCCGGATGTGCGGCGGGGCGTGCATCGCGTTGCCTGGTCAGTCCGGCGAGAAGCGGCGCCGTACGTCGGGCGGCGAGGACCGGAATGAAGTCCTTGCCCTGCTCCGTGAGCAGGTATTCGTGACTGCGTCAGTGCTCAGTCGGCGATGATGCGGCGGCCGGCTCTGCCCACTCCCCCGCCGAGAGGGCGAGCAGCGCTTCGATCTCCTGCGGGTCGGGCAACGGGCCGTGGTCTCCCGTCACTTGAAGGGCGGAGGCGGCGGTGATGTGGCCGAGTCGCAGGGCGCCGGTCGTGGTCGCGCCCCTCAGCAGGCCCGCGAGGAAGCCGGCCGCGAAGGCGTCACCGGCGCCGACGGCCTCCACCACGGTCGTGCGGGGCGCCGGCACCGTGACTACGCCCTCGTCGGTGAACGCGGTCGCGGCGTTCGCTCCGTCCTTGACGACGAGGATGTGGGGGCGCGGGAGTCGAGCCCGGATGCCTGCCGGCGTCAGTTCCTCGCCCCACAGGTCCTGTGCTTCGTCCAGGCCGACGAACACGATGTCCGCCCGGTCGGCCAGTTCGCGCAGCACGGCCGGGGCCGACCCGTCCGGCCACAGGGCGGCGCGGTGGTTCACGTCGAAGCTCACCGCGTACGGGCGGGCGCCGGGCTCGGCGGCCAGTGCCCGAGCCACCAGGTGGCGGCACGACTCGGACAGCGCCGGTGTGATCCCGGTCAGGTGCAGCAGCGAGGCCGTACGCGCGGGCTGACCGTCCAGCACCTCGGGGCCCAGGGCGGAGGCGGCCGAACCGCGTCGGTAGTAGTGCACGCGAGTCCCGGCGGGGCCCGGGTCCTTCACCAGCAGGCCGGTTGGGCGATGCGGGTCGGTGCGTACGTGCGACACGTCGACGCCGGCAGCGGCGACCGTGGCACGGACGCGGTGCCCCAAGGGGTCGTCGCCGAGTGCCGACAACCAGGCGGCCGGGATGCCGTGGTCGGCCAGGTACATGGCGACGTTCGACTCGGCTCCGGCAACCGAGAGTCGCAGGTGCGCCGCGTTCGGCAGCGGGCCGGGTGGGTCGGGGGCCAGGGCCGCCATCGTCTCGCCGATGCAGACGACCGGACCGGAGGCTGGACGCCATGGGCCCCTCATGCCGGATGCCCGTGCGGCGGTCGTGTCGGATGCTTGGGCGGCGGTCATGCTGGCCCCCCCCCGGTGACCGCCGGCCTTGCCGGCCCCCCGGTGGTCGCTGGATGCCGGGCGGTGTCGAGTCGGCAGGCGGGCACTGCGGTCACCGCGTTGCCTCTCCTGCGACGGCAAGGAACGTGCGGGCGCGCTCCCTGAGGGCGGCGATGCTGCCGCCGTCGGCGGCGTCGCCGACGAGGGGGGAGCCGACGCCGACCGCGATCGCACCGGCCACGAGGCAGGCGCGGGCGGCGGCCTCGTCGATTCCGCCCACCGGGACGAACGGTGCGTCGGGGAACGGGCCGCGCAGGGCCTTGAGATAGGCCGCTCCCCCGGCCTGGGCGATCGGGAAGACCTTCAGCGCGGCCACGCCCAGGGCGCGGGCGGCGATGACCTCGGTCGGGGTCAGCACGCCGGCGAGGACCGGCATGCCCAGCTCCTGTGCCGCGCCGACGCCGTCACCCAGCCCCGGGGTGACCGCGAAGTCGGCTCCGGCGCGGTGCGCGGCGCGGGCGTCCTCGGCGGTCAGCACGGTGCCGGCACCGAGGGGACGGTCCGGGCCGAGGGCCTGGCGGGCGCGTTCGATGACGCAGAGGGCCTCCGGGGAGGCGAGTGACACCTCGATCAGTTCGATGCCCTCCTCGGCCAAAGCCAGCACGGTGCGCAGCGCGGCGTCGGGGTCGTCGCCCCGCACGATCGCGACCAGGCGGTGAGTGGCCAGCGCGGCTGCCAGGTCCACGGACGGTGCTCCTTCTGTGCGGGGGTGGACGAGGTCGAAGACGCGGCCCTCCGTCCGCCGGGCCGAGCAACTCGAGCAGAACGTCGTGGCGTTGGAGAACCTCTCCACTTTATCGACGAGGAGTCGCCCGAGATATTCAGCCGGTGGATTGGTATGGACCTGATACGTCGCCATGGCTAAGCTCTGCCCGACCCTGAATGAGAGCGCTCTCAGATTGCGGTTGTTCCACCCCACCTTACGGGAACGACGAAGGGCAACTCCCTTGAGACGCATCAGACTCAAGTACACCGGACTCGCCGTGCTGCTCGTCCTCGGCAGCTGGACCGCAGGCGGAACCACCTCGGCCGCAGCGACCGACTCCCCCACGGTGACCGATACCGAACCCGCCTCCCCCGGACTGCTGCAGGCGATGCAGCGAGACCTCGGCCTGTCCGAACAGCGGGCCAAGGCGCGGCTGGCGGCAGAGCGCACCGCCATGGGCCTCACACCGAAGGCACGCAAGGCAGCCGGATCCGCCTACGGCGGCTCGTGGTTCGACGCGGAGAGCGAGCGGCTCACCGTGGCCGTCACGTCGGACGCCGCGCCCGCGACCGTCCGGGAGATCCGGTCCGCCGGCGCGACCGTGCGCACCGTCGCGCACAGTGCCCGCGAACTCGACGCGGCCAAAGCGCGCATCGACCGCCTCCCCGCACCAGCGGGCGTGAGCAGTTGGCACGTCGACCCGGCGGCCAACGCGGTCGTCGTGAACGTCGTCCGCGACAGGCGGGCCGACAACGATGTCCGGCGATTCGCCTCCCGCGCCCTGGCGACCGGACCCGTCACGGTCGAGACGGTCTCCGCCGCCCCGCGCACCTTCGCGGCGGGAACGGTCGGCGGCGACCCCTACTACACGGGCAACGTCCGCTGCTCCATAGGTTTCTCGGTGCACGGCGGCTTCATCACCGCAGGGCACTGCGGCGGCCAGGGGGCCGGTGTCAGGGGCTGGGACGGCAGCTACGTCGGAACGTTCCAGGGCTCCTCGTTCCCGGACAACGACTACGCCTGGGTGAGCGTCGGCGGCGGCTGGTGGACCGTGCCGGTGGTCCTAGGCTGGGGCACGGTGCCCGACCGCCTCGTACGCGGCTCGGCCGAGGCACCCGTGGGCTCGTCCATATGCCGGTCCGGCTCCACGACGCACTGGCACTGCGGCACCGTGCTGGCCAGGAACGAGACCGTCAACTACAGCCAGGGCGCGGTGCACCAGATGACGAAGACCAGCGTCTGCGCCGAACCCGGCGACTCCGGAGGCTCCTTCATCAGCGGTGACCAGGCCCAAGGGGTCACCTCAGGAGGCTGGGGCAACTGCTCCGGCGGCGGGGAGACCTGGTTCCAGCCCGTCAACGAGATCCTCGGCCGCTACGGGTTGACCCTGCACACGGCTTGATTCAGGGCGGGAGGGGCGGTCCCTGGCGGTGGCCGACCGGATCGCTCCTCTCGGACCGTACGAGCGCGCGAGCGCCGCCGAGCGACCCATGCCCGTGACGCACGAGCCGCCGCGCGTCCGGCGGTGGCCGTGCGGCAGGATGAGCACCATGAGCGTAGTCAAGATCAACGTACTGACCGTCCCCGCCGAGCAGCGCGAGACGCTGGAGAAGCGCTTCGCCTCCCGTGCGCATGCCGTGGAGAGCTCCGACGGGTTCGAGTGGTTCGAACTGCTGCGGCCGGTCGAAGGCACCGACACCTACCTCGTGTACACGCGCTGGCGTGACGAGGAGTCCTTCCAGGCCTGGATGGAGGGCCCCATGAAGACGGCCCACCAGGGCGGCGGCGCGGAAGGCGGCGAACGCCCCAAGCCGGCGGCCAGCGGGTCCACGCTGTGGTCCTTCGAGGTCGTGCAGCAGGCCGGGCCGAAGGGCGATAGCGAGTAGCGAGTAGCGGTCACCGGCGGGGGTGACACCCCCGCCGCGCCGTCACCGTTCCCCGGTCGCGCGCCGGGGCTCAGCGGCTGGTACCCGCTCCCGCGAAGGCGGCTTGTCACAGCCCGATGCCAGAATGCGGGGATGTCGTCCTCGCACAGCCTCCCCGGTTCCCCTGACGGACGTCTTCGGGCCCGGCTGGTGAAACTGGTCGAAGGCATCGAACCCTGGGATGACCTGGAGCGGACCCACTTGAGCACGGCCGGCGAGTGGCTGGCCGGCGGCGCACCGGTGTACCGGATCCGGAAGCCTGACGTCCCGAAGACGCACCTCGTGAGCTACTTCGTCGTTCTGGACGACAAGCGCGGGGAACTGCTGCTCGTCGCGCACCGCAAAGCCGGCCTGTGGCTGCCGCCGGGAGGGCATGTGGAGCAGGATGAGGACCCGTGGGCCGCGGTTGTGCGCGAGTGTCGGGAAGAGCTGGGTATCCCGGCGGTCGCTTCGGACATCACGGGCGAGCGGCCCCTGTTCCTCACCGTCACCCGGACCCGGGGACAAGGGGAACACACGGACGTCTCGCTCTGGTACGTCATCAGCGCGGACGCAGGAACCCTCACCTCCTGTGACGAGGAGGAGTTCACGGCGATCCGATGGCTGACTTTCGACCAGGTGCTCGCGCAGACGCTCGACTCGATGGATCCGCACATGCACCGCTTCACCCGCAAGCTGCTGCAGGCCCGGGCTTCATGACCTCGGCGGTGTGCCGGTGCTCGCGGGCTTGTGGTGGTGCGCTCGGGCGACCATGGCCGCCAGGACGAAGGTGACGCTGATCAGCAAGGACCAGGCGCCGAACTTCTCCACTCCCACGGGCTGCCAGCCGTCGAGTTGGTACGGGTAGCGCCAGGCGCCCAGGTAGGTGGCGAGGTTCTCCGCGACCCAGAGGAAGAAGCCGATCAGGACGAACGAGAGCGCGAGGGGCATCCGTCGGCGTGCGCCGCGCACCGTGTAGCGCACCGAGGTGCCCGCGGTGACGGCCAGGAGCAGTGCGGCCAGGAGCCAGCGGGCGTCGGGAAGCCAGTGGTGGCTGAAGAAGTTGACGTAGATGGCCGCGGCGACCACGGCCGTCGAACGCGGGCGGTATCGGACCAGCTCCAGGTCGAACAGGCGCCAGGCGCGGCAGACGTAGCTGCCGACAGCGGCGTAGAGGAACCCTCCGTACAGCGGCACGCCCGCGAACTTCAGTACGGCCGGTTCCGGATAGCTCCACGAGCCGAGGGACACCTTCACGATCTCGAAGGCCAGGCCGATGACGTGGCAGACGGCGATGACGGCGACGTCCCGCCCGTTCTCCCAGCCGCGCAGCCAGAACAGCAGCGTCAGCAGCACCCCGTAGGCGACGAGCAGGTCGTAGCGGGCCACGGGCAGGCCGGGCAGCAGGGTGGATGCCGCCACGCCGGACATCAGCGCGATGGCGAAGGCGCAGGACCGCGTCTGTATCAGCGCGAAGTCGAGCAGCTGGCGCAACGATGCCGCCAGGGGACCTGTGATGCTTGTGGTGACCATGATCCCGAAGACGAACCTGCGGCTTCCTCGGTTGCCCCCGGTCTCGGCACTGGCTGTGCCGGGGCCGGGCCGCCCCACCGCTTTGCGCCGGTCAGTACCAGTTCGTGTTCGCCAGGACGTGACCGTCGCATGCCAGCAGGGCGCGCGAGACACGGCCGTTGAGGTTGTTGCCGATCTTCGAGTAGGCGTAGTTGATACCCGAGTCGACGGTCTCGGAGACCCAGCCGTCGGCGCGCCCCGCCCCGGAGTTCGAGCGCTCCAGTACGGCGGCGCAGTTGGCGCGGGAGTTCTCGATACGGGCGAAGGATCCGCACTTGTCGGAGTAGAAGTACTTCAGCGCCATCCCTTCGGCCGTCTTGGTCGGGCCGACCTGGCGGAAGGTCCCGGAACAACTGGAGACGGTGGGGTACTGGCCTTCGTACGCGTAGGCCCCGTAGTTGCCGCCCGCATACGGCGCGGCCTCGGCAGCGAACGGTGTGAGCGCCATCATCACGGCGGCGCCTCCTGTGACCAGCAGGGTCGGGAGCGATCGGCGGCGCATGCGAGCCCTCTTTTCGTGGGTCGGTGGGGTCCTGGTCGTAGCGGCGCCGCCGGCCGTATTACAGCCTCGCGCCGCTCGTCGTCAGGACAGTAGGCCGCCGCACCGCAGGGGCGGTACCTGAGAAGTCTCAGGGTCCTCGCGACCTCACGTTTCCCTAGGGTTCTCAGCACCGGCCAGGTGCCGGGCAAGTCGAAAGTCACCCGTCGGAACAGGGGGAACCCGTCATGTCCACCCGTACCTTCGCCCGGGCCGCACTCGTCGGTGCCGGTGCGCTCGCCCTGCTCGGGCCGCTCACCGCGGCGACCGCGGTCGCGGCCTCCGACGCGGACGGGGGCGGGGCCCGCATCATGGCCGCGCCGTACGCCGTCGTGCCGTACGAGACGGTCAACGTCCGCTCCGGACCGGCGCGTTCGTACGACAAGGTCGGCAGCGTCGCGGCGAACCAGCCGCGTGGCGCGTACTGCTGGGTGCACGGCGAGACCATCAGCGACAACGGCTACACCAACAACGTGTGGGTCAAGCTCGTCGAGGGTTACGTGAGCGCCGTCTACCTCAAGGGCAACGAGTACGGCGATCTGCCCGCCTCCGCGACCTGCTGAACCGCCTTCGATCCCGGCGACAGGAGAGGGGAGAGGGCGCGCCGTCGCCGAAAATCCGTTGCGGCTGCGCTCCCCTCCCTCGGACCCTGAGCCCATGTCCTACATCCTTCGTCCCGCCTGCCTCACCGACGCGGCCGCCGTCACCGAACTGCTCAACGAGGTCGACCTCATCGAGATCGGCCGGCCCGAGACCGACCTGCACGCCGTCGAGGCCGATCTGAAGCGGACCGACGTCGCTCTGGAGCGCGACTCCTGGCTGGTCTTCCTCGGCGACCGGCTGGTGGCGTACGGCCTGCTGTGGGACGAGTCGGGGGGCGAGCGCGTCGACGTCGACCACTACGTGCTGCCCGACCACCAGCGGGCCGGGGAGCTGATTCTGGACGCGATGGAGGCCCGGGCCCTGGACAAGGCCCGCGAGAACGGTGCGGCCAGGGCGGTGGTGCATCTGCACCTCAACACGGAGCCCACGCTCGACACGGGGCTGATCGAGGCGCGGGGCTGGTACCCCGTACGGCGCTATCACGTGCTGCAACGGCCGCTGGATGCGGCCGTGGACGTCGTGCCGGAGATGCCGTCCGGCGTACGGCTGCGGTCGTGCGCCGACGAAGCGGACCGTGCGCGCGTCCATGCGCTGTACCAGGCGAGCTTCGCCGAGCACTTCGACTTCCAGCCGCGCACCTACGACCAGTGGCTGGGAGACGTCGACGCCGACGTGCTCGACTGGTCCTTGGTGTGGATCGTCGGTACCGAGGAGCTGGGGGACGCCGGGTTCCTGCTCGCCCGCGACGACCGGGAGGCGATGGGCTGGATCCGGAGCATCGGCGTGGCGCGAGAGGCCCGCGGTCTGGGTCTCGGCGGCCTACTGCTGCGGCAGGCGTTCGCCGCGTTCGCCGCGCGCGGGCGGGAGACGGTGGGGCTCGGCGTGGACACCGCCAACGCCACGGGGGCTCCCGCTCTGTACGCCCGGCACGGGATGGCCGTCCACTACGCCGTCGACACCTGGGAGGCGGTCCTGAAGTGACCGGGAGGCCACGGCGCCAGCAGGCCTGTGCCCGCGGCGTCAGTGGCACACGGGCCCCGGTGCGCAACACCGGGGCCGGCTGGGACCGGTCGGTCAGCGGGCCCCGAGGCCCTGATGGGCGCTGCTTCTTCGAGCGTTGTTGTACAGGCGCAGCAGGTGCTTCGCGACCGCGCACGGCGCCGAGTCGGCGTGGCACTGCCGGCAGGTCTGCATGTGGTGTTCGTAGTCGGTACGTGTCTGCTGCAGGGCATCGTCTTGAGACGGCATCGAGGTCCTCGGAGTCGACGACGGAGGGGGGTGGAGGCGGCGGGGCGGGTACCGAAGGGACCGCGCGGCGCACCTGACAGAGAAGTTGATCATGTTACTTGTGGTAGGGGGAAGTCGCGGCTCCGGTTCGACCCACGAGCGCGCTGGAAAACGCTTGGACTTCGCGGCAGCTGACGCGGGACACTGCGTACTCACGCCGTAACTCCACGTAATCACAGGGGTGGGATGGGAACGCCTGAATCGCACAGGGTCCTGCCGGGCAAACGCTCGGTGCTTCTCGCGCTTCGTTACTACGGACGGGAATTGGCCCGTCTACGGTGGCTGACGGCACCGGCGATGCTGCTGTCGGCGCTCGGCAACATCGGGATCAACTACATCGCGCCGCTGATCGTCGCCAAGCTCGTCGGCGACATCGCGGGCGACACGCACGTCACACTCGCCTCGACGCTGCCGTACGTCCTCGGCTTCGTCGGCGTTCTCCTGCTCGCGGAGACGTTGTGGCGCATCGCTCTGCACTGCCTGAACCGCCTCGACGCCCTGGGCATCGAGCACCTGTACGTGATCGGGATGGACGAGCTGTTCGCCAAGGACGCGGCGTTCTTCCACGACAACTTCGCCGGTTCGCTCACCAAGCGCGTCCTGAGCTTCGCCTCCCGTTTCGAGCAGTTCGTCGACACGCTGACCTTCCAGATCGTGGGCAGTTTCGTGCCGCTGGCGTTCGGGGCGGTGGTGCTGTGGCGCTACGAACCGCTGCTGGTGGTCGGGCTGCTGGCGATGATCGCGGTGACGGCGCTGTGTGTGGTGCCCCTCATCCGGCGCCGCCAGGCGCTCGTCGACGAGCGTGAGGAGGCGATCGCCCGGGTGTCGGGCCACGTCGCCGACAGCCTGATGAACATGGACACGGTGCGGGCGTTCGCCGCCGAGGGGCGCGAGGCCGCCGAGCACCGCTCGCGTGTGGCGGTGTCGCGGGCGCTCACCCTGCGGTCGTGGGACTACGGCAATCTGCGCATCGACACCCTGGTCGCACCGATGTCGGTGCTGACCAACGCGCTGGGCCTGCTGCTCGCGGTCACGCTCGGCGGGGGCGAGCACGGTGTGGAGGCGGTCGTGGTCGCGTTCACCTACTACACCAACGCGACGCGGATCATGTTCGAGTTCAACCAGATCTACCGCCGGCTGGAGAGCTCGATGACGGAGGCCGCGCAGTTCACCGAGCTGCTGCTGACCCCGCCCACCGTGCTCGACCCGCCGGCGCCGGCGCCGCTGCCGCCCGGGGCCGCCGACGTCCGCTTCGAGCAGGTGACCTTCGCCCACGCCGGCGGCCGGTCACTGTTCGAGGGCCTCGACCTGGCCGTGCCCGCCGGGACGAAGGTCGGCCTCGTGGGCCGGTCCGGTGGCGGCAAGACCACGCTCACCCGGCTGCTGTTACGGATGACGGACATCGACGGCGGCCGGATCCTGATCGGCGGTCAGGACATCAGCAGGCTGCGCCAGGCCGACCTGCGCGGTCTGATCGCCTATGTGCCGCAGGACCCGGCAATGTTCCACCGCACGCTGCGGGACAACATCGCGTTCGCCCGGCCGGACGCCACCGATGCCGAGATCCGCCGCGCGGCCGAGGCGGCCCACGTCACGGAGTTCGCCGACGCACTGCCGAACGGCTTCGACACCATGGTGGGCGAGCGTGGCATCAAGCTGTCCGGCGGTCAGCGCCAGCGGGTCGCCCTCGCCCGGGCGATCCTGCGTGACGCGCCGATCCTGCTGCTCGACGAGGCGACCAGCGCTCTCGACTCCGAGAGCGAGATCCTCGTCCAGGAGGCGCTGTGGCGGCTCATGGACGGGCGGACGGCGCTCGTGGTGGCGCACCGGTTGAGCACCGTCGCCACCATGGACCAACTCGTCGTCCTCGACCGCGGGCGGATCGTCGAGCAGGGCACCCACCACGAACTGCTCGCGGCGGAGGGCGCCTACGCCAAGCTCTGGGAGCACCAGTCGGGCGGCTTCCTCGACGACAACCCTGCGCGGGTCGAGTTGCCCTGAACCGGAGACCCGGCGAACGGCGAGCGACCGCCTACGGCAGCGCATGGCGCAGGACGCGCCGCGCCCCCACATCGGGGTGTACTGCCGCCACAGCGGCCCGGTGACGTACGGCAGTCCGTGCCGGGCGCAGATCTCCCGCACCCCGGGGGCGCCTCGGCGTAGCGGTTGCCGGGCAGGTCCGGGATGCGTCAGCCGCCCCAGTGGGCGGGCGGTCGGACAGCGTGCAGGGCGGCGGCGATCGCCATGAGATCCATGCACGACACCCCTGCTGTCGCCCGGCCCGGCCGCACGTCGGTCGTCAGTCGGGCCGTTGGGTGCGGTTTTCGTGAGCGAGGCCGTCCGGGCGGGCGGCCGTGCGTGGGCCGAGGGGAAGCACCAGAGCCCGCAGCACCACAGGCGCCGACGGCCGCAGGACCATGGGATCCGGCGGCCGACGGATCGCGCCGATGTCCTGCCACCCCCACGACTGGAAGGTGTCCCAGGCCGGAGCGTCGGCTTGGTCGACCAGCGTCGCCCCGAGGGAGGCGTGGTGGTCGGCGAGCAGTCGTTCCTGGAGCCTGCGGGCGAGGCCGTGGTCGTCCGTGTGGGGATGCACCACGATCTCGGTGATCGCGAAGACGTGGCCGGACGCGGTGAGCTGTTCGACGCTGTGTGGAAGGGTCCCGTCGAACCCGTTCCACCACGTCCCCTCGCGCGGTACGGGGAACCCGTAGGCGCACCCGGCGAAGGCACTGTCCTCCGCGATCAGCAGGGCGAATCCTGCCCGCCGGATGTTACCGGTGAGCCGCCGCAGAAACGCCTCCCGGCCTCGGTACCCCTGGCCTGCCTGTGCACGGGAGGACTCCACGTACAGATCGGCCAGGTCCTCCCGCAGGGTCTCGGCCTGCCAGCGGTTCAGCCGGCGCAGGCGGAACGCGTGGGCGGGAGTCGGTGTGCTTCCCTCAACCCCTGGCGGCTCCCGGCGGAGCGGGGCCGTCACGGCGCACCGCCCGCGGCAGCGGGAACGCGAGGTGATGGCGGTCGAACGGCGTGGAGCTCGTGGAACAGGAAGCCGCACCCGGTGATCTCGATGATGCGGGCCATGGCCGGCGGCGGACAGTGCAGGTGGAGGGTCATTCCGGCCTCGGTGGCGAGACGGGATGCCGTGATGAAGGCGTTGAGTCCGCTGGCGTCGCAGAAGGTGACCGCCGTGAGATCGACGTCGGCGGTGAGGATGCCGTCGCGCATGCATGCGGCCAGTGCGGCGCGCACGAGCGGGGCGGTGGCGAGGTCGATCTCTCCTGCGAGGGTGATCAGCGCGCGCGTGGTGTGGTCGTGCCGGTGGACGTTCAGTTGTGGAAGGGGCATGGCTCCTCGGTTCGACATACGAAGTACCCGTCGCAGAGTGCCGCGTGGCGGGGCCGGGTCCGGCCCTCGCGACATGCCGCCGATTCGGGAGGGGAGGTACGCGGTGACGTGTGGACGGACGGTCCGGGCTTTGTGCCTTCCCCAGGCTCGGGGACCACAGGACACGTTGAAGACCCCGGCCTGTCATGTGCGGTGCTGCGGCCGGGGTCCCGGGCTGCGGGCGGTGCTGTCAGTGCGGGCGGCGCTGTCGGTTCGGCGGGCTCGGTCGGTCGGGCCCGTCGTCACGATGGTCGCGGCGGCCCGCGGTGCCGCTCGCTCTCGCCCGGCCGTGGCTCTTCCGCGGAGCCGACGGGGCCGGGCCCGGGACAGGCATCCCGTAGCGGCCGTAGTGGAAGGCGGCGACGCGGTCACTGTGCTGCGAGTTGAGCAGGTGGATGAGAAGCACCCCGAAGGCGATCATCGCAAGGACCACGATCACGGTCAGGAACGTCATCACGGTCCTCACCTCCCCATCGGCGGATGCGGCATCGCGGCCCGGTCGCCCTCGTACACCGTCCGCAGCCGCGCCTCTCGTATCGCATGGGCCGCTGGAACCAGCAACAGCAGTTCGTGCGGGTCCTGCTCGGACAGGAACCAGCCCACCTTCACCACATGCCCGGCGACGGGCACCCTGCGCGCAACGACCGGCCAGTGGGTGGGATTCACCGTGACCCGGGTGATCCGCCCCCACAGCGGATCCAGTACGGCGGTCAGGGAGGGGAGTTCCGCCCCGAGATCGCGGGAGCGGGGCCACCATGCGCCGTCCAGCAGAGCCGGTGCGGGACCGGCGGGAGCCAGCGACAGACGGAGAGAGGACGAGGAGAACGAGCGGTCATCGGCTTCGACTGCCGGCGGGAGGGAAATGGTCGCAGTCATGACGCGGACCCTGCCCCGGGCCGACCGCAACCGGCCCGGAATATTCAATCGCCGAAAACGACACGAGCCTGGAAGCCGGTGCGCGAATTATCCTCGGTTACTTCAGCCTACTCTCCGGATACGCCCGATGGGCCTTACGGCCAACGGAGAAACGTCCCGTCACACGGGATCGCCCGCGGCAGCCGCCATGAGCGGTTCCGCGGCCGCCTCGCTGGTATCGGGAGGCACGACCAGCAGGTCCCAGCGCCCCCGGCCGGGGGCGAGCAGGACGATCGTGTGCGGGGCGGATGCCGCCACGGTCCTGCGCAGTCGCACGACCTGGTTGGAGACGAGCATCCGGCCGGGCACCGCGGACCACGTCGCCCCGTGGACGGTGACGCTGGTGATGTGACCCCACGTGCGCGGCAACCCGGCGAGCAGCCGGGGGAGTTCGGCGAGCAGGTCGTACGAACGGGGCCACCACGCTCCGTCGATGGGCCGGGGCATGCCGCCGTGGGGAGCCAGGCGCAGGCGTAGGAGGGGGTGTGAGGGGGGCGGGGATTGCAGTGCGGTGGTCATGAAAGCTCCTGGTGACAGCCGTGCGGCGGAGGATGCGGGAGGCGTGTGGCCGGTGTCAGGCGCGGCGGGCCGCGACCCGCTCCGCCGTCGGCCAGCGCACGTCGTGCACCCAGCCGAGGCGTTCGAGGAGGCGGATCACGGCGGCGGAGGGGTCGAGCTGGCCGCGGTCGACGCCGTGGCGGGCGCTGGTGGGGTCGGCGTGGTGGAGGTTGTGCCAGCTCTCGCCGAACGAGAGCAGGGCGAGGGGCCACAGATTGGTGGCCCGGTCGTGGCGCCGGGTGCGGAACGGACGCTCACCGATCATGTGACAGAGCGAGTTCACGCTCCAGGTGACGTGGTGCAGCAGCGCGATGCGCACAAGTCCCGCCCACAGCAGGGCACTCACGCCGTACAGCCACGTGCCGCCGATGGCCCAGCCCACCGCGAACGGCAGGGCGAGCGTGAGGACGCACAGCGCCGGGAAGGCACGGGCGACGGCACGGATGTCGCGGTCGGCCAGCAGGTCGGGGGCGTAACGCTCCGGCGGCGTACGGTCGTTGCGGAACAGCCAGCCGACGTGCGCGTGGAGCAGACCGCGCAACTGGCCGCGCAGATGCGTGCCGTAGCGGTACGGGGAGTGCGGGTCGCCGGGCCGGTCGGTGAAGGCGTGATGGCGGCGATGGGTGGCGACCCAGCCGATGACATCGCCCTGGAAACTCATCGACCCTGCCACCGCGAGCGCGATGCGCACGGGACGGACGGCCCGGTAGCCGCCGTGGGTGAGGCCACGGTGGAATCCGACCGTCACGCCGAGGCCCGTGATCGTGTAGAGGACGAGGGCGATCACGATGTCGGCGGGATGGATGAGACTCCCCCACAGGAGCCAGCCGGCGAGACCGATCGCCACGAACGGCAGGACGACGATCACCGCCGTCACCATGACGTACAGCCGCTCCCCGCCGTCGCGCGCGAGTGCCGGGCCGTCCGGCGGGAAGGGGGACGTCCCGTCGTAGCCCTGGGGCGGCGGGGCGGGGTCCGACGGTGTGACCGTCGCGGACGTGGTCGGACTGAGTGGCATACGTGGCTCCTCGGCCTGGATGCGGATGGCGCGGCCGGGGTCACGGGCTGCCCATGTGAGGACGGGTGGCGTGCTGTGGAAGCACGTGGTCCGGTGAACTCCGGAACACGAGACGACGGTCCGGAACCGGTCCGAATTCCGGCATACGAAAAGTCCTCGGCCCGTCCACCGTACTCCCGCCGTGCTGCCGTCGGGGGCCGGCCGGTCGTCCGGCTCAAGGGTTTCTGCCTCACGGACCGCCTGACAGCGAGGTCTGCACAGGTAGTTGCCCTCGGTGATGATCACGGGGATCGCGCGTGGCACCGGCAGGGCCGAGTGGATGGACTCCTCGATCCCGCGGCCGAAGTCAGCCTGGCCAGGGGCGACTTGCCCGCGCCCGGTGCGCCGGTGATGCCGGGGATCCGCCGCCCACCCCGGCCGGCGAGGGCGCCACGCGGGCTTCCTGCGCTGCGCGTCCGTCAGGGCGGTCCAACCATAAAGTCAGGAAAAATATCTCGCAAGATGTGTTAACAACGGCGCAGTGTCCTGCTAATAATTCCGCCATCGATATCGGCGCCCACACCCCAGGGCCGCATCCACACCCCGCCTCCCCTCCCCCGCCGAGCCTCAGCCGAGGCCCCGGCGAACCCCGATGAGCGGCTGCTCCCGACGAGCGGCACCGCCGCGGGAGCCCCCTACGCCGTTTCCCGACCCACCCGCACGAGAGGTCCCCCGTCATGCGATCGACCAGATACGCCCTCATCGCCGGCGCCGCCGCCGGCGCCCTGCTCGCCACCGCCTGTTCCGGAGCGGGAGCAGGCGGATCCTCGGGCGGCGGCAAGAGCATCAACGTGCTGATGGTGGGCAACCCGCAGATGGAGGACATCGCGAAGCTCACGAAGGACAACTTCACCAAGGACACCGGGATCAAGGTGAACTTCACGATCCTTCCGGAGAACGAGCTGCGCGACAAAGTCACCCAGGACATCGCCACCCAGGCCGGTCAGTACGACGTGGCCACCATCGGCGCCTACGAGGTACCCATCTGGGAGAAGAACGGCTGGCTGCACGATCTCGGCACCTACGCCGACAGGGATGCGAGCTTCGACAAGGCCGACCTGCTCAAGCCGATGGTGCAGTCGATGTCCGGCTCGGACGGCAAGCTCTACGCCCTGCCGTTCTATGGCGAGTCCTCCTTCCTCATGTACAACAAGGACGTCATGAAGGCGAAGGGCATCACCGTGCCCGAGCGCCCGACCTGGCAGCAGATAGCCGACATCGCGGCCAAGGTCGACGGCGCGGAGCCCGGGATGCGGGGCATCTGCCTGCGCGGTCTGGCCGGTTGGGGCGAGCTGGGGGCTCCGCTGACGAGCGTGGTCAACACCTTCGGGGGCACCTGGTTCACCAAGGACTGGAAGGCCCAGGTCGACAGCCCGGAATTCAAGAAGGCGACCAACTTCTACGTCGACCTGGTCCGCGAGCACGGTGAGGCGGGCGCGGCGCAGGCCGGCTTCACCGAGTGCCTCAACGCCATGAGCCAGAAGAAGGTCGCGATGTGGTACGACGCGACCAGCGCGGCCGGGTCGCTGGAGGACTCCAGCTCCAGCAAGATCGCCGGTCATGTCGGCTACGCGTACGCGCCGACCGTCGAGACGGACAGCAGTGGCTGGCTGTGGGCCTGGTCGTGGGCCATGCCGAAGACCACGAAGAACGCCGACGCCGCCTCGAAGTTCATGCTGTGGGCCTCCAGCAAGGAGTACGAGAAGCTGGTCGGCGAGAAGCTCGGCTGGGCGCGCGTCCCGGCCGGCAAGCGGGCCAGCACGTACGAGATCCCGCAGTACCAGAAGGCCGCCGGTTCGTTCGGTGACATCACGCTGAAGTCCATCGAGGCGGCCGACCCGGCCAACCCGGGTGTCCAGCCCAGGCCGACCGTGGGCATCCAGTACGTGGCCATCCCCGAGTTCCAGGACCTGGGCACCAAGGTCACCCAGGAGATCTCCGCCGCCATCGCCGGCAAGACCAGCGTGGACAAGGCGCTGAACGACGGCCAGAAGCTCGCCGAGGACGTCGCCAAGAACTACCAGTGACCGTCACCGCCCGGCCGGCCTCGGCGCCGGCCGGGCGTCGCTTCCCCCTACCCGGCCGTCACTGGCGGAGGAAAGTCCATGACCACGCTCACCGCCCCCCTCAAGACAGCACCCCCACCCGCCCGTACCCACAAGTCCTCGGGCATCAGCAAGTGGAAGCGCCGCATCCCCCTGCTGCCGGCGCTGATCTTCACCATCGTCGTCACGCAGCTGCCCTTCGTGGCCACGCTCGTGATCTCCACCTTCCAGTGGAACATCCTCAAGCCGGGCGACCGGCACTTCGTCGGCCTGTCCAACTTCACGTTCGTCTTCACCGACGAACGGCTGCGCACGGCGGTGCTCAACACCGTCGTACTCACCGCGTCGGTGGTCATGATCAGCGTGCTCCTCGGCCTCGGGCTGGCGATGCTGCTCGACCGCCGGTTCGTGGGCCGCGGCTTGGCGCGCACCCTGCTCATCGCGCCGTTCCTGGTGATGCCGGTCGCGGCGGCGCTGCTGTGGAAGCACGCCATCTACAACCCCGACTACGGCCTTCTCAACGGCACCCTCAACGCCGTCTACCAGTTCTTCGGCGCCGACCACGGCCCCACCATCGACTGGATCTCGTCGTACCCCATGCCCGCCGTCGTGGTGTCGCTGGTCTGGCAGTGGACCCCGTTCATGATGCTGATCCTGCTGGCCGGGCTGCAGGCGCAGCCCGGTGACGTCCTGGAGGCGGCCCGCATGGACGGGGCGTCGGCCATGGCGACCTTCCGCTTCATCACGCTGCCGCATCTGCGCCAGTACATCGAGCTGGGCGTGCTGCTCGGCACGATCTACGTCGTGCAGACCTTCGACGCGGTCTACACCATCACCCAGGGCGGCCCCGGCTCCCAGACCACCAACCTGCCCTACGAGATCTACCTGACCATGTTCCGCAAGTACGAGTACGGCCAGGCGGCCGCCGCCGGTGTCGTCGTCGTACTCGGCTCGATCGTGATCGCGACCTTCGCGCTGCGCACCATCGCGTCGCTGTTCCGCGAGGAGGTATCCCGATGACTCACGCAGCAGCCGTCGCCCCCGGGGCAAGGCTCAACAAGCTCCTCCGACGACGCGACGACCACGGCGGTGCGCCACGGCTGTCGCCGCTTTGGACCTTCGTCGCCTGGCTCGCCACGCTGGTGTTCTTCGCGCCCGTGGCGTGGATGGTGCTCACTTCCTTCCACCAGGAGGCGGACGCGGCGACCAACCCGCCGGCCCCCTTCGCCCCCTTCACCTTCGACCAGTACAAGCTGCTGTTCAGCCGGGACATCACCCCGTTCCTCCTCAACTCGGCCATGGCCAGCGTCATTTCGACGCTTCTGGTGCTCGCCCTGGCGGTGCCGGCGGCGTACGCGCTGTCCATCAAGCCGGTCAAGAAGTGGACCGACGTGATGTTCTTCTTCCTGTCCACCAAGTTCCTGCCCGCCATCGCGGCCCTGCTGCCGGTCTACCTGATCGTCCAAGAGGTCGGGATGCTGGACAACGTGTGGACGCTGATCGTCCTCTACACCGCCATGAATCTGCCGATCGCGGTGTGGATGATGCGCTCGTTCCTCGCCGAGGTCCCCAAGGAGATCCTGGAGGCGGCCGAGGTCGACGGCGCCAACCTCCTCACCGTGCTGTGGCGGGTCGTGGCACCCGTCGCCATGCCGGGACTCGCCGCCACCTCGCTGATCTGCTTCATCTTCAGCTGGAACGAGTTCATGTTCGCCGTCAACCTCACCGCGACGAACGCGTCGACCGCACCGGTCTTCCTCGTCGGCTTCATCACCAACGAGGGCCTGTTCCTCGCCCGGCTGTGCGCGGCGGCCACGCTGGTCTCCCTGCCCGTCCTCATTGCCGGATTCGCCGCCCAGGACAAGCTCGTTCGCGGCCTCTCCCTGGGAGCCGTTAAGTGAGAGCAGCCGTCCAGCTCGCCAAGGCCACCGGCGCCGCGAGCGTCGACGTCGTCGTCGTCGTCGACATGAACGCGGAACGCCTGGCCACGGCACGGCAGTTGGGCTGTTCCGCCGTTGCCACATCCGCCGACGAGCTCGAACGACCGCCCTACGGCTGGGATCTGGTCGTCGACGCCACCGGCAACGCCAAGGCCAAGGCCAAGGCCATCCAGGATGCCCTCGGCCGGGTCGGCAAAGGCGGCACCTACCTGCAGTTCGGCGTCGAACGCGCCGCGGACCTCTTCGCCACCGGCGTCATCGACCCGGACGTCTTCATCAGCGACCGCCTCCCGCCGGCCGTGTTCCCGGACGCGATCGCCCGCTTCCAGGCGGGCATCGCCGCAAGATCCAGATCCAGCCCGGACTCAAGGACACATAGGACCCGCGGCGCAATCCCTGCACGTCTCCCCCACCCGTCGAGCCGCGCATTGTTGCCCACTCCGCCGCCGGCGCCGGCGCCGCCCGACCGCACCCGAAACGGAGCACCACCCCCATGTCCCAACAGATCCGCCGTGTCCTCGTCCGGTCGATCGACGACATCACCGTCGAGCATGTCCCCGCGCCGACCGCCGACGAGGGCGAACTCCTCGTCCGCACCGCCGTGGTGGGCGTGTGCGGCTCCGACACCCACGCCGCCCAGGGCCGCCACCCGTTCATGCCCCTTCCCTACCACCCCGGACACGAGGCGGTCGGCGTCGTCGCCGCCGTCGCCTCAGGCACCGACGGGTTCGCCCCGGGCGACCGGATCATCGTCGAGCCGAACCTGTACTGCGGGCAGTGCCCCCAGTGCCGTACCGGCCGCTACAACATCTGCGAGGAGCTGAAGGTCTTCGGATGCCAGACCCCCGGCGCCATGACCGACCTGTTCACCATCCCCGCCGACCGCGTCCACCACATCCCCGAGGGCATGACCGACATCGAGGCCGCACTCGTCGAACCACTGGCCACCCCGGTGCACGCCGTGGCCAAGGCCGGTGACCTCACCGGACGTACCGTGGCCGTCCTCGGCGCCGGACCCATCGGGCTGCTCGTGCTCGCCGCCGCCCGGCACGCGGGCGCCGCGAAGATCGCCGTCACCGACCTGCTGCCGGGCAAGCGGGAGCGCGCCCTGCGTCTCGGCGCCGACGCCGCCCTGCCCGCCGACGCCGCCGACCTCACCGAGCAGGCCCGGGCGGCGCTCGGCGGAGCGGTCGACGTGGTCTTCGACTGCGTGGCCCGCGAGCAGTCCATGGCCCAGGCCACCGACCTGGTCACCAAGGGCGGCCGGATCATCGTCGTCGGCGTCGGCGCCGCCGGAACCACCCCCGTACGCCTCGATCTGATCCAGGACCGCGAGATCAGCGTCGAAGGCACGCTGATGTACACGGCCGACGACTACCGCACCGCCATCGCCCTGATCGCCTCCGGCGCCGTCGACACCGACGAGATCGTCACCGCCACCTTCCCCTTGGAAGAGGCGGCCAAGGCCTTCACCGCCTCGCTCGCCCCCGAACACGTCAAGGTCTTGGTCACCGTGGAAGCGCCCTAGTGGCCGCTGAGAGCGGCCGGCCGGGCCCGCTGGGCCGGGCGGAAGCAGGCAGCCGTCGGCAGACGACGGCTCCCGGCCCCTCCCGGACCGTGTGCGAGACTTCGAGGTCGAAGCCTCCAGCCGTCGCCACGCGCCGCGAGGCTGTCACAGCACGGCCGCCCACAGCCGCGCCATGGACGCAGAACGCAGAGACGGGGAGAGCTGTAGTGCCCGCCAGGACTCGGTCGTCGCAGGCCGCCGTGGAGGAGCGGCGTCAGTCCGTGCTGCGCCACGTCGTCGAACACGGCGAGACCCGGATCGACGAACTCGCCGACCACTTCGGCGTCAGCCTGATGACGATGCACCGCGACCTCGACGACCTCGTCCGGCGCTCCCTTCTCCGCAAGGAGCGCGGCCGGGCCGTCCCCTTCCCGGCGGTGCTCATGGAAACGGCGACCCGCTTCCGAGAAGGCGCCGCCATCTCGGCCAAGGAGGCCCTGTGCCATGCCGCACTCGGCCACATCAGGCCCGGCAGCACGGTCCTCATGGACGACTCCACCACCCTCTTCCCCCTCGCACCCGCCCTGGCCGAGCTTGAGCAGATCACCGTCGTCACCAACTCGGTCGGCCTGGCACAGCGTCTGGGGTCCGCGCCGGGCCTGGACGTCACCCTGCTCGGCGGGCGCTACCACGCCGACTTCAATTCCTGCACGGGCCCCGAGCTCACCCGTACCCTCTCCCGCATCCACGCCGACCTCGCCCTGATGTCCGCCACCGCCGTCCACGCGGGCCGGCTCTTCCACCCCCTGAGCGAATACGTCGAGGTCAAGCTGGCCATGCTCGAATCCGCCGAGCGGGCCCTGCTCCTCGTGGACCACTCGAAGTTCGGCAAGACCGCCACCCACGCGTACGGCACGGTGGCCGACTACGCCACGGTCATCACCGACACCGGCACCCCCGACACCGAGATCGCGGCCCTCCGCGATCTCGGCGTCCCCGTCGAAGCCGTCGACCCCGGAGAGCACGCCCCGTGATACACGCCCTGTTCGAAACCCCCAGTGCCTACCGTCCCACCGCCGCGGAGATGGCCGCTCCCGTACCGCAGGTCGAGGCCGTGCTGTTCGACTTCAGCAACACGATCTTCCAGATGATCGACCTGGAGACATGGCTGGGGCGGGTCGCCGCCGCCGGCAACCGTGCCGACGTGCTGGAGGAGCCCGGTGCCGTGGCAGGGATCGCGCTACAACTGCGGGACACCTTCCGGCTGCCCGCCGTCGTCGCCCTCCAAGAGGGCCGCGACCTCTCCTGCGAACGGCACCGCCGCGCCATGCAGGGATGGTGGGGGCACGTCGACTTCCTGCGGGGCGTCGAGGAAACGGCGTACCGGGAACTCACCGCACCCGACGCCTGGTTGCCCTACCCCGACACCGAACCCACCCTCCGTGCGCTGCGCGCCCGCGGACTGCGCATCGGGATCGTGAGCGACTTCGCCTGGGACCTGCGGGTCCACCTGGCCCATGCCGGTCTCGAGGACCTGGTCGACGCGTGCGTGATCTCCTGCGAGGTGGGCCGGGAGAAGCCCGACCCGCAGCTGTTCCTCAAGGCCTGCGCCGACCTCGGCGCCGATCCCCGGGCCACGCTCATGGTCGGCGACAACCCGGGACGGGACGGCGGCGCCACCGCCTGCGGTATGCGCGCCTACATCCTCCCGGCCGAACCGCGCACCGGCGATCGGGGGCTGGCCGAAGTCCTCCGGCTCGTGACCTGACCCACCGACCGGCGCCGCCCGGCCGAAGACAGGCAGGCCGGCAAACGCCGCGCCACGGGTCATCGCCTCGCGCACACCTCGGCCGGCCCAGAGCGAGATCCTCGACGGGGTGTCCCTGACCGCGTACCTCACCTCACGCGGGAGGTCGGCCGGCGCCGTCTCTCCACTCAGTAGCCATTGCCGTCGGTCGTGTTGGTGCCGCCGTCCGTCGAGGCGGTGCCGCCCACGGTGAGCTCGGTCTTCATGCCCAGGTCCTTGTGCCCGTCGACGGGACAGTAGACCTCGTACGTGCCGTCCTTCAGCGTGATGGTGAGGTTCGCCGACTCTCCGGGTGCCAGCGTCCGCGTCTCCTCCTCCGTTCCCGAGCCCTCGATCTCCAGGGCATGGTCGTGCTGTCCGTCGTTCTTGGCGACGAAGGTGTAGTCACCCGCCTCCAGCGTCGTCCGGGAAAGCTGCATCTTGTAGTCGGTCATCTTCACGTCCACCCGGGTGGTTCCCGGCTCGCCGCTCTGCTCCGGAGGCGACGATGTCGAGCCACCACCGTCGTCGTTTCCGCCCCCGCACGCCACGAGGATGCCCGCCAGTGCTCCGGCGGCCAGCCCGGGCCCGACGTTCCTGCGCACGAACGTCATGAGCGTCGTCGCCATGTCTCGGCCCTCCGCGAGAAATCGTTCCTGACCAGAGATACGGACGGACCGCGCCAGGGGATTTCCGGCAAGCGGAAGCACGCGGGAGAATGGGGTCGTGATCCCGCGTGGCACCGGGGGAATCCGTTCGGCGAGGTTCGCCGTATCCACTGGTATGCGGAGCTTGGGCCCACCACTCGATCGGCTCTCGGACGAGGCGCTGCTGGCAGGAATGGCGACCGGCGCCCCGGAGATCGCCCTGGCATTCGTCCGCCGGTTCCAGCGCATGGTCTTCGGTATCGCCATCGCGGTCGTCGGCGACCCCCAGCTCGCCGAGGACATCGCCCAGCAGACCTTCGAAAGGGCTTGGCGGCACGCGCAGGTCTACGACTCCCGGCGCGGATCGGTGAAGACCTGGCTGGGGACCATCACGCACAATCTGGCGATCGACGCAGTCCGCGCGCGCAACGCGACCCCGGTCTCCCCCGAGGACCTCGACGCTCTGCTCGGCATCGTGACCCGGACGCCCGAACAGTGGGCACTGGCCGACGATGCGGCAGCCCGGATACGGGCCGCGGTGGCCGGCCTGCCGCGCCAGCAGGCGCGTGCCGTGGTCATGGCCGGGATCTACGGGATGACCGCACGGCAGGTCTCCGAGTTCGAAGGGATCCCCCTGGGCACGGCGAAGTCACGGATCAGGACGGCCATGGGGAAACTGCGGACGGTTCTGGGACCCGAGCGAGCCGATCATGACTGACAGGGACTGCGCGTGGCTGAGGGCCGTCGCCGACGAGCTGGCGCTGGGTATCCTCCCCGGTCAGGAGCGCGCCGAGGCCATCGCCCACCTGGACCGCTGCCCCACCTGCCGGGAGCACGTCGAACAGCTGACGCTCGTCGGAGACGGACTGCTCTCCCTCCTGCCGGGCAGCGAGCCGCCCGCCGGCTTCGAGACACGGGTGATGGACGGGCTGGGCCTGAACCGGCCGGCGCGACCGCGGCGACCACGGACCCGCGTGGCGGTCGCGGCCGCGGCCGCCGCCGCTGTCGCCCTCGGGTTCGGCTTCGGTGGCTGGGCCGTCGGTACGGCCATCGAGGGAGCGTCGGCTCCCTCCTCGCGGAGTTCGGAGCCCCCCGGCTCGGAGCACGGCCTGCTCGCAGCGTCTCTGCTGGCCCCCGACCACCGCCCGGTGGGCCGGATCTTCGCCTATACCGGATCTCCGGGCTGGGTCTACATGTCGGTCCAGCTCGGCCGGGGCGGGCCCGGATCCGACTCCCGGGCCGGGGACGAGACCGAGGCCTCAGGCTCGCGCGACGGATACTCGGAGGCCGGAGAGGTCAGCTGCCGACTGGAGCGTACGGACGGCACGTCGGTCCTCCTCGGGGAGTTCTCCCTCGACGACGCCGGCCGGGGTTACTGGGGAGCCCCCACCCGGGTCGACCCGGACACGGTGTCCGGTGCCCGACTGCTGGCCGCGGACGGCTCCGTCCTGGCCACGGCCCAGTTCGACGCACGGCAGAACCGGTGACCACGGTTCACCGGCACCCGCCGTGGCAGCAACGGCGGATCATGAACGCCGCTGCCACCGCGTGGGTTGGTGTCACTTGATGTGGACGAGTCCGTCGGTGGTGACGGTGGGACGGCCGCTGACACCGACTACGACGATCTCGCCGGATCCGGAGGCCTGGGAGACCACCCAGGCGGCGGAGCGGCTGGACGTGGCGGTGCGGCTGGAGCTGGTGGTGCTCGGGCCGAAGGTGGCCGTGGTGGGGGCCAGCAGCTTCACGGAGCTCAGCACGGCGGTGGTGTTGACGCTCCCGGTACGCAGCGAGCGCTTCGGCGCGGTGGTGAAGGTCGGCGCCGTACTGGCCGAGCTTCCACCGGCGCCTTCGACGCCGCGCTGGCCTCCGTCGCCCGCGTCGTCGTGCTCTGCTGACCGGCACAGCCCTGTTCATGGTGTTTGCACTGACCAGCGACGGCCGGAATCTGGTGGCGTCCGGGGCAGTAGGGGACTGAAATCTCGGACGCGCGCCGACACCTGAAACTCAAGACCTTGCGGAATGGGGTCGGATCGGCGATAGGGAGGAGGAATCGGCGCTTCGACCGGATGGGCGGAGGGAAATCCGTCACGGCCCCGGCGACTACACGACAGCTATCGCGTTCAGTTCAAATGGAAAGTATCTTGCGATCGGAAACTATGCAGGGCGGGCGCCCCTTTGGGGTGACGATACCCGTCGTCGACTTGGCTCGAAGCTCCTGGCAGCGGCTTGATCTTTCTCAACAGCCCGTTGCCGCCAGGAGCTTCACCTTCCGTACCGCCCGCATCCCCGCCACCCAACCACGCTGTCAGGTGGGCAGGGAGTCACCGACCGGCGGTCGGACTGCAGGTCAGAGGGAGGCGCTGACGCCTACGTGGCTGTACTGGCCGACGGCGCCCAGAACCTCGTTCTTGACGGCGTCGACCTGGGCCAGGACATCCGCGCTGCTGATCGCCGTGGGGCCGACGACGAGGCTGGCCTGCGGGTTCAGACCGCCGGAGACGTCATCGAGCTCGACGTCGGAGATCTCAACGGTCGCAACCTGGGGAGCGGAGTTCATGATCAAACTTCCCTTCGTATGGAGGGTCCTCAAGGGGCGGCCCGCCGGGGACAGAAAGCGGGCCTCGGCCGCAGGCGCGCGACACCCGTTTCCGGAGACTTTCGCGCGCTTCCGCGGTGCAGAGGATCAAAGCACGGAGCGCACCGGGCGACCAATCAACCGGAGCACGCACCCGGGAAGTTGAACGAAAAGGCTGCGCATCCGTGCAGGCATGCGCACAACTTGGGGGCAGCTTCTCTACATCCCGCGCAGCATCAGGACGCCTCGGATATTGCCACGAGGATTCGGAACCGGACACTCCGCACCAACACATCGGCATCCGGCACGCCCTTGTACGGATGTCTCGCACTCCGTGACGCGGTTGGGTATCCGATGTGCAGATTCCCTGAAGCCGGAATGCCACGCCGCACAGATCCCCGCCCGTACCCCGGAGGTGACCTGCGAGCGTGCCGAACACGTTGCCGCCGGCCCCGTCAGTCGGCGCAGCAGTCGTCCTCAGTGACGCCTCGGGACGTCGTGCCGAGCCGGCAGAAGCACGACGCCTCGATCGGTACGTCCGCCATCGCGGCCGCCAGACGCAGCTGCTGGCCCACCATCTGTGCCTCCGCGGTCCTGCCCAGGCGCATCAGGCACTCGTACAGGCCGTGCAGGGACCAGACGTTGCCGGGATGCTGCAAGGCGCGCGGGAGCGTGCCGTCGAGGCCGAGGTCGGCCCGGTAGACCGCCTCGGCCTCCTCGATGCGTCCCTGTTCGAGGAGGAGGGCGCCGTAGGCGTGCCGGGTGGGCTGCATCCAGCCCCACGGTTCGTCGTAGGGGAGGTTGTCGTCCAGTTCGATGGAGCGTTCCAGGGCTGCGAAGGCGGCGGCGAAGTCGCCCTTGCGGTACTCCAGTTCGCCGTCGAGCATCGCCGAGGCGATCGCGAGGATGTCGGCGCAGGTGTTGTTGAAGAGCATGCGGGTCTCGGGGACACGGGCGACGGCTTCGTGGAAGAGTCGGCGTTCCGTCTCGGCCTCCCGGACGCGGTGGGTCGAGGAGTACGCGACGCCGCGGGCGTAGTGGAGCATCGCGGTCGTCACGCAGTGCAGCTCGGGGTCGGCGGGCAGGGGTAGCTGAAGGATGTCGTCCCAGCGGCCGAAGCGGATCAGGGCGTGGACCCGCATGGCGAGGAAGCCCTCCAGCCAGTCGGCCATGGGCGGGCTCGGCACGCGCAGGAGGTCCGCGGGGATGGAGGCCTCGAGCTGCTCGACGGTCTGGAGGGCGACCTCGCACTGGCCGAGGAACATGGCGCCGTAGATCTTGAAGTGGTAGTTGTGCGTGCGGTACAGGGTGTAGAAGTTCATCGCCCCGGCTCGGGAGCGGTACTTCTCGTCGGCCGCGATCGCCGCGGTGTTGTCCGAGACCACCCTCCGGTAGTCGCCGCACAACACCTCCAGGTGCGAGGGCATGTGCAGCAGATGCCCGGCGTCGGGCATCAGGCCGCGCAGCCGGTCCGCGACGACAAGGGCCGCCTCGGGGGTCGGGGACATCTCCATCAGGTGGATGTACATGTGCACCACGCCCGGGTGGTCACGTCCCGCGTCGGTTGCGAGGGCCCGGTCGAGGGCTGCCTTGGCCTCCAGCGTGCGCGCGCCCTCGGCCGGTTGGCCGGTCCTCAGGTCCCACAGCTGCCAGGGGGTGAGGTTCATCAGGGCGTCGGCGTACAGGGTGGCGATGTCCGGGTCGTCGGGGGCGAGCTCGTAGACCGCGCGCATGCTGTCGGCGTAGAGGGCGTTCCAGACGGAGCAGTCCTCCACGGCCTTCGCCTGCGGGTAGCGGGTGCGCAGTGCGGCGATCAGTGCCTGTTCGACGGGGGTGGCGGTGTCCGCTTTCGCATGGGCCAGTTCCACGGCGGCATGGGTGCGGTCGACGGTGCGTGCCAGGTCCTGGTCGTCGAAGAACTCCCAGGGTTTGTTGTAGTTCGGGCCGAGCGCGTACGCGATGCCCCAGTGGGCCATGGCGCAGTCGGGGTCGGCCGCGGCTGCGGCCTCGAAGCAGGCGACGGCCTCCTCGTGGTGGAAGGCGTACGTCCACATCAGGCCGCGGTCGAACCAGACCTGCGCCTGGGCGCGGGACGTGGTCACGGAGCGGGTGTAGGTGCCGAGGTCGTAGTACTCCATCGTCTGTCTCCTGCCAGTACTGCGCCCGCCGGGGTCGCTGCGGCCGCTCGGGGTCGGTCGGGGTCCGGTCTCGCACCGACAACGGGGAGGGCTGATGCCCGGTTGCGGGTTCGGGCATTTCCGGGCCCCCGCCCGCACCCCCCGCCCCCCCGGCGGCCTCTCGACTGCCCGCAGGAGCCTCGCTTTGCGCCGCCCAGGTGCGGGCAAGGTGCGTCGTGGCGCATTCTTGCTGTGTCGCGCGCGTGATGGCGTACGGACGAGGTAGGGCCGATGACTGGGAGCGCCGAGGACGCAGAGCGGACGCCCGGCAGGCTGGCGGCGCTGCTGATCGATGCCTCGGCGGAGGCGATCAGCGCGGCCGGTGGTCACGCGGCCGGGGTCTATCTGCGCTCCGGCACGCCCGGACTGCTTCGTCTGGCGGTGCTGGAGGGGCTGCCGGGGCCGCTGTTCCGGCCGTGGTGGCGGCTGCACGTGGACCGGCCGTTCCCTGTCGCGGACGCCTATCGGCTCGGCGTCGAGGTGGTGCTGCCGAACGCGACGGAGACGATGCGCCGCTATCCGCAGTTCGCGGCCGGTCTGCCGTTCCAGTTCGGGTCCCTGTACGTCCCCGTGGCGAGCGGCTCGGCCGTGTACGGAGTGCTGACCGTGCTGCGGCCCTCGGCGTCGGACGCCACGGAGCTGCTGCCCGTGCGCGAGCGCATGGCGCAGGTGGCGCAGGAGCTGGCGTCGGCCCTGCGGACCCTGGAGGCCGCGGACGCGTCGGCGGTGTCCTGGGACGGCGGACCCCTGTGTGTCCGGCCGCCTTCCGGGCGTCCGCCGACGGGGCGCGTCGGCCGGTTCGCCTGGGATCCGGTGGCGGGTGTCGTGACGGCGGACGAGCGGCTGAACGTCGTACTGGATGCTGCCGCGGGGAAGGCCGACGGCACCGCGGAGACGTTCGCGCAGGCATTGGCTCCGGGGGATGCGGAACGGATTCTGGCGGCGCTGCGGGAGGCGGCCGGTGGCCGGCCGCCGGCCCTGCCGCTGTACGTGCGCGCGCCGGACGGTGCGCTGCGGCTGGTCGAGGTCTGGGGGCCGCACGACGACTCGGCCCCGTTCGGTGCGGGGACGGTACGGGGTGTCGTCCTCGACCCGGGGCAGGGGGCGGTGGCGGACGCGGCGGCCGATCTGCTGCCGGACGGTGTGTTCTGCCTGGACCGGGTGGGTGCGGTCGTCTACGCCAATCCGCATGCGGCGCGGCTGCTGCGCCGGCCGCGCACCGAGTTGCTGGGCCGCACCCTGTGGGAGGGCGTGCCGTGGCTGAACCAGCCCGCCGTCGAGGATCACCTGCGGGGAGCCCTGCTGTCCCCGGACCCGGTGCATTTTCATGTCCGCAGGCCGTCCGCCCATGGGCGTGAGTCCGCTGCCCCGTCCATCGAGGGCGACTTGCTCGCCATGTCCGTCTACCCCGGCCGGGACCTGCTCACGTGCACGCTCCGGCCGGGGCACCGCATGGCGGCCGGTCCGGCCGGACTCCCGGATGCGCCCGGCTCGCCGGAGACGGCCGGTGCGCCTTCGCTCTCTCCCCTGTACCGCCCCATCGTCCTCGCCATCGCGCTGACGGAGGCGGTCACCGCCCGTCAGGTGTCCGCCGTGGTGATGCGGGAGCTGCTGCCCGCGTTCGGCGGCCGCCGGCTGGCCATCTACCTGCTGCAGGAGCGGCATCTGTACCTGGCCTGGGAGACCGGCTTTCCCAAGGGGTTCCTCGCCCCGTTCGAAGGTGTGGGCCTGGACGCGCGGCTGCCCGGCGTCGAGACGCTGACCAGTGGCCGCCCGCTCTTCTTCGACTCGATGCAGCAGCTCGCCGACGCCTATCCGGGCATCCCGCTGGACGCGACGGAGGGAGCCCGCGCCTTCCTGCCCCTGATCGCCTCCGGGCGTGCGGTCGGCTCGTGCATCCTCGGCTTCGACCGGCCGCGCAGCTTCAGCACCGAGGAGCGCACCGTGCTCACCGCCATGGCCGGGCTGATCGCGCACGCCATGGAGAAGGCACAGCGCTACGAGAACGAGGCCGCGCTGGCCCGTGGGCTGCAGCAGGCGCTGCTCCCCCGGCGGCTGTCGCAGCACCCCCTGGTGGAGACCGCCGGGCGCTATCTGCCGGGCACCCAGGGCATGGAGGTGGGCGGCGACTGGTACGACGTCGTCGCCGCCGGGGACGGTCTGGCCCTGGTGATCGGCGATGTGCAGGGGCACGGTGTGCAGGCGGCGGCCACCATGGGCCAGCTGCGCAGCGCCGTGCGGGCCTTCGCCCTCGGCGACCGGCCGCCCGACGAGGTCATGAGCGGCACCAACCGCCTGCTGATCGACCTCGACGCCGGTCTGTTCGCGAGCTGCTGCTACATCCGGCTCGATCCCGCGACCGGCGTAGCCCAGGCGGCCGTGGCCGGGCACCTGCCGCCGCTGCTGCGCCGCCCCGACGGCCGTACGCATGTCGTCGACCTGCCCGGCGGGGTGGTGCTCGGCGTCGATCCGCAGGCCCAGTATCCGGTGGCGGAGCTGCTGATGGAGCCGGGTGCCGTCCTGGCGTTGTACACGGACGGTCTGGTCGAGCGGCCCGGTGTCGACATCGACGACGGGATCAGCGCGCTGCGGGTGGCGCTGGCCAAGGCCGGTGCCCCTGGTGCCCGCCGGGGCGGACGCGCGCTGGCGGGCGTGGCCGACCGGCTCACCGTGACGGCCCGGCACACGGCGGACCGCCCCGACGACATCGCGCTGCTGCTCGCCACCCGGCGGGCCACGCCACCGCACCGGAGATGAGGGCGTGCCGAGGACGCCGGGCGGCGTAACCCTGTCGTGGGGACGGGAGTTGCCCGGATGCGACCCCCCACTTCTGTGATCGTCGTGTGAGAGAGACAGCGGGTCCTGTCACGGTCCGTGACGTCTCTCGCCTCCTGGGGCGCGGCAGTGTAGACATGGGCACATGGTCCGACTATCGGGTCGATCCGGGGCCCGGTCGGCCCGTCGTCCGAGCGGTCTGCGCACCCGGGGTGCGCCCGACCGCGTCTTTGCGGTGCCCGAACGGGGAATCCCGCGCGATCCGCTCGCCGACGGGCAGCGCAAGGGCCTGCTCGCCGGGGTGCGGTCGGCGCTGGGCGGGCGCAGCGTCGCCGGGCAGGTGTTCCTGCTGCAAGTGGTGATCGTGCTGCTGCTGGTCGTCGCCGCGGTGGTGGCACTGGTGCTGCAGACGCGGTACGACACCACGCAGGAGGCACGCAACCGTTCGGTGGCGGTCGCCGAGGCGTTCGCGAACGCGCCCGGCACCCGGGAGGCGCTGGACAGCCCGGATCCCAGCGCCATCCTGCAGCCGCGGGCCGAGGCGGCGCGCGAGGCGACCGGCGTGGACTTCATCGTCGTCATGAACACCGACGGCATCCGCTACTCCCACCCCAAGCCGGACCGTATCGGGAAGAAGTTCGTCGGGACCCTGGAACCGGCGCTGGCCGGGAAGGTCGTGGTCGAGCACATCACGGGGACCATCGGTCCGCTCGTGCAGGCCGTGGTCCCCATCAAGGACCCCGACGGGAAGGTCGTGGGCCTGGTGTCGGCCGGGATCACGACGAAGACCGTGGGCGGCACCGCGGACCGGCAGCTGCCGCTGGTCCTGACCGCGGCGGCGGTGGCCCTGGCCCTGTCCACGGCGGGCACGGCCCTGGTCAGCAAGCGGCTGCTGCGGCAGACGCACGGCCTCGGGCCGGACGAGATGACCCGGATGTACGAGCACCACGACGCCGTCCTGCACGCCGTCCGGGAGGGCGTGATCATCGTCGGCGACGAGGGGCGGCTGCTGCTCGCCAACGACGAGGCGCACCGCCTGCTCGACCTGCCCGAGGACGCCGAGGGACGCCGGGTGATCGACCTCGGTCTCGCCGCCGACACCGCCGAACTGCTGGACTCCGGCCGGATGGCCACGGACGAGGTGCACCTGGTCAAGGACCGGCTGCTCGCCGTCAACCAGCGCCCCACCCACCTCAGGGGCCGGCCCTCCGGCAGCGTCGCCACGCTCCGCGACTCGACGGAACTGCGGGCCCTGTCCGGCCGGGCCGAGGAGGCCCGCGAGCGCCTGAACATGCTGTACGACGCCGGTGTCGGCATCGGCACCAGCCTGGACGTCACCCGTACCGCCGAGGAACTGGCGGAGATCGCGGTGCCCCGGTTCGCGGACTACGCCACCGTCGACCTGTTCGACGCCGTGCTGGCCGGCGGGCAGCCGGAGGCGGTGACCCGGCTGCGGCGCACGGCGTCCAGCGGGATACGCAAGGACGCCCCGCTGTACCCGGTGGGCGAGCACCTCCGGTTCGTCGACTCCTCGCCGCAGGCCCGTGCGCTCAGCGACGGGCAGGCCGTCGTCGAGCCGCGGCTTCAGCAGGCGTCCGGCTGGCGCGCCCAGGACCTGGAGCGGTCGGCGCAGGTCCTGGACTTCGGCATCCACTCACTGATCGCAGTGCCGCTCAGGGCGGGCTCCCTGGTGCTGGGCGTGGTCAGTTTCTGGCGGTCGCAGAAGGGCGAGCCGTTCGACGCCGACGAGGTCGCGCTCGCCGAGGAGCTGGTCGCGCGGGCAGCGGTGTCCATCGACAACGCCCGCCGGTACACGCGCGAGCACAGCATGGCGGTGACCCTGCAGCGCAGCCTGCTGCCCCGCCGGCTGCCCGAGCAGAACGCGCTGGACATCGCCTACCGGTACCTGCCGGCGCAGGCCGGGGTGGGCGGCGACTGGTTCGACGTGCTGCCGCTGTCCGGTGCCCGGGTGGCGCTGGTGGTGGGGGACGTCGTCGGCCACGGGCTGCACGCGGCGGCCACGATGGGCCGGCTGCGTACGGCCGTGCACAACTTCTCCGCCCTGGACCTGCCGCCCGACGAGCTGCTCGCGCTCCTCGACGAGCTGGTCGCCCGTATCGACCAGGACGAGACGGAGGAGGGCGACAGCGCTCCGGTGGCCGGTGCGACCTGTCTGTACGCGATCTACGACCCGGTTTCCCGACGGTGCACCATCGCCCGCGCCGGACATCCGCCGCCGGCCCTGATCCGGCCGGACGGCACCGTCGAGTTCCCCGACGTGCCCGCCGGTCCCCCGCTGGGCCTGGGCGGGCTGCCGTTCGAGACGGCCGAGCTGGAGCTGGCGCAGGACAGCCGGCTCGTGCTCTACACGGACGGGCTCGTGGAGGACCGTGAGCGGGACATCGACGAGGGTCTGGAGCTGCTGCGGGCCGCGCTGGCCGGGGCCGGCCGGTCGCCGGAGGAGACCTGCCAGGCCGTACTGGACGGCCGGCTGCCCGAGCGGCCGAGCGACGACATCGCGCTGATCGTGGCGCGGACGCGGGCACTCGGCGCCGACCTGGTCGCCGAGTGGCAGGTCCCGTCCGATCCGGCGGCCGTCGCCCAGGTGCGCTCCGATGTGACGGGGACGCTGGAGAGGTGGGGGCTGGAGGAGCTGTCGTTCACCACGGAGCTGATCCTGAGCGAACTGGTCACCAACGCGATCCGGTACGGCGGTGACCCCATCCGCGTGCGCATGCTGCGCGACCGCACTCTGATCTGCGAGGTCTTCGACGCCAGCAGCACCTCGCCGCATCTGCGCTACGCGGCCATGACGGACGAGGGCGGGCGCGGCCTGTTCCTCGTGGCGCAGCTCGCCGAGCGCTGGGGTACGCGGTACCTGCCCACCGGCAAGGTGATCTGGGCGGAGCAGCCGCTGCCGTAGCGGGCGCCTGTGCGCACACGCCTGTTGGCACCCGTCTGTTTGTGCATAGGTACGAACCTTTGGCGCGACGGGTGCCGCTCGCGACCCGTGTCTGGTAGGAAACTTTCCTATCAGTGGCAGTTACGGCCAACTCCCCACCCCCCACCATCACTTGGAGCCGCCGTGAAGCACCCCGCGCACACATCGCGCCGCACATTGCTCGCCCTCATCGGCGCGTCCTTGGCGTCGGTCCCGCTCCTCAACTCCCCCCGTGCCGCCGCCCTCTGCGCCGCGGCGGGGCTCGACGATCCGGCGAAGAAGGAGCTCGCCATGCAGTTGGTGTCGAGCGCGGAGAACTCCTCGCTCGACTGGAAGGCGCAGTACAAGTACATCGAGGACATCGGCGACGGCCGCGGCTACACCGCCGGCATCATCGGGTTCTGCTCCGGCACGGGCGACATGCTCGACCTGGTCGAGCTCTACGCTGACCGCCGCCCCGGCAACGTCCTCGCCCCGTACCTGCCGGCGCTGCGCCGGGTGAACGGCACCGACTCGCACGACGGGCTCGACCCGAACTTCCCCCGCGACTGGGCCCGGGCCGCACAGGACCAGGCGTTCCGGCAGGCGCAGAACGACGAGCGCGACCGGGTGTACTTCAACCCGGCCGTCCGGCAGGGCAAGAGCGACGGTCTGCGGGTGCTCGGCCAGTTCGCGTACTACGACGCCATCGTCATGCACGGCGACGGCGACGACCCCACCAGCTTCCGCAACATCCGCAGGCGCGCCCTGAACCGGGCCCGGCCGCCGGCCCAGGGCGGCGACGAAGTCACCTACCTGGACGCCTTCCTGGACGCGCGGGTGTGGGCCATGAAGCAGGAGGAGGCCCACAGCGACACCAGCCGGGTCGACACCGCCCAGCGGGTGTTCCTGCGCAAGAGCAACCTCGACCTCGATCCGCCGCTCGACTGGAAGGTGTACGGGGACAGTTACCACATCGGCTGAGCGACATCCGGCGCCCCGGCCGAACGGGGCGCCGGACCTCGCCGAACGCGCCCCACGCCCGACATGAGAGAGTGTCCGGCGCGGCCCGGACACCTCATAAAGCAGCCTTATGAGCTCATAGACCGGACCCGCGTACCGACTTAGGCTTGCCTTAGCTTAGGCTTCCCGACGAGATCGTTTGTCGCCACTCGAAGGGACCCTGATCATGCCCCGCCCTCTGCGGGTAGCCATCGTCGGAGCCGGCCCCGCCGGGATCTACGCCGCCGACGCCCTGCTCAAGTCCGACGTGGCCGCCGAACCCGGCGTGTCCATCGACCTCTTCGAGCGCATGCCCGCGCCGTTCGGACTGATCCGTTACGGCGTCGCGCCCGACCACCCCCGCATCAAGGGCATCATCACGGCCCTCCACCAGGTGCTCGACAAGCCGCAGATCCGCCTCTTCGGCAACGTCGACTACCCGAACGACATCAGCCTGGACGACCTGCGCGCGTTCTACGACGCCGTGATCTTCTCGACGGGCGCGACGGCCGACCGCGAGCTGCGCATACCCGGCATCGACCTCGACGGGTCGTACGGCGCCGCGGACTTCGTCTCCTGGTACGACGGCCACCCGGACGTGCCGCGCACCTGGCCGCTGGAGGCGGAGAAGGTCGCCGTGCTCGGCGTCGGCAACGTCGCCCTCGACGTGGCCCGCATCCTCGCCAAGACGGCGGACGAGCTGCTGCCGACGGAGATCCCGCCGAACGTCTACGAGGGTCTCAAGGCCAACAAGGCGCTGGAGGTCCACGTCTTCGGCCGCCGCGGCCCGGCGCAGGCGAAGTTCTCCCCGATGGAGCTGCGCGAGCTGGACCACTCCCCCAACATCGAGGTCATCGTCGACCCCGAGGACATCGACTACGACGAGGGCTCGATCGAGACCCGGCGCGGCAACAAGCAGGCCGACATGGTCGCCAAGACGCTGGAGAACTGGGCGATCCGCGACGTCGGCAACCGGCCGCACAAGCTGTTCCTGCACTTCTTCGAGTCGCCCTCGGAGATCCTCGGCGAGGACGGCAAGGTCGTGGGCCTGCGCACCGAGCGCACCGCCCTCGACGGCACCGGCAACGTCAAGGGCACCGGTGAGTTCAAGGACTGGGACGTCAGCGCGATCTACCGCGCCGTCGGCTACCTCTCCGACAAACTCCCCAAGCTGCCCTGGGACATCGACTCGGGCACCGTCCCGGACGAGGGCGGCCGGGTCATCCAGGAGTCCGGCGAGCACCTGCAGTCGACGTACGTCACCGGCTGGATCCGGCGCGGTCCGGTGGGCCTGATCGGCCACACCAAGGGCGACGCCAACGAGACGGTGGCGAACCTGCTGGACGACTTCGCGAACGGCCGTCTGCAGACGCCGGGTTCGCCCGAGCCGGAGGCCGTGCAGGCGTTCCTCGCCGAGCGCGAGATCCGCTTCACCACCTGGGACGGCTGGTACCAGCTCGACGCCGCCGAAAAGGCGCTGGGCGAGCCGCAGGGCCGTGAGCGCGTGAAGATCGTCGAGCGCGAGGACATGCTCCGGGAGAGCGGCGCGTAAGTCGCCGACGCAGACGGAGAGAGGGCCGGGGTTCATTCCCCGGCCCTCTCGACTTTCACCCTCTGCGAGGTGATCGCCGCCTGTTAACGTCCCCCGGTGTTCTCACTTCTCGAGCCCCCTTTCTTCACCCGGCTGCGCGATGCGCGGCGGGTGCTCGTCGCCGGTGCCGGCGGCGGATTCGACGTGTACGCCGGTGTGCCGCTGGCCCTCGCCCTGCGGGCGGCCGGCAAGGAGGTCCGGCTGGCCAATCTGTCCTTCTCGGATCTGTACGGGCTGGACCTCGATGCGTGGGTGGACCACGACGTGGCGGCGATACGCCCGGACACCACGGCCCGCGGCGACTACTTCCCCGAGCGGACTCTGGCCACATGGCTCGCCGAGCAGGGCCTGCCCGACACGGTGTACGCGTTTCCCCTCACGGGCGTCCAGCCGCTCCGGGCCGCCTACCGCGCGCTTGTCGAGCATCTGGGCGGGGTGGACGCGATCGTGCTGGTGGACGGCGGGACCGACATCCTGATGCGCGGCGACGAGAACGGTCTGGGCACGCCGGAGGAGGACATGGCCAGCCTGGCCGCCGTGGCCGGGCTCGACGAGGTTCCCGTGCGACTGGTGGCGTGCCTCGGCTTCGGGGTGGACGCCTATCACGGGGTCAACCACTCCCTGGTGCTGGAGAACCTCGCCGCGCTGGACCGTGAGGGCGGCTACCTCGGTACGTTCTCGCTGCCGCGCGACAGCCGCGAGGGCGGCCTCTACCTCGACGCGGTGGAGCATGCCCAGCGGTGCACGCCGGACCACCCGAGCATCGTCCAGGGCTCCGTCGCGGCCGCCGTACGCGGTGACTTCGGCGACGTACGCTTCACCGAGCGGACCAGGAACAGCGAGTTGTTCGTCAATCCGCTCATGGCCCTGTACTTCTGCGTCGACGCGCCCGCCCTGGCCCGGCACAACCTCTATCTCGACCGACTGGAGAACACGGCGCTCATGCGCCAGATCAGCTCGGCCATCGCGGAGTTCCGCGACGAGCTCCCGCGTCAGCGGCCACCGCGGGCCTACCCGCACTGACTTGCCCCTGTCTCACATTTCGGTGAAGTCGCCACGGCACTCGTGTGTGCTGCATACACTCCTGATCTTCACAGAAGTTCCACACAGGGGGGATGTTTCTCCATGCGTATACGCATTGCCGCCACAACCGCCGTCGCGGCCGGCACGCTCGCCGCGCTGTCCGCCGCACCGGCCCAGGCCACCGAGTACTCGTCCGCGCTGAAGATCAAGGGCATCCAGTACGACGCGCCCGGCCGCGACTCCAACAGCTGCTCCACCGGCAACACCGACGAGGAGTACCTGACGATCAAGAACTATTCGTCCAGCACGACCGTGAACCTCAAGGGTTACGTCGTGAGGGACGCCAGCAGCACCAACAAGTTCGTCTTCCCCGCGAACCACTATCTGCAGCCCGGTGACTACGTGAAGCTCCGGGGCGGCCACGGCACCGACTCCGACAGCAAGAACGTCGCGTACCGCGACAACTGCAACTTCATGTGGAACAACGACAAGGACACCATCAAGCTGTACAAGCCCTCGGGCGCCGGGGCCGACTCGCACTCGTACACCAAGAGCGGCAACGACCCGGACGGGAACGGCTACATCACCTACCACGGCTGACCGTTCGCAGGCCGCGTGTGAGCAGGACCCGCCCCAATGCGGATGGTGGGCGGGTCCTGCTCACCGAGTCATTGTCGTGACCGGACGCGGTGCGGGCCACGAGTGAGCGGCGGTCGGGCTGTGCGGAGCGTACACACCCCGTGTGCGGACCCCCCGCCCGATCGGCATCCGTCTGCGGCGACCATACTGGTACGTACACGTACCCCCGGCCCACAGATGGACCCATGCCCAGCTCCTCCAGCGCCCGCCCCACGATCCCGCCCTCGGTGTGGTCGGCCCGTGGCCGCCACCTCGGCCCCGCCGCGGAAGACGTACTCCGGCTCAGTCTGCGGCAGCTCAAGGACAGCCGGGTCATAGACGACTGTCTGGAGGTGCCCGAGGCCGAGGGCGCCCAGGAGTCGGTCTTCGAGGCCCGATGGCGGGTCGCCGAGACGGTGACCGTACGGGCCCGGCTGACCCTCGAACGCGGCTCCGCCGAGGGACAGGAGTGGGTGCTGGTCGCGGAGGCGGAGGCCCCGTGGGATCCGCGATGGCCGTCGCCGACCGCCATGTTCTGGCCGCAGGAGCCGGACGCCACCTGGGACCACGATGCGCTCACGGGCCTGCGCCTGACGGACATCAACCCCCTCCCCTCGGACGACAAGGCCGTACGGCGCGTGCTGCGCGACTCCGCGCGCGACGGCTGGAGCATCCACGTCGTCGTCCACGAGGCCATGACCACGGACGAGCGCGGCCGTGTGCCGCTTGCCGGGATGCTGCCGCCGAGCCTGCGGCACCGGGTGGTCGAGCATCGTGCCGCACCCCATCAGCTGCGCGTCGTGAACTGGGCCCTGCGGGACTTCGGCGTCCAGGTGCCGCGCGGTGGTGCCGTGGTGCTGCCGGGCACCGCGGCCTCGTCCGGCTACGACGCCGACGACTTCGCCGTACGCAGCGTCTTCCTCGACGGCTCGGAACCGGCCGAGCTCATCCACGCCGTGACGCGGTTCGCCGCGCTGCCGCGCCCGTTGCCCGAGGGCGGCGAGGAGGCCGTCACGGCCCTGCGTGAGGACTGGCGGCTGCTGACGGTCGAGGAGGAACTCGCCCGTGAGCGCAAGCTCGTGGCGATGTACGCCGAGGCGCTCGAGGCGATGACGAAGTCCCGCGACCTGTACCGGGAGGCCGCCGAGCAGGCACACGCCGCGCTGGCGGCCTATCGGGAGTCCGCCGAGGCCCAGCCCGAGACGCGGCCCCAGCCGGACGCCGGGACGGCGACGTCCCCGCTCCAGCAGCTGACCCGGACCTTCGAGCGCCTCAAGGTCCCCGCCTGGGCTCGCAGGCCCGGCCCCGGCGCGGACCGCGAGCAGGAGGGCAAGGCCGTCGAGGAGCAGGCGGAGACGTCGGACCGCTAGCGCGGGTTTTGTCGACGAGCCGGAAGAAGAGACAGAACTAGCCCCGGGCACCGGTGTGCAGAGCGGCGAACAGCCCGCGGACGCGGGTGCCGTCCGGCAGCTGCCAGGCGCCGCCCACATGAGCGGTGGCTCCTTCGGGAAGGAGCGATGCGGCGTTCGGGGCGGGCCGCAGGACCCGGTGGAGGCGGAGGGTCGTGCCGTCCGGTGCGGCCAGCCGGGTGCCGTCCGAGTCGTCGGTGGCGGGGGCCGTGGCCTGCGTCGACGTGAGGCCCGCACCGGCGTAGGAGCGGGTGACCTCCTCGTCGACGGCGTCGCTGATGCTCTGTGCCTGAGCCTGGACGCGCCCCTCGATCAGGGCCCACAACTGGGCGACCAGTACCGGGTCGTGGCAGCCGTCGTAGGCCCAGCGGTGACCCAGCACCCCGTGCTCCATGGTCCCGACGAGGGCGTGCTCCGCACCGTCGAGCGGGGCGCCGCGATAGGTCAGCGGCACCAGGTGGCTGACCGGCTCGGCACCGGCGGCGTCGGTGACCACCATGAACTCGATCCCGACCTCGCCCCGCGGGTCGTCGAGCCGGAACCCGCCGGCCTTGGCCAGCCTGGGTTCATCGGCGCCGCCGTACCACGGACGGGAGGGCAGCCAGGTGGTGAGCAGTTCCAGCTTCGTCGGTGTGAGGGTGGTGCGGTGAATGATCGCCATGTCCGCAGGCTCTCACGGAAGTTGACGCGCTGATACTCTGTTCGATCATGACGTACTTCTTCCCCCTCCGCTAGCCGCTCCGTCGGCACTGCGCGGCTCGACCCGGCGCCGACGATGCGGGACGGTCTTCCACCGTCCCGGGCTGCGACGTGGGAGAAAACGGCATCATGCGCACACGGCGCGTGTTCGTTCGACACCCGCGTCCCGGCACGCCGACCGTCTCGTGACGGCGGCGCGCCTGGTGGCGCGGTGCGTACGCGGGCTGGAGCCCGCACTCGGCACGGAAATTCTGCGGACGGGTTCCGCGACCATCGACTGGATCGGCCACCGTGAGGTGGGCTTCCGGACCAGTACGGACAGCGGCAAGAGCAGGGGCGACAGCGACGAGGGCGAGGTGCGGCTGCGGACCGCCGACGACGTCTTCCTGCTCGCCCTGCGCCGGGACGACATCGGTCCGCACAAGAGCGACCTGGCCGCCCTGGCCGAGATGGCGCGTGCGGTCGATCTGGCAGGGCTCGCGCGGGAACGCCGGGCACGCGGCGGGCCGGCCGGGTTCGGCGGGATCGAGATCTCGGCGTCCTTCCTGGGGCGCAGGACGTACAACCGGTACGACATCGAGGACGCCGTCGGCCGGGTGCTGGCCGAGCGCGCCGGTGTGCCGTACCACGAGCGCCGGCACGGCGAGCCTGCGCCGCCCGGCCACAGCGGGTGGCGGCTGACGCTGGACGGCGCCCACGCCACCCTGCTGCTGCGCCTGGGGCGGCGCCCGGCACACCGGCGCGCCTACAAGAACGCGACCGTTGCGGGAACGCTGCACCCGCCGGTCGCCGCCGCCATGGCGCAGGCGGCCGAACTACGGCCGGGCCAGCGGGTGCTGGACCCGTGCTGTGGAGCGGGGACGCTGCTCATCGAGGCCCACCACACGGTGCCGGGGACCACATTGCTCGGGTTCGATCTCGATCCGGCCGCGCGCCGGGCGGCACGGCAGAACGCCGGGCCGCTCCCGGTCGCCGTCGAGCACGGCGACGCCGGCGCCCTGCCCGTCGCCGATCGCAGCATCGACCGCGTCCTGTGCAACCCGCCGTGGGGAGCACAGGTCGACGCGGGAGGACGCCTCGCCGGGCACCCGGAGCGATGGTGGCGCGAACTCGCCCGCGTCCTCACCGACGAGGGGCGCGCGATCGTGCTGCTGCCCGAGGCACGCGGACTGGGCCACGCCCTGGCGCTCGGCCTGACTCCCGTCCACCTACAGCAACTGAGCCTGTTCGGCAGCCGTCCGCTGCTGGTCCGCCTCGAACGGCAACGCGACCGCGGACGTGCTCGGGCCCGGCGGGAGGTGGAGGACAAGGGCCGCACGCGCCCCCGCGCGGTGCGTACGGCGCCTGCGCAGGACTCGTAGGAGGCGCGTACTGCGTCCAGCGGGTTGCCTTCGGTGCGCGTGGTGGGCGGTCCCGGCTCCTGCCCAGGCAGGTGCCGGGGCCGGTTGCGCGTCTTTCGTCCTGACGGGTGACGGGGGCAGCCAGGTGACCGCCGTCATGCAATGTGCACGCCGCGAGGGGGAATCCGACCAGCAGTGTGTCGTGCGCACCGCCGGCAGGAGGAGGGTCCGTGGAGTCGACCACCACAGTGATCGTCGTCGCCGTGGCCCTTGCGGCCGTAGTGCTCGCCGTGGCCGTCGGTGTTCTGGTGCGGCTGGTGCGAACCCGGCGCGTCATGAGGCGTGCCGGGCTGCCGACCGGACCGCGATGGGTGTTCTGGGGTGCCGTCGCCTACTTCGTGCTGCCCGCCGATCTGGTGCCGGATCCGGTGTATCTGGACGACATCGGCGTGCTCTTGCTGGCACTGCGTACCCTGCGCCGCTCTCCCGATGCGGGACCGCCGGACGCCGTTGGTTACAGAAAGTAAGGAAACCAATCACTCGTTCGATTCGTTTAAGTAAGAGGAACCCAAAAAACGTCGGCGGACCCGAGGACGCCGCTGGGTGACCAGGCTCGATCGGAGCAGCACCTTTGAGGGAGAGACGATGCAACCGTTCGCGCTCAACTATGCACGGCCGGCCGCGGAGTTGGAGGTCAGCGCTCCGTATGTCTACGACACCGGTCTGCAGTTGAACGTGCTCCGTGACGGGCGGATAGCCGCCCGTGATCATGCTCTGTTGCGGGAGCTGGGGACCACGACGTCCACGGCGGGCTCGAAGACCCACTTCGACGACTGAACACAGGCCGGCGACGATGACCGTCTTGATTCTGACCAGCGAAGAAGACGTGACGGCGGACATGGTGGTCGTGCACCTGAACGCGTCCGGCGTCCCGGTGGTCCGACTCGATCCCGCCGACCTGACCGGCGGGGTCGCGCTGTCGGGCGAGTATGTCCACGGCGCCTTCCGCGGCCATCTGTCGTCCGCGGGACGCCTGGTGGGCATCGACGGGCTGCGGTCGGTCTGGATACGCAGGCCGGGAACCCCGGCCGCCCGGGCGGCCGCGCCCTCCGCCTGGCTGACGGAGGAGGCCGGGCAGGCGCTGTACGGCATGCTGCGCGGCTGTGACGCCCGCTGGATGAACCAGCCCGACGCGGCCCGCCGGGCCCGTTACAAGCCCTGGCAGCTGCGGGTGGCCCAGCGCTGCGGGCTGCCCGTGCCGGCCACGTTGATCACGACGTTCCCGCAGGCCGCCCGCGATTTCGCCGATCGCTATCCGGATCTGGTGGTCAAGCCGGTGTCCGGCACCCATCCGCAGGACCCGCCCCGGGCGGTGCCGACCAGCAGGGTGGCCCCGGACGCGGACTTCTCCGCCGTCGCGTTCGGGCCCACCCTGCTGCAACGGCGCGTCGCCAAGCGGGCCGACGTCCGGCTCACGGTGGTGGGCGAGCGGCTGCTGGCCGCCCGCAGGGCGAGCGACCCCGAGGCCGAGGTGGACGTCCGCTTCGACGCCTCCGACGCGCCATGGCGTCCCGTCGAGGTCGCACCGCGCGTCGCCGAGGCCGTCCGCGCCTACATGCGGGAGGCGGAACTCGCCTACGGCGCCTTCGACTTCGCGGAGGACGCCGACGGGACGTGGTGGTTCCTGGAGTGCAACCAGTCGGGGCAGTTCGGCTTCATCGAGGTGGACACGGGCCAGCCGATCGCCCTGGGCATAGCCGAGTGGCTCGCCCGACCCGCCTCAGGGCGACCGTCACAGGTCAACGGGGCGAGCGCGCAGGTTCTCTGATCGTGCTCAGAGGTGCTGCGGGCCGGGCGGCAGGGCGCCGCGCTGCCACGTCGGGGCCGGCGGCGCCGGGCGTCCGGGTGCCGGTGCGGGGCCACTGGACTGCAGCAGCGGCTGCATGGCGAACTCGACTTCCCTGCTGACGCGTTCGGCCTCCCGGCGCACCTGGGTGGGGATGTCGCCGCGCTCCGCGATGAGCCGGTCGTAAATGGGGGAATCCTGGAACACCCGTCAACGCGCCTTTCATGTCGTGGCCCTGTGTGCATTTGGGCACGGCTGTCGAGTCTAGGCGCCGACGCACACTGAAGTGCGAATTCTGCCAGAGCGCTTGACGGGCGACGTCAGGCACCCGTCGTCGAGCCGGGCCGGACGATCATCAGGACGGTGACGGTTGCCCACAGGAGGTTGAAGATGCCGGTGAACATGGCGAGTTGAACGGTGGCCGAGTGTGCGACGGGCCTATCGGCGCCCAGTTGCTCAAGGAGTTCCTCCTGGCGGGGCAGGACGAAGGCGATCAGGATTCCGGCGGCCGCGGCGGTGAGAGCGATGGACGTGATGAGCCAACCGCTGCCCAGGACGCCCATGGCCAGGGCGGTGGCCAGGCCGAGGACGGGCACCGACACCCCGACGGCTCCGTAGACGCGGCAGATGCGGTGCAGGAGCCGCACGGTGCCCACCGCCACCGCCCCGTCCGTCGCCGGGACGCGGCGCGCGGCCGGCGGGAACATGCTGGCCGCGACGGTGACGGGGCCGACGGCGACGATGGCGGCCAGGACGTGAAGGGTGAGGAGGATCTTGGTCACCCGCCCCACGCTAGGGATCCCGCGGGTGATCGGACAGGGGCTGAAATGACAGCTTGCAACGGATTCCCGCCAACAGCCCAGACCGCTGTTTCACCGCACTCGGCCTGTACCACCTGGACTTATGCCGGTGGCGGGAATCCGCCTAGGGTGTCATTCATGCACACCGTGGCGATCCTGGTCCTCGACAATGTGGTGCCGTTCGACATGGCGACGCCCTTGCAGATGTTCGGCTGGACAAGGCTGCCGGACGGCCGCCGCCCCTACCGGGTCCGGCTGTGCGCCGAGTCGCCGGAGGTGGCCACGGAGGGTTTCGCCCTGCGGATCGACCGAGGGCTCGACGGGCTGGTGGACGCGGACACGGTCATCGTGCCGGGCTGCGACGCCGGGCCGCCCTCCCCGCACGTGGTGGCGGCCCTGCGGCAGGCGGCACAGGCCGGCACGCGGATCGCTTCCGTGTGTGTGGGCGCCTTCGTCCTGGCCGAGGCCGGCCTGCTGGACGGGCTGCGCGCCACCACCCACTGGATGGCCACCGATGAGCTGGCGGGGCGCTTCCCGGACGTCCACGTGGAGCCGGACGTGCTGTACGTCGACAACGGACAGATCCTCACCTCCGCCGGAGCCGCCGCGGGGCTGGACATGTGCCTGCACATGATCCGGCGGGATCTGGGGTCGGCCGTGGCAGCGCATACCGCACGCATGTCCGTCGTCCCGCTCGAACGGGAGGGCGGACAGGCGCAGTTCATCGTGCACGCACACCCGCCCGTACCGCGGGGCTCGGCGCTCGAACCCCTGCTGGAGTGGATCGAGGACAACCTGGCCGGGGAGATCACCCTGGGGGCGATGGCGGAGCGTTCGGGGATGAGCGAGCGCACCTTCAGCCGCCGCTTCCGTGAGCAGACCGGCACCACTCCGCTGCAGTGGCTGCTGCGGGCGCGGGTGCGGCGGGCCCAGTATCTGCTGGAGAACAGCGACCATCCGATCGAACGGATCGCCCGGCAGGCGGGGTTCGGTTCGCCGACGGCGTTCCGTGAGCGCTTCCGCCGGGTGGCCGGCACCACGCCGCACGCCTACCGCTGCGCGTTCCAGGGGAAGGCCGCGGTCGGCGCCCCGTCATAGCCGGTGACCCGCCCTGATCAGTCACGGTGGGAAAAATCACCCGAGTCCACACGGGCCGTCAGCAGTTGGACAAGGGGTATCGATCCTCCCCAAGGACGGTGTACTCCCATGAACTGCTCCAGCCGCCTCCTCTGCGTCCTCTACATCGCCACGAGCGCGGGGCTCGCCTGGACCTCGGTCCTCACCTTCCGGTACGGCCCCGTGTGGGCCGCGTGCCTGTTCACCGCCGCCAGTCTCGTGCCGGTCATCGCCGTCGTTCGGGAGACCGTGATCGGCGAACAGCGTCGGTGGCTCCTGGAGATGATCGCGCGGGCCGGGCGCGCCGGCGACGCCGCCGAGGCGATCGTCCGTGCGGAGCTCGACTCGGCGTGCTGCGAGCGCTGGTGGACGAGCCTCGGCAGTGAGCACGACGTGACCTGCCGGCACGGGATGCCGCGCAGCAGCAGCGCCGCGTGAGCGTCCGGGTCAGCTGTCGAGGGCCAGGTCGACCTCCTCGCGCAGGAGGTCGACGTAGTCACGGGTCCAGCCCTCGATCGTGGTGCGGTCCCACAGGTCGGCCGAGTACTCCACGAAGCCCTTCAGTTCGTCCCCGGCCGGGACCAGGCCGAAGCTGAGCTCCGTCCGGGCCGCGGCGGGGGCGAGGTCCTCGACGGCCGTGGTCAGCCCGGGCAGTTCGACCTCCGCGTCCAGCGTGCTCTGGTAGGCGAAGCCGACGTCCAGCCGGTCCGGTACGTCGACGCCCGTGCGCTCCCGCAACGCGGGGGCGATCCGGCGCACCGGCAGGGCGTGGTCCATGCACTCCACCGCGGTACGGGCGACGCGGTCCGTCAGGGCGGCGAAGGAACCGGCCGCCGCGTCCCGCACGCGCAGCGCGAAGCCGGTGACGGTGCAGGCCAGCAGGGATTCGAACTCCCGGCGCTCGCGGTTGGCGTAGGAGATGTTGAACACGACGTCCGGCTGCTCGGACTTCCGGGCGAGCATGCGGCCCAGGGCCGCGGCCGTGACCACGAAGGGCGTCGTGCCCCGCTGTCGTGCCAGTCGCTCGACGCCGGCCCGCACCTCGGCCGGCACCGTGAACATCACGGCGCCGCCCCGTCCGCTCGCGCTCTTCGGCCGGGGCCGGTCCAGCGGCAGGTCCACCGTGAACGGCACGCCGTCCAGCTCGCGCAGCCAGAACTTGAGGTTCCGCTCGTCGGCCGCCCCGTCGGGCTGCTCCTGCTGCCATCGCGCGTACGCCACGGGCTGGCACTGCACGGGTGGCAGGGTGGGGGGTTCGCCCGTGACGGCGGAGCCGTAGAGCGCTGCCAGCTCCTTGAGCAGCAGGCTGACGGACCATCCGTCGCAGGCGGAGTGGTGCAGGACGAGGAGCAGGACCCAGTCGCTCTCGCCGGTGCGCAGCAGGCGCAGCGCCACCGGGGTCGCGTCGGTGGGGTCGAGCGGTGTCTCGGCGGCCTCCGCACTGGCTTGTTCCAGGGCGGCCTGCCGCTCCTGCGCGGGCAGGGCGGTGAGATCCTCGGCCGCCAGCTCCACCGGACGGGGCCGCAGCACCTGCTGTTCCCAGCCCTCCCCGCTGCGGGCCAGGCGGGTCCGCAGTCCCTCGTGCCGCTCGACGAGCCGGGTCAGGGCGGTGCCCAGGGAGGCCACGTCCAGGTCACCGGAGAGGGTGATCCGCAGGGCGACGTTGAAGACCTGGGGCAGGAGGTGGTCGGCGTGCACCGCGGCGAAGCGGGCCTGCTGCGCGGTGGCGGGCGCCCGGCGCTCCACCGTGCCGGGTCCGTCGTCGGCCTCGGAGGCCGCACTGGCCGTCATCTCACCCGCCGTCGACGCCAGTTGGGCCGTCATGGCCTGCAGCGTCGGCTCCTGGTAGAAGCGGAGCATCGGGTACTCGGTGCCGAATTCCTCCCGGACCTGGTTGACCAGCCGCATCGCGGTGATCGAGTGACCGCCCAGCTCGAAGAAGGAGGCGTCGGCCGCGATGCCGTCGGCCTCGACGCCGAACTCGGCCGCCCACAGCTGCCGTACCCGTCGCTCGACGTCTGTGCGGTTGCCTTCCGCCGCGTGCCGGGCGTCGGCGCCCGGTCTGCGGCCGGGTGCCGAGGTGACGAGGTCGGGTGCCGGCAGCGCGGAGCGGTCCAGCTTGCCGTTGTCCGTCACGGGCAGGGCGGGCAGGATCCGCCAGGCGCGCGGCACGAGGTACTCCGGGAGCCTGGCCGCCAGTTCCTCGGCCAGGAGATCGGCGTACGCCTGCCGGTCGTCGGCCGCCGCGCCGATCGGGTCGGCGGGGACGGCACAGGCCGCGAGGTACGCCTCGCCGCGGTCGTTGCGGCGGGCCAGCACGGCCGCTTCGCGCACGCCGTCCAGGGCGTTGAGCACGCGGGAGACCTCCTCCGGCTCGACCCGGAAGCCCCGGATCTTCACCTGGTCGTCGGCCCGGCCGCAGAACTCCAACGTCCCCTCGGCACTCCAGCGGACCAGATCGCCGGTGCGGTACCTCTGGGCGTCCGGACCGCCGGCCGGGTCCGGCAGGAAGCGCTCCGCGGTGAGTTCGGGGCGGTGCAGATAGCCGCGGGTCACGCCCGGGCCGCCGACGTACAACTCCCCCACCGTGCCGACGGGCACGGGGCTGCCGGACTCGTCGAGCACGCTCAGCCGTACGTTGTCGACCGGGCGTCCGATCGCGATGGGGCGGGCGGGGTCCGGGCTCTGCGAGGACACGGTCTGGGTGGTGCACAGGACGGTGACCTCGGTGGGCCCGTACACGTTCACCGTCTCGTACCGCGCCTCGGGGCGCGGCCGGGTGCGCAGCACGTCTCCGCCGAGCAGCAGGTGGCGCAGCGGCGGCTGGTCGCCCGCCGACAGGCGCAGCAGTTGTTCTCCCAGGGCGGTGGGGAGGATGGAGAAGGTGACGTCCTGCTCCCCGTACCACCGGGCCAGGGCGAGCGGATCCCTGCGGAGCTCCTCGCCGGCGATCGTGACCGATGCTCCCGCGGTCAGCGCGGGCCAGATCTCCAGGAGCGAGGCGTCGAAGCTCTGGCTGCACACGACGGCAGCGCGGTCGGCCGGTGTGAAGGCGAAGCGCCGGTGGTGCCACGCGCACAGGTCGACGACGCCGCGGTGCGTGACCACGACGCCCTTGGGGGTGCCGGTGCTGCCCGAGGTGTAGAGGACGCAGCACGGGGACTGGTGGTCGGTGGCGGACGCGGTGCGCGGTGAGTGTCGCGCCGTCGCGTCGGGCCGTACGACCGTCACTCCCGCCGGCAGCCTCAAAGCGGCCGCATCGTCGGGCGTCGACACCACGATGCGGGCCCCGCACTCGGCGATGACCTGCTCGGCGCGCGCCCGGCCGAGGGACGGATCGAGCGGCACGTAGGCGCGGCCCGCTTTGAGCGCGGCGAGCATGGCGACGACGAGGTCGGCGGAGCGGGGCAGCCACAGGGCCACCTCACCGCGGATGGGCTGCAGCTCCCGCAGAGCCGCGGCCAACTGCTCGGCGCGGCCGTCCAGTTGACGGTACGTCAGCCTCGTGTCGCCGCTGATCACAGCCGTGTGGTCCGGCAGCGCGGCCGCCTGCCGGGCGACGAGGTCGTGGACGGTGGTGTCCGTGCGCGGGCGGGACGGGCCGTGCTGCCAGGACAGCGGTACAGGGGCCCCGTCGGCTGCGGTGTCGACGGCTGCCGGGGCGAACCGGGACAGCGGTGCCTCGGGTGCGTCGACCGCTGCCGCGAGCAGGTCCCGGAAGGTGGCGAAGAACCGGTCGACGGTGTCCTCGTCGAACAGGTCGGTGTTGTACTCCAGATGGCAGCGGATGCCGTGCGGCTGGTCGGTGAAGTAGACGGTGAGATCCGTCAGGGACTTGTCCGGTCCCGCGTCCAGCGGTGTGGCCTCGATGCCGGGCAGGTCGAAGCGGAACGGTTCCGCCCGCTGGTACTCGGCGAACGCCTGGAACACCGGTGTCCGGTCGACCGCCCTGGGCGGCGCGAGTTCACGCACCACCGTCTCGAAGGGCACCCGCGCGTGGTCGTACGCGTCGAGGGCGACCGTGCGCACCCGGTCCAGCAGCGTGCCGAACTCGGGATCGCCGGACAGGTCGAGGCGCAGCGCGAGCGTGTTCACGAAGAACCCGAGCAGGTGCTCGGCCCGCTCGGGCCGGTCCGAGATCGGGGTGCCGACGACGATGTCCGTCTGCCCGGTGACCCGGTGCAGCATCGCCGCGTACCCGGCGAGCAGGGTCATGAACAGGGTGCTGCGGCGGGCGCGGCTCAACTCGCGCAGGCGCCGGGAGAGTTCCGGGTCGAGGGTGTGGAAGACGGCCCGGCCGTCGGAGGTCATCGTCGCCGGGCGCGGCCGGTCGGTGGGAAGGGCGAGGGCGGGCAGGTCGCCGCCGAGGGTGCGGCGCCAGTAGGCCAGGTCCTCGTCGGCCTCGGGGCTGTTCGCGGCCGCCGCCTGTTCCCGGGCGTGGTCGGCGTAGCTCCAGGTGAGGGCGGGGAGTTCGGGGGCGGTTCCGTCGCGTTCGCTTCGGTAGAGCACGGAGAGGTCACGGGCGAGGACGGTGGCGGAGGCCGCGTCGACCACGATGTGGTGCAGGGACAGCACGAGGACGTACTCGGCCTCGCCCAGCTTGACCAGTCGGGTGACGAACAGCGGGCCTTGCGCCAGGTCGAAGCGGCGTGCGCTCTCGGCGGCCAGTACCTCCTGGAGCGGGCCGTCCACGATCTCGAAGTCGGGCTCGGCGGACACCTGCACGACCTGCCGGGGCTCGCCCTCGGTCTCGCGGAAGACGGTACGCAGCCCCTCATGACGGGCGACGAGGCCGCGCAGTGCCGCGTGCAGAGCGGGTACGTCGAGAGGGCCGTCGAGGCGGATCGCCTTGACCTCGTTGTAGGCGGTACGTCCGGGAAGGAGGCGCTCCAGGAACCAGATACGTTCCTGGCCGGGCGACAACGGCGCGTCATCGGGAGTGGAGGTGACCGTCCCACGGTAGTGGCGGCGCAGCGCGTCCAGGCGCGGGAGCCCCGCGCGCAGTTCGTCCGGTGCGAGACCGAAGTCGACGAGCGCCACGATCTCGTCGGCACCGGCCCCGGTCACCGCGTCCACCACCGGGCGCACGCTGTCCACCGTGCCGATCAGGGCACGCTGGTCGCAGTAGCGGCCGTAGGCACGCCGGAACACCGTCTCCAGGTCGTCCTCGCTCAGGGCGGACAGGTCGATGCTGTGCCCGAGGCTGTTGGTGACGCCGCTGAACACGGAGAGGGAGGCGCGCATATAGCGGGACAGCGGTTCGTACGCCTCGGTCCGCGCGGTGTCGTGGTCCTCCGCGAGGTAGGTGTGCAGCAGGACGGCGACCCGTCCGGCGTCCGGGTCCAGGCCGTGCAGGGCCCGTGTGCGTCGGTAAAGGGCGATGTTCTCCTGGAGCTGTTCGACGGTCTGGGTCATCAGGTTGGTGACGACGCCCAGGTCGTGGCGGGCGGCGAGTTCGTACGAGGCGGGGTTGCCGACCACAGCGGTGTAGAGGGGCGGAGCGTCCTGCACCGGTCGCGGGAAGAGCCGTAGCTCGGCCTCGCCGTCACCGGTCCTGCGGCGCACGGCGTCCCCGCGCCAGAACTTCCGTACCTCCTCCAGCTGTTCGTACATCAGCTCCTTGTGCCGGCCGAAACGGTCGGGGAAGAAGGCGAAGTCCTTGGCGCTCCAGCCACTGGCGACGCCGATGCCGACGCGCCCGCCGGAGAGGTTGTCGACCATCGACCACTCCTCGGCGACCCGGATCGGGTCGTGGAGCGGCAGGACGACGGAGCCGGCGTTGAGCCGGATGCGCTCGGTCTCGCGGGACAGCGCGGCGGCGAGCACCGCCGGGTTGGGGAAGAGGCCGCCGAAGGAGTGGAAGTGGCGCTCGGGCATCCACAGCGCATGGAAGCCCTGCCGGTCGGCGAACCGGGCGATGTCCATGAGGAGTTCGTACTGGCCGTGGCGCGGTGCGGAGGCGTCCTGGGGGTAGTCGCCGAAGAAGTAGACACTGAAGTCGGTGGTGCGCGCGGCGGCTTCACTCGCGGGTCGCGCCCGGGATTCGGTGACGGCGGCGGCGTTCCAGGCCATGGAGGCGACCGGGGCCGGCGTCGGCGCTTGTGCAGCCGGTGCCGGCCTCGGTGGCGCGGCCTTGGGTGGCGCGGCCTGCGGTGCCGGCGTCACCGGCCGCCCGCCCGGAAAGAAGCCCGCCGACCGCAGCTCGCGCAGCGAATCCCGTACGGCGTCCGCCACGAACTCCAGGTCGCCGTCCGAGTGGGCGGTGGACAGGAAGAAGTTGCGCCACTCCCAGACGTGCACGCCGCGCACCATCAGATGGTGGTAGAGGAGCTCCATGTCGGCGCGGTGCTCGAAGCGGAACTGGGAGCCGAAGTGGCTCATCCGCAGCGGGTACTCCTCGGCCTCGAAGAAGCCGTTGAGCGTCGTCGCCAGTTCGGCGGTACGCGCGTTGAGGCGCTCCTGCAGGTGGGGGCTGTGCTCCTTGAGGTGGGTCAGTACGGCGCGCGCGGCGACCATCGACACCGGGTGCTGGATGTACGTACCGCCGAAGAAGGTGGTGTCGGCGGGCGGGTAGCTGTCGTCGCCGTAGGACCAGAAGCCGCCGTCGACGCCGTCCATGATGTCGGCGCGGCCGGCGATGGCGCCGATGGGGAAGCCACCGCCGAGGAGTTTGCCGTAGGTGGCGAGGTCCGGTGTGACGCCGTACAGCTCCTGTGCGCCGCGCGGGGCGGGGCGGAAGCCTGTCAGCATCTCGTCGAAGAGCAGCACGATGCCGTGGCGACGGGTGAGTTCGCGCAGCTTCCGTACGAACTCGACCGGTTGGAGCGAGGGGTGTCTGCTCTGCACCGGCTCCACCACGACCGCGGCGATGTCGTCGGCGTGCCGTGCGATCGTCTCCAGTGCGGTGTCGCTGCCGTAGTCGAGGACCAGCAGATCGGACACGGCGGCCTGCGGGACGCCCCGGGAGACGGGCACGGTGACCTGGTGGGGGCCGCTGCCGGAGGTGCGGCCGAGGACGTTGTCGGCGTGGCCGTGGTACGCGCCCAGGAAGGTGACGATCTTGTCGCGGCCCGTGGCGGCGCGGGCGAGGCGGATGGCCGCGGAGTTCGCCTCCGTACCGGAGTTGGCGAACGCCACCCGCTCCAGACCGGTCAGCTCGGCGAGCAGCTCCGCCGCCTCGCCGGTCTCGATGGTGCGCGGGCCGAGCTGGATGCCGCGGGACAGGTGCTCGCGCACGGCCTCGGTGACGAAGTCCGGTTCGTGGCCGAAGAGGAGGACGCCGAAGCCCATCGTGATGTCGACGTACTCGTTGCCGTCCACGTCCTCCAGCCGTGCCCCGCTCGCCCTGCGGCCCGCGAGGGGATACAGCATCTCCTTGGTGCCGCTGCGGAATCCGACGACGGCACGGCTGTCGGCCAGGACACGGCGGTAGCGCTGGGCGATCCGCTTGGAGGTCGGGGTCCTGGCGGTGTAGCGGCGTACGAGGTCGTCCAGGTGCTCCTGCTGGGAGCGCGGGGAGGCGTCCCGCACCATGCCGGAGGTCCTCGCCACCGTCACCCGGGGGCCGTGGACGCGCGGCGGCTCCGGGGAGTGCTGCTGCGGGACGTGAGGGCCGGTGCCCATCTGCTCGGCGATGCGCTGCGAGAGTTCGGTCATCGCCGCCAGGTCCCGGTCCAGCGCGGCGGATATGCCGTCCAGCCCGGTCACTTGGCCACCTTGCCGTTGAGCCGGTCCGACACCGAGGCGGTCTGGAGAGCCAGCAGCTGGGAGAGCTGGGACATCATCTGCAGCTGTATCCGGGACATCTGGTGGATCTTCTCGGCGAGGTCCTCGAGCTCCTCGCGGGTCGCGTACTCGGGAGCGGGTCCGGGGACGGCAGGGGCGGGCTCGGGTGCGGGTGGGGGTGGGGATACGAGTGGAGATACGGGTACGGCTGCCGTGGGCACGGGGGCGGGGACGGGGACGGCGGGTGGTTGAGGTGCGTCGCTGGGAGCGTCCGGCATGCGGGCGACGATGAACTGCGCGAGCCGCCGTGGCGTACCCGTCTCCTCGAACAGCTGCCGCATCGTCACCTTGACCCGGTGCTCCTGCTCCAGCTCCCGCAGCACGCTGATCATCAGCAGCGAGTCGGCGCCGAGGTCGAAGAAGGACGCGTCCCCGACGATCGCCGAGGGATCCTCGCCGAGGTGCCGGGCGGTCGCCTCGACGATGCTGTGCAGTACCCGCGCGACCGCTGCCTCTTGCTGAACCACTTCGGCTTCCTCTCTCGCTGATCTTCCTGTGCTCAGGGCGGTCGGCTCCGGCCCTGTCCAGTAGTCCTTGTGCTGGAATCGGTATCCGGGCAGCGGGATGCGCCTGCCCCCGCTGCCGGCCAGGAGCACCCGCCAGCCGAGGTCCGCCCCCGCGCAGTGCAGTCCCGCCGCCGCACCCCACAGGACGCCGAGCCCCGTGCCGCGCCGCAGCGACGGCAGCGACCGCACGTCGGGCAGCGCCCTGCGGGCCAGACCGCTGAGCGTGGTGTGCGGCCCGATCTCGAGCAGTACGTCGGGCTGCTGTGCACCGATGCCGCGCAACGCTTCGTCGAAACGGACGGGTTCGCGGGTGTGCCGTACGAAGTGGTCGGCGTCCGGGGTCCAGCCGGGCGGGCGGGTCACACCGTCCAGGGCGCTGACGAAGGGGATGCGCACCGGCCGGAAGTCCACGTCGTCGAGGACCTTCCGGAACTCCTCCAGCATCGGCTGCATCAGGGCGGTGTGAAAGGCGCGGGTCACCGGCAGCAGCTGCCCCGGTGTGCCGCGCTCGTCCAGCAGGGCGCACACGCGCTCCACGGCCTCGACCGGCCCGGCGAGCACCTGGGCGCGGTCCCCGTTGGTCACGGCCGGCTCCAGGCCGGGCACCTCGTCGGCCAGGGCGAGGGCGGTCTCCCGGTCGAGCGCGGCCGCCACCATCGCGCCGGGCGCGCAGCGCTGCCGCATCAGTTGGCCGCGCACCGTGGTGAGGCGCAGCCCCTCGTCGAGCGACAGGGCTCCGGCCGCGTACAGCGCGGCGTACTCCCCGACGCTGTGCCCGGTCACGGCGGACGGTTCGACACCGGCCTCCCGCCACAGCCGGACGAGGGCGCACTGCAGGGCGAACAGGGCAGGCTGCGCGGTGTCCGTGTGCTCGGACGGCGCCGTGAGCAACGGGTCGCCGGTGAGGTCGCGGTAGTGGTGCTCGCAGGCGTCGAGCACCTCGCGTGCGGCGGGGAACCGCTCGTGCAGGGCGTCGGCCATCCCCGGGTACTGGCTGCCCTGCCCGGTGAACTGGAACGTGACGCGTGCGGGGCCCTCCTGCGGTGCCGTCCCCGCGGTGATCGTCGCTCCGGCGCCTGAGGCGAGCCAGGCGTCGAGGGCGTCGGCGAGGGCGGCCGGGGTGGAGCCGCGGGCCGCGAGCCGGTGGCGGCGGTGGGCGCGGCCGAGGGCGGCGGTGGTGACGAGGTCCGCGACGTGGGGTGTGGGTGACTGCCGTAACCGGTCGCGCAGGGCGCGGGCGTTGTCGGCGAGGGCCTCCTGGCTGCTTCCGGAGACCAGCAGCACGTCCGGAGGGGAGGTGGCGTCGGTCCTGGGCGTGGGTTCGGGGGCCTGTTCCAGGATCAGATGGACGTTGGTGCCGCCGACGCCGAGTGAGGTGATGCCCGCGCGGCGGGGTGTGTCGCTTTCGGGCCAGGGCCGGGCCGTCCGGGGAATGTAGAAGGGGCTGTGGTCGAGGTCGATGCCGGGGTTGGGCGCGCGGAAGTTCGCCATCGGCGGGATCACGCCGTGCTGCAGCACCAGCAGGGTCTTGACGAGTCCGGCCAGTCCGGAGGCCGCGTCGAGGTGGCCGATGTTGGCCTTGGTCGAGCCGAGCGCGCAGTAGCCGGTGCGGTCGGTGTCCTCGCGGTAGGCGCCGGTGGCGCCGTCGAACTCGATCGGGTCGCCCTTGAGGGTGCCGGTGCCGTGGGTCTCCAGGTAGCCGATGGTGTCGGCGCCGACGCCGGCGCGCCGCAGGGCCTGGCGGATGGCCGCGCGCTGGCCCTGTGCGCTGGGCGCTGCGAACGCCGTCTTGTCCGCGCCGTCGTTGTTGATGCCCCAGCCGCGGATCACTCCGTGGACGGTGTCGCCGTCGGCGACGGCCCGGGCCAGCGGCTTCAGTACGACGGCCAGGACGCCCGTGCCGCCCACGGTGCCGTCGGCGCCGGCGTCGAAGGCGCGCAGGCGGCCCGACCTGGAGAGGATCGAGCCCTTGACGTAGCGGTAGCCGAGGGCCTGCGGGACATGGACGGCGGTGGCGCCGACGAGGGCGATGTCGCAGTCGCCCATGAGCAGCGACTGCGCGGCCGACTGCACACCGACCAGGGAACTGGAGCAGCCCGTCTGGATGTTGACGGCGGGGCCGGTGAGGCCCAGCCGGTGGGCGACGCGGGTGGCCGTGAAGTCGGCGTAGTTGCCGACCGTGATCTGCATGCCCGCCGTCCAGTCGGTGGCGGGCTGGGTGGGCAGGACGTTGTTGAGGAGGTAGTTCTGCAGGGTGTACAGGTGGTATCCCGTGCTGGCGTAGACGCCCACGCGGGTGCCGTCCCGCTCGTCCGGATAGCCGGCGTTCTCCAGGGCGTGCTGGGCGCATTCCAGGAACATGCGTTGCTGGGGGTCCGTGAGCCGGGCCTCGCGGGCGCTCATCGCGAAGTGCTGGGCGTCGAAGCCGGCGATGTCGTCGAGCACTCCGGAGGCGCCGACGAAATCCGCCGCCCGGTAGTCCTCGGCGGGGACGCCGGCGGCGGCCAGCTCCTCCTCCGTGAAACGGGTGATGCAGTCCCTGCCGTCACGGACGACGCGCCAGAGCTCCTCGGGGGTGTCGGCGCCGGGCAGCCGGAAGGCCATGCCGATGACGGCCATCCGCGGATCGGCCTCGCTCGTGGCCATCAACCCCGTCCCTCCGTCACCGTCGTCCTGTCCTGGCCAACCGTTTCCTCAGCGCTGGGGTCGCGGGTGCGGCCCCGGCTCAGGAGCAGCAGGAGCAGGGCCGCGCAGAGGACGATCGCAAGGCCGTGGAAGGAGGCCACCACCTGCAGCGGTGAGAACGTCTCCAGCAGGGCGCCGCTCACGAGCATGCCCAGGCCGAAGCCGGTGTTCTCGGCCGAGGCGGAGAGCCCGAAGAGGCGGCCGCGCTGCTCGTCGGGGGCGGTCTGCAGCCTCGACACGTAGACGATCTCGGTGAATCCGTCGGCGGCCCCGGCGACGAGCGCGGCGATGACGGCGGGCACGGTCGGCAGTCCGCTGAAGACCACGATGAACCCGGCCGACATCACACAGGCGCCGAGCGCGAACGCCCGCTCCCCCGGTGTCCGCCCGGTCTTCTTGGTGACCCGCCCGATGACCTGCTGGGCGATGATGTTGCCGATGGCCCAGGTGGCCCAGAACTGGCTGATGAACGTGGCCGGATGGTCGGGGTCCAGGCTGCTGGAGTAGATCGGCAGGGCGACGTTGTGGGACGACGAGCCCAGCCCGTCGACCGCCCTGATGGCGATCATCGCCATCAGCAGCGGGGCGGTGCCCAGCAGCATCCGGGCCGTCCAGCGGGCGGCGCCGGAGGACTTCGCGGTGCCGCCGGCGGCGGCGTCGGTGGCTGCCCTGGTGCGTACGGGCAGCAGGAACAGCACCGTCGCGGAGACCAGGAAGGTCGCGGCGTCCAGCGCGAACGCCGCGGAGTAGCCGAGTTCGGCCACCACCACGCCCGACGACGCGAACCCGGCGATCATGGCGAGCGAACGCCCGGTCACCAGCAGCCCGTTGGCGCGTACGCGGTGCTCCGCGCCGACGATCTCCGGGATGCTGCTGCGCAGGGCCACCTGGGACAGTGTCGAGCAGCCGCCGGTGACCACGGCCAGGACGTACAGCAGCCCGGGACGCGTGCCGTCGGGGGCGAGCAGCAGCGTCAGCAGCGCCACGGCCTGGCACAGGTCGGCGCCGACCATCAGGCGCTTGCGGTCGTGGGCCGAGACGAGTCGACCGCTCACCCAGCCCGACACGACACTCGTCGCCAGCCGTACGGCCATGAAGAGGCCGGCCGCCAGCGCGCTGCCCGTGGCGTCGTAGACGAAGACGTTCAGCGCCACCATGTTCAGGTAGCTGCCGTACGCCGAGATGCCGTTGCCCAGCACGAGCAGACGGAAATACCTCATGCACCTTCCTCTGGTCCGCAGAAGCGTGTGAGTGGTGTGAGTGGCTTGAGACCCGGGATGCCCTGCCCGCCGGCTCAGTGGCGGCGTGCGGTCCGGGCGGACGGCAGGTCGCGGTGCGGTCGCCCGTCGCGTCCGTCGCGCGGGAAGCGCTGCCGTGGTGCCGGCGGCCCGGTCACCGGCCCCGACCGCTCTCGGTGCGTCGATGCGCACCGCTGTCGCACGGCGTGTTCATGCCCCCATTGCCGGCCCAGCACAAAAACCATTCCCCCCATACGCCGCCGGACAGCGGCCATTGGTCCGTCACCCAAGCAGACCCGGACGCGGCCGTTCAAGGCTCCGACGAGGTCCAGATGATTTCCGGTCCGGATTTGGCGGTTTCGGAGCGCTGCGCAGGGCGAGGGATGGCCCCGACCGACGCACAGCGCGAGGAGGCCGGCCGGCTGCTGCGCCGGGCCGAGCACCACACGGTCCCGGTCGAGCCGCTGTCGGCCCTGCTGCCCGCACTGGATCTCACCGACGCCTATGCGATCCAGCGCGACAACGTCGCCCGGCGGATCGCCGACGGGGCGACGGTCGTCGGTCACAAGGTCGGCCTGACCGCGGTCGCGATGCGGCAGCTGCTCGGCGACGACGAGCCCAAGCCCGACTTCGGTCATCTGCTGGACGACATGGTCCACCGCGACGGCGCGCCGATCTTCGCGGCGCGCTGCCGCCGGCCGCGCATCGAACCGTAGGTCTCGGTGAGCGACCCGCCGTGGCGGGCCTCGATGACGACTCCGGGGCGAGCGCCAGGACGCGGGGCAAGGACGGTGAGCCCGCAGCCTCCTGCGGCAGTCCGGCAGCCGCCGAGCTCACCGCCGCTGCCGCGGGAGCTGCTCGCACGAGGGTGGACGCTTCGGAAGATGATCACTCAGCCGTGGTCGACGGCCCTGTACGACCGGAGAAGGCACCTCATGACCAGGCGGCAGACGGCACGCAGGAAGCATGCGAACGGAGTGGAGTCACGGCAGCGCATCCTCGACGCCGCCGTGGAGATCGCCGGCGAGCTCGGCTACGACGGCACCTCCATCGCGGCCGTCAGCGCCAAGTGCGGGCTGCCCGCCAGCTCCATCTACTTGGCACGTCAAGGACAAGGACGACCTGATCGCCGCTGTCACAGAGCGCAGCTTCGAGGCCTGGCTCACGGCCGTCGAGCTGCCGGGCGAAGACGCCGGCACACCTCTGGAGCGGGTCACCGCCATGGCCGCGAACGTGGCGAAGTCGCTCGTCGACGCACCCGACTTCCTGCGTCTCGGCCTCATGCTCGCCCTCGAACGGCGCCCCACCGAACTCCGGGGCCGCACGGTGTTCCTGCAGGTCCGCGACGTCACCCACCAGAAGGTCGCCGAAGTGCTCACGCCCCTGTTCCCCGGCCTGGACGGGCCTGGACGAGGACGCCGTACACACCCTCACCACCTACACCGTCGCCGGTGCCGACGGCTTGTTCGTGCACAGGGAGGTCACCGGCGACGGCGTCGACCTCGTGGCTCTGTTCGAGCTGCACGCACAGCTCGTCCACGACGCGGCGACCCGCCTGGCGGCAGCGCGCTGATCCGCGCCCGGCGACACCGACAGCCTGTGCAGCCCGGGTCCGGAAGCTGCACAGGCCGACGATCCGGCGGCTCAAGCCGCGGTGCGGCGTCCCGGCACGTCTTCGTGGAGGCCGTGGACATTGCCGCCCGGAGATTCAGAAGGCACCTGGCGTACGGCCGAGGGTGCCCTTGGGGTCGCCGGGGTCGGTGCCCTTGACCTGGCCGAAGTAGAGCTCGACCTGGGAGCGGAAGCGTTCGACGGCGGCGCGGTTCGACATGAACTTCGCGAAGGCCTTGGGGTCGGTGTTCCGATACGACGCGAGCGGCTTGAGGCCGGTCGGGGGCGCGACGTCCTTGCGTACGGACCAGGTCCAGGTGGCGATGGCGTGCTCCTGGGTGGACTGGGAGTTCAGCCAGCTCATGAAGAGCTTGGCACCGGCCTTGTGCGGGGCCTGCTTGAAGATGGCGCCGCGCTGGGCCCAGGAGTTGAAGCGCTCGGAGTCCGAGAAGACCTGGGTGCCGCTCGGGCGGGCGTCGCCGCCGACGGCGACGGCGGCGAGGTAGTCGCCGCTCGCCACTCCGGCGGCCGAGCCGGGGACGCCGCGGATCAGCTTCGGGTTCTGCTCGACCAAGTGGGCCAGGTAGTCCCAGCCGTACTCGTCGACGATCTGCTTGTAGCCGAAGAGCACGGCGTCGTCGTCGTTCGGGTAGGTCAGGATCAGCTTGTTCTTGTACTCGGGCTTGAGCAGGTCCGTGCCCTTGAAGTCGCCCGCGTTCGCCGGGAGTTGCTTGGTGTTGACGACGTAGGAGAAGGCGCCGTAGAAGACGCCCGTGTAGTAGCCGTCCTTGTCCTTGGCGTTGGTGAAGACCTTGTCCCAGCCGACCGGCTTGTACTTCAGCAGGTCGCCGTGCTTCTTCCAGCGGTCGAAGTCCTGGGTGGTCTGCAGGATCGCGGCGTCGGCGACGAGGTGGCCGGCGGCGAGCTGGTTGTCGATGCGGGCGTCGTGGTACTTGCTCAGGTCGGTGACGAGGTGGAGCTTGACGTCCGGGAACTGCTGGGCGAAGGCGGCGGACAGCGCGTCCCACTGGCCGGGCGCGTCGCCGCCCATGTAGACGGTGACCTTGCCGCCCTCGGCCTTCGCCGCCCGGTAGAGGGCCTGCAGCTGATCCTGCTCACTCACGGTGGCCGGCCGGGTGGTCTGGGCGATCGCCGTCGTGGCGACCGCGGCGAGCACCACACCCGTGGCGACGGCCGCACCCAGTTTCTTCTTCTTGCTGAGCTTCATAGCGATGTGCTGCCTTCCAGCTGCCTCATGGGCCCGCATACGTTTGATGTTTCAAACGGGACGTTGACTGCACGCTACAACGATTGGATTGAAAGTTCAAACAAAGCTTGCCCTCACCGAGCAGGGGCGGCAACTGCTGGAGCGGACGGCCCCGGGCCATGTCGAGGCCGTACGACGGGCCGTCTTCGACGTACTGACCGACGACCAAGTGGGTCAACTCGCCGAGATCGGCGAGGCGATCAGCCCGGCTCCGCAACACACGGCCGTCACGGACGCCGATCCCGAAACGCTGCCCTGGCGCCGCCGTTGGCCGAGCAGGCCCCGTGCTCGGAAGGGGCGGTTCGCGTGCCCGGTGGAGGTCGTGGCCCAGCGGGTGCGGGAGAAGGACGCGATGCCCCAGCCTCCACGGAAGCGGCCGTCCGCCGTGAAGGGCTTGACGGCGACGACGGGACCGAAGGCCTCGGTACGGCGCGGTGCGGTGCCGCGCCCTCGAGCAGGTCGGTCAGGACGGTCGTCGGGTGCAGGGCCGCCCCCTTCCGGCGCGCCGCCACCGGTGAGCACGCGCGCCTCTGCGTACGGCATCGGCCACCGGGGCGGCGGCGACCCGCGGGGCGGCGTCCTCGCCCCGGATGACGCGCCGACCCCCTTCCCGGTCACGTCCATGGCGAGGTCGCCGTCGACCGTGGCGCGAGGCGCGGTCCGGCCCGAGCCGGCTCGTTGCAGGTTACGGCCGGTTCCGCCCAGGCAGCTGAGCCCCCGCCGTGAGACGGACCAGCAGGACACCGGGCGTGCGGGGCAGTGACACCCGCAGTCCGTCACCGTCCCAGACCGCCGAGCCGGTCGGCGCGGAGGACGGGTGCAGGATCTCCGCACTTACATCGCTGCCCGCCAAGTGCCGTACAGGCAGGTGCAGTTCGGACTCTCCGCCGCGGCGCCAGAGCGTGATGTACGACGTACGGTCGTCGGGCGAGCGCATCCCCAGCGCCAGCCACTCGTCCGTCCACCCGGGCAGCCCCAGCGGCCAGAACGGCACGGCCCGCGCGAGGTCACCGCGGATGGACTTGTACGTGCTCACCGCGTCCCGGACGAGGGCGAGTTGACGCTGCGACATCCGGTCCAGATGGCCCGACAGATGGATCCGCCCGAGCAGTGCCCCGCCCAGCGTGAAGGCGATCAGGTCGTCGTCGAACCCGGGCTGCGGGTACGCCCAGACGGCGCCCTGTTCGGGCGGTACGGCCGTCGGCGCGGCGGCGGCGATCGGCGGGTAGCGCAGCGGGTCCTGCTGGTCGCTGGTGGACTGGAGCTGAGTGACGGCCAGCGTGGCCCCGTCCATCCGCATCCCGCCCGAGGCGCAGTTCTCGATCACCAGGTGCGGGTGCCGGTCCAGCACCTCGGAGAGCCAGTCCAGGTAGGCGTGGGCGTGGCCGAGCAGTCCGGCTCCCGGGGCGAGGTCCCCGGGGGCGAGGGTGCCGGGATCGATCACGATGTTGTAGTCCAGCTTGAGGTAGCCCACGCCCCAGTCGCCCACGATCCGGTCCACCGTCTTGTCGAGGTGGGCGCGGGCGGCCGGATGGCGCAGGTCGAGCTGGTGACGGCCCTGTTCGGTGAGGCGTACGCCGTCGCGCTGGAAGAAGGCTTCCGGCGGGAGCGCGGCGGCGACCGGACTGCGTACGCCGACGACCTCCGGCTCCAGCCACAGCCCGGGCACCATGCCGCGCTCCCGGATCCGGTCCAGGACCGCCCGGATTCCGCCTTCGGGGAAGCGGCGCGTCGAGGGCAGCCACTCGCCGACGTTGTCCCACCAGCCGCCGTCCGCCGAGTCGTCGTACCAGCCGGCGTCCACGCAGAAGTACTCCGCGCCCGCCTGCGCCGCCGCGTCGATCAGGGGGAGCAGCTTCTCGGTGGTCGGGTCGCCCATGAGCGTGTTCATGTAGTCGTTGAAGACGACCGGGAGGGCGGTGTGGTCGGGGTGCGGGCGGCGTACGGCGCGGCGGTACGAGGTCAGGGCGCCCATGGCCTCGTCGAAGTCGGCGCCGAGGGCCAGGACCCCCGGCACGGTGGTGGACTCCTCACCCGGGGCGAGCCGGACCCGCCACTGGTGCTCCGCGTCCGTGGGGCCGTTCAGCGCCAGATACGTGCCGTGCGCGCTCTCGCCCAGGTCCCAGCGCCAGCCGGCCGGGGACTCGATCTGCCACAGCCAGGTCCGGCCGCTCCCCCGTTCCGTCAGCGCCCCCATCGGCAGGTGACCGTCGGTGGGCCAGCTGCCGCGCCCGGCGAGGACGAGGGCGGCCCGGCTGTCGTGCTGATGGGCGTCGACGTTGATGTCGGCGACGGTGTCCCGCAGCGGCTCGGTGTACCAACGGCACTCCGCGAGCCAGTCGTTGCGCGCCCGGTGCACGTCGAGGGCGTCCGGTGAGGGCAGGCCGCCGATCAGCAGGCTGCTGACGGACTGGACGACGAGGAGCTGCGAGCCGTCGTTGCGCAGCCGCACGCGGGAGCGGAGCACCGGCAGCCCACCGGGGGACGTCAGCTCGACGAACGCCGTCAACCCGGTGGCCGGGTCGTGGAGCTCGACGGTGAGCCACTCCCCCTCGCCCCGGCTGCCGGCGCGGTGGTCCCGGTACTTCAGGCGCGTACCGAACGCCGTCCCGGTGAAGCGCGGGCCGGACCAGGCGCTGCCGTGCCCGAGGGCGGTCAACTCGACGAGCGGGAGGGCGCGGTCCGGGTCGGCGACGCGCACCTCCCCCGGACGGCCCAGTCCGACGAGCCGCAGCGTTCCGTCCGCGGCGACGGCGAATCCGGCCCGCAGCGCCGAATGACCCCAGCTGAACTCGTCATGCGGCTGGTGGGAACCCTCCTGCGCCACATCCGCCATGCCGGTCAAGGTGCCTTCCCTTCCGACCCCGCCTGCCCGTACCGCAGCAGGAGACGGTCGCGTCAGCCGCGTGAATCCCTCGTTACGGTCTCTTGACGTTCCTGATGTGACCGGTCACAATCCTGGCATGAATGTGACCGGTCACACAAGTCGCCCGGCGAGCATCAGGGACGTCGCGACCGCCGCCGGCGTCTCGTACCAGACCGTCTCCCGGGTGATCAACGGCCATCCCAGCGTCAAGCCGACCACCCGGGACCGGGTGCTCGCCGCCATCGACGAACTGGGCTTCCGGCGCAACGCCACCGCGCTCGCCCTGGCCAGCGGACGCAGCAGGGCCGTGACCGTGCTCACCGCGAACACCACCCACTACGGCTACGCCTCCATCCTCCAGGGCATCGAGGAGTCCGCCCGGGCGGCTTCCTACGCGGTCGGGATCGGCGTACTGGAATCGGCGGACGAAGCCGCCGTCGCCGCCGAGGTGCAGCGGGCGGCGGACGCGGGCGGCGGACTGATCGTGATCGCCTACGATCCGGCGGGTGTGCGGGCGCTGAGCGCCGTCCCCGCCGAACTCCCGGTCGTCGGCGTGGTCGAGACCCCGGCGAGCCCGCCCGGCGGCGACCGCCCCTGGGTGTGGACCGACGACCACGAGGCCGCCTACGAGGCGACCCGCCACCTGCTCTCCCTGGGCCACGAGACGGTGCACTACGTCGCCATCCCGTCCAGCACCCGGCGCACCAGCGCCCGTACCAGCGGCTGGCGGCAGGCACTGAAGGAGGCGGGGGCCCCCGAACCCCGCCCCGTACAAGGCAGTTGGGGCCCTGCTGGCGGCCACGCGGCCGGCTCGAAGCTGGCGTCGAACCCGGCCGTCACCGCCATCCTGTGCGGCAACGACGACCTCGCGCTCGGGGTACTGCGCGCCCTGCACGAGGCCGGCCGTTCCGTCCCCGGCGACGTCAGCGTGGCCGGGTTCGACGACGCCCCGCATTCCGCCTTTCTGACCCCGTCGCTGACGACGGTGCGCCTGGACTTCACCGGCCTGGGAAGGGCCGCGTTCGCCCTGCTGCACGGGGTGCTGGAGGAGGCGGCTCAGATCGCCCCGCATCCCGTCTCCGTACCGGAGCTGGTGGTCCGGGAGAGTTCGGGACCGCCGCCCGCCGCCGTCTGAACGCGCCGCACGATCCCGGACCGCACCGCACCATCCCTGACCGCACCGCACCATCCCTGACCGTTCCGCACCATCTCTGACCGCACCGAACGATCCCCGACCACACCGCGCGGCCCCTGAACGCTCCGCACGAGCACCGCTGTTCTGATTCCTGCTTCCTGAACCACCCGTTCGCGAAAGGCACGTGATGAAGACAAGAGCTCTCCCCGCCCTGGCGCTGATATGCGCCATCGGCCTCGCCGCCACCGCGTGCAGCGACCCGACGGCCGGCTCTTCCGGCGACTCCGCGGCGGACGGGAAGCAGGCCGCGGTCGATCCGACCGCCCGCCTGGACGGCGTGAAGCTGACGATGTGGACCGCGCAGAACACGGTCAACGCCCCCCAGCAGGTCATCGACGCCTTCGAGAAGGCCACCGGCGCGACGGTTCAGACCCAGGCGATCCCGGACCTGTACGAGCAGAACGTGCCGACGAAGCTGGCCTCCGGCGACCGTCCGGACCTGATGTTCTGGCAGCCGTCCATCTCCACGCTGCCGTTCATCCAGCCGAAGCAGAACCTCCTCACCCTCGACGGTGAGCCGTGGGAGGCCAAGCTCGGCGACACCGAGAAGTCGCTCGGCATGATCGACGGCAAGCGGTACGCGGCGATCGTCACCAGCCCCGCCATGCTCGGCGTCTACTACAACAAGGACGTCTTCAAGCAGGCCGGGCTGAGCGAGAAGGACTTCCCCAAGTCCTACGACGAGCTGCTGGCGCTCGGCCACAAGGTGGTCGACAAGTCGGACGCCGCCGCCTTCTACGAGGCCGGCGGCGACAAGTGGCCCCTGCAGTGGCAGATGCAGGTCCAGCTCACCGACCTCGACCAGCAGTGGTGGGACGGGCTCAACAAGAACCAGGAGAAGTGGACCGACCCGGTCGTGGTCGGCGCGATCAAGAAGTACAAGGAGAAGCTGCTCGACGCCGGGCTCGCCCAGAAGAACTACCGCACCGGCACCTTCACCGGACAGGCCGACGCGCTGTGGAAGGGCGAGGCCGGCATGGTCCTCAACGTCACCTCCTTCCAGAGCCAGTTGCAGGCCAAGTACTCCACCGCCGAGATCGACAAGAAGATCGGCTGGTTCCCGATCGCCAACTCCTCGGCCACCGGCATGTACTCGCCTGACCAGACCAATGGTGTGGTGGCCTTCAAGACCGGTGACGACAAGCGGCAGAACGCCGCCCGGCAGTTCCTCGCCTTCTGGCTCGGCCCGGACTACGCCGACTACATCAAGGCGATGAAGATCCCGTCCGTGCAGCCGTCCGTGCCCACCCCCGACGGGCTGCCGCAGACGTCCAAGGCCCAGGTCGCGGCCCTGCCCACCGCCATCGGTGTCTTCCAGGCCAAGGCGATCGTCGCCCCGGACACGCACCTCTACCTCGCCGACATGATCTTCGACAAGAAGAACCCGCAGCAGGTCGCCCAGGCGATCCAGGATCAGTTCGCGCAGGTGGCCAAGGCCCAGGGCGCGCCCGGGTTCTGACGATGGCTCACACAGTCGTACATGCCAAGCCCGCCCCCGTGACGGGCGCGCCGAAGAAGGTGGGACGGTTGCCACGGGCGGCCGTGCACCACCCCTGGTGGTTCGCGCTCCCCGCGATCGTCGTCTTCGCGGGCTTCTTCCTGGTGCCCAACCTGCTGAACTTCTACTACCCGTTCACCAACTGGTCCTCGTACCACGCGGACATCGCCTTCACGGGCCTGGACAACTTCAAGACCATCGCCGACGACGGCTCGCTGCTCCGCGCGATCCGCACGACCCTGCTGTACGCCCTGCTGGCGGCGCTGTTCCAGAACGGCTTCGGGCTCGGACTCGCGCTCCTCCTGGAGGCCGACAGCCGCTTCAACCGGTTCTTCCGCGCGGTGTTCTTCCTGCCGGTGCTGATCTCGGCGCTCGCCACCGGTTACGTCTTCCAGGCCCTGCTCGACCAGGACGGAGCCGTCAACTCCGTGCTCGGGACGGACGTTCCATGGCTGGGCTCGACCACCTGGACCCTGGTCGTCGTCACCCTCATCCACGGCTGGAAGTGGATGGGCCTGTCCATGTTGATCTACCTGGCCGGGCTCAAGGGCATTCCGGGCGACATGCTCGAAGCGGCGCGGATGGACGGCGCCGGACCGTGGCGGACCTTCTGGTCGGTGCGCTGGCCGATGCTCGCGCCGGCCGTCACCTTCAACGTCACCACCGCGCTGATCGGCTCGATGAACACCTTCGACATCGTGCAGGCCACGACCGGCGGCGGGCCCGCGGCCGCCACGGAGGTCTTCAACATCTACATGTTCCGGATCTTCGGACAGGGCCTGTACGCCCAGGCCTCCGCGATGAGCCTCGTCCTCTTCCTGGTCGTGGTCGCGGTGGCGATTCCGCTGGTCGTCGGGTTGCGGCGAAGGGAGCAGCTGCTGTGAACCCGTCCGCCGCATGGCGCTACGGCCGCCCCGCCCTCGTCCTGCTGCTCGCCGGTCTCGCCGTCGGCGTGCCGCTGTGGCTGGTCGCCGTCACCTCCGCCAAGCCGCAGGCGGAGGCCATCGAGCCCAACCTGGATCTGCCGCACCACTGGCAGCCCGCCGGCAACTACGCCGACGCGGTCAGCCAGGGCGAGATGCTGCGCGGCTTCTTCAACTCCCTGCTGGTCGTGGTGCCCTCGGTCGTCCTCGTCCTGCTCCTCGGGGCGGGCGCCGCCTGGGTCTTCGCGCGCCGCAAGTCGAAGCTGGTGTCGACGGCGTACGCGCTCTGCATCAGCGGGCTGCTGCTGCCGCCCGCGGTCATCACCATCGTGATGGAGCTGCGGCAGCTGGGCCTGGCGAACACCCGGCCCGGCATGATCGCCGTCTACACCGGCATGTACCTGTCGACGTCGATCTTCTTCATGACCGGCTTCATCCGTGCCATTCCGCTGGAGTTGGAGGAGGCGGCCCGGATGGACGGGGCGGCACCGGCGCGGATCTTCTGGCGGATCATCCTGCCGCTGCTGCGCCCGGTGATCGCCACCGCGACGATCATGGTGATGCTCTACGCCTGGAGCGACGTCTTCTACGCCTTCTTCGTCCTCGGCGGCGGCGAGCGGGCCACCCTCCCGCTGAACCTCTACCAGGTCGCCAGCGCCCAGCTCTACCTCAACAACTGGCATCTCGTCTTCGCGTACGTCGTGGTGATGAGCCTGCCCATGGTCGCCGTGTTCCTCGTCGGCCAGCGAAAGATCGTGTCCGGAATCACCAGTGGAGCCGTCAAGTGACCGGAGGTCCAGCAGCGTGATCGCCCCCACCCGCACGAGATCCCGCACCGCCTTGCTAGCAGCCGCACTTGGAGTAGCCGCCATGGCAGCCACCTTGCCCGCGACCGGGTCCGCAGCCGCCGCCGACCCCCAGCGCCTCACCGTCGACCTCGCCGCCTCCGAGGGCCCGGTGATGCTGGGCGCCAACGGCGCGCTGTACGGGCTCAGCGACGACGGGGTGCCCAGCGACGCCGCGTTGGAACCCCTGAAGGTCACCAGCATCTCGCAGAAGCCGGAGGGCGGCGCCCAGCATCCCAACGGCGACGCGCTCACCGTCTCGAAGTCGTTCTTCCGCAACGGCGGCGGCGAGATCAACGTGATGATGCAGGACATCTACGCCAAGTGGCCGTACGAGGATCTCGGCATCGACGACTACCTCCCCAAGGTCGACAAGATCGCCAAGGAGGTGGCGGCGGACCCGAACAGCGAGCGGTTCGTCTACATCCCGTTCAACGAGCCCGACCAGATCTGGTACAAGCTCGGCGTCGCCGACCAGGCCCAGTACGAGGCCAACCGGGACCGGTTCTTCAAGGACTGGAAGACGGTCTACCAGCGCATCCGCGCGATCGACCCGGACGCGAGGATCGCGGGCCCGAACGAAGCCGTCTATCACTCCCGCCTGTTGAAGGACTTCCTCGCCTTCGCCAAGCGGGAGAACGTCCTGCCGCAGGTGATGACCTGGCACGAGCTGGGCTCCGGATCGCTGCGCGACTTCCAGGCGCACTACGACAACTACCGTTCGCTGGAACGGGAGTTGGGCATCGCCCCCCTGAAGATCAACATTGACGAGTACGCAAACCGGCGCGACCTGTCCGTTCCGGGCCAACTCGTGCAGTGGGTCTCGATGTTCGAGCGGAACAAGGTGTACGCGAACATGGCGTACTGGGACGCGGCCGGCAACCTCAGCGGCCAGGTCGTGCGCTCCAACATCCCCAACGGCGGCTGGTGGTTCTTCCGCTGGTACGCCGGGATGACCGGCGACACCGTCAAGGTGACGCCGCCGCAGCCCGACACCATCGACACCCTTCAGGGCCTGGCCTCGCTGGACACCTCCCGCCGCCAGGCCCAGGTCCTGCTCGGCGGCTCCGCCGGCGACTCCGACGTCGTGGTGCGGGGCGTCGACCGCTCCCTCTTCGGCCGTACGGTCACCGCGACCGTCGCCGAGGCCGCCTGGTCCGGCTACGAAGGGCAGCACGCCACGCCTCGCGTCCTCACCCGTACGAAGGTGCGGGTCGCCGACGACGGTTCGGTGACGGTACCGCTGCGCGGCATGCACAAGATGTCCGCCTACCGGGTCGTCCTCACCCCCGGCGGTACGGGCACCCCCTCCCCCGCCGCCGTCCCCTGGTCGGCGTCGTACGAGGCCGAGGCCGCCGCCATCACCGACGGCAAGGTCTATACGCAGGGCACCGTCGAGAACGCCAACGGCTACGCGGCCTCCGGCACCAAGGACGTAGGCTCCCTCAACCAGGCCGCCAGCAAGGTGGACTTCACGGTCACGGTGCCGCGCGAAGGGACCTACGACCTGGCGATCCTGTACGGCAACCAGTCCGGCACCCCCGCCACGCAGAAGCTGTCCGTGGACGGAGGAACCCCGGTCACGGTGACCTATCCCTCCACGGAGAACTGGACCTACCGCGCCAAGCAGGACGTCACTCTGCGGCTGTCCGCAGGCACCCATGTCCTCACGCTCGCGAAGGGCGACGCCGAGGTCACCCTCGACCGCGTCGACCTGACCGCCCGCGCGGGCGCGGCCTCCGCGTCGTACGAGGCCACGCTGGCGGACATCAGCGGGAAGCCGTCGTACGACTACTCGTCGTCGACCGGGGTGGGCACCGGCTCGCTCGTCCTGCGCTCGGGGGACAAGGCGGTGTTCGACGTCTACGCCCCGCGTGACGGCTACTACACGGTGGTGCCGCGGGCCTCGGCCCCGGTGCGGCTTGCGCTGCACGGCGAGGCGGTGACGGCGGCGCCCGGACGCGCCCTGCGGCTCTACCTGGTGGCCGGCAACAACCGCGTCGCGGTGACGGCGGCGCACGCCTTGGTCCGCTCCCTCGACGTCTCGGGCGACGGATCGACGTCCGGCACGCTCTCCTACGAGGCGGCTGCGGCCACCCTCGCGGGCGGGGCCGAACTCGTCGACTCGCCGTACGCCTCCGCCGGCTCCTTCATCGGCAAGCTCGGCAACAACCCGTCCAGCACCGCCGAGTTCACGGTACGGGCGCCCAGCTCCGGCCGCTATCTGCTGGTCGTCCACTACGCGCACAACGACCGGCGCGACAACGGCCACGCCTACAACACGGACATCATGTCCCGTACGGCGGACATCACCTTGGGGGACGCGACGCCGGTGAAGGTCACCTTCAAGAACACCTGGAGCTCGGACGACTACTGGACGCTCGGCGTCCCCGTCGACCTGCAGAAGGGCTCCAACAAGGTGACGTTCGGCAACGCGACGGCGTGGGCACCGAACATCGACCGCATCGAACTGGGCCGAGTCGTCGACCGCCCGTAGTCCGGCCGCTCCCCCGGCCTCGTACCGACTCGGTACGAGGCCGGGCGCGAGGTGGAGGGTGTCAGGCGGCCTGCCCGCTGTGCAGTGCGGTGTACGCCCCGTTCCGGCGCAGGAGTTCCTCGTGCGTGCCGATCTCCTGGATCCCGCCGTCGCCTCTTTCGGCTGTCGCGCGGAAAACGTGGTCGTCCGGCGGGCGGGCCGACGGGCGGGCGGGCCGCGGATCACGGCCGTACCGGACCGACTCCAGCCTGGCTGTCCGGACGCGAGAGGTCCAATGGAAGAAAGAGAACGCATTCAGCGACGGCACCACTGAATCCGCGGTGCCGAGTTCGGCGGTCCGTCCGTCCATCCGCTTGCGCGGCCTCCCGGTTGGTGTGGCACGCTCACCCTCGACCAGCACGGTGAGAGGCGGCGGCATGCGCATCGGACTGCTCGGCACCGGCCCGTGGGCCCAGATGGCCTACGCTCCCGCCCTGAGCCGGCACGGCGAACTGGACTTCGCGGGAGTATGGGGCCGTCGTACGGCCGCCGCGAAGGAGTTGGCCGACAGCTACGGCGTGCGTGCCTACGACGACGTGGACGCGCTGCTCGCCGATGTGGACGCCGTCGCCGTCGCCCTGCCGCCGGCCGTCCAGGCCGACCTGGCGGTGCGGGCCGCGAGGGCGGGCTGCCATCTGCTGCTGGACAAGCCGCTCGCGCTGACGGTGCGGGAGGGGCGGGCGGTCGTCGAGGCCGTCGAGGAGGCCGGTGTGGCCTCGGTCGTGTTCTTCACCGCCCGTTTCCAGTCGGAGACCGAGGCGTGGATCACCGAACAGGCGGCCGTGGACGGCTGGTTCACGGGGCGGGCGCAGTGGCTCGGCGCCGTGTTCAGCGGTGACGGCAACCCGTTCGCCGCCTCGCCGTGGCGGCGGGAGAAGGGCGCGCTGTGGGACGTGGGTCCCCATGCCCTGTCCGTGCTGCTGCCGATCCTGGGTGACGCCCGGCGCGTGACGGCCGCCGCGCACGGGCCCGGCGACACCGTCCATCTGGTCCTCGAGCACGTCAGCGGCGCGTCGAGCACGCTTGTCCTGAGCCTCACGGCGCCGCCCGCGGCAGCGGGGGCAACGGTGGAGCTGCGGGGCTCGGCCGGAGTGACGCTGCTGCCGGAGAGCGCCGACAGCGCGGTGTCCGCCCTGATCCGAGCCGGGGACGCCCTGCTGGCCGCCTCCCGCACCGGGCGCGCACACGCGTGCGACGCGGCGTTCGCACTGCGGGTCACCGAGATTCTGGCGGCGGCCGAAGCACTGTTGAACGACGGCGCGTGACGGCGCGGCCGGACAGGGCCTAGGTGTATTGACCCGCAGGGTTGTTGACGCGGGTGATGGGTGGCTGGCCGCCGAGTGCGGTGTGGCAGCGGTGGTGGTTGTAGGTGTGCAGGAAGTTGTCGAGGGCTGCGGTGCGGTCGTCGTTGCTGGTGTAGGGCCGCTGGTAGGCCCATTCCTCGAGCAGGGTGCGGTGGAAGCGTTCGACCTTGCCGTTGGTCTGGGGCCGGTAGATGCGGGTCAGTTTGCCGGTGGCGCCGATCTGGGCGAGGGCGTGTTTCCAGGCCAGGCCCTTGCGGTAGGCCCAGGCGTTGTCGGTGAGTACGCGCTCGATGCGGGTGATGCCGTGCGCGTGGAAGAACGCGGCCGCGCGGGTGAGGAAGCCCGCGCAGGTGGCGACCTTCTCGTCGGGGTGGATCTCGCTGTAGGCGAGGCGGGAGTGATCGTCGACGGCGGAATGGATGTAGTCGAACCCCATGCCGCTGCGGGTGGCCCGGCCGGCCTGACGGCCCAGCGTCTTGTGGCCGCCGCCGTCCGGGATCCGGCCGAGCTTCTTGACGTCGACGTGGACCAGCTCGCCGGGGCGGGCGCGTTCGTAGCGGCGGATGACCTGCCCGGTGGGCCGGTCCATGAACGCCAGCCGGTTCAGGCCGTGCCGGGCCAGGACACGGTGCACGGTCGAGGCGGGCAGGCCCAGGATCGGGCCGAGACGGGCGGGACCGAGCTTACGGTCCTGGCGCAGTCGGCACACTCGGGCTTCGACTGCGGCCGCCGTGCGGTGCGGTGTCGTCATCGGCCGGCTGGAGCGGTCGTGCAGCCCCTGCTCGCCCTCGGCCCGCCAGCGGCGGATCCACTTATGGGCCGTGACGCGGGAGATGCCCATCTCGGCTGCGACATGGGCGACCGGGCGACCGGCGCAGACACGTTCGACCAGCAGCCGCCTGCCATGAACGGTCAGCCGGGCATTACGGTGGGACATGAAGACCTCCGTGCGGTGCAGTCCTAGACAGCTCCACCACACCGGAGGTCTTCGCCATGATCAAGCCCGGCCAGCGTTAACAACGCTCGTGATCAATACACCTAGGGCCTGTTGCGAAAGTGCTGGTCGCGGCCCTGAAATTGAGTGCTGCAGTGGGCATCCGAGCGGCCCAGTTGGCGAAGTGAGGGGGAGCCATCAGGCTCATCGGCGGCAAGCTCGACGAGCGCAGTGACGGGGGTGACGATGTCGCGTGCGGGCACGACCGCCGGCGGTACGCCCGGCCGCCAGGCGGCGATCGCGTCGCGGTCGCGCACCGTGTGAAATCAGTACGGCGCCGGCTGCCCAAGCACCGCCGCCAGCTGTGCCCACGTCGTCTCGTACTGCTTGCCGGCCCCGTCGACGTCGAAGGCAAGGAGCTGGGGGACATACGGCTGTGTCACCTGAGTGCTGGTCTGCGCCGCCGCCACACACGCGTACCGGTCAGCAAGACGCTCGCCGTGACGCCGGAGCAGAGCTCGGGTGACCGTCTGAGGGCTGGCATTGCCATCGATCAGCGAGTGCACCAGCCCGACTCCGCCCACACCGGTCTGCCACCGCAGCACCGCATAGCCGTCGACCAACTCTGCCCGGTCGAAGTCGGCTTCCCCGACCCCAGCCGCGTGCTCGAGCCATGGCCTCCAGGCGCCGTCGCTGTCGCCGTCCGCTGCGCTCCGCGTGAACCGCCCCACGTCCGCCCCTCGACAAGAATCCCGGCATGGCGCCCATCCGGGCAGGTCAACACCCGCAATCGCGCACCAACTTCACCTTGCCCTTCCCCGCGAGTCGGCATCTCACGCTCGGCCAAGGACGAGAGGTCCAACCGCTTGGTGCCTGAGACCCGGCCGTTCGCGAGGCAGCTTCGCGGTGCACGGCTGTCCGTCGGGGGGCAGGCCGGCATGGGTGGCGAGTGTGGCCCCCTCCCGGTGGGGCTCAGCACGACGGGTCGTCTGGGTGTTGCCAGCAGTGGTCACCGTCGTCAGGAAGCATGTCTTCGATGTTGATTTCTGCCGTCCACTCGTAAACCCCTGGAGACGAGGCTTTGGCCGTGACGTGGAAGTCGACCGTGCTTCCCTTCGCGAGGTTCAGCCGGAGGCGGGGGACGCAACAGCTGATGATCGTCCGGTGGCGTTTGGTCGATCAAGCGCGGTCGTGGAGCGTGACCTGGTAGCCGTCGGGGTCCGCGAAGGTGAAGCTCCGGCCGAAGGGGCCGTCGATCGGTGCGGAGACGATGGTGTGGCCGTCGGCGACGAGCGCGTCGTGGATGGCCTGGACGTCGGTGGCGTGGAGCCAGATCGCGGCACCGATGCCGGGCTGAGCGACGGATGCGAGGTCGGTGCCGGGAATGACGTCGCGGAGTGCGAACGCGATCGGCTTCGTCTCGAAGACGACGGCGTGCGGAGGTCCGGCCGACGAGCGGACGAGGCCCAGGTACTGCTCGTAGAACGCCTGCGAAGCGTCGAGGTCGCGTACTTGGAGCGAGATGAAGTCGGGGCCGGTGGCGGGCATGATGACGCTCCCTGCTTTCGTGTCAGTTTTCTGACATGCATCAACCTATGTCAGAATACTGACATGAGTCAGGAAGGTGTCGGCGTCAACCTGGAGACGTCACTGGGCTACCTGCTCAAAGAAGCGTCGAGCGCCCTCCGCACGGCCATGGAGGAAGTGCTGCGGCCGCTCGGGATGAGCGTGACGCACTACTCCTGCCTCGAGCTGCTGGCGCAACGACCGGGCTTGTCGAACTCCGAGCTCGCGCGGGGCGCGTTCGTGACACGGCAGACGATGAACGTGCTGCTCCAGGCCCTGGAACGAGACGGCTACGTGGCCAGGCCTGCGGAGGCACCCGTCGGGAAGGTGCTTCCCACGCGGCTCACGCCTCGCGGCCGACGAAGCCTCGAGAAGGCGAGCGCAGCCGTCCGGTCCGTCGAGGCCAGAATGCTGGCCGGCCTGACCCAGACCGAGCAGTCAGACGCGTTCCGGATCCTGCAGAACATGATCCATTCCCTGCGCGGTGACAACGAGGGTGCATAGCTCGTTCCGCGGCGCACGTCTCGTCGCGCTCGGACAGGAGTGCAGCCGAGCCTGAAATCCGTGTCGGCGACCTCGAAAACCGACAGACCCCGACTACACCCTCTACTGCAATGAGCTCTGAATCTGCCTTCGTCTCGATCGACTTGAGGCGCTTCTGCTTTCGTCCTTCAAATCCCGCTCCGCTGAGTCCAGGCGGGCGGGGAAAGGTCCGACAGCGTCAAAGGGTGGGACGCTCGGTCAGCTACTGCCCGGACAGGTCTGCCGATAGGGAACATTCGGGAGAAGGTCCTGCCATTCCCCTTGTGACATTCCCTTGCCGACACGGCCGCACACTGACTCAGCCACGTGGGCTGGGTCGATGTCGTACTTCTGGTTTTGGACATGGCTTCCGGCCGCGTACAGGGTACGGCCATCGGCACTGAAGGCGAGTGACACGATCTCGTCCCCGGGCGTGGGGAGGAGGCCGCCGATGGGCTGGTGCGAGGTGGTGTTCCAGAGCTGCAAGGAGCCGTCGCCGTGAGCTGCGGCGAGAACGGTGCCGTCGGGCGAGAAGGCCATCGCTCTCACGGCGGAGTAGGCGCCTTCCGGTGTCGGCAGCACGCCGAGGCGCCGCCTGACGCGGCCGTCCCACAGGACGATTCCGTCGGGGGCTTCTGCGGCCAACAATTTACTGTCGGCACTAAAAGCCACGAATCCGGTTCCGGGATTCTGCGCACGCAAATGTGCCCTGCCTGACGGAAATTCGAGCACCTTGCCTTCGTTTGTGACGATCAGACGTCCATCGGGGCGCGGCGTGATACCGGCCGCAGCCCGGGACAGGAGTTTCCTGACGGCACGCTTCCGGATGTCCCAGACCCATATGTCACCGTTCGACAGTATGAGCGATCTCTCACCAAAGGTGAAATGCATATCCTGCACCGGAACACTGTCCGGTGGCTCAAAATTAATCCGGGATTCCATCCGGCGTTGCGCAACATTCCATAAATACATTCGTGTCCGATCACTCCGACCGGCACCGAAGGCAAGCAGCTTTCCGTCGCTGCTGAATGCCATGAGGGGTACGCAGGACAGACCCTGCAGGGGCCCTGTCGAAATCCGACAGGGCATGTCCGCGCCTTCGGGTCGGACGGTTTCCCCAGTCTTCCTGTCGTGCACCCGGTACTGGATCCGCTTCCGGTGCTTGTCCGTCCGGGCAGTCACCAGCACCCGACCGTCCGGGCTCAACAGTGCTTCATCAAAGCCGGACCTGATCCAGTCGGGGGAGATGGCACGGCCCACGTCGACGGAGCGGACGGTGGATCCCCAGCCCTCTTCCGGCCCTCCGATGTAGCGGATCAGCCCGCGGTCGAGGTCGAGTCTGAGATTGCGGGCCGTTTCCCCTGATATCGGGTAGTGGAAAACTGCCCCGGAAGAACTCGCCATCCTAAAGAGCAGAATTTCACGTCCTTTCACGGTGGCCAGGAATCTGCCGTCATCACTGAACTGCAGTTCCTGTGTTCCGGTTTGGTCTTCGACATCTGCGATGGCCGCCCGCCCGGAGGCTATGTCCCAGACTTGAATTGCCTCTCCTGCTACAGCCACCTTTTCCCCATCCGGGGAGAATTCGAAGATCTCGTTGCTGCACTGATACTTCGACATTTTCGGTGCCCAGGGCGCGTCCAAGCGGCTCCGCTTGACGACATCCCATATCTCCAGCGGTTCGCCTGGCACACAGAGCGCGAAGAGTCGACCGTCCCGGCTCATTGCCCCGTCGGGCAGGCTCAGGGAACTGAACCCCCTCCCGTTGCGCTGATGCTGGGCCTCACCGGACGGCTGCCTTTCGGAATTGTCTTCTGCCAGGTCCTCCCTCGCCTTTCGTACCTCCAGCAGAACCCGCCGCCGCTGCACGTCCCAGATCTGCACCACGTGGGCGGAGTCGCCATCCTCGTCGTAGACCATGAGGTGCCGTCCGCTCGCGCCCATCTCGACCCCGTACGCGGCGCGCCCCAAGGCGGGACCGTCCTGCCGGCCTGTCGCGAGGTCCCACAGCGCGACCTTCCGCGGCTCTCCTCTGCGCGATTCGCCGAGGAACCTGGGCAGCCAGCGGGCATCGGCCAGCATCACGCCCGTGTCCTGCGATCCGTCGCCCAGCCCCGGCAACGTCTCTTTGCGTTTGCCGGTCCGGACGTCGCGGACGACCACCTGATCCGAGCCGAGACTGACCAGTGTCTGTCCGTCGGCGCTCAGATAGCGCATGGTGTCCGCGTCTCCGTCGGGGTCGACGAACGTGTCCTGGTTCTTCTGCGTCATCGCGCCGAACAGTGCGGACCGGGTTTCGGGAAGGTCGGCGACGCGCCAGGCGGCGAGGCTGAGGCGCATGGCCGTCATCGGGTCGGACCCGCGCAGGCTGTCGGCGACACCTGCGGCGCGGCGGGCTTCGGCCTCCAGGCGACGGCGTTCGCTCGCCTGGTTCTGCTGCCAGGCTACGAGAGCCGCTACAAGGCTGAGCACCACGAGGACCGACAGCGCGGTCGTACGGAAGCGGCGGCCGCGCCGTTCGCGGTGGCGGGCGGCGAGGCCTGCGGCGAGGAATTCCCGTTCCAGCGGGGTGAGGTCGTCGTCCAAGCCGTGGAAGTGTGCTTCGGCTGCAGACAAGCGTACGCCCCGGTACAAGGAGCCCGCGTCACGACCGAGTGCTTCCCAGGTCTGGGCTGCTTCGGTGAGATGCCGCTGGGCGCGAAGCCGTTCACGGTCCTCTTCGATCCAGGCGCGCAGTCGGGGCCATGCGGTCAGCACGGCTTCGTGGGCGAGGTCGACGGTGTTCTTGTCGAGGGTGATCAGGCGGGCGCGGGTAAGGCGTTCGAGGACGAGGCCGGCGTCGTCCTGCGGGCCGGGGCCCAGGAGGGTGACCTCGGCGCGGTCGGCCGGGCGGCGGGTGTCCTGGTTTCCCTGCCCGGGCGTGACCAGGCGGAGCAGGATCCGACGGGCCGATTCGGCTTGGTCGGGGGTCAGGCGTGCGTAGAGGTCCTCCGCCGTGTGGGCGATCGCGCCGTGGAGGCCGCCGGCAGCGTCGTAGGCGGTCTCGGTCAGGGCCCTGCCCTTGCGTCGGTGCCAGGTTTCCAGCAGGGCGTGGGACATCAGCGCCAGGCCGCCGGGCTCGTCGGCGATCTCACGGACGATCCGGGCGGTCAGTGTGCGCTCCACGGTGTGGCCGCCCAGGGCCGCGGGCTTCACGATCGCCTCACGCAGTTCCTCCGGGCTCATGGGAGCGAGGAGCAGCGTGGCGCGCTGGGCGGCCTCGGCGAGCGGGCGGTGCCGGGCAAGGTGGCCGTAGAAGTCGGCACGCACGGCGAGGACGACGCGTATGCGGTGCTCGGGCTGGGCGGCGCTGCACAGCAGGTCGAGGAAGCGCGTCAGCTCGGCGCGCTCGGTGCACAACGTGAAGGCCTCTTCGAACTGGTCCACCACGATCAGCGTGCCCACGCGAGTCGCCTGCGGCTCGAGGAGGCCGGCATGTGTACGCGCCGGATGTGGCCCGGGCGTGAGAATGCGGATCGAGGTGGGCCGGGCCTGAGGCTCAGCCCGCTGCAATCGGGCAATCAGCCCTGCGCGCAGCAGGGAGGACTTGCCGCTGCCGGAGGGCCCGGTCACCACGACCAGATGCTCGCGGCTGACCAGCTCCGAGAGCTGCTCGGCGAGCCGGTCCCGGCCGAAGAAGCGCTCATGGTCGTCGATGCCGAAGCGGGCCAGGCCGAGGTAAGGCGGCTCGCTGTCACTCGCAGCCGTGCGGGCCTCCTCGGCCACCTCGTGCGCCGCCCGGTGCCAGAGCCGCTCCCACTCTTCACGGTCGCCGCCGCAGGCCCCCACGTAGGCCAGGGTGACGGCCAGGGACGGCATCCGGTCTCCGGCGGCGGCCTGCGCGAGTGTCGCGGTGGAGTAGTGCGCCTTGTCCGCCATCGCTCGGTAGGTGATGCCCCCGGCCTCCTGGCGCAACTTCCTCAACTCGTACGCGAATCGCGCGACGGGCCCCTCGGCCGGGTCCAGCGGTCGCTCCCGACGCCCCATGACACCCCCGTTGGCGACGACATCCCCGTCGGACGCTATGCATCCCAGCAGAGGTGGGCCAGTCGGCACACCGACATGACGTGAACCTGCCGTTCCCGCCACGGGATTGTCTGAAGTGGTGAAGGGGGTCTGCCAGACAATCGCCTGGTCCCGAAGGCTGAGATCACGGCTGGCCGAGCAGTCCGCCAAGCCAAAGCCGAGGGGGAGCAAACCCTCCGAGCCTCACAACGCACTCACTCCGCAGATTGAAACCGGGCTGCGGACCCGCATGCCTCGAACGAGGCGGAAACAGAAAAGAGGACCAATGCGCACACGTTCCGTCCTTGCAGCGCTCGGCGCGTCCGTCGCCCTCACTATGGGTGCCGCAAGTGGCGCGGGAGCCGATGTCGGCTCCGCAGCTGCCTACGACGACTGCCCGTCCGGATACATCTGCGTTTACACGGGCCTCAACGGCACCGGGACCATGCAGAAGTGGCTGGGCAACGACTCCAACTGGCTCACCGGAGACAAGAAGTTCACCGGCAGGGTGAAGTCCATCTGCAACCACGGCACCGAGGACCCCAACAACCTCGAGACTGTGAAGTTCTACTACGAAACGGATTACGTGAACTACTACGCCCCAGCCGCGAAGGGCTGGTGCGGGAACACCAAGAGCGACGGGTCGAGCGTCAAGCTGAGGTCCCACAAGTGGGTGGCCTCCTGACACCCGGCCCCGTGCCGCAGGCGTTCGCCCGTCCGTAGACGGGCGAACGCCGAGCATGGTCGCCAGCAGCGTGATCACGGCGGCGGAAGAGGCGAACTCCACGTATCCCGGTACCAGCCCCTGCCGGGGTAACTCGCGTGCCGCGAGTAGCCGGCGCCGCGCTGTGTGACCCCTAGGTCGAACGGCCAGTGGGCCCGGCTTGAGCCGTTGCTGTCGCAGGGCATCAAGATGGGCCGTCCGCAGGTGTGGACTCGGCGGCAGCTGATAGACGGCATACGGTGGCGGACCCGGACCGGCGCCCCGTGGCGGGACGTGCCAGAACGTTACGGCCCGTGGGACCGGGTCTATGACCTGTTCTGGCGCTGGCAGCGAGACGGGACCTGGGCACAAATGGTCACCCGGCTCCAGGCCGAGGCGGACGCGAAGGGCCTGATCACCTGGGAGGTGAACGTCGACTCGACGGTCTGCCGGGCGCATCAGCACGCCGCCGGGGCGGCACAAAGGGGGCTCCAGAAGGAGCCGCCCGGCGGGATCTTTGTCGAGCCGGCCGACCACGGGCTCGGACGGTCCCGCGGCGGCCTGACTAGCAAGATCCACCTCGTGGTCGAACAGGGCGGGATTCCTCGGATGGGCTTGGGCCAGCCACGCAAGCGACCGGACCGAGTGCGGGCCGACAAGGCATACGACTCCCGCAGGAACCGCGCCTACCTGCGCAGGCGTGGCATCAAGGCAACGATCCCGGTCCCTGCGGACCGCGTCCGCAACCGGCAGAACCTCGGCTTCCGCGGCGGTCGGCCTCCGCAGTTCGACAAGACCGACTACGCGCAGCGGCACGCGGTCGAATGCGGCATCAACCGGCTCAAACGCCACCACGCGGTCGCCACCAGATACGACAAACTCGCCGTCCGCTACGAAGCGACCGTACTAATCGCAGTGCTCAACGAGTGGCTGTGACTGAGGACTCCAGTCCTCGACTTCGTCAGCTCCGGGCCCCTCAACTCTCGCCGTCGGGACACCAGTGGCAAACAAGCCTCGAAGATGCTCAGCCAGCAGATCAGGTGCGACCGACGGGACAACGGGCAGCCAGGTGACGGCGTCGAGGGCAGGGTCACCCGCCGCATCGAGCGAGGCACAACCCCAGCCGCGACGTCCTCCTCTGGTCCCCCGGAGCACTACGATTCCGTGCACCCAGGGCCCATGAGCGAGTACTGGGTCGCCCTTCGTCCAGTAGAAGGCCGTCCCACCAGCCTAGGCCTCGAACGGCTCGTCGCTCCATCGGAACCAGGCCCTGTCCCCCTCGATGTGCAGCAGGAACTCGGCGACCGGGCCGTCCGGCGAGGACAGTGAGACGCGTCTTCGGATCTCGTCGTAGGCCGCCTCCCAGGCCTCCCAGACCTCGTCGTAGTCCCGCTCCAGCAAGGCCAGTTCACGGGCGAACAGGGCGCGTACCGCGTCGTACCCCGGACCGGGCGTGAAGCGGCCCGACAGCCACGGGAAGTCGGCCTCGTCGATCAGGATCTCCCCGACCGGCTCGTCGCTGCCGCGGACCTGCCAGACCCCACCGTCGAACCCCATGCCGCCTCCGTCGCCCGCTGTCGATCACACCGCCGACCAGCATGCCACCCGGCACTGACAGGCGGCCCGGACCGCAGAAGGCCCGGACCGCCCACCCTGTACTACTCCTGCTGCTCCTCGGTTCTACGCCTCGCTATGCCTGGGCCGCAGCTTGGAAGTTGATGCGCTCACTGACCACGGGGAAGCCCGCCTTGGCGAAGTTCGCGGCCATGGGGAAGTTGCCCTGGTCCGTCGCTCCGGTGACGACCTCCGCGCCCTGGTCGACGAGGAAGTGGGTGCACTCCGCGAGGAGGTCGTAGGCGTAGCCGCGGCCGCGCTGTTCCGGGACGACTCCGATGAAGCCGATCGTCGGGCCGGAGGGGTTGTGTGCCGGGATGTGGATGCCGGCGAGGTCGCCGTCCGGGGTGTGCGCGAGCTGCCACCACTCCCGCGGGGACGGGCACCAGTGGAAGAAGTCGAGCTCCTCCTGGGCGGCCCGGTCCAGGCCGCCCTCCTCGATGGCCCGCAGCGAATGGGCGTCCAGGGTGACGGAGTGGATGCGGCGCAGCGCGTCGAAGAAGACCGCGTCATCGGGTTCGGCGCTGAAGCGCAGGCGTCCGGGCCGCTCGGGCAGGCCGTGCTCCGGGGTCCAGCGGTACAGGAAGCGTTCCACCAGGAGTTCGTGGCCGGCCGCACGTGCGGCGCTGAAGCGGGTCTCGGCGGCGGCTTTCAGGTCGGGCTTGTCCCGCCAGCCGCCGGGCAGGTTGATCTCGAGTTCGACCTGCCAGGGGGCGGAGCGCAGGAGTTCGGCGCCGGCCGCCTCCTCGCCCTCGGCCACGTCGAACCAGTTGATGTTGATGGGCTCCGAGTCGTCGGGGCCGCCCCACCAGGCGCCGCGAGCGACGACCGTGCCGTCGCGCAGGGCAACTCGCTTCCACTCGGGGCGGAACCGGGTCCGCCGGTGCCCCTCACGGGCGCCCAGCGGGTCGGGGTGTGCGTCGAAGAGATGGGCGTCGCTCGCGGAGAGCGCGCGGATGACCAGATCGGTCACGGATTCCTCCGGGATAAGGGCTGCTTGGAGCGCTCCCGGTCAGATCTGACGCAACACGCCGGGGCAACGGAGAAGGGAGCGCTGGAAAGGTGTGAACCGCACGGCACTCGCCTCCTTCCGTCCGTCTCAGGGCGTGGAGCCACACAGTACGTGTTCTTCATCGGGCCCGTCCACGGGTTTTCCGCGGGCCTTGAGCGAGGCTCCGCCAAGCGTTGGAGAGCGCTCTCACGAGCCCGTGCGACTTAAGTGGGCCTTAGGAGAGGGTTAAGCGGCCGTGGGCATTCCGTGGTCTTTCAAGTCCCTGCAGTTGAGGGGAGTTTGGGCGCTCTGCAGACCCATTGGCCGATGCGGGGGTCGTGCGTAGCATCGAGGCCCACCGGCAGCGGCAGCGCCTGGTTCGAGAGCGCTCTCAGAATGACTCTGGGACTGACGGTGCACGTCGCCGCCGCGCCCAAGTACCCGCACAAGTACTCCGGGAGACCCCCCACATGACTTCCCGTCATCAGCGCCATCTCGGTCGACGCAGGCTTCTCCTCGCCCTCGGCGGCACGGCGGTGGCCGTCCCCGCCGCCGCCACCGTGGCCCCGTACGCCCTCGCGGGTACGCCCGCGGACGGCGTCGGGCCCACCGCGGCGGGCCCCCTGCCGCTGACGCTCGTCAATGACAGCGGCTCCTTCCGCAACGCGAACGTGCATGTCTACATCGTGGGCAACCAGGACGGCAGGCAGGTGCGCGTCAAGCCCGACGGCACCCTCGCGCCGATCGCGCTGTCGGACAACGGCGCCGACGGCTTCACCGACTACGCCATCAGCCTCGCCGGCAGCGGCGAGACCCGGCTGTCCCTGCCCTACATGTCCGGGCGGATCTATGTGTCGCTCGGCGAGAAGCTCAAGTTCAAGGCCGTCACGGACGGCAACGGAAATGCCGCGCTGCAGTACCCGGCGGGCTGGGTGGCGTCGGACCCCAACTACCCGGTGCTGCACGACTGTGCCGAGTTCACCTACAACGCCGCCGGCATGTTCTGCAACACCACCATGGTCGACATGTTCAGCGTCCCGATGAGCATTCGGCTGACCGGCGCCAAGGACCAGACGACGGGCAGACTGCGTGCCGGCGGGCGGGCGGCCGCGTTCGCCGCGGTGCGCCAGGTCGAGGAGTTCGCTCGGCTCGTCGTGGACGACACGCGCGTCATCGCCCCGGGGCACGGCCTGGACGCCGGGCTGTTCGCCAAGGACTACTTCGCCCCGTACATCGACGAGGTGTGGAGCACGTACACCGGGCGGGACCTCACCGTCACCACCAACGCGGGGACGTTCACGGGGCGGGTGCGCGGTGATCGGTTCACCTTCGACGGGCCCGCTCAGGTGTCCTTCGCCAAGCCGTCGACGCGGGACGTGCTGTTCTGCGACGGCAACCTCGCCGCCCCCAACGACGGCACGACCGGCCCCGTCGCCGCCGTGCTCGGTGCCGGGTTCAACCGCTCGACGCTGCTCAGCCACCCGGCCCAGCCGACGACCGACGCCGCCACCTTCTACCGGACCGGCCCGACCAACCACTACGCCAAGGCGATGCACACGGCCACCGAGGACGGCAAGGCGTACGGCTTCGCCTTCGACGACGTGGCCGACTTCGCCTCGTACGTCCAGGACACGGCGCCGACGGGGATCACGCTCACGCTCACGCCTTTCGAAGGCTGACGCGGCCCGCGAGGGTGCCCGGTCCTCGGGCACGGCCGGTTTCGCTGCGGGCGCGGAGAGGTACCGCGGGTGTCCAGGGGCCGACCGGTGCGCGGCGGGGTCCCGGCGCCTCCGGATGCAGGGTCCGCTCCGGCGTTGAATGGTGATAGCAGACCCGATGACCGCACCGGGCCCGAAGTAGTGATCCGGATCCGAGGAGCAGAGATGATGCCGACGAGCCAGCCCGAAGCGTCCGGGCCGTCCGAGGAGCGCACCACCCCGGACGACCTGCTCCACGCCCGCACCGGCACCGATGTGTCCCCCGAGGACATCGTGCTTGCCTCAGGCAAGGACCTCACCCCGCGCAACCTGGAATGGGCCAAGCGCAAGCTGGAGGCAGAGGGCCCCTCCGCCCTCGACAAGCTGCTGCCCTAGCCGGGACGGCCACGATCCGCACGGGACGGCCACGATCCGCACGGGTCGCCCCCGGGTGCGGGCCGGCACCCGGCGGCGGCCATGTGCGCCTGCCGTCCCACGCCCTGCCGGCCCACGCCGTGCCACGCCGTGCCGGCGTACTCACCCGGCCTCGCCCCCGTCCTCCTGCGGACACAGCACCGGCACCCGCTGCACGAGGTTGTTGGCGAAGCCCCCGCGGTTCCAGGGCTGGTCCAGTGGCTGGGTGTGGCCTCCGGCATCGGTGGCCCGTGCGCTCAGCACGTGGGCGCCCGGGGTCGCTGTCCAGCTGTGCCGCCAGCGACGCCACGCCCAGCGGTGACCGGTGTCCGCCTCCAGCTCGGCCTCCTGCCAGCTGCCGCCCGCGTCCGTGCTGACCTCGACGCGCGTCACCGGCCCACGCCCGGACCAGGCACGCCCCTCCAGGGTCACCGGGCCGGGCCGGACCACGCGGGAACGGGACATGAAGTCGGGGAAGCCCGGCGGGACGAGCAGGGCGCGGGGCGCGATGCGGGTGACGGGTTCGCCCTCGTCCTCGGGGTGCCGGCGCAACCGGTAGGCCACGGCCTGCTGGAACCCCGTGAACGGCTCGTCGGTGACGGTCACCTCGCGCAGCCACTTCACGTGCGCCATGCCGTACCAGCCGGGCACGACCAGCCGTAGCGGGCGGCCGTGCTGCGGGGGCAGCGGGGCCCCGTTCATGGCGTACGCCACCAGCACCTCCGGATCGCCGCCCGTGGCCACGTCCACGGGCAGGGCGCGCTGGTAGTCCTGCTCGACGCCGCGCTCCACGCCGTGGTCGGCGCCCGTGAAGACCACGTCGACCGCGTCCGCCTCGACCGCGCTCTCGGCGAGCAGCAGGCGCAGCGGTACGCCCGTCCACTCGGCGGTGCCGACCGCCTCGACCAGCCAGGGCTGACTCACCGGCCGCGGTGTCAGCAGGGCCCGGCCATTGCCCGCGCACTCCAGCGTGACCCGGGTGGTGGACTGCGGGAACGAACGCAGATCGGCCAGGTCCAGGCGCAGCGGGTGGCGGACGCGGCCGCCGAGGCTCAGGTGCCAGGGGGTGTCGTCGGGGACGTACGGGATGTCGTAGTGGGTCAGGACGTAGTGCAGGCCGGGCGGGGTGAGGTCGTAGCGCAGGGCTTCGAGCGGGAGGCCGTGGTTGCGGGTGGCGAGCGCGAGTTCGTCCCGGCCGATGCCCTCCTCGGGGGCGGCCAGCCTGGCCGGTGCGCTCACGTCGGCGAGTCGATGCCCCATATCCACATTGTCGCCCCATACCCGCCTGGCGGGGAGGTGGCGCAACTTCCGTTCCTCCCCTGACACTTCACACCGGCATTGGTTTCGGGCTCACCCTTTCGAAAGGGGCCTGCCGACTGTCAGACTCCTGAAGGTGCCCGACTTCGACATGCTCGTCATCGGATCCGGACCGGGTGGCCAGAAGGCCGCCATCGCCGCGGCCAAGCTGGGCCGCCGGGTCGCCGTCGTCGACCGCCCCGACATGGTCGGCGGCGTCTCCATCCACACCGGGACCATCCCCTCCAAGACCCTGCGCGAGGCGGTGCTCTACCTGACCGGTCTCACCCAGCGCGATCTGTACGGCCAGAGCTACCGGCTCAAGGAGGACATCACCGTCACCGACCTGACCGCCCGCACCCAGCACGTGGTCGGCCGCGAGGTGGACGTCATCCGCAGCCAGCTCTCCCGCAACCACGTCGCCCTGTACGCCGGGACCGGCCGCTTCGTCGACCCGCACACCGTGGCCCTGCGCGAGGTCACCGGCCACGAACGGCTGCTCAGCGCCGAGCACATCGTCATCGCCACCGGCACCCGGCCCGCGCGGCCCGGCAGTGTGGAGTTCGACGGGCGGACGATCATGGACTCGGACAACGTCCTGGCGCTGGAGCGGGTGCCGCGCTCCATGGTCATCGTCGGTGCCGGTGTCATCGGCATGGAGTACGCCTCGATGTTCGCCGCGCTCGGCAGCAAGGTCACCGTGGTGGAGAAGCGCGCGGGGATGCTCGACATGTGCGACGTCGAGGTGATCGAGTCGCTCAAGTACCACCTGCGGGACCTCGCCGTGACGTTCCGCTTCGGGGAGACCGTCGCCGCCGTGGAGCGGCATCCCCGTGGCACGCTGACCGTCCTGGAGAGCGGCAAGAAGATCCCCGCCGACGCGGTGATGTACTCGGCGGGCCGGCAGGGGCTCACCGACGAGCTGGACCTGGACAAGGCCGGCCTGAGCGCGGACCCGCGCGGGCGGATCACGGTCGACGAGCACTACCGCACCGAGGTGCCGCACATCTACGCCGTCGGCGACGTCATCGGCTTCCCGGCGCTGGCCGCGACCTCGATGGAGCAGGGGCGGGCGGCGGCGTACCACGCCTTCGGGGAGCCCGTCGGCCGGATGCACAACCTCCAGCCGATCGGCATCTACACCATCCCGGAGATCAGCTTCGTGGGCCGGACCGAGGACCAGCTCACCGAGGAGCAGGTGCCGTTCGAGGTGGGCGTCTCCCGCTACCGGGAGCTGGCCCGCGGGCAGATCATCGGCGACGCGCACGGCATGCTGAAGCTGCTGGTCTCCCCCGAGGACCGCACGCTGCTCGGGGTGCACTGCTTCGGTACGGGGGCGACGGAACTCATCCACATCGGGCAGTCGGTGATGGGATGCGGCGGCACCGTCGACTATCTGGTCAACGCGGTGTTCAACTACCCGACGCTGGCGGAGTCGTACAAGGTCGCCGCCCTGGACGCCACGAACCGGCTGCGCCAGATCGACCGGATCGGGGACTGAGCAGCCGGTTCCGCTTCGGGTGTGTCCTGAACCGCGTTTCCCGTTGTGCGCTCTCCAACCCCGGAAGATCCAGGCGCTCTTGAAGCCTCAATGAGTGGGGCTATCATCACTCGCACACACGGCGTGACCGTACGGCGACGCACCGACGTGCCGTATCCGCCACCCCTTTGTGCCGCCCCTGCCCCGAGGTCATCCCTCAGCGGTTCGTGGCGTTGTACCACCCCACCCCCCATACGCCGTCGGGGCCGGTTCGCCCGCGCGTCGTGCACAACGGAAAGCAGCGCATCCATGAGCAACAGCAGGGGCAGAGGGCTGCAGGCCAATGCCCTCGGTACGTTCGACACGGTGGTGATGGCGGTCGCGGGCAGCGCCCCGGCGTACTCGATCGCCGCGACCACGGCGGTCCTCGTCGGCGCGGTGGGGCTGGCCAGTCCGGCCGCGTTGCTGTACTGCGCGATACCGATGCTGGGCATCGCGCTGGCCTTCAGCTATCTCAGCCGGATCGACGTGAACGCGGGCGCCAGCTATTCGTGGGTCGGGCGTACGCTGCACCCCTTCCTGGGGTTCATCAGCGGCTGGGCGCTGGTGATCTCGGCGACCATCTTCATGGTGGCGGGTTCCCTGCCGGCCGGGTCGATGACGCTCGCCCTCTTCGACGGGGAACTCGCGGACGACACCGCGCTGTCGACGCTGGTCGGCGCCGGCTGGTTCCTGATCATGTTGTTCGTGGTGCTGGGCGGCGCCCGCCTCACCGTCCGGGCGCAGCTGGTGATGTCCGGTGTCGAGCTGGCGATACTGGCTCTGTTCGCCGTACTCGCCCTCTTCCACTCGGGAAGCGCCCGGGCGTTCGACTGGTCCTGGCTCGGCTTCGGGCACTTCGACGGGGTGACCGGATTCGCCTCGGGCGCGCTGATCGCCGCGTTCTACTACTGGGGCTGGGACGTCACCAGCAACCTCAGTGAGGAGACCCGCAACAGCCGCCGTACGACGGGCCTCGCGGGGCTCATCGGAGTCGGCATCGTGTTCCTGCTGTTCGAGGTGTTCACCATCGCGGTGAACGTCATCCTCTCCTCCAAGCAGATCCAGGAGAACGACGCCAACGTACTGGCCGTGCTCGGCGAGGAGGTGTGGCCGGGCTGGGGCGGCAAGTTGCTGATCGTGGCGGTGATGCTGTCCACCGTCGCCACCCTGGAGACCACGCTCATCCAGGTCACGCGCTCGCTGTTCGCGATGGGCCGGGACCGTACGATGCCGTCCGCGCTGGGCCGTGTGCACCGCCGGTGGAACACGCCGTGGGTGGCGATCGTCGTGGTCGGCGTCGTGGCGCTGGCGATGTTCGTCGCCGCCAACTCCCTGGGCACGGTGGGCGACATCCTCTCCGACGCCATCTCGGCCATCGGTCTGCAGATCGCCGTCTACTACGGGCTGACGGGCCTCGCGGTGGTCGTCGCCTACCGCAAGATGCTGCTGAAGTCGGTGGGCAACTTCGTGCTCGGCGGTGTGTGGCCGTTGTTCGGGGCCCTGTTCATGTTCTGGATCTTCGTCGAGTCGCTGGGCGAGCTGAGCACTTCCGCGCTCGCGATCGGCGTCGGCGGTCTCGCGGCCGGGCTGATCCCGATGCTCTGGTACTGGCGGCAGGGCAGCGACTACTACCGGCCGGCCAAGCTGGACGCCACGCGGACCATCGAGGCGGACTACGTGCCCGTCGGCCGTGGTGGCCCCGGCTCCTTTGCCCACGAGGGTCTTCCCACCGACTTCTGAGGGAGAACCCGATGGCGCGAGGCAGTTCCAAACGCGACCTCACTCCCGACTTCGACCCCGACTGCGGGGACGCGCCCCTGACCTGCGCCCGCCAGGACATCGTCATCGGCCGCTGGCAGGGGCTGCGGGAGCTGCTGCGGGTCACCGGCCCCGACTGGCTGGTGCGGGGCCACCGGATCCGGCTGCTCGCCCAGGCCTGTGCGGGCAGTTCGACGGCGGAGTCGTGGCTGGCGGCCGAGCCGCACAGCGCCGACGCCCTGGTGCTGCGGGCGGCGACGGAGACGGCCCGGGCGTTCAATCTGGCCATCGCCGCGGGCCGGGGCGTACCGATCGACCAGCAGCGCATCGACACCGCGGTGCTGTCCTGCCTCAGGGCCGCCGACGCCTACCCGGACGATCCGACGCCGTGGATCTCGCTGATCTCCGTCGCCCGGCTGTATCCGTCGGGTGTGCGGCGGCAGGAACTGGGGCGCTGGTGGGACGAGTTGCACCAGCGCGACCCGTACAGCGTGGAGGGCCACCTCCAGGTCCTGCACTACTACTCCTCGCGCTGGCACGGCACCCACGGCCAGATGTACGACTTCGCCCGGGACGCGGCCGGGGTCGCACCGCCCGGCTGCGCGCTGCCGGTGCTCGTGCAGTACGCCCGGGTCGAGGAGTTCCGCTACGCCCTGGACGCGGCCAAGGGACAGCATGCCTCCGTGGGGCTCGGACAGCACTGGAGTGACGACGGCGCCGTCAGTGACGTACGCCGGACCTGGGAGCGCTGGATCATGGGCCGCACGGACAACGGCGTGGCCCCCGGGGAGCTGCGCGACCTCAACTACCTGGCGCACGCGGCGTGTTACGCGGGGGTTCACGACATCGCCGCACCCCTGTTCCGGATGCTGGGGCGCCGGGCCACGCGGGCTCCGTGGGTGTACCTCGGCGATCCGGAGAAGCAGTTCGTGAGGTGGCGGGGGGAGATGGTGCCGCGCGGGTGACCGGGTTGCGGCAAGCCGGTTCGGCCCCTGTCCCAGGCGATCCGGCCTTGCCTCAGGCGATCCGGCCGGCCTTGCCTCAAGGCGATTCGGCGCGCGGTCCGGTCGTCCACCTCTCCTCGATCCGGCCGATCCGCCACACCAGGAGGGCGACGATCCAGGTCACGGCGAACAGGCCGACGACGACGAAGCCGGCCGCGTTGAGGTCGAGTCCGGTGATCCAGGTCCAGAACGGGCCGTGCAGGGCGAGGCGGTCGGCGAGGAGGGCGAGGAGCTCGACCGTGCCGATGAGCAGGGCGACCGCGACGGACAGGCCGGTGACGGTGAGGTTGTAGTAGACCTTGCGGACCGGCTGGGAGAACGCCCAGCCGTAGGCGAAGTTCATGAAGGTGCCGTCGATCGTGTCCAGGAGCGACATGCCGGCGGCGAAGAGGACGGGCAGGCAGACAATCGCGTACCAGGGCAGGCCGGAGGCGGCGCCCGAGCTCGCCAGGACGAGCAGGGCGACCTCGGTCGCGGTGTCGAAGCCGAGGCCGAAGAGCAGGCCTAGCGGGTACATGTGCCAGGACTTGGTGACCGACCTCGTGACCCGGCCGAGGAGCCGGTTCATGAAGCCGCGCTTGTTCAGCTGTTCTTCCAGGGCCGCCTCGTCGTAGCGGCCCGAGCGCATCCGGCGGAACACCTTCCAGATGCCGGCGAGGGCGACCAGGTTGATCGCCGCGATCAGATAGAGGAAGGCCCCGGAGACCGTCGTACCGATCAGGCCGGTGATGTCGTGGAGGCGGGAGCCGTCGTCGCGGACCGGTCCGGCCAGGGTCTTCACGCCGAGGGAGAGCAGGAGCGCCAGGGCCAGCACGACGCTGGAGTGGCCGAGCGAGAACCAGAAGCCGACCGACAGCGGCCGCTGCCCCTCTCCCATCAGCTTGCGGGTGGTGTTGTCGATCGCCGCGATGTGGTCGGCGTCGAAGGCGTGGCGCATGCCGAGCGTGTACGCGGTGACGCCGATGCCGATGCCGAACGACTGCCGGCCGACGCTGTAGTGCTCGGGCGCCACGACGGCGACGAGGGTGAACCAGCCGATGACGTGCAGGGCCAGCACGAACGCCGCCATTGCGCCGACCCTGCTCCACTCCTGCCGCGTCATGGCGGTACGGACACGCGGGACGGTTGCGCAGGGAGCAGTGCCGGGGACGACCGTCATCGGGCAGGAACTTTCTTCCGGGTGACCGGCCGCGCCTCGCAGCCTGCCGCCATCCTCATGCAGTTGCACATGACATGCAGTAAAGGAGGCGGAAGATCCTCACCATGGAAGCGGAAAGTCCAGGTGATCAGGGCGCGGCGTTCGGGCCGTCCGGACGGCCGCGGCGCTGCTGCACGATCTCGCGGCTCAGTTCCTCGGTCTCGGACTCCGGCAGCCGCTCGAAGCCGTCCTCGGTGATCACCGAAACGATGGGGAAGATCCGGCGGTTGATGTCCGGTCCGCCGGTCGCGGAGTCGTCGTCCGCCGCGTCGTACAGCGCCTGCAGCGCGGCCAGGGCCGCCTCGCGCCGGGACATCCCCGGACGGTACAGCTTCTTCAGAGCGCCGCGTGCGTACGGCGATCCGGAGCCCTCGGCGTGGAAGTCGTACTTCTCGTACGGTCCGCCGACCACCTCGAAGTCGAAGATGCGTCCTCGCGCGCCCTCGGGGGCCCCGAAGTCGTAGCCGACGAGGAGCGGGACGACGGCGAGGCCCTGCATGGCCTGGCCGAGGTTCTGGCGGATCATGCCGGCGAGGCGGGTCGCCTTCGCCTTGAGGGTCATCGGGATGCCCTCGATCTTCTCGAAGTGCTTCAACTCGACCTGGTAGAGCTTCACCATGTCCAGCGCGAGCCCGACGGTGCCGGCGAAGGCGACCGCGGTGTAGTCGTCCGCGGGGTGGACCTTCTCCAGGTCGCGCTGGGCGATGAGGTTGCCCATGGTGGCCCTGCGGTCGCCGGCGATCAGCACGCCGTCGCGGTAGGTGAGGGCCAGCACCGTGGTGCCGTGCGGGAAGCGGTCGGGTGCGGCGCGGACGCCGTCGGGGAAAGGGCGGCGCGTGGGCAGCAGGGACGGACGGTGGGCGGCCAGGAACTCGGTGAAGGACGAGGTCCCCGGAGTGAAGAACTCCTCCCCCAACCGCCCGTCGTGCTCAGTGCTCGCCATCGCGCTCCCCCTCCTCCGTGCGGACCGACAACCGGCCGGCAGTCGGCCGACAACCGGACTCCTACCTGAACCGGCCGCCCGGGAAACGCCCTTGGCGCTCACAGTGCCCTGCGCCGAACGAGCACCGCAAGCACCACCAGCCCCGGAACCAGCGGTAGCCACACCGTCAGCAGACGATATCCGAGCACCGCGGAGGCGGCCGCCGCGGCCGGGGCGCCGACGGCGGTGAGCGCGAGGGCGAGCACGGCGTCGAGGGAGCCGAGGCCGCCAGGTGTGGGCAGCAGGGCGGCCACGGCGCCGGCCGCGAGGTGGAGCAGCGCCACCCGGGCCGGCGGGAGGGGCAGGGCGACCGCCCGGGTGACGGCGATCAGCACGACGCAGTGCAGCGTCACGAAGGCCAGCGAGCCACCCCACAGGGCCGCCGCCCTCGCCGGTCGCGCATGGACGGCTGCGATGTACGCCCGTACGCCCGCCAGGGCCCGTCGGCACCGGGCTCGCAGCGGACCGGCCGACAGGGCGACCGCGGCAGCGGCAGCGGCTGTGGCCACAGCGCCTACGGTGATCAGGAGGCCCCCGCTGACGCGCGGGAGGTGCGGCACCCCGGGGCAGGCCGCGACGAGTACGGCGATCAGGGCGCCACGCACGATCGCGCCGGCCGTGCCCTTGACCGCGACCGCGGTGGCCGCGCCGGCGATCGGTATGCCGCAGCGTATGAGGAAGCGCAGGTTCACCGCGCCCGCGCCGAGGCCCGCGGGCAGCACGTGGCCTGCGGCACAGGCGGCGAACTGCCCCGCCACGAGCCGCCCGGGCGGCAGTCGGCGCAGCACCGCGCCCTGCTGGGCGAGCGCCGAGCACGGCCATGTCGCCAGGGTGGCCGTGGCGGCCACCAGCAGCCAGCCCTGGTCGGCGGCGGCGAGCCGGACCGCGCCGGTCTCCAGGAGCGGCCAGTGGCGGCGGGCCAGACAGGCGACGGCCACCAGGACCGCGAGCGTGAGGGCGGTGTGCCAGTAGGCATGTCTGCGTCGGGGCGCGGTGCGGACTTGCTCCGGGGTCACGCCGTCCCGCCCGCGCCCGGCGCCGGGGCGATGCGGACGTCCAGGCCGTCGAGGCGGTGGAGCTCCCAGTCACGGGCGTACCGGGGCGGTTTGCCGCCGGGTCTGGTGAGGGCGCCGACCGGGACACTGCGGGCGGTCCGCAGGATGTCGGCCTTGGTGGTGTTGGCGTTGTGGCCGCGGATCGCGCCGGAGGAGCAGCCCGTGTAGTAGCCGACGGGAATGGCCTCGTGCCCGGTGAGCAGGCAGGGCGGGCGTACGCCGAGCCGGTGGAGCTCGGCGGCGGAGCGGGCCCAGGCGTGGCGGCCGGCGGTCGTGCGGTCCACGGTGCGGTGCAGGACGGCGTACTGCACGGCCAGATGTCCGGCCAGGCCGAGCGAGATCACCGCGGCGACGGCCGGGCGCCACCGGCCGGACGGCGTGATGAGGAGGTGGAGCAGGGCGTCCGCGACGGGGATGGCGAGGAGTGCGTAGGCGGGCAGGAGGAAGCGGGGGGCCGCGTATCCGATGAGGAACAGGTAGGGGAAGGCGGCCGTCGCGGCGCAGACCAGCGGGAGAAGGGTGCGGGTGGTGCGGACGCCTCGGATCGCGATCGCCAGCCCGTAGACGGCGAGCACGGGGAGGACGAACCACCAGGCGAAGACGACCGGGTGGGGCAACTCGCCGTTGCAGGGCCGGCACAGGGTGCTGCCGACCAGGCTGCGCAGTTGGTCGTCGACGGCGAGGTTCCAGCCGAGGTCGCCCTGGATACGGGAGGCCTGGTTCAGCCGTTCGCGCAGGCCGCCGAAGCTGAGGTACGCCTCGATCACCCACTCGACGCCGCCGGACGCCAGGCCCGCCGCGAGGGCGGCGCCGAGTCGCCAGTGCTGCGCGACCAGCGCGAGGACGAGCAGCGGCAGCGTGATCCATACGGCGTCGGTGGGCCGCATCCACGCCATCAGCGCGGCACCGGCCAGGACGCCCCACAGGGCCCGTCGGTCGAGGCGGTGCAGGCGGTCCGCGCGGGCGCGCAGGTAGCAGCCGACGCACAGCAGGGCGGCGAGCGCGACCCAGAGGTTGGGCATGGCCTGCGGGCCGTAGAAGAGGGTCACCCACAGGGTGGCGAAGAGGGCGCCCGCGCCGGCCAGGACACGGGCCGGGAACAGGCCGCGCCAGGCGCGCAGGGCGAGATACAGGCCGAGTCCGGACAGGACGGCGAGAAAGACCCGCAGCAGCGTCGTGGACGACGACCAGGAGGCGATGGGCCACACCAGCAGCGGGACGCCACGCGCGCGTGGTGCGCTGAAGAAGGCCGCGGGTGTCTCGGGGCCGACCTGGCTGACGTAGACGACCTCGTCCCAGCCGAGGCCCATCGAGGGCCGCACGAGGAGGAGTTGGGCGAGGGTGAAGGCGCCGGCCACCGCCACGAGCAGGCCGTCACCGCCCGACCGCCACGACCTGTTGGCCACGAGCGCGTCGTCGCGCCACCCCGTGGTCACGAGCATGGGCTTCGTGCCGTGGGCCATCGTCCGCCCCTCCCCCTACGCGTCGTAGGGTTTCTGAGCCCCACAGCCAGGCGAGTTGGGCAGCGGGGAGCCGGGAAAGCACCAAAAACACGGACAAAGTAACCCGCAGGGGACAAGGGTGCAGTGCGATGTTGGGCCAGGCGCCTGACGCGGGCCGGCCGGTCTCGGTGGGGTGTTTGCCGGCGGGGCGTCAGTCGTGCGGACCGGGTGGCACACTCTGCTGTGTGGCCCTGACCTTCGACGATCTCCTCACGCGCGCCCGGTCCCTCCCCCGCGACGGCCGCCGTGCCGTCCTCGGCATCGCGGGCAGCCCCGGTGCGGGCAAGTCGACGCTCGCCGAGCGCCTGGTGCGGGAGCTGAACGGTGCCGGGGAGCCCTGGGTCGCGCATGTGCCGATGGACGGCTTCCACCTCGCCGACGTGGAGCTGGACCGCCTCGGGCGCCGGGACCGCAAGGGGGCGCCCGACACGTTCGACGCGGCGGGGTACGCGGCGCTGCTGCGGCGCCTGCACGAGGAGGCCGGCGGCGGCACCGTGTACGCGCCCGGCTTCGAGCGGGTCCTGGAGCAGCCGATCGCGGGAGCCGTTCCGGTGGAGCCGACGGCCCGGCTGGTGGTGACCGAGGGCAACTATCTGCTGCTGGACACGGGGGCGTGGGCGCGAGTGCGGCCGCAGCTGGACGAGGTGTGGTTCTGCGAGCTCGACGAACCGGAGCGGATCCGGCGGCTGGTCGCCCGGCACGAGGAGTTCGGCAAGCCGCACGAGCAGGCGGTCGCGTGGGTGCTGGGCTCGGACCAGCACAACGCGGAGCTGGTCGCCGCGACCCGGCACAGGGCCGACCTGGTCGTGCCGTGCACGGCGTTCCCCCTCCCCCAGGAGCCGTCGGCCGCCCGCGCGAGGGCCTGACCGCGGGTGGGGCTGGGCAGCCTGCCCGCCGCAGACGGTGCCGGTCCTGGCCGCCCGCCGGGCCGCCGTCGAGCCGCTGTTGGGAGGGCTGCGTGCGGCGTACGACGTCCATGGCGCGCGTCCGGGCGGACGGATCGAGGACTTCGACGGCTTCGCCGTCGGGGGCGCCGGTTACGAGGCCGTCAGGGTCAGCTCCGGTTCTCCGTGGGCGTCGCCCGTCGCCTCGCCGATCACGGCGGTGAACGCCTCGGTGCGGACCGTCAGGCCTGAAGCGTCGTGCGCGAAGGTGGGCGCGAACGGACCCGTCGGTCCGTAGCGTACGGCGAAGACGTGCAGGCCCTCCGGAGCGCCGGGAGCCGGTCCGGCCTCCAGGGCGGTCGAGCTGACCAGGTGGCTCCAGCCCTCGTCGGGGTTGCCGTAGCCGCGGGGGTCGGCCGCCAGGGCGAAGGCCGCCTGTTCCTGGGTCAGGTCCGCGCGGGCGTCGAAGTGCTCCACGCCGTCGGATTTCGGGTGCGTCAGACGGAGTTCACCGGCCGAGGTGACCTCGCCGTCCGCGACCCTGCGTACGCGGTCGCCGTCGTCGGTGGCGTACGGCAGTCCGGCGAGCAGGTACGGCGTTCCGGGGAGCCGTTCCACCGCGACGGTCGCCCACAGGCTGGTGCCGTCGGTGACGTACAGGGAGCGGACGTGGCGCAGGACGTGGTCGCGGCCGACGACCGGCTTGGTGACCAGCTTCGCCGTCAGGCCATCGGCGTCGATGTCGCGGACGCGGACCTCGCCCATCGGGCGGCAGAACAGGAAGCCGTCCGTCACCGGGCCGAAGCCGTGCTGCCGGTTCACCGCCGCCGCCAGGTAGTAGGTGCCCGCGGCCTCGACCAGTGACGGGGTCATACGGTCGTCGAAGGCCACCGAGACCGTGCCCGCGCGCAGTTGGTGGCGGGCGGGAGTGGTGGACGGCGTGCGGTGCCAGGGGGTGGTGTCCTGGATCTGCCAGACAAGCATCCACGCGAAGTGACCGTCGACTCCGCCGTCCGCCTTGACCGCGTGCAGGCCCCAGCGGCTGTCGCCCCGGTAGCGGCCGAGGTCGGAGCCGATCCGGGTGCCGAAGTAGCGCAGTCCCAGGACCGATTCGAAGGCGGAGTGCTGCTCGCTGTAGCGCGGGCCGCCGTTGTCGAAGCCGCCGTTCGTCAGGCGGGCGTCGATGTAGCGGGCGAGCGCGTCGCCGTCCTCGGCGAAGATGTCCTCGCCGCTGATCCGGTGGGCCTGGGCGAGGAAGGACAGGGAGATCGGGCCGTAGTTGTTGTCGTAGGCGCCGCCGTGCTCGGGAGGCAGCAGTGCGCCACGGTCCGCGACGCGGTGGGCGCGGATCTGGTCGACGTACAGGGCGATCGCGCGCGAACGCACCGGCTCGCCCTGCTCCGGCGGGAGATGGCGGGCCAGCATCAGTCCGCCCACGACGCAGCCGATGGCCTGGTTGCCGGCCTCCTGCGGGTTGAAGAAGGTCGCCTCGGTCAGCCAGCGCCAGTAGCCGTGCGCCACCGCGACGAGTGCGGCGCGCTGCTCGTCCTCGACGAGACCCTCCGCCAGGTCCAGCACGTTGACCGCCTGGAGCAGCGCCCACACCGTGCTCGGCCAGTCACCGATGGGATGGGCGCCGGAGGCGAGGGTGTAACGGGCGTACGGCAGACCGGAGTTGCGTGACTTCAGGTTCGGGTAGCCGGGGTTGTCGTCGGTGTACACCCGCTCGCGCAGATGGAAGGCGAGGCTGCGGCGCACCGCCTCCGGCAGGCGCGGGTCCTTGCCGCGCTGCCAGGCGAGGGCGAGGAGTGAGGTGATACCGAGCGAGGTGTCGCCGATGTCGTTTACGCAGTCCGGGTGCTCCAGGTTGCCCTCCGGCGTAAGCCGGGCCAGGGCCTGTTCGGCGACGTCGGCGAGGACTGCGTCGTACGCCTCCGGGGTGTCGGGGAGGTCGTGCAGGGCGCCGAGCTGGCGAGGGAGATGCACGGGGGTCAGCCCTTCATGCCTGAGGTGGCCATGGTGTGGGTCATCGGAGTCACCCGACAGGTGCGGGCCGGCGGGCGTGCAGTGCGACGGTCAGTGTGTGCGGGCCGAGTCCACCGATGTAGACGCGGTTCCCGGTCGTCGCATCGGTGCCGCCCACCACGGTGTAGTCCTGACCCGGGTCGTACCGCAGTACGTCGCTCCGGTCCGGCCCGGCAAGCGGTTCGCCCGCCTCGACGTCGGACTCGATCAGGATCTCGTCGTCGCCGACCCGGTAGGTCATCGACCCGGTCGTCAGGCACCAGCGTCCGTGGCCGATCGGTACGGCGCCCTCCGGTACGCCGCCCGGCCGGAAGGTCAGTTCGAGTGCCCAGGGCACCCGTGGTCCGCTGATGTCGATCCGCAGGTCGGCGCCGTCCTCCCGCAGGTCCACGTCGACGCGGGTCGTGTGGGAGACCTCGTCCCGAGGCCGGTCCGGGAAGGCCATCGAGGCCGAGAAGCGTCCGTCGTCCACCAGCCGGTAGACGCCGTCGTCCCGCCGCTCGTCCTTCGGGAGCGGCTGGTAGTAGGCGGCCGTGAGGGTTTCGGTGAGCCGGTACCGGTTGGGGGCGAGCTGTTCCATGTCGGCGGCGCGGAACGGGCCCAGGTCGAAGAACCCCCGCGTCAGACGGACCGCGTCGAGGACGGCGTCGCCGGCGAACAGTCGCAGGAAGGTGGGGTTGCAGGCGAGGCCCGAGCGGATGCGCCGGTGCTCGGGCACGTCGGAGCCGCCGTACACCACCGTGTGCGCGGTGGCCGAGGCGCGTGCGGCAAGGCGTGCGGTGGTGATGTACCGGTCGCGCGCAAGGGTCTGCGCAGTCGGGGCCGGCAGGGCGCGGCACAGGTCCGGGGTGAGGAGGGTCTCGGCGAGCAGGTCGGGGTCGTCGATACCGCCGGCGGCCGCCAGCCGCGCCACCCGGGCGAAGTCGCCCCGGCCGGTGCGGATCGCGAGCAGCCGGTAGTGCGGCAGGTAGGGCGCCAGTGGGAACGGGTGCTTCTGGTCCTGTCGTCGCGAGTGGACCGTCTCCACCGTGCCGTCCGGCCTGATCAGGTCCAGGGTCGTGGCGAGATTGCGTTCGACGGCGTACAGCAGGTCGGCGCGGCCGAGCACCTCGGCCAGGAGCAGCAGCGACGGGTTGGACACATGGGCCGCGTAGTTGGCGCTCCGTTCCGAGTACAGGCCGTCCGCGTCGATGTCGACGCCCTCGGCGAGCCACTCCTCGACACGGTCGAGCAGCCGGTCGTCCGGGAACGACCGGTGCAGTCGGGCCAGCGCCGCGCACAGCTCCCAGCGGTGGTTCGGGGTGTGCACCCCACCGGTGAGGACACTGCCGGTGGCGGCGTCGGCGATCTCGGCGAGCGCGGCCGTGACGTCGTGCAGTTCCGGCCCCGCGCCTGCGGCGAGGACGTGCGCGTCGCACACGTCGTTGACGGTGAACGCGGAGTCCGGCGGTGACTGCACGTTGTCGCCGCCGGCGAAGAGGCCGGTGGCGGTCTGCGCGGCCCGCAGGGCGCGGAGGTGGGTCATCGCGGCGGCGACGGCCTGCCTGTTGCCGTGCAGTGCCGAGTCCGGGGAACGGTACGCCGCGACCAGAGTCTTCACCCGGCGCGCCAGCGCGCGGTGGGTCACCCCGGCGAGCTCCTCGTCGGGGCCGGCCGCCAGCGGGGCGGCCAGCCGGTCGGCGGCGCGGGCCACCGCGCGGACGAACTCGTGGTCGAGCGGGGTGGGCAAGGTCAGTCCTTCAGTCCGGCATTGATGTCGGCGTTCATGACGTAACGCTGGAACACCAGGAAGACGACGATCAGCGGCACCATGGAGATGACCGATCCCCCGAGCAGCACCGACCAGTTGATGTTCTGCGCCCCGACGAGGCTCTGGATGCCGATCTGCACGGTGAACTTCTCGGGGTCGTTGAGCATCAGCAGCGGCCAGATGTAGTCGTTCCACCGCCACTGGAACGACAGGATGGCGAGCGTCAGCATGATGGGCCGGGAGATCGGCACCATGATCCTCAGGAAGATCGACAGCTCACGCGCGCCGTCGATGCGGGCGGCCTCGATGAGCTCGTCGGGGACCGTCAGGAAGAACTGGCGGAACATGAAGCATCCGGTCGCGGTGAGCACGGCCGGGAGGATGATGCCGGCGAGCGAGTTGTAGAGACCGAGGTCGCGGACCACCAGGAACTGCGGGGCGAGCATGACCTCGGACGGCAGCATCGTGGTGGCCAGGATGCCGACGAAGAAGACCTTGAGCCACTTGTTGTCGTACTTGGCCAGCGCGTAGCCCGTGCAGCAGCTGACTCCCACCGTGAGGATCGTCGCGATCACACACACGATGGTGGTGTTGATGAAGTACTGGGAGAAGTTGGCGCTGTCCCACGCCGCCTCGTAACCCGACACGGTGGGGTTGTGCGGGAACAGCGTCAGCGGAAGGGAGAACAGGTCTCCCGCCGGTTTGAAGGAGCTGAGGACGAACCACAGCACCGGCACCCCGTAGAGGGCCGCCAGGACCCACAGCAGTGTCGTCGCGGGAATCGCGCGCCGAAGCCCACCACTGGCCGCGCCGCTGGGCCGCTTCTTGCGGACAGCCCGTCCGGGCCCGGCGTCGACCTTGCGTGGCATGTCTGTGGTTGTCATCGGTTCTCCACCCGCCGGTTGACCATCATCTGGATGATCGCGACGACCATCAGGATGAGCATGAGCACGAACGACGCGGCGCTCGCGTAGCCGATCTGGCCCGATTTGAAGCCGGTTTGGTAGATGTACTGGACCAGCAGGTTGTTCGACGTTCCGGGTCCGCCGTTGTTGAGGGAGGCGAACAGCGGGTACTCCTTCATCCCGTGGATGGTGTTGAGCAGGATGACGATGAAGGAAGTGGGCGCGATACTCGGCAGTGTGATGCTGAAGAACTGGCGCCACGGACCGGCGCCGTCGAGCGCGGCCGCCTCGTAGTACGACGTCGGTACGTTCTTGATCGCCGCGATGAACAGCAGCATCGAGAAGCCCGTCCAGGCCCAGGATGCCGCCACCACCACGACCAGCAGCGACAGGTCCGCGTTCGACTGCCACGGAACGGCGCTTCCGCCGACCTTCTCGATGAGGTAGTTGACCAGTCCGAAGTTCTCACCGAACAGCCACCGCCACAGGACACCCACGACGATGGGCGACAGCAGCCACGGGATGAAGAAGAAGATGCGGGCGACCGACACGCCCTTGGCGTGCTTGCTCACCAGCACGTTGGCGATGAGCAGCGAGAACACGAAGTTCAGCGGTACGAAGAGCACGGTGTACAGCAGCGTGCGGGTCATCGCGTCGTAGAAGGCGGAGTCCCCGAACAGGTTGCTGTAGTTGTCCAGTCCGACGAACTGGAACGCGCCCACGCCCGTGTAGTTCGTGAAGGAGTAGACGAGCCCGATCACCGCCGGCCAGAGGAAGAACAGCGCGAAGAGCACGACGTTGGCCGCGATGAGGACGAGCGGCGCAAGGGTGTACTTACTGCGTCTCCTGGGCGGGCTCGCGGACACGTCCGAGGCGCGTTTTGTCATCTTCCTGACTCCGTGCTGGTGGAATGGATTCCTGTGGGCTCAGGCCATGAGCCCGGCATCACGTGGGGTCCACAGGCCCGGGCGGCGGTGTCTCGACCCCGCCGCCCGGGCCTGTCGGCCTACGCTCAGCCGCCGACCTGCTGGTTGTAGCCGTCCACGATGTTCTGCAGGGCCTTGTCGGCCGACTGCTGGCCGTTGACCGCCTTGCCGAGCTCCGTCTTGGTCGGGTCCTCTGTGAGGCTCTTGCCCTTCAGCACCCAGTTCGTCTGCGCGCCGTTGAAGTAGCCGGAGATCGGGTCGTAGAGCGGGATCGACTCGTTGTACAGCTTGAACGCCGCCTGCGCCGCCTCGGACTTGAAGGGGTACTTCGGGTTCAGACCGCTCTCGACCGGCAGGAACCCGGACGCCTCACACAGCGCCTGGTAGTGGGCCGGCTCGTACAGCCAGGACAGGAACTTCTTCGCGGCGGCGGCCGCGTCGGCGTTGTTGTTGAAGCCCACCGTCATGCCGCCGCTGTTGACGTCGCTGGCCTGCACCGGCTGGGCGGGAGTCGGGACGCTCGCCCACTCGAACTTCTTGATGCTCTCCGCGAAGGCGGGAACCTGCCACACGCCGGACCAGTAGGCGACCACGTCACCGCTCTGGAACATGGCCGACGGGTCGGCGCCGCTGGTCCACACCGACTTCGGCATGGTCTTGTCGTCGTTCAGTCCGACGAAGTACTTCACGGCCTTCTTGGTCGCCGAGTCCACCGAGAACTTGCCGGAGTCGTCCGCGTGGACGTACTTCCCGCCCATCTCGTACACCATGGCGCGCAGCCGGGACGGCGACTGGTCGAACGTCAGGGAGTACTTGGCGTCGGTCTTCTCCCGGACCTTGTTGGCCGCCTCGATGAACTCGGTCCAGGTCCAGGTCTTCTGGGGCGAGGCCGGGTAGGAGACGCCGGCCTTCTCGAAGAGCGACTTGTTGATGAACATGCCGGAGGCGGTGACGTCCGAGGGGATGGACAGCACCTTCCCGGACGAGTCCTTGGCGACGAAGTTGCCGTTGATCTTGTTGGTCTTGTTGTCGGCGATGTCCTTGAGGTCGATCAGCTTGTTCGACCAGATCGGGTCCAGCGCCGGCACGGCCGCCACGTCGGGCAGGGAGTTCGCCTGCGCGGCGTTGTGCAGCTTCGTCGTGTAGCCGTCGTAGGGGATGTTGACGAGCTTGACCTTGACGCCGGTTTCCTTCTCGTACTGCGCCACCATCTTCTTCCAGCCCGCGTCCTGCCCCGGAACCGTGGAGATCCAGAACGTCAGCGACTTGGAGGTTCCGCCCGAGTCGGATCCCCCGCCGCAGGCGGAGAGCAGCAGGGCACCTGCCGTGGCCACGGCAGCGAGGGGAACCAGGCGGCCTATGGCGCCGCGGCCGAGTCGGCGGGAGCGCCGCACACCCACAGTGGTCATCTTCGATCCCTTTTCGTGGTAGGGGACGGAGCACGGCGCCGACCAAGGCGGCACGGGTGCATTTTGCAGGAAAATTCGCTTTCCGGGGGCGCGGCCTCGCCCGGCCGCGTCGTCCACGCGGGGCGAGATCCCCGGCCGTCCTGGCCGTCACCGCACGGGCACGCCCTCGTGCGGTTGCCGTACGTCGAGTACGGGCGGGATGTTCGCCCCAAGCCGGCGTCCCGGCCGACTTAGAAAGCGCTTGTCCGGACATTGGCAGACCGAGTCCGAAACCGTCAATGCTTCGTCCGCGGCGCCTCGGTCACGGTTTGGACTCCTCTGGCGACCGCGAGGCGGGCCGCGCCGACCACGGTGCCGAGATCACCGACCTGGCTGCTGACCACCTCGGTGGGCCAGCTGAGCCGCTCCAGCTCGGCCCGCACACCGGGCAGGAGCTGCGGAAACGCGCCGGTACTGCCGCCCAGGACGAGCAGTCCCGGGTCCAGTACGGCGGTCACGGCGGCGGCCAGCCGGCCCACGTCCACGGCGTGCCGGGCGACGACGGCACGGGCCGGGGCACTGCCCTGTCCGGCGAGCGCGAAGAGCTGCTCGGCCGTACGGGGGCTGGATCCGTCGGTATCCGGCCATGCCTCGGCGGCCCGGCGCAGCAGGGAACGGGCCCCGATGTACTCCTCCAGGGCCTCGTGGCGGGGCTCCAGGTCGTCGTCCCAGGGGTAGGGCAGCCGGGCGAGCTCTCCGGCGGCTCCGTTAGCCCCGGCCAGCACCTGTCCTCCTACGACGATGCCGAGACCGATACCGACGCCGATCCGCAGATAGCCGAAGGTATGACGGCCGCGCGCCGCGCCCTCGTGCAGTTCCGCGAGCGCGGCGCAGTTGACGTTGTTCTCCAGATGGACGGGGACTCCGGGCGGCAGCGCGACGGCCACCGCGTCGAAGACGGGCCCCGCCTTCGCAGTCGCCGGGCGCATGCCGGAGCCCTCCTCGGCCCGGGCGGTGACGTCACCGACGGCCACGACGATGGTGCGCAGCGGGGCGTCGGCGGGCAGCGCGCGGAGCGCGTCGCGCACCACGTCGGCCGCCTGGGCCCGGGGTCCGGTGGCCTCGGCGAGCAGGGTGCCGTCCAGGGCGCAGCCGCGGACCCGGGTGAGCGCAGGGCCGAGGTCGACGGCGAGCACGGCACCGGCGGCCGGGCCGAGGCGGTAGACGGCCGCATTGCGGCCCGTGCCGCTGGAAGCGGTGCCGGAGTGGGCGGCCAGATGGACGCCCTCCAGTTCGGCGACGGCGGAGGAGACCGTCGGTTTGGACAGCCGCGCAAGGCTGGCGAGCTGCGGCCGGGTCGCGGTGCCGGCCTGGGCCAGCACGGCGAATACGTGGCTCGCGCTCTCGGTCAGACGGGGGGCTCTTACCACGTCGTGTTCCACAGTTCCCCCAGGTGACAGGCTGCTCTCCCGGGCCGATCGGCTCGGCGGAAGGCGGCGGTGGGTTGCCCTGGCGGCACGCGTTGCCGACCCGGGCGAAAGGCCCGGGAAGCCGACTGCGCGACGCCTATTGACACGCACTGTACTTCGTTAGTTAACTTCCTAACGAACGTCACGGTACTCGCCTGCCGTGGTCCGTCCAGAGGCCCGTCCCGGGGCTTCCCTAGCTCTTCCTGGCTCTTCCTAGCTCTTCGACTGTCTTGCCCTCCGGCACGGTTCGCCCGCCGTCGCAGCACACAGCGCACCGACGAAAGAGGATCCGTGCAGGTCACCCCTTTGTCTGGCCCTCTGATGGTCGGCATCGACGTGGGCGGCACCAAGACGCATCTCCGCGCGCTCACCGGCGACACCGTCGTGGCCGATCACGTCCGTCCCAGCAGTGGCTGGCGGCCGTGCGATCCGGTGGCCGCCGCCGGCTGGCTGGCCGCGCTGCTCGCCGAGGCCCTTCCCAAGGGCACGCGCCCGTCCGCGCTGGCCGTCGGCGCCCATGCCTGCGAGACCGCGCGTCAGTGCGCACAGATCAGTACCGCGCTCCAACTGCACTTCGACGCGCCCGCGCTGGTCGTGGGCGACGCCGAACTGCTCGTGCCCGCAGCGGGCCTGGACAAAGGTGTCGGCCTGGTCGCCGGCACCGGATCCGTCGCCGTGGGCCGCTTCGCCGACGGCACACCGGTCCAGGTCGGCGGCTGGGGCGCGCTGCTCGGCGACGAGGGCGGCGCCGCCGGTCTCGTCCGCGAGGCCGTCCGTGCCGTATGGGCCGCGCACGACCGCGGCGAGGGGCCCGACGCGCTGGCGCTCGGTCTGCTGGCCGCCTTCGACGTCCCCGAAGTACCCGCGCTCGGCGCCGCGTTGGAGTCCGTCACCGCTGCCTCCGCCGAGTGGGGCCGGCACGCCCCGGCCGTCTTCGCCGCCGCCGAGGCCGGCTCCCCGCTCGCCCGCACCGTGATCGCCGAGGCGGGCCGCGCCCTGGCCGCGCTCGTCGAACGCCTCGCCGCCCGTGGGGTGGTGGTCGACGACGTCGTGGTCGCGGGCAGTACCGTCCTCGCCCAGCCCCCGCTGTACGACGCCTTCGTGTCGGCGCTGGAGGAGAGTGTGCCGACGGCCCGGCCGCGCCCCCTGCGGGCACCGCCGGTCGAGGGCGCGGTGGCGATGGCCCGTTCACTTGTGTGACATGTTCCGGTCGCCGTCTCTCCTCCGCTCCGCCATGACTCGCCCGTAGATCTTCGCTCGTACGACCTCCCGGCCGCACGGCCGCAGAACTCAAGAGAGGCCACACCCATGCCGTCATCCGCCGGGCAGCACTCCCCCGCGCCGCTCACCGAACGCACCATGCGGCGAAGGGGGTTCCTCAAGACCTCCCTGGGAGCCACGGCCGGCGTCGTGGCCGCGCCCACCCTCGTCAGCTGGCTGGCCGCGGCGGACGCGAAGGCCGCCGCGGCCGCCGCCGCGTTCGTCGACGACTACAAGACGAACGTCGTCGCGAACCAGACCCCCGAGACCAATGCGGTGATCCGGATCCTCGGCGGATTCGCGCAGGTCTGGAAGACCGGTGGCGCCTGGAACACCGGCATACCGCTGATGCCCGAGGTGCTGCGCGCCAACATGCGCTACTGCGCCTGGATCACCGCCGCGCGCACGGACGCTCAGGCGAAGGAATCGTTCATCATCGACCGGCAGCACCAGAGCTACTCGGTGATCGCCGGGCTCGGTCCGCTGGCCGACCTGTACAAGTCGGGCGCCAAGGCGGTCACTTCGATCACCAGCGCGCCGGACGGCACCCCCGCCGGGAAGATCAGCGACGCCCTGCCCGCCGACGCCCCGGCCGGTTCCGCGATCGGCGCCGGGTCGTACGACTCGGAGCTCGGCAGGGTGGCCAAGCTGGTCGACACCGTGCGCGGCCCCTTCGCCTCCGGCAACCCGGCCAAGTTCGCCTTCCAGTACCCGCGTCCGTGGCGGATGAACGAGGACAGCGAGGTCGTCGACACCGGCGAGAAGGACGCGTTCGGCTTCCCCGTCTACGACTCGGAAGTGGTCGTCGCCCCGCAGCTGCTGCGCCAGCGCGGCGAGACCGCGGCCGAGGACGGCGGCTTCCCCAGCGGGCACACCAACGCCCTGCACCTGGCGGCCCTGGCCTACGCCTACGCCGTACCCGAGCGTTTCCAGGAGATGGTGACCCGCGCCTTCGAGCTCAGCCACACCCGCATCGTGGCGGGCATGCACTCCACGGTCGACGTCCTCAGCGGCCGCATCATGGCCACCGCCCTGGCCGCCGCCGCCCTCGCCGACCCGGCCAACGCCGAACTCAAGGCCGCGGCCCGGGCCCAGGCCCTGGCGTACTTCGAGCAGCGGACCGGCACGACGGCCGACACGCTCTACGCGTACGCCCACTCGGCCGGCACCGACACCGACCCGTACGCCGACCGGGACGCCAACACCCGCACGGTCAAGCCCAAGCTGACGTACGTGCTGACCCGGCAGGGCAACAACGAACCGCTGACCGTGCCGAAGGGCGCCGAAGTGCTGCTGGAGACGCGCCAGCCGTACCTGACCGCGGCCCAGCGCCGCGAGGTACTGCGCACGACCGCGCTGCCCGCCGGGTACGTCCTGCTGGACGGCTTCGAGCAGTGGGGGCGGCTGAACCTGTTTGCGGCGGCGGACGGTTACGGCTCCTTCGACTCCGACGTGACCGTCACGCTCGACAAGGCGGCCGGGGGCTTCGGCACGGCGGACAGCTGGCGCAACGACATCGCGGGCGACGGCGGCCTGACCAAGCGCGGCACCGGCACGCTCACCCTGACGGGCCACAACCGGTACCACGGCGGCACCGTGGTCGAGGACGGCGTCCTCGTCGCCGCGTCGCCTGGCGCCCTCGGGCAGGGCGACGTGCGGGTGGTGGGCGGCACGCTCCGCGCGGACAAGGTCCTGCGCGTGCGCGGCACGTACGTGCAGCAGGGGGAGACGACCCTGGAGCTGCTGGTCCGCAAGAACCACGGCCCCGCCCTCGAGGTGTCCCGCCGGGTCCAGCTGGGCCGGGGCAGCGTGCTGTCGCTGCGCCTCGATGCCGAACGCCCGCCCGTTGCCGGGACCACCGTTCCCGTCATCGCGGCGTCGCAGCTGCGTGGCCAGTTCGACCGTGTGGAGCTGAACTCCGACACGCTGCGAGCCGTACCCGTGTACACGACGGATGGTCTGTCGGTACGACTCCTGAAGCGGTAACGCCGTCTCCCGGCGGGAGCTGATGCAGAGTAGGCCCATGGGCCGGCCCTGGATCAGCTCCCGCCGTCGCGGGGTCGACGGCGCCGCGGGGCGGATGATGGCGCTCGAACAGCACTCGGCCGCGGCCGCGGAGGCGCTCCCCGGCACGCCCGGTCCGCCCGACGCGCAGCCAGCGCAGCCCGCGCGGCCGTACCGCAGGCGCTGGCTCGTGCCGCTCCTCGTCGTCGTGCTGCTCGGCCAGATGGCCGTCGCGATGGTGACGACCGCTGTGCGGCAGACGCCGACGATCGACGAGCCCGTGTACGTGGGTACGGCGGCCGACTATCTCCATGAGCACCGCCTGCGCCACAACCCCGAGCATCCGCCACTGGGGAAACTGGTCGTCGCCGTCGGAGTGGGGGTGGCGGACCCGCATGTCGACGGGTCCTTCACCGGTGATCAGGGCCGGCTGGGGCGGCATCTGCTGTACGAGTCCGGGAACGATCCGTGGCATCTGATGCTGTTCGCCCGACTGCCCGTGATCGTTTTGACGCTTCTGTTCGGATTGATCGTCTTCGCTTTCGCCCGTGAACTTGTGGGTGTAGTGGGCGGTTTGATCGCGCTCGGTCTGTACGCCTTCTCCCCCGACGTCATCGCGCACGGCTCGCTGGCCACGCTGGACGTGCCCGCGGCCGGGTTTGTGCTGACGTCGACGTGGCTGCTGTGGCGGGCTCGTCGGCGGCCTCGCTTGTTCGTGCCGGCGGCCGGTGTGGCGCTGGGTGCGGCGCTGGCCACCAAGATGAGCACGCTGGCGGTGGTTCCGGTGCTGCTGGGGCTCGCCGCGCTCTCGGTCTGGCGCGCGCGGTCGGCCTCGGAGCAGGCGGCCTCGGAGCGGTCGGCCTCGGAGCCGATCCGCAGGCGGCTTGCGTGGGCGCTCGCGGGCGCGGGTGTCGTGGCGGTGGCCGCGGTCGCCGTCGTATGGGCCTCGTATCTGGTGGTCGACCCGCGGTTGCGCTGGTCGCCGCAGCAGCCGGTGCCCGACGTGCACGGACTGCGGGGGCTGTTCGTCGATCTGCTGCCGTTTCCGCAGGCGTACCGGGACGGGATGCGCATCCAGTTCGGCTTCGAGAACTACCCGTGGGAGGGCTTCCTGTTCGGGCGGCTCTACACCGGGTCGCTCTGGTACTACCTGCCGGCCGCGCTGCTGGTGAAGACGCCGCTCGGCATGCTCGCGCTGTGGGCCGCGGGCGCCGTCGCGGTCGTGGCGGTACGGCGGCTGCGGCCCGCGGCGCCGTATCTGCTCGTCCCCACCGCCGTACTCCTGGCCGCCGCGATGACCGGGTCGCGGGACTTCGGCACGCGGTACGCCGTGTTCGTGCCGATGTTCCTGGCGGTGGCGGCGGGCTGTGTGCTCGCGGTGCGGTGGCGGTGGGCGCCGGTCGCGGTGGGGGCGCTGGCACTGTTCGTCGCGGTCAGTTCGGTGCGGACGTACCCCTACTATCTGCCGTACTCCAACGAGGCGTTCGGCGGTCCGGAGAAGACTCATCTGCGGTTGCACGACTCCAACGTGGACTGGGGTCAGGACCTCGGCAGGCTCGCGGACCGGCTGCGCGAGCGGTACCGGGGCGAGCGGATCTGGCTCGTGTACAAGGGCAGCGGGGTGCCGTCGTTCTACGGGATCCGCGCCGCCGATCCACGCGAGGTGCCCGCCCGCGACGTGCGCGGGCTGCTGGTCGTGTCGGACTCCTCGGTGGCCAAGGCGACCGGGCGGCTGGCCGAATTGATCGACAACAGTCGTTCGATCGATACGGTCGGTCATTCGATCACGATCTATCGCCGGTGAACGTTGACTTTCGGACGGGCCCTGGTCGCCACAGTGTGTGAGCTATGTTGAAGCACTGTGGAAGACAATGGAGGCGCCTCCCTGCCATCGCCGCAGCAGGCACGCGCACAGGCATCCGCGATCACCTCGGGAAAGACCGCTCCGGAAGTGGAAGCATCCCCGACTTCCCAGCTCAGGACACTCTTCGACCATCCTCGGCTCTCCCCGGGGCAGCGGCGCATCGCCCAGTATCTGATCGAGCACATCACCGAGGCCGCGTTCCTTTCGATCACCGATCTGGCGGAACGGGTCGGCGTGAGCCAGCCCTCGGTGACGCGTTTCGCCGCGGCGGTCGGGTTCAGCGGTTACCCCGCGCTACGGGAGAAGCTCCAGTCGATCGCGCTGGGCACGCTGGCCAAGGGCCCCGAGGCCGCCGAGGAGAACGGCGCCAACGAGCTGCAGTCCGCGGTGGACGCCGAGATCGAGAACCTGGAGAACCTGCGGCGCGACTTCGCCGACCCCGACCAGGTGATCGACATCGGCCGCAAACTGTCGCAGTCGACCCCGCTGACCATCCTCGGGCTGCGCATCTCGGCGTCCCTCGCCGAGTACTTCGCCTACGCGGCCCGCCGCATCCATCCGGACGTGCGGCTGGTGACCCGGGGCGGCAGCGTCGCCTACGACTCGCTGCTCCAGTCGCGCGAGGCCGGCGGCACCTGGGTGCTGGCGTTCTCCATGCCCCGGCACGCCCAGGAGACGCTCACGGCCGTACGGGTCGCGCGCAGCGCCGGGCTGCGGGTCGCCCTGGTCACCGACCTGGCGCTCGGGCCGGTGGCCGACACGGCCGACGTCGTCTTCGCCACCGGCACCGGCTCCCGGCTGGTCTTCGACTCCTACGCCGCGCCCGGCGTCATGGCCTCCGCGCTGCTGCAGGCGATGACCGACGCCGACCCGGAGAGGACGCAGGCGCGGCTCGAGGACTACGAGCACATCTCCGACCAGCACCAGTTCTTCCTGCGGGACTGATCGGCTCTTCGCCCTGCCCTGCCCTGCCACGCATGCCTTGCCACGCCTGCCTTAGCGGGCGGATCCCCACTTCAGACAAACAAACCGCAGGGGAACCATTCACCCCAAATCGCGCATGAATGTTTTCATACTCCTTGCAAAGCGGACGGCATATATAAATACTTCACACGCATCATCCGCCCGCAGAAAGCAGCCGGTCCGCTCATGCGCACGTCACCCCATCCGCCGTGCGAACGCCGTCTGCCTCTCCGGGCTCCTCAACGAACAGCCGCAGCCGCCGTCTCCTACCCGCGTCGGCGCTCGGGCTGTTCGGTCGGGCATCGCCTGCGCGAGCGCCCGTGGCGGCGGCCCCGGTCATCCCCTAGGCCGGGGCCGCCCCGACCCCGTCGGACACCCCGAACGACGCCGCACACCCGGAAGCGATGACCATGCCCCTGACGACCACGCGCATCAGCTCGGACTGGCCGTGCCAGGTCAAGTCCCCCGGTTCCTACGACTGGGAGCGCTCGGCGGCCAAGTGGCTGCGCGAGCTGGTGCCGGCCCGCTACGCCAGCTATCCGGCCCTGATCCGCCACCCCGTCCTGCTCGCCCGCCATGCGCAGATCCAGGTCCAGAACGAGATCCGGGTCGCCCGCACCGCGCTGCAGACCGCACGGGCCGACCTGCCCTCGCTCGGCATGCCCGAGTCGGTCATCGAGCACACCATCAAGCTGTACGCGGCGGAGGTCATGCAGCTTCAGCACATCGCCCGCAGCGTGCGCGCGGTGTCCCAGGCGCTGATCGACCACGGGCGCTGACCGAGCGCTCTTGAGGTCGCGCCGGGCGTCAGGACCTGTCGTTCGTCGCGGCGTCAGGGCGCGTCGTTCGTCGCCGCGCAGGTGACCGTCGCCGACGGGGCACCGGTCGAGGCCGAGGCGTCGGCGAGGAACCCGAACTTGACGCTCGCACCGGGCTCCAGCCTCCCGTTCCATGACGCGTTGGCGACCGTGGCCGTGCCATGCCGGGTCGTGGTGAGGGTGCCGTCCCAGACCTGGGTCAGGCGGGCTCCGTCGGCCGGTACGACCGTCGCGGTCCAGCCGGAGACGGAGGAGGCGGGCGCGTTGGTCACCGTCACCTCGCCCTGATAGCCGCCCTGCCAGCTGTTCACGGTCCGGAAGGACGCGGTGCAGGCGGGCGGGTCGCCGGGGTCACCGGCGCCGGGTGCGCCCGGAGCACTCTCACCGGCGGCGGCCGATGTGGCGGCGGTCGCGGACGGAGCCGGCTCTCGGGCCGCGGCGCCGTCGCTGCGGCCCGAGAGCAGCAGAGCCCCACCGAAACCGATGACCGCCGCCGCCGTCACGGCGACCGCGACGGCGGCGCGGCGAAATCCGGGCCCGGATACGGCCGGAGCGGGGCGGACGCCGCCGCCGCGCGGTGCGATCCTCGTGTCCGCTGCGACGGGCGGGAGTTCCTGTGTCGCATCCTCGGCGCCGGGCAGGGCCCCGGGAACGGGCACGGCCTCGTAGCCGTTGCGGTCCCGCTCCAACTCCTTGAACAGCTCCGCCAGGGCGTCGGTGCGGCGTGGCCGCAGGACGCGGATCGGTTCCAGGGCCGGCCCTTCGTCGGGCTGCTCGGGGTCGGGCCGTGTGGGCACGCCACTCTCCTTCCGTCCCGTCTGCACGGGCTTCGCCATTCCCCGAGGAGTGATACGGGGTTGCCGCCCCGCCGGTTCAGCGGACGCCGGCGAATGCGCCGGGCGCCCGCTGTGACGCACGTGGTGAAAACGATCGATACGTTCAATTCGGAATCCGCTATTGAGCGTTTGAACGTTCCCCTGCTAGAAAGCGCCGTCATGACGACTCGTTGGTCACGTCGCGGCTTTCTCGCCGCAAGCACCGGCACCGCTGTCGCGTTCGGCCTGTCCGTTCAGGCGAGCGCCGCGCCTTCGTCCGCCGTAACGGCCGCGGAGGCGGACGAGTTCGCGACCCTGCGGCAGAAGTGGCGCACGCTCCTCCTGTGCGAGGGGTTCAGCCCCACGTCCGAACCGTTCAAGAGCCGGCTCGCCGAACTGGGCAGCACCGCCAGCCAGTTGCAGTCCTCCATGGCCCCGGCAGCCGGTTCCCTGTGGCCGGACCTGGTGTACGCCGACCCGGAACCCGACACCGATCAGGAGTCGTACGGCTACTCCGGCAACATGAACGCCAGCTACAACCGGATCAACACGCTCGCCCAGGCGTACTCCCAGCAGGGCACGGGGCTGACGGGCGACACCGGCCTCAAGGACGCGATCCTCACCGGGCTGGACCACCTCCACTCCGAGGTCTACAACGCGAGCCAGACCCGGTACGGCAACTGGTACAGCTGGCAGATCGGCGCCCCGCAGGCGCTGCTGGACGTCTGTGTGCTGATGTGCGACCACCTCTCGGCGGGGCAGATCGCCGACCACCTCGCGGCGGTGGACCATTTCGTGCCCGACTCGGCGGTCGCCGTCTACACCGGCACCAGCACCGGGGCCAACCGCGTCGACCTGTGCCGGGTGCTGGCGCTGCGCGGCATCGTCGGTGCGAACGCTGCGAAGGTCGCGCTGGCGCGGGATGCCCTGTCCCCCGTCTTCCCGTACGTCACCGGTGGGGACGGGCTCTACCCCGACGGGTCGTTCGTCCAGCACACGACCGTGCCGTACACGGGCTCGTACGGTTCGGTCCTGCTCGGCGGGCTCGGGATGCTGTTCGCGCTGCTGGCGGGGTCGAGTTGGGAGGTCACCGACGCGAACCGGCAGATCGTGTTCGACGCGGTGGAGAAGGCGTGGGCGCCGTTCCTCTACAACGGGCTGGTGATGGACGGCGTGTCGGGCCGGGCGATCAGCCGGGGCCTGTCCGCGTCCGACACGAAACAGATCCAGCAGGACGATCACTTGCGTGGCCATCCGATCCTCGCGTCGATCGTTCTGCTCGGTCAGGGCGCGAGCGCGACGGAGAACGCGCGCTGGCGCGGTCTGGTCAAGGGGTGGCTGCAGCGCGACTACTACAGCCCGCCGATGAGCAATCGGTCGATCGGTCTCACCGGCCTGGCCCGCCTCAAGTCGGTCCTGGACGACACATCGATCACTTCGATCGCCGAGCCGGCCGGCCACCGCCTGTTCACCAACATGGCCCGGGCCACGCACCGCAGACCCGGCTGGGCGGCCTCCCTCAGCATGGCCGACCGTCGGATCACGTACTACGAGACCGGCAACGGCGAGAACCTGCGCGGCTGGCACACCGGTTCCGGAATGCTCTACTGGTGGGGCGACACCTTCGGCAACGGCCAGTACAGCGACGCCTTCTGGCCCACCGTCGACCCGTACCGGCTGCCCGGCACCACCGCCTCGCGCAAGGTGCTCGCGGACGCGGCCGGCGGCGACTGGGGCGCCTCCCTGCCCGACGTGAACTGGGTGGGCGGGGCCACGGACGGTCAGCGGGCGGCGATCGGGCAGTACCTCAAGGGCCTGCAGTCCACGCTGCTGGCGAAGAAGTCGTGGTTCTTCCTGGACGACACCGTCGTCTGCCTCGGTGCCGGCATCAAGTGCACCGACGGCACGGCCGTGGAGTCGACGATCGAGAACCGCAACCTCGGCCCCACCGGCGCCACCCCCTTCATCGTCGACGGCACCACCAAGCCCGCCACCTCCCCCTGGTCGGCAACGCTCACCGGCGCCACCTGGGCGCACATCGGCGGACACGGCGGCTATGTGTTCCCCGGCGGGGCGACGGTCAAGGCACTGCGGGACGCGCGGGACGGCCGGTGGAGCGACATCAACAAGGGCGGCTCCACGACGGTCCTGAACCGCAAGTACCTGACGATGTACGTCGACCACGGCACGAACCCGACGGACGGCACCTACGCCTATCTGCTCATGCCGGGTGCGACGGCCGCCCAGACGCAGGCCCGCGCCGCCGCGACGACCTGGCTGACCGTCCTCGCCAACACCAACGACCAGCAAGGCGTGGTCGTTCCCCCGCTCGGCTTCACCGGCGTCAACTTCTGGTTCGGCGGCACGGTCGGAGCGCTGGTCGCGAGCAATCCGTGCTGCGTGATGATCAGCGAGAAGTCCGACGGTACGGCGGTGATCTGCGTCAGCGATCCGATGCGGATGCAGACGAGCCTGACGCTCACCTGGAACCGTGCCGTGTCCGCGGTGATCTCCAAACCGTCCACCGTGACCTCGGCGACGACCGGCGCCGCACTGAAGCTAACCTTCGCGGACCTGAGCACGACCAAGGGCGCGACGCAGAAGGTCACCGTCCGGTTGGGGTGACCGAGGCAGGGGGCGGGGCCGCGGTCAGGACGCCGCGGCGACGGGCAGGGACGCCTTCATCGCGGCGACGAAGGCGTCCCTTCGCGTGTCGTCCAGGGCATCCAGCGAGTCGGGCAAGCCGAGGTCACAGCCCTGCCGACCACAGCTCCTGCCTGCCGATTCCCGCCAGGCCTCGGCGCACCGTGCGCCGAGGACCGGGCTCGATGGGCGCGTACGACGGGACGGCGAGCACGCGGCAGCCCGCCGCCTCGGCGGCCGCGACGCCCGTGGGCGAGTCCTCGACGGCGAGGCAGGCGGCGGGGTCCACCCCGAGGGTACGGGCGGCGGCGAGATAGGGGTCGGCGGCGGGCTTGGTGCGAGGTGTCTCGCCTTCGGCGACCGTCGTACGGAATCTGTCGGCGCCCAGGGTCTTGAGTACGGCGGCCATGACCGGCCTCGATGACGCCGAGACGAGCGCGGCCGGGATGTCCGACTCCTGGAGCAGGTCGAGGAGTTCGAGGGCGCCGGGGAGCGGGGTCGCCTCGCGCTGGACGGCTGTCAGAAAGCGGGCCTCCAGGTCCGCGGCGAGTGCGTTCGGATCGCCGCCGGTCAGGGGCTGGAGGTGGGCGGCGGCCTCGGCGGCCGAGCGGCCCAGGACGTCGAACAGGTCGTCGGTGCCGATCCGGGGCGCGGTCTCACGGACCGTGCGCAGCCACAGGGACTCGGTGTCGACGAGCGTGCCGTCCATGTCGAGGAGCACGGCGTGCGGGGCGGCGGCGAAGGGTCGGCCGTCGAGGGTCCAGTGCCGGTCGGGATGGCGGCCGAGGGCGGCGAACGCCTGGGCCGCGACGTCGGCGTGGCGCAGGGGACGCGGCGCCGAGCCGCCGATACCCGGGCCGGCCGCAGCCAGCCATGCGGTGCGCTCCTCGGGCGTACGGCCGCCGTGGCCGCCCGCGTCGACGTGGCCGTGGTCGGTGACGACGAGGAAGGTCCAGTGTTCGTCGGCATACGTGGTCCGGGAGCGCACGGCGGTGAGCAGTTGGCCGAGGCGGGCGTCGGCACGGCGGATCGCGTGCTCGTACGCCTCGCCGCAGCCCAGGACGTGCGCGGTCTCGTCGGGTGCGCCGAGATAGACGAAGGACGCCACCGTTTCGTCGGCGGCGTCGGCCAGGATGCGGGCGGCCGCGTCGGTGATCTGCTCGTCGCAGTGTTCCCAGGCTTCGGGGGTGTCGGCCGTCGGGGAGACGTACGCGGTCCTGGACGGGGCGCGGAAGAGGGGGCCGCCGCCGTGTGCCTGCATCAGGGGCCGCCAGCCGGCGGCGACGAAGGTGCGACGGCCGTCCTCCGCGAGGCGGGTGGCGAAGTCGGGGAAGACGTCGAGGCGGTGGCCGGTGAAGTCGTTGCTCCACACACCGTGCTGGGCGACCGTCACACCGGTGACGACGGTCGCCCAGCAGGGGCCCGACATGGTGGGCGTGTCGGCGTCCACCTCGACCGGGGTGAGGAAGCCTTCGGCGGCCAGGGCGTCGAGGTGGGGGGTGGGCAGGCGGTTCAGTACGTCCAGGCGTACGCCGTCGATGCCGACGACGAGGACGCGGTGGGTGCTGGTCTGCACGGAAGTTCCCTTCTTTGACTGCTCGTTGGCGATCGCCGTCTGGTCGGTCATGCGGAGCGGGTCAGCTCCTCCGGCGCGACCTCGTACGCGAAGGGCAGACCCTGGGCGTAGCGCGCGACCTCGTCGACCGCACAGTCGGTCATGCGGCCGAGTTCATTGCCGAGGGAGCCGGCGATGTGCGGGGTGAGGAGCACGTTGGGAAGGGAGTACAGCGGCGAGTCCGCCGGCGGCACCTCGGGTTCGGTGACGTCGAGGACGGCGTGGATGCGGCCGGTGACCAGGTGCGCGGTGAGGGCGTCGGTGTCGACGAGGCTGCCGCGGGCGGTGTTGACGAGGGTGGCGCCGTCCTTCAGGAGGGCGATGCGGCGTGCGTCGAACATGTGGTGTGTCTCGGGGAGTTGGGGCGCGTGGATGGAGACCACGTCGCTGCGCCGGACGAGTTCGTCGAGGCCGACGTGTGCTGCGCCGAGGGCGCGCACCCGCTCGGGGTCGAGATAGGGGTCGTGGAGGAGGATGTCGAGGTCGAGCGGGCGCAGCAGGTCGATGACGCGGCGGCCGATGCGGGAGGCGCCGACGATGCCGACGGTGCGGTGGTAGTTGCCGTAACGGCTGTAGTGCGGCAGCAGGTCGGGGCGGGTTCGTTCGGTGGCGTAGGCGCGGGCGGCGTCGAGGACGCGTTTGTTCGCGAACAGGATGGCGGCGAGGGTGAACTCGGCGACGGGCAGGGCGTTGGCGGCGGCCGCGGAGGAGACGGTGATGCCGCGGCGCCAGACGGCGTCGGTGATGTGGTGCTTGACGGAGCCTGCCGCGTGGACGACCGCGCGCAGCCGGGGCATCCGGTGCAGCGCGTCCTCGGTGAGCAGGGGTGCGCCCCAGTGGGTGAACAGGACTTCTGCGCGGGCGAGTTGGTAAGGGTCTGCGCTGGTGAGGTCGGTGACGGTGGTGAGGTCGGTGACGGTGGTCGTGATGTCGACGAGGGCGACCCGGTGGAGGCGGTCGAGGGCCTTCTCCGCGAGCAGTTGGCGGTGGATCTCGGCGCCCATGGCGAGGACCGTGTGCGGTCGGGGCGTGGTGTTCAGCAGGGTGCCTTCCGGTACGGGCGTCGGGGGTGGCGTCGTCATTTCACCGCGCCCGCGGTCAGGCCGGAGCGCCAGAAGCGCTGCAGGCAGACGAAGGCGACGATCAGCGGGGTGACGGAGACGAGCGAGCCCGTGATCACGAGCGAGTAGAACTCGGGCTGTTGCTGGGTGACGCTGTTCCACATGAACAGGCCCAGGTTGACGGGGTAGAGCTGCTCGTCGTTGAGCATGACGAGGGCGCCGAAGAAGTTGTTCCAGCTCGCGGTGAAGGAGAACAGGAAGATCGTCATGAAGCCCGGCGCCAGCATGGGCAGGGAGATACGGGCGAAGGTGCGCAGTTCGCCGGCACCGTCGACGCGGGCCGCTTCGAGGACCTCGTTCGGGACGTGGCCCTCGGAGAAGACGCGGGCCAGGTAGACGCCGAAGGGGTTGACCAGGGCGGGCAGGAGGAGCGCCCAGTAGGTGTTGACGATGTCGGCCTTGGTGGCGAGCAGGTACATCGGCAGCTGGATGACGGTGGTGGGGACGAGGACGCCGCCGAGGACCAGGCCGAACAGCTTCTCCTTGCCTTTGAAGTCGTACTTGTCGAAGGCGTAGCCGGTGGCGACGCAGATGAGCGTGGAGGCGGCGGAGCCGACGACGGAGTAGAGGACGCTGTTGCCGAACCAGCGCAGGTAGATGCCGTCGTTGAAGGTGAGGACGTGGCGCAGGTTGGCGAGGAGGTTGAAGTCGCCGAAGGCGAAGCCAGGGGTGGCGAAGAGGTCGCGGTGGTTCTTGGTGGCGGCGAAGAGCAGCCAGGTGACGGGCAGGAGTGTGTAGCCGGCGGCGATGATCAGCAGGCCGTTGACGACTGCCTTGGAGAGCAGGGCGTTCGGGGTGGTGCGGTGGTGGGCGGTCGTGGTGGGCCTGGGGGTGGCGGGCGGCTTGGTGGCGGGTGCGGTGTCGTGGGTGAGGGCGCTCATGACGTGGCCGCCTTCCACCGGTTGCCGAGCCGGGTGACGAGGTAGGAGAGGACGACGCCGAGGGCGGCCAGCATCAGGGACGCGGCGGCGGCCAGGCCGTAGTCGTGCTGCACGAAACCGGCCTTCCAGATGAACAGGGTCGGGGACCACTCGGTGTCGATGAAGGGTGCGCCGCGCTGGTTGAGGAGCTTCGGCTCGGTGAAGATCTGGATCGCACCCACGCAGGTGAACAGAACGGTCATGACGATCGCGGAGGCGATCATCGGCACCTTGATCTGCAGAGCCGTGCGCAGTGCCCCGGCACCGTCCACGACGGCCGCTTCGATCACTTCGCGCGGAACGGCCTGCAGGGCGGCGTAGAAGATGACCATGTTGTAGCCCATCCACTGCCAGGCGCTCAGATTGACCAGTGACCCGAGCACATGATCGTTGCGATAGAAGTCCCAGGAACCGCCGAACGCACCGATCCATTCGAGCACCGGGCTCAGTCCCGGTGTGTACAGGTAGATCCAGATGATCGAAGCGATCAGTCCGGGGATCGCGTGCGGCAGGAACAGGGCGAGCTGGAAGAGGCGCTTGGCGCGGGCGAGGGCCGAATCGACCAGGAGGGCCAGGGCGAGGGAGCCGCCGATCATGACCGGGATGTACAGGGCGCAGTAGAGCGCGATGTGCGCGAAAGAGGCACGGAAGCCGGTGTCGGCCAGGGCTTTGGTGTAGTTGCCGAAGCCGGCGAAGACCCGCTCGGTGCCGCCGAACCCGAGCCCGGAGGAGCGCTCTTGGAACAGGCTCATCCACACGGCGTAGCCGATGGGGGCCGCCATGACCACGCCGAACAGCACGAAGAACGGTGTGATGAGCAGGGCGGCCGTACGCCGCTCACTGCGCCGGAGGCGGGAGGCGTTCGGGGGCTGGGCCAGGGGTGGGGCCACGGCGGCTCCTTGGTGGGAGGGGCGAGAGAAGGCAGATGGTGGAGGTAGACGTGGAGAGGGGGGAGGGGGAGGGGGACCGGAGGCGCCGATCGCCCTCCCCGCCCTGCCCCGCTCCTCACTCCGCGAGCTTGAGACCCCGCTCCGTGATGCCGGACTCGGCCTTCCGCTGCCCCGCCTCGATGCCCTCGGTGAAGCCCGACTTGGCGGTCTCGTCCTGGATGGCCGTGTAGACGTCCATCTGGTTCGGGCCCCAGGTCCAGCCGGGGACGATGGTGTCGACCTGTTCGGAGGCGAGGGCGTAGAGGTTCTGGCCGCCCAGGTACGCGGTGTCGAACTTGGCGGCGGCCACCTCGCGCATCTCGGGGTTGGCCGGGAGGGCGCTGCTGGGTGAGTCGAGGTCGGCGAGCCGGGCCTCGACGCCGGCCTTGTTCGTGGTCAGCCAGGTGATGAACTCGGCGGCGGCCTCGGCGTGTTCGCTGCCTTTGAGGACGCCGTAGGAGGTGCCGCCGTAGTTGCCGCTGGCGGCGGTGCCCCAGTGCGGCATGGGCGCGGCGGCCCACTTGCCCTGCTGGTCGGGCATGGCGGTCTTCATGCCGCCGGCGGACCAGGAGGCGCCGAGGAAGGAGAGGGTCTTGCCGGAGGTGCGGGCCTTGGTCTCCTCGGGGCTGTAGGCGGTGAAGGACTGCACGAGGTCGTTCTCGATCAGGCTGTCCCAGTAGCCGGCGACCTTGTTGCTCGCGGTGTCGTTGACGGCGGGCTTCCACGCGTTGCCCTCGGTGGAGAACCACTTCCCGCCCGCCTGCCAGGACAGTGCCGCCAGCAGCGCCGGGTCGCTCTTCGGCATGGAGGCGAGCCGGACGTTCTTGTCCTGCTTCTTGACCTTCTCGGCAGCCTTCCTGAACTCGTCCCAGGTCTTGGGGACTTCGATGCCGTACTTCTTGAACAGGTCGGTGCGGTAGTAGTACAGCTGCGGCGCGGCGTCGTACGGCACGCTCCAGGTCTTGCCGCCGAAGGTCACGAGATCCTGGATCGATTGCGGGAACTTCGTCTTGACCGTTTCACCGGCGTACTCGCTCAAGTCGATCAGATTGCCCTGGCTCGCGAACTCGGGAACCATCTGGTACTCGATCGTGGCCACATCGGGCGCGTTGCCCGCCTTCACCGCGTTGGCGAGCTTGCTGTAGCCCTCGGTGCCGCTCGGTATCTCGGTGAACTCCACATTGATGTCCTTGTGCGTCCTGTTGAACGCCTCCACGGTCGACTTGGCCCCGAGCGTCCAGGTCCAGTAGGTGAGCGTGACCGGCTTGCCTGCTGCGGCGGTGCCGGTCGAGTCACCGTCGCCGCCGCAGGCTGTGGCGAGCAGGCCGAGCGCGGCCACGGCGGCGACGGCGGTCGTGGCGGTGGTGCGGAACGAACGTGAAGTGCGTGTCATTGCACGTCTCCTACGAGACCTCGTACGGGCAGAGGCGGTCGCAGGACATCCTTTGTGCGCACACGATCAGAGTCAAGAGCGTTCGCGCGAAACAATCAAAACGATCGTCGATCGCTCATCGGGCGATCGGTTCACCGCCGCAGGACGAGCGAACCCTCAACTCCGGGAGCAGGTCGAGGTGTTGGCGCGGGCCCGGTTCCCGTCCGCTCCGGCGCTCCGCGAGGCGCTCCAGCAGCAGCTTGGCGGACAGCTCCCCCACCGCGCGTGTGGGGGGCCCGACGGCGGTGAGCGGTACGTCGGAGAGGCCGGCCACCTCGTCCTCGTACGCGATCAGCGCGAGGTCGTCCGGGACCCGGATGCCGCACGCCTGCAGCCGTGGCACCAGCACGATCGCGTCCTCGTCGCTGTGCACCAGCGCGGCGGTGACGCGACGCTTCTTCACCGCATCGACGAGGTAGTCGACGCTGGCCTCGTAGTCCCCGTGTTCGCGCACGGTCGGGGCCCCCTTGTCCACCTCGAGGCCCAGGGCCTGCACGGCCGCCCGGTACCCGGCTGTGATCTGGGTGGCGTGGGGGCCTTCCTGCAGGACGGCGGTGATCCTGCGGTGCCCGAGGCTCGCGAGGTGGCCGACGGCGACGGCGGCGCCGTGGGCACGGTCGGTGCGCACCCGGTCGAGCACCGCGGCGGGGTTTCCGGGCGGGGCCAGACGTTCGACCAGGACGGCGGGCACATCGTGCTCCAGCAGCCACTTCTCCTGGCCGTTCTCGGGGACTCCGCCGAACCAGCTGGGCGCGACGAGCAGTCCCTGCGCACCGCCCGAGAGAAGGTGTTCGGCCTGGACGGGGTCCTCGGCGTCGACGTATCCGGACACCCCCAGAACCAGGCGGCCGCCTTGCGCCGCCACGGCCTCGCGGGCGCCGCGGACGATGTCCGCGAAGATGTAGTTCGTGGTCGGGACGATCATTCCGATCACCGCGCCCTCGGCGCCCTGCGACCGCTCCCGCACCTCGACGGCCGTCTCCCCCGGCCACACCACCGCACCGTGCAGCCGATGCACCCGGCCCTGCCCGGCGAGCGCCTCCACGTCACGCCGCAGGGTGACCGCCGAGACGCCGAGTTCGGCGGCGAGTTCGGAGACCCGGAGGCTGCCCCGCTCCCGGACGAGTTCGAGTACCCGCTCATGACGCTGGTCGACGTGCAGTCGCATCGGTTCCCCCTGGGGCAACGGTCGAACGATCCACGGGCACACGCTGAGCGCGGTCCCGAGCTGCACACTCTACGCCCACAATCATATCGATCGTTTGCAATCAATACGATCACGAAGGTGCTCACTCAGGCGTGCGGGTCGGCGAGCTCCCCACGCAATCGGCGCGTTCGCAGGACCAGTTCGAGTTCGAAGCGGCGGTCGGGGTCTTCCAGGTCCTCGCCCCACAGGTCCCGGATCTGCCGCAGGCGGTTGCGGACCGTCTGGGGATGGACGCCGAGCCGGGCGGCCACCTCGGGCGCGCCGCCCTGGGTCTCCAGCCAGGCGAGGAGTGTCTCGGCCAGGCGCCGCGCCTGTTCCGGTCCGGCCTCGGTCAGCTGGGCCAGCCGCCGGCGCGCGAGGTCGTCGATCAGCTTCTCGGCGGGAAGCAGGACGAGGGCCTCGGAGTGCTCGCTGCAGCGCAGGAGGCGGCCCTCGGGCAGCAGGCCCTCCTCGATCATCCGCGCGGCCGCCGCCGCCCAGTGCAGCGATGTGGCCGCCTGTGCCACGGGAACGGCGGGGCCGATGGCTCCGGACCAGCCGCCCATGGCGCGGTGCAGCCGCTCGACGCGGCCGGGTGCGTCGGGGTCCGCGAGCACCAGCCGGGGGTGCTCGCCGTCCATGTCCAGCAGGACCTCGTCGCCCAGGGCGGGGGTGACGACTTGCTGGGCCGGCCGGAGCAGGACGGCGACGGCGACCTCGTCGGGCAGCGGCCAGTCGACGGCTGCGGCGCGTTCGGCGAGGGCGCCGGACGGGTCGGTGCGGTGTTCGGTGAGGAGGAGGTCGACCAGCAGGCGCTGGCGACGGATCCGCTCCCCCGCCCGGCCGGCGGCGACCTCGGCGTAACCGTGCACGGAATGGGACACGAGCTCGTCGAGGTACTCGAACGCGGACTCGGCGAGTTCGTACATCGCCGGTGGCGGAATCTCGACCTTCTGCCCGATCTCGGCGAGGCTGCGCCAGGCCAGCCGTACGTTCAGCCGGTAGATCGCCTGGAGGGAGTCGAGCCGGCGGCCCTTCAGTGCCTGATTGCGTCCGAACTCCCGGAAGACCTCGGGCAGTTCGCGGGGTCGTTCGATGTCGGTGGTCAGCTGCGACACGAAGCTCTCGAGTGCGAGCCGGATCGCCAGGAGTGCCTTCGGCACGCCCATGTCGTCGGTCGTCAGCTCGAGGTTCGGGAACTCCTGGCGCATGGCCCGCAGGATCTCCCCCGCGATGTCCGGCACCTGCTCCATGGCCAGGTCGGCGAACCGCCGTACCTGCTCCGGCGGCACCTTGTGCCAGGCGGGGGGCGCGGGCACGGGCACCATCTCCTAGCGGTCGGCGATCTGCGTGCGGGGCGCGGGCACGGGCGCGGACCGGTCGCCCGCCGGGTCGGGGAAGGTGACCAGCGGCACGTTCGGCTGCTCGGGCGTGGCGGTCAGGGCGGCGACGAGGCCGAAGGCGGCGCCCGCGGCCAGGGCGGCGGAGAGTACGCACGTCAGGAGGGCGGCGAAGATTCTGGGCATGGGGACGAGGAGCCTCTCGGTCGATGAGGTTGTCACCCAGCGTTCCGGCCCGGACCGGCACGATCAGTATTAAGTCAGTGTTGACACTGGGTCAATAGCGGCCTAATTTCGCCGGTCATAACTACTTACTCCCCGGTAGGCCAGATTCGCCCCGGGTGAGCCGGACTGTCTCGCGCACTGGCGCACAGTCCGCATCTTTCCGCTGCCACCGGAGTGCCCTCATGCGCCGTACAGCTTCCGTTCTGCCGTTGATTTTGATCGGTTTGGGCGTTTTCGCGCTGGTTTTCGGCCAGCTGCTCGACCGGTACGTGGAGCCACGGGTCAAGCGCACGCCGGTGGACGTCGAGACGGACTCGGTCCTCACCGGGACCGGCAGCTTCTTCGACACCGGCGCCCTGGAGACCGTGCACGGGAAGCAGATCACGATCACCCGCCGGGTCGTGGGCGACGTCGCCGCCTCCGAGCGCAGCGGGAACGCGGTGTGGAACGTCTCCACGCAGATCGACACCCCCACCACCCTGCCCCTTCGGGACCCGCGCAGGTCGCTGCAGTGGACCACCGAGCGCTGGGTCACGGACCGGCGGACCAACCTGCCGGTGCACTGCTGCGGCGAGCAGCCGTCGTTCCGGGGCGACGCCTATCTGAAGTTCCCGTTCGACGTGCAGAAACGTACGTACCAGTGGTGGGACGGCGTGCTGGGCGGGGCCGTACCGCTGAAGTTCTCCGGGAGCGAGAAGGTGCTCGGGCGCGAGGGCTACCGGTTCACCGGCGCCGTGCAGGCCAGGCGCACGGGTGTCACCCGGGAGGTGCCCGGATCGCTGGTGGGACGGCCGAAGCAGCGGCAGGTGGCGGCCGAGGAGTGGTACGCCAACGCCGGGATCGAGCTGGTGGTGGAGCAGCGCACCGGCCGCATCATGAACGCGCGCATCGCGCCGAGGATCACGCTGCGGGCTCCCGGTGCCCGGTCCGACGCCGTCACGCTGCTGGCGAGCGACCGGGTGGAGTTCACCGAGGCGACCCGGCGCACCCAGGTGGCTCAGGCCGCGCGCGACAGCCGGCGGCTGGAGGTCCTGGGCGAGACCGCGCCCACGCTCGCCGGCGTCGCGGGCGGGGTGCTCACGGCTGCCGGACTGACGTTCCTGGTCCGTGAGCGGCGGCGCCGAGCCGTACCGGAGGACTCACAGACGGTCGACAGGACTCACACAGGTGACTGATCCGGGAGCGCGAGTAGGGACAAATTGTCACCTCCGTGCGTAGCCAGATCGAACGGTTCATCCGAAAACTTACGTTACCAACCAGTACATCCGCGTTCTCCCGGAACCGGCCCAACCGTCGCACCACGTCCCGGCCCTGCGTGTCTCCCCCGGACGCCCGGCTCCCCACCCCCCGCATCCGACGAGTTGGAGCAACGATGCCCCAGCACGCTTCCTCCCTGGTTTCCGGCCAGGAGAAGACCACCGCCGCTCATCCCCGCAACGCCGGTCGCTGTACCCCCGGCGCCGAAGTCACCGCCTCCGGCGCCTCCCCGTATCCGCGCCGGATCGTCTTCCTCGCCCGCCGCGACCTGGACAACCCGGCCGCCGGCGGCTCGGAACTCCTCGTCGACCGCGTCGCCGACGGACTCACCGCCACGGGCCACCAGGTCACGCTGCTGTGCGGCGGCCCGGCGGCGTACCGCGACTACCGCGTGGTGTCGGCGGGCGGCGACGCCGGTCATTTCCTGCGCGCCAAGCGGGCGTTCGCCCGTCAGGTCGGCGCGTGCGACCTCCTGGTGGAGGTGTGCAACGGCATGCCGTACCTGGCACCGCTGTGGCACAAGGGGCCGACGCTGTGCCTGGTGAACCATGTGCACACCGACCTGTGGGACATGCGCTACCCGGGCCCCATGGCCCGGCTGGGCCGCAGGCTGGAGCACTGGGCGCTGGCCGGCCCGCACCGCGACAGCCTGACGGTCGCCGTGTCCGACTCCACCGCCGCGGCACTGCGCGCCATCGGTGTCCCGCCGGAGCGGATCAGGGTGGTCCACAACGGCGTCGACGCCCCCGGACCGCTCATGCCCAAGGCCTCCGGGCCGCTGTTCGTCGCCGTCGGGCGGCTGGTCGAGTACAAGCGGATCGATCTGCTGCTGCGGCTGTGGGAGCGGGTGCGTCCGGTCACCGGCGGGCGGCTCGTCATCGTCGGCGACGGTCCCGAGCGGGAGCGGCTCGAGGCCATGGCCGGGCCCGATGTGGTGTTCACCGGCCGGGTCTCGGAGGCGGAGAAGCACCGGCTGCTGTGCCGGGCGTGGCTGCTGCTGCATCCGTCGCTGGTGGAGGGCTGGGGCCTGGTGGTCACCGAGGCCGCCGCGCGTGGCACCCCGGCCGTCGGCTTCGACATACCCGGTCTGCGGGACTCCGTCGTGGACGGGGTGACGGGTGTGCTGGCCGGGGGCGAGAGCTCGTTCGCCGCTGCCTGGTGCACCCTCGCGCTCAGCGCGGAGCGCCGTAGGGTCATGGGCCGTGCCGCCGAGGCGCGCGCCGAGAACTTCCGGTGGAGCAGCACCGTCCGGCAGTTCCGTGAGGTGGCCGCGGAGGCCTGCCGCACGATACGGCCCACGCAGGGCGCCTCGCCCATGGCACCCGGCCTGCCCCTCCCCCGTACCCCGCGTGGACAGAGCGTTGCGTCAGCGGCCGTTGCCGAACTTCCCGACGGCGCGTGAGGTGACCGCACATGACTGAGGTCGTCGAACGCCCCCTCAAGGACCCCTCCCTGCGCCGCTCGCTCACACTGTTCCGAGCCTTCATGCGGGAGCAGACCGACCCCGAGGGCTGCTACTCGCTGCTGGCGCGCGACGCGGTCGCCCAGGTGGCGCGCCACACCGACCTGCGGGGCCGGATCGTCCTCGATGTCGGCGGCGGCCCCGGCCACTTCACCGAGGAGTTCCGCCGCCGGGGCGCCCACGGCTACCTCTTCGAGCCCGACCTCGGCGAGTTGGCCTCGCGCGGCCGCCCGCCGGAGGGTGCGGTGGTCGCCGACGGATATCTGCTGCCGGTGCCCGACGGCGTCGCGGACGTGTGCTTCTCCTCGAACGTCCTGGAGCACGTGGCGGACCCGGAGACCTTCCTCAGCGAGATGGTCCGGGTGACCCGGCCGGGCGGGCTGATCTACATGTCGTTCACCAACTGGCTCTCACCATGGGGCGGCCACGAGACGGCGCCCTGGCACTACCTCGGAGCGCGCCGGGCACGCGAGCGCTACCGGCGACGGACCGGGCGCGAGGCCAAGCACACCGTCGGTGAGAACCTCTTCCCCCTCCACATCGGCCCCACCCTGCGGCACGTGCGCGCACGCGAGGACGTGCGTGTCGTCTCGGCCCGATCCCGCTACTGGCCCTTCCTCCCGGGTGTCATCGCCCGGGTCCCCGGACTGAGAGAGATCGCCGCCTGGAATCTCCTGCTGATCCTGCGCCGCACCGGTTCTCCGGAGACGCCCCTCGGCAACAAGGCACGTTCTAGCGAGGCACGTTCATGAGCAGCACCGTCCAGGCTCCCGCACATGCCGCCCCCGCACCCGCGCCGACGGCCCCGCCCGGGCAACGGCGCGGACGACGCCTGCTGTTCGGGTTCTGGGCGGCCGTACTGGCGGCCTTCCTCTCGGTGTCCCCGGGCAGGATGACCTTCGAGACGAAGCTCGGTGTGGCCGCCGATCCGCTGAGGTTCCTCGGCGACCTGGGTCAGCTGTGGCACGACCGGGCGGGCTTCGGCGGCATCTTCGACCAGTACGTCGGTTACGCCTTCCCCACGCTGCCGTACTACGCCCTGACCGACCTGCTGCACCTGCCGGTGTGGCTGGCCGAGCGGCTGTGGCTGTCGATCGTGGTGACCACGGCGTTCTGGGGTGCCCTGCGGCTGGCCGAGCGGCTGGGCGTCGGTTCGTCCGGGACCCGGCTGCTGGGCGCGGTGGCGTACGCGCTGTGGCCCACCTTCACCGTCGTCGTCGGCTCCACGTCCGCCGCCGCGCTGCCCGGGGCCCTGCTGCCCTGGGTGCTGCTGCCCCTGACCTCCGCGACGCTGAGCCCGCGCCTCGCCGCCGCCCGTTCCGCGCTGCTCATCCCCTGCATGGGCGCAGTCAACGCCGCGTCGACTCTGGCCTCGCTCCTGCCGGTTGGCCTGTATCTGCTCAGCCGTCCGAAGGGCCCCCGGCGCCGCGCCCTGCTCGCCTGGTGGCTGCCCGGTGTGGTGCTGGCGACCGCCTGGTGGACGGTGCCGCTGCTGCTTCTGCGCTTCTACGGCGAGGACTTCATGCCGTACGTCGAGCAGGCGGACACCACCACCGCCACCATGTCGGCCACCGAACTGCTGCGCGGCGCCGGTAACTGGGTGGCGTATCTCCACTTCGGTGAGGCCTGGCTGCCGGCGGGTTGGACCGTCGCCGCGTCCGTCATCGCCGTGCTCGGCTCGGCGTTCGCCGCCGCCCTGGGCCTGGCGGGACTGGCCCGCCGGGACATCCCTGAGCGGCGCTGGCTGCTGCTGACCGTGCTGGCCGTCGCACTGCTCGCGCTTGCCGGGTACGGCGGCGCCCTCGGCGCGCCTTTCCACGACACGGTGCAGGGGTGGCTCGACGGTCCGCTCAGGCCGTTCCGCAACGTCTACAAGTTCCAGCCGGGGCTCGCCCTCGCGCTGGCCCTGGGCCTCGCGCACCTGACGGCGGTGGTCGCCGAGCGCCGGGGCACGCGGGCGGCGCGCTCTCGCCGGTACGTCCCGGTGATCGCCGCACTGCTCGTCCTGCCGGGTCTGGCGTGGCCGTACGTGAACGGCAGCATCCTCCAGCCGGGCGCGTTCACCAAGCTGCCCTCCCACTGGGAGCAGGCCGCCGACTGGCTGGACGAGCACGCCGGGGACAGCCGGGCCCTCGTCGTACCGGCCACCGCGCACGGCACCTACACCTGGGGCTCCCCGATCGACCAGCCCTTCGACGTGCTGGCGAAGAGCCGGTGGGCGCAGCGGGACTTCGTGCCGTTCGGCACCGCCGGTTCGCGTCGGGCGCTGGATGCGGTCGAGCAGGCGCTGATGTCCGGCGGCGAGGTGCCGGGCCTGCAGGCGTACCTGGCGCGGGCGGGGCTGCACGAGGTGGTCGTGCGCAACGACCTCGACCCCGACCAGATCGGTTACGTACCGCCTCAGACGGTTCGGCGGACCCTGGAGGCCTCCGGTTACCGCAAGGCCGCCGGCTTCGGCCCGCTCGTGACCGCCGGACGCATCCCCGCCGACACCCCCGTCCAGGTGCAGGGCCTCTACCCGCGCCTGCAGGCGGTCGAGATCTACGAGCCCGAAGGCGCCGCCGACCGGCCGGGGCTCGTCGGGATCGACGCGGCCGCCGACACTGCCGTCGTGAGCGGCGGCCCCGAGGCACTGCTCCAGCTCTCCGCCGACCCGGCGCTGCGCGACCGGCCCGCCGTGCTGGCGGGGGACGCCCACCCCGGGGTCGACGCGCCGGCGGTGGAGGCCGAGACCGACGGAATGCGCCGCGCCGACACCCGCTTCGGCCTGGTCAACTCCCACACCTCGTACACCTACACCGCCACCGAGCGGAACCCCTCCGGCAGCCTCCAGAACCCGGGCGGCGAGCCGAAGCAGATCCTGCCCGTGCAGGGCACCGGCCATCAGACGACGGCCGTGCTGCGCGGTGCGGCGTCGGTGGCCGCGTCCAGCAGCGGGAACTGGCTGTTCCAGCTGCCGCAGTACGACCCGGTCAACGCCTTCGACGGCGATCCGCGGACCGCGTGGGCCGAGGGCAGCCCGGGAGAGCCGGCCGGCCAGTGGCTGCGCGTGGACTTCACCGCGCCGACCGACATACCGGCGTCGCTCCGGCTGACCCCGCTGCCCGGGGACGCCACGCGGCCCGCTCCCACGCGGGTGCGGATCGAGACGGACCGGGGTTCGGTCGACAGCAAGCTGCGGCCGGACGGTGAGCGGCAGTCGGTCCGTGCGCCCGAGGGCCGGGCGAAGTGGCTGAAGATCGAGATCCTGGACGCCGAGTCGGCGCGCCCCGGGCTGTCCGGCGCCGGATTCTCCGAGGTGGCCGTGCCAGGGGTGAGGGTGACGCGACTGCTGGCGCTGCCGACCGACGCCGAGGGCACCCATGCCGACGCGCAGGTCTACTCGCTGCACCGCGGCACCGACCCGGGCGGGCTCGCCCCGGCCTCGACGGAAGCGGGGCTGCACCGGCAGTTCCACACCCGGGAGGGCACGGGCGCGTACGACGTGTCGGCCCAGGCCGTGGCCGTGCCCGGCGACGCACTGGACCGCCTGCTGGACCGCATCGCCCCGCAGCAGCGCCAGAGGATCACCGCGACCGCCGACTCCACCGGCCGCAGCGGCGTCGCGCTCGGCGCACGGAACCTGGTCGACGGCGATCTGACGACGGCCTGGATCGCCGGCGACCGACCCGTGATCCATCTGAGCTGGCCGGGCAGGAAGAAGATCGACGAGATCGTCCTCGGCGCGGCGGGCGGCCTGTCCTCCCGTCCCGAGCAGGTGCGGATCAGCTCGCCGCACGGCACGGCGACGGCCGACGTGGACTCCGAAGGGCTCGCGCGGTTCGACGCGATCACCACGGACCGCCTCGACATCACGGTCACCGAGACCGCGCCGCTGACCCTCTACAACCCCGTGGCCGACGAACGGCTCCACCTGCCCGTGGGCCTGAGCGAGGTGTACCTGCCCGCGCTCGCCGGCCTGCGTGTTCCGCCGCCCGAGCTGGACGCCCGCTTCTCGCTGCCGTGCGGACAGGGCCCGCAGCTCGACGTCGACGGCACGCTCCACCCGACGAAGGCGTCCGGCCTGGTCCGCGATCTGACGGAGCGCCGGCCGGTGAAGGTGGAGCTGTGCGCGAGCGACGAGGCGAAGGCCGGCGGCCTGGAGCTGGCCTTCGGCAGGCACCGCGTGGAGGCCGGCGACACCGGGCCGCTCGCGATCACGGACGTCACGCTGTCCCGGGGCGAGCCGCGTGCCGTCGCCGCTGCGGCGGACCGCGAGGTCACCGTACGGAAGTGGACCGGCGACAGCCGGACGGTCTCCGTGTCCGCCGGGTCGGGAGAGGCGTCGTACCTGCGGACGTACGAGAACGTCAACGACGGCTGGAAGGCCACGCTGAACGGCGAGGAGCTCACGCCGGTCCGGCTCGACGGCTGGCAGCAGGCCTGGCTGGTCCCGGCCGGGAAGTCCGGCACCGTGCACATGGAGTACGAGCCCGCGGGGCTGTACCGGACCGCGCTGGTCGGCGGGGCGGTCGGTGTCGCCGCGCTCGTGGCACTCGCCTTCGTGGGACGGCGACGTACCGCTCGAACCTCGCCCGGACACAAGGAAGTTCCCGCCGCGCCCGGTCTGTTCCTCGGAACGGTGGCGCCGACCGCGGTCGTGGCACTGGTGGCGGGACCGCTCGCCCTGGTGGTCCCCGCGCTCGCGCTGGTCGCCCGGCTGCGACCCGGCGCCCTGGTCCCGGTCGCCGCGGCGGCCATGGCCGGGGCGGGCATCGCCGCGGCCACGGGGGCGGGCGCGCCGCTCTCCGCCGATCGCGGCGCCTTCGGCGCGGTGGCCCAGGTGCTGGCGCTCGTGGCCCTGTCCGCGGCGGTCGTGACGATCGGCTCCGGCAGGACGGGGACCGGCGGGAGAGGCGGTGAGCGATGACCGCGCTCGAGACCGACCCCTTCACCGGGCGCGGCAGCGCGCCGGTTCCGGCACGGCTGGCGTTCCCGATCGTCGACGAGGTGTCCCGGCACTGCCTCAGCGACGACGAGCCGGAGACCGTCCACATCGAGGTCCATCTGCCCGGCCGACCGGACGCGCGGCGGTTGTGGGAGGCGTTCGGCCGGGCGCTGCTCGTCCACTCCCGGATCCTCGTACGTCAGGCGCCGCACCGCTGGTACCGGCGGTGCTACGAGTGGGAGCTGACCGGCACGCCGGACGTGGACCCGGTGAGTTTCGCCGGGCCGGGCCCAGGCGCCCTGGCCCGTGCCCGCGCGCGGGCGCTCGCGCTGTGCCCGCCGCTGTACCGGTCGCCGCCCGTGCGCCTGGAGGTGGTCGCCCTCGACGCCGTACGGTCCGTCCTGTTGCTCACCCTGCACCACACCGCCCTCGACGCGCCGTCCGGGTTGCGGGTGCTCGCCACGACGGCCGCGCTCTACGGCGGGGAGGGCACGGTCACCGCACCGGTCGCGCCCGTGCGCCGGGCGCCCGCCGGGCGGCACAGGGACGGCCGTGTGCGAAGGGCCCGGCCCGCACGGCTGGCCCCCGACACCGCCGCCCGCCCGACGCGCGCGCGTGCTGCGGCGAACGGCATGCTCCAGATGGACCTGCCACTGCCGCAACCGGATCCGGCCGCCGACTGGACCGTCAACGACCAACTCCTGGTCGCCGCCTCCCTGATGGTCGGCCGCTGGAACCAGTCGCACGGCAGGCCCGACCGCCCGGTGCGGATCACCATGCCCGTGGACGACCGCTCGCGCGACCTGGCGATGCCCCTCGGGAACGGGACACGGCTCGCCGAGGTGCCGATGACGCCCGCGGACCGGACCGACACACCGCTGCTTTTGGCCCGGCATCCCGATCCGGCGGCCGTGACCCGGTTGCTGCGCACCACCGCCCGGCGCACCCGGACGCTGAAGTCACCACAGCGCACACCACTGGGACCGGGGGCGGCTCTGCTGACGGCGCCCCTGCTTCCGGTCGGGGTGCGCGGCGCGCTGACTCGCGGCGCGCGCCGGGCCGTCGCCCCATGGACGTCGACCCTGCTGCTCAGCAACCTCGGGCGGGTGCCGTATCCGCTGGACTTCGGCGACGCGGGGCGGGCCCGTGCCGTGTGGTTCTCCGCGCCCGCCCGTATGCCCCGCGGTCTGAGCCTGGCGGCGGCCTCCACCGGCGGACGGCTGCACATGACGCTGCGCTGGTCGCGCGACCTCCTCGACGACGCGGCCGGCGCCGCCCTGGCCCGTCTCTTCGAGGAGTGCCTGTTGATGACATACGGCCCTCGGAGCGCGCCATGACCACATCACCGCCGTCCCCGGCCACCAAGGCTCCCGCCCCGGGGCTTCGGGACTTCTACGAGGACCCGGCCGTCCCGGTCGCCTCCGGCGAGGACCGCAGTCGGCGGCAGGCCAGGATGCTGGCCCGCGCGCTCGGTCCCGCAGTGCCGGAGCGACCGCCCGCCACCGTGCTCGACGTGGGGTGCGGGGACGGCTCGGCGGCGGCCGTCGCCGCGCGTGTCCTGGACGGGCACCGGATCGTGGGCGTCGACTGGTCGCAGGACGCGCTGCGCCGGGCGGCGCGGCGGCTGCCGCGGGTGGTGCGCGGCCAACTGTCCGACGGCGGGCTTCCGTTCGTGTCCGGCAGTGCGGACGCGGTGCTGTTCAGCGAGGTCGTGGAGCACCTCGTCGACCCCGACGGCGCCCTCGACGAGCTGCGCCGGGTGCTGCGGCCGGGCGGTCATCTGATGCTCTCCACCCCGAACCTGGCCGCCTGGTACAACCGGGCGCTGCTGGTCGGCGGGGTCCAGCCCGTCTTCTCGGAGGTGAGTCTGCGCCGTGTCCACGGCAGGCCGGGCAGCCAAGTGGTGGGCCATCTGCGGCTGTTCACGGCGCGGGCGCTGCGGGAGTTCGTGACGGCGTCCGGCTTCGAGGTGGTACGGCTGGAGGGGGCGCCCTTCCACGGGGTTCCGCGTGCGCTGCGCCCGCTCGACCGGCTGGCCTGCCGGCTGCCGTCCCTGTCCTCGATCCTCCTCGTGCATGCCAGGCGGAGGTAGCGCCGTGGTCTGGGGAGTGGTCGCGGCCCTGCTGGCGAACGTCCTCTACAGCACCGGGTTCGTGCTGGAGAAGCGGGCGCTGGCCGGTCTGCCGCCGCTGCGCGCCGCACGGCCGGGCCGGGCGCTGCGCCTGCTCGCCGGCAGCCCGCTGTGGGTCGGCGGCGCGCTGGCCCTGGCCCTGGGCTTCGCCGCTCAGCTGGCCGTCTACCGGGTCCTGCCGATCGCGGCGGCGCAAGGGCTGTTCGTCTCCGGGCTGGTGCTGCTGCTCCTGCTCTCCTCGGTGGTGCTGGGCGAGCGGCTGACGGCCGCGGAGCGGCGGGGTGTCGCCGTCATCGCGCTGGCGCTGCTGATGATGGTGGCGTCGCTGCGCGACAGCCCCGAGCCGATCGCGCGCACCGCTCCGGCCGGCACCCTGCTCGCCCTGTGCGTACCGGCGCTCGCGCTCGGCCTGTGGCTGTACGGCACGGCCGAGCGGCGGGCCCGCCGGCGCCATCGGCCGCCGACCACGGGTGTGGTGTACGCCGTGGCGATCGGGCTGCTGTACGGGGTGAGCTCGCTCGCGATCAAGGGCGTGTCCGGCCGGCTGACCACCGCGGGTCTCGGCGACGCCGTACCGGCTCTGCTCGCCTCCCCCTACCCCTACCTCCTGCTCCTCACCGGGGCCTTCGGCCTCGTGCTCTCGCAGACCGCCCTGCAACGCTGCCGGGCCTCGCTGATCGTGCCCGTGTGCACCACCGTCACCTGCGTGTTCAGCGTGGCGGGCGGCACGGTCGCGTTCGGCGAACCGCTCCCGCAGGACCCGCTGCGGCTGACCCTGCGCCTGGGCGGCACCGCGCTCGCCCTGGCCGTCGTGCTCACCCTGCCGCGTCACGACGCGCACCGCCCCACCCCCGAAGGGAACCGCTCATGAAGCCCGACGACCCGCTGCTGAGGATCCTGGTCTGTCCCCTCGACAAAGGACCGCTGATCCTGGACGGACCGGGTTCCGCGCTCTACAACCCCCGCCTGCGTCGCCGTTATCCCGTGATCGACGGCATCCCCCAACTGCTGCCCGACTCGGGGGAGCCGGTGTCGGACGAACAACTGGCAGCACTCAGTACCCTGCCGACAGCGCACTGAGTGCCACGGGCCTCGCTCTGGTGCTACGTTCCCGTCCATGAGCACCAGCAGCGGGACCCCCGGCCGCGACGAGAAGACGGAGGCCGGGGCGGCGAAGCCACCGATGCGGGAGGCGCTGGTCGCGGCGGCTTTCCAGCTGTTCCCGGAGCGGGGCTACGAGCAGACGACCGTCGACGACATCGTGGCGCTGGCCGGTGTCGGACGGCGGTCCTTCTTCCGCTACTTCCCCTCGAAGGAGGACGTGGTCTTCCCCGACCACGAGCGGTGCCTCGCCGACATGACCGCCTTCCTCGCCGCGAGCGGCGCGGAGCACGAGCCGGTGCGCCGGGTGTGCGACGCGGCCCGGCTGGTGCTGCGCATGTACGCGGAGAACCCGACGTTCTCGGTGCAGCGCTACCGGCTCACCAAGAAGGTGCCGGGGCTGCGTGCCTACGAGCTGTCGGTGGTGTGGCGCTACGAGCGTGCCCTGGCCGAGTATCTGCGCGAGCGCTTCGCCGCCCGGCGCGACGGAACCCTGCAGGCCGATGTGATCGCCGCCGCCGTGGTCGCGGCGCACAACAACGCGCTGCGCTCCTGGCTGCGCTCGGACGGCCAGGGCGACGCGAGCGCCGCGGTGGACCACGCCCTGGGGTATGTGCAGTCGGCCTTCGGCGCCGCCCCTCCCCCGGGCCCCGCCGGTGCGGAGGAGCCCGAGGACGTGGTGGTCGTCGTGTCCCGGCGCGGTGCCCCGCTGTGGCGGGTCGTCCAGGAGATCGAGGCCACGCTCGGGCGGGACTGATCGGGTCCCCGAACAGATTCAGGGTACGGAGTGCCTTTACGTATGGCACTGAGTGCCATACGCTGCCGCTGTGCACGGTGGCACGGTGAACCGGGCACGTGCGTGCACGGGTGACCCGCGCACGTGGGATTCCGGCCGAGCGCAGGGAGTTGACCAGCGTGTACCACCACTCAGGAAGCGTTGTTGCTCGTCAGACCGCAGGTTCCGCGGCCGGCGTACTCGACCCCGCGGCCCCTGCCACGGAGGCCGTCCTCTTCCAGCGCTGCACCTGGTGCGGCACGGCGATGTACCACCGGCTGCTGTGTCCGGTCTGCCAGGGCAGTGACCTGCGGACGGAGCGCAGCGAGGGCGTGGGGACGGTACGCCACTCGACGGTGGTCCACCGCAACACGCCCGCCGCGCGCAATGTGTCGCTCGTCGAGATGGCCGAGGGGTTCGTCGTACGCGGACGGGTGATGGGCCCGCCCATCGGCATCCACAGCGGGGACCGGGTCCGGCTGTCCACGGCGAAGGACCCGGTCCGGGGCGAGCCGGTGTTCCAGCTGATCGACGAGCCCTACCGCGCCTGGACCTGAGCCCCCTGATCGACTGAGGGCTTCCGGATCCCGGGGATCAACTCCGGTACGGCCACGGGCCGTCCCGTCTCGAAGCACTGATTGGCGGCGAGCCCGACGGCCAGGGCCAGCGCGCCGTCGCGTTCGGTGGCCGTGGGATGCGCCACCGCGGGTGCCTCCGTCCCCGAGTCGGCCGTCTGCGCGGGATCGACGGGGCCGAAGAGGGCGTCCAGCATGCGCGGATCGCCCCCGCCGTGCGCCTCGTGGGCGGTCACGAGCCCAACGTCCACCGGAGGCCGCCACAGCGGACGCAGCGTGAGCCGGGCGCCGCCCGCGTGCTCGGCGGCCGTGTCCCCGTGCACCGCACCGCTGCCGGAGCCGATCCGGGCCCGGGGCGGCTGCCAGCGGCTCTCCTCCACCTCGAGTTCCAGCCGTCCCGCACTGCCGTTGAACATGACCCGGTAGCCCTCCCACGGCGAGTACGCGGTGAGGTGATACGTCATCGTCGCGCCCCCGGCATACCGCACGAGGACGGCCATGTCGTCCTCGATGGAGACGGGCCCGCCGAACACGTTGCGGTCACGCACGTACCCGTCGTCCCGCTCGGCGTCGAGATAGAGGGCCCGCAGCGTGTCGTTGGCCGCAAGGTCCAGGGCGAAGGGGTCGTCGGCGGCCTGGTCGGCGCCGTGGGCGCGGTCGTAGTCCCGGCGCAGCCCGTGGCGTTCGCCCGCGGCGGGGCCGTAGAAGCCGAGCCGCCCGTAGCCGAAGACGTCCCTCGGCTCGTCCGCGAGCCACCAGTTGACCAGGTCGAAGTGGTGGCCTGACTTGTGCACCATCAGGCCGCCGCTGTTGCGCTTGTCCCGGTGCCAGCGGCGGAAGTAGTCGGCGCCGTGGCGTACGTCGAGCAGCCACTCGAAGTGGACGGAGAGGATCTCGCCGATCGCGCCGTCGGCGAGCAGGTCGCGGACCTTCTCGTGCACGGGGTTGAAGCGGTAGTTGAAGGCGACGGTGAGGGAGTTGCCGGTGTCCCGGACCGTGTCGAGGATGCGGGCGCAGCGCTGCGCGTCCACCGTCATCGGTTTCTCGGTCACGACGCGGCAGCCCGCTTTCAGCGCAGGGACGATGTAGCGATCGTGTTCCGCGTCGACGGTGGTGACGACGACCTCGTCGATGTCCTCTGTGGCGAGCATGTCGGTGAAGCGGTCCGGCGCCCACTGGGTGGCGGCGGGTGCGCCGGCCTCGGCCAACAGCCGGTTGTGGAAGGCCATCCGGGTGGGGCTGGGGTCGCAGAGGGCGGCGACGAGGTGGCCGGGGCGTTCGGCGAGGGCCCGGGTGAAGGTCTGGGCGCGGTGGCCGGTGCCGACAACGGCGGCGCGGCGGTGCGGAGTTCGGCTCATTGTGGTGGCCTTTCCCCTCGGCCGCCCGGCCAGTCCTCAGCCACCGACCCGGTGTTCGGCCGACCACCGGTTCCATCATCGTTCCCGTCCTTCACAGGCAACGCACAAGCACCTCTTTCCGTCCTCCCGGAGTGAGGGCCCCGGGGACGTCCTGGGGCGAGTGGAAGGAGGGGCACGTGATCCGTGCCCGGCGAATATGGGTCACCGCCTTGGCGGTCCTCGCGGTGGTGGGGGCGTCGCCCGGGTGGGCTCAGGCCCAACAGGCGTCCGAAGTACGGCCGTTAGCGGACTCGTCGGACAGCGGCGACGGTCTGCCGCCGGACTGGAGCATCACCGGTGAGGGATCCGCGCGCAAGCTGGTGTGGCGGTCCGACGAGCGGGTGCCGATGGGGAACGCCCGGGTCGAGTTCTACGCCGGTGACCAACTGCTCGGCCGTCCGGCGCCGGCGAAGGACGGGCGCACGTTCCGGCTCGGCCTCGACGGTGTCCCGCCGGTCTCCGTCGAGGACCTTCAAGTACGGGCCGCAGGGCGCCGGTTGGACGCGCCCGAGGCCGGCACCGGTGGCGGTGGCCGCTCGGCGGTGACCGCCCCCCGGCAGCTGCCGGCGAACCAGGTCGACCCCGGCAAGCCGGGCGTGTACCGGACCGTCACCGGCGAGTACGACCTCGACCCGGTACGGCTGCCCGGTTTCGCCGAGCCGGTCGAGATGCGGGCCGTGGTCGTGGCGCCCAAGGGTGCCGACGGCCGCCGGCCGCTCGCCCTGTTCCTCCACGGACGCCACGTCACCTGCTACACGCGGCAGGGCGAGATCAGCGGCGACTGGCCCTGCGCGGCCGGCTCCAAGCCGGTGCCGAGCCACCGCGGCTATCTGCGCGACCAGCGCCTGCTCGCCTCCCAGGGCTATGTGACGGTGTCGATCTCCGCCAACGGCATCAACGGCCAGGACTGGCGCGCCGAGGACGGCGGCGCGCAGGCCCGCTCGTCACTCGTACGCCGGCATCTCGCCCGCTGGGCCGGCTGGTCCGCCCACCCGGGCACCGCACCGGCGGCCGTACGGCAGGCACCCGGCGCCGATCTGTCGCGGGTGCTGCTGGTGGGGCACTCGCGCGGCGGCGAGGGCGTCAACCGGGCCGCGATGGACAGCCTTTACCCGCCGCCCGCGGACCAGGACGGTTATCACGGCCCGGTGCGCTGGCGGATCCGCGGCACCGTGCTCATCGGCCCGACGATCTTCGGCCAGAACCCGGTCGCGGATGTGCCGTCGATGACGATCCTGCCGGGCTGTGACGGCGATGTCTCCGATCTGCAGGGCGAGGTGTACGTCGACGGCACCCGCCGGGTCAGCCGCGGTGCCGCGCTGCACAGTGCCGTGTACATGGTGGGCGCCAACCACAACTACTTCAACAGCGAGTGGACGCCGGGGCAGGCCGAGGCACCCGCCGACGACGACTTCTGGACCGACGAGGAGGAGCGCGACCCGGTCTGCTCCCCCGGCACCAGGACCCGGCTGACCGCCGACCAGCAGCACAAGGCCGGCGCCACCTACATCGCGGCGGCGGCACGGCTGTTCGTCGCCGGGGACGACCGGGTCCGTCCGCTGCTCGACGGCTCGGGCCGCCGTGCGCCGTCGGCCGATCCCGCGCGCGTTCTCACGCATGCGGTGGGCGCGCGGCGCGGCGCCGGGTTCCTTCCGGACGGCAAGGTCGGCGTGAGTGGAGGCCGACTGTGCTCGGCGGTGGATCCTTCCGCGGCCAAGGCCTGTCTGTCGTCGGAGACGGCCGGCGCCTCACCGCACTTCGCGCGGTGGGACACCGACCGCGAGCCCGGCCGCCGCGCGGTCGCGCTGCGCTGGTCCGCGGCGGGCTCCGCCGCACGGATCCGACCGGACCGGCCGCTGTCCCTGGCGGGTGACAAGGCGCTGGCGCTGCGCGTCATCGTGCCGCCGAACAGCACCGGAACGCAGCTGGACGTCTCCGTCACCGACACCGCCGGACGGCAGCGAACCCTCGGCCGGGTCAAGGTCGACGGGCTGCCGGGGACGGAGCGGACCGCCTCGTACTGGGCGCGTGAGGTGCGCGTGCCGATCGGGTCGGACGATGCGGCCGCGCTCGACCTGCGCCACGTGAAGTCTCTGGAACTGACGCCGCGCACGGGGTCCGGACGGGCCTGGCTGATGGACGCCTGGGGCTGGCGGGCGGGCACACCGCTGGTGCGCGAGGCTCCGCTGCCCCGGGTCGACATCGGCCGGCTGACCGTCAAGGAAGGGGACTCGGGCGTACGGACGTACCGGGTGCCGGTCCGGGTCTCGGGACACGGCAGCGGGCAGGTACGGCTGTTCGTCGCCGACCCGGACACCGGCCGGACCACGGACCGGCTGGTGACGGTCCGGCCGGGCGCGCACGACATCGACGTACCGGTGAAGGTCGAGGGCAATCGCCGCTACGGCTACGACCTGGCGCACGACGTGTTCGTGAAGGCGGTCCGCGGCTCCGTCATCGGCGCGCACCGGGGCGGGGTGACCGTGGAGAACGACGATCCGGTGCCCTCGGTGTCCGTGACGCCGGTCGCCGACCGGGTGACCGAGGGGCAGCCGCTGAAGTGGCGGATCTCCTTGTCCGCGGTGGCCGACGCGGAGGTGAGCGGGCTGCTCACCGTGCTGCCGGTCACCGACGGTCCTGAGCTGTCGACGAAGGACGTCGACCCCCGCTGGCTCCTGGACAACACCGGTGCGTCGCCGGATCCGGAGCGGCCGTTGTCCAAGGTCGACGGTCTCTACCTGTGGGCGTCCGTCCAGCCGGGGCAGACCAGCACCGAGGTACAGGTGCCGACACTCAAGGACCAGGTGGCCGAGCCGGCCGAGTCGGTGCGCTTCCAGCCGGCCGACGACAACGGTGAGCCGCTGCCCGGCACGCCGGCGGTGACGGGCACGGTGCTGGACGCCCCGTGACGCGCCGCCGGCCGGCCGTGACGTAGGTCAGCAGGTCAGGGCGTCAACGTGATGCGTATGCCGACTGTGCCGTGCACACCGCGGCGCAGTCGGCTGCCGAGCAGCGTGAGTCGGCCGGTGATCCCGTACTTGCGGGCGATGAGCCGGCGGTAGCGGGCACTGGTCGCCTCGTCGCAGATCTCGGCGGTCGCGGGGACCTGGTCGCCGGTGGGCCTGCCGCGCAGGTCGCAGGGGCCGACGAGGACGTCGCCGCGGGCCCGGATGCGCTTGACCTTCCAGGAGTCGGCGACCGTCCAGACGCCGAGTGCGTCCGAGTCGCGCACCACCCAGACCGGCGTGGCCACGCCTGTGCCGTTCTTGCGGTAGCTGGTGATGAGCAGGTACTTGCCCGCGCCGAGCTGCTCCAGCAACGTGTCGTCCATGGCGGGAAGTGTAGGCAGGGGGGTGCGGGTGCCGACCGGCGCCCTCGCCCCCCCCTGCTGTCGGGCAAGCCTCGCGACCCTCGCCCGTGCCGTCTCAGTCGAGTGCCGCCGCCATCCGCCGTACGCCTTCCCTGATCAGCTCCGGCGAGGTGGCCAGGTTCAGCCGTACGTGCCCGGCTCCCCCGGTGCCGAACGGGATCCCGGAGTTGAGTGCCACCCGGCCGCGGCGCAGGAAGACGTCGGCCGGGTCGACACCGTCGCCGAGGTCGAGGGCGCGGCAGTCGAGCCAGGCGAGGTAGGTGGCCTCGCCCGGGCGGTAGGTGATCGCCGGGAGGTGCTCGGCCAGGAGGTCGGCGAGCAGGCGCCGGTTGTCGTCGAGTGCGGACAGCAGGGCGTCGAGCCAGCCGGTGCCGTCACGCAGGGCGGCGGTGTGGGCTATGACGCCGAGGTGGCTGGGCCCGTGGCTGACCTCTTCGGGCAGGCGGGCCAGGTCGGCGGCGGCCGCGGGCCCGGCGATGGCCAGGGCCGCCTTGAGGCCGGCCAGGTTCCAGGCCTTCGACGCCGACATCAGCGACAGCCCGCTCTCGGCACCCGGGACGCTCAGGTACGGCACGAACTCGGCACCGCCGGCGGTGATCGGTGCGTGTATCTCGTCGGTGACGACCCGCACGGCGTGGCGGTCGGCGAGGGCGGCCACGGCGGCCAGTTCGTCCGCGGTGTGCAGGGTGCCGGTCGGATTGTGGGGGCTGCACAGCAGGAAGGCGGCGCGCCGCCCGCCGGCGACCGCCCGCCGGAACGTTTCGTCAAGAGCGTCGAGGTCGATGCGCAGATCCACGCCCAGCGGGGCCTCGAGCACCCGCCGGTCCATGTGCCCGACGAACTGGTAGAACGGCGGATAGACGGGTGAGTTCACCACGACCGCATCGCCCGGTCCGGTGACCAGTTTGAGCATCTCGACCACACCGAGCATCACGTCGGGCACGATCGCCGTCCGCTCCACGGCCGGCCCGTCCCAGCCCCACCGCTTGTCCGCGAACCCCGCCAAAGCCTCGGCGTAGCCGGTGCCCGCCGGGTAGCCGGTGTCGCCGAGTGCGAGGGCGTCGGTGAGCGCGCGGACGACGGGTTCGGCGAGCGGTACGTCCATCTCGGCCACCCACATCGGCAGCACGTCGTCGGGATAGGCACGCCACTTCATGCTCGTACGACATCGGAGACGGTCGAAGGCGAGTGCGCGAAAGGGGTTCGGTTCACCGGACGTCTCGTACGGGATCCTGGTCATGGGGCACAAAGATAGAGGCCTGTGCGGTGGCCGGGAACGGTGAGGACGGGGAGCGGTCGGTGGCGGGTGCGGCGCCGACGCAAGAACGATCACCTGTGCGGTGAACGCGGGCCTGCCGGGCCACGTATGGAGAGAGGGTGCTCAACTCCGGGAGGGCCCCGCGGCGTTCACGCCGCGCTGTACTGGTTCGGGAGCCCTGCATGAGGCACGCACGACGACGTCTCGTCCGGCGAGTGACACGGCTGGCGGCCGTCGGCGGACTCCTCCTCGGAGGAACGATGGTCACACGCGCCGTGGCGAGCGAACCTCCCGACGGCTCCACTGGCCCGCACACCTACGCCGCTCCGGCCACCGACACCGGCAGCGGTCTCGTCTCCCGCCTGGGCACTTCCCGTACGGCGGGCAGCTGGATCGGCTCCGACGGGAAGCCGGTCGTCGCGGTCACCGACGAGGAGGCGGCCGCCGAGGTGCGGCAGTCCGGCGCCGAGGCCAAGATGGTCGACCACAGCATGGACGAGCTGAAGTCGGCGACGTCGACGCTGCGTTCGGCGCCCCGCGTGGCCGGTACAGCGTGGGTCATGGACTACCGGTCCAACGAGGTGGTGGTACGGGGCGACAGCACCGTCTCGGCCGCCGACTGGTCCCGGATGACGAAGCTCGCGGACGGCATGGGCGGCTTCGTCCGCATGGAGCGCACCGAGGGCACGTTCACGACACGGCTCAACGGCGCACTGCCGCTGCTGTCGACCGCCGGGCGCTGTTCGGCCGGTTTCAACGTCACCGACGGACAGCGCGACTTCATCCTCACGGCCGGGCACTGCGGGCCGGACGGTTCCGTGTGGTTCGCCGACAACCGGGGCACCCAGCAGATCGGCCGCACCGTCAAGCAGAACTTCCCCGGCGCCGACTTCTCCCTGGTGGAGTACGCGAGCGGGGACGCGGGCGCCGGCGCCGAGGTCGTCTCCATCGGGGACGGCAAGGGTGTGCGGATCACGGGTCTGGCCGATCCGGCCGTGGGGCAGCGGGTGTTCCGCAGCGGCAGCACGAGCGGGCTGCGCGACGGTGAGGTGACCGCGGTCAACGCGACGGTCAACTACCCGGAGGGCACGGTCACGGGGCTCATCGAGACCAACGTGTGCGCCGAACCCGGGGACAGCGGTGGTCCGATGTTCTCCGAGGGGATCGCGCTGGGGGTGACCTCGGGCGGCAGCGGCGACTGCAACGCGGGCGGCACGACCTTCTTCCAGCCGGTGACGAAGGCGCTGGACTCGCTCGGCATGAAGCTGATCGTCGCGGCGCCGAGCGGCGCTGGTCAGCAGAACGGCTCGCCCGCTCCGACGCCGTCCGCGTCGGCCACGCAGAGCGCGATCGCGCCCGGTGCGGCATCGCCCGGCTCGTCGACCCCGATCGCCGGCGCCGATGCGTCGACCCTGCTGTCCCGGCTCGCGGACCCGAAGAACGTCGGCCCCGGGCTGCTGGTCATCGCGGGGAGCATGGTCGCGCTGGTGGCGGCCCGCTTCATCCGCGCGGAGCAGGACCGCAAGGCGTACCGGCGCCACTACTCGGCGACCTGGGGCTGACGGACGGGACCTGACGGGACCTGACGTGGCCGGCCCGCACCTCGGGGCCGGCCGAGCGCCGGCTGAGGTCGGTGTGCGAGCCGAGGTCAGTGGGAGAGGGGCACTCAACGGGTCAGGAGTGCCCGGGAAGGTGTCGCCGAGGCGAGGCGATCTCGTCGGGGACGGCCGCTCGGGCCTTCGCCGATGCGAGTGCTCAGGCCGCCTTCGCCGGCTGCGGGACCGCGGCGGCCCACTCCAGGACGAGGCGCTGGTACTCCTCGCGCTCCTCGACGCTCAGTGTCCCGCCCGCCCGGCGCCACAGCGCCCGGATCTCCTCGTTGACCTCGTCAGCCGATCGATCGGAGGCGAATTCAACAGTGGTGGACATGCTGTGAAGCATAGAGCTCCCAAGGTGAAGGCGCCGTGAGTAAGCTCGCACAATACGGACATTTCAGACCGTGTTGCTGATCACGTCCATCTGTCAACGCGGGTCGAGGAGTTCAGGCGTCCGCCGCCCCGAGCACCAGCACCTGGATCGCGAGAACGGCGGCACCACGCGCCCAGTCGTGAAAGTCGGACACCTTGATCTCCAGGTCGATCGGGGCGGCCAGCGGGTGCCGATGGGCGCGGATGGTCTCCGTCACAGTCTTGCCGGCGACCTCCATCAGACCGACCCCCTCTCCGGCGAGCAGGACCTTCTGCGGCAGCACGAAGTTGCCGATCTGGGCGACCAGGGTGCCCAGGGCGCGGGCCGCCTCCTCGATGACCCGGGAGGCCATCGGCTCGCCCGCCGCGGCGAGCTCGAGGATCTCCTCGTATGTGCGGTCACGGCCGGTGGCGGCCTGCACCTGGTAGCGGATGTTGGGGATGGTCAGCAGGGAGACGGCGCTGCCGCGGGCCCCGTCGGGAGTGAGCGGACCGTTGGGGTTCACGATCCAGTGCCGCCCGAAGCCCCGGTCCTCCTCGGCATACGGCACCCGCTTGCCGCACAAGACCAGCCCGTAGCCGATGCCGGCGCCGATGGTGAGGACGACGAAGCGGTCGAGGCCGCGGCCGGCGCCGAACCAGGTCTCCGCCTCGACGAGGGCGGCCACGTCGTTCTCCACGACGACCGGCAAGCCCGTGCGCTCCTCGACCAGTTCGGCGAGCGGGACGTCGCGCCAGTGCAGGAACGGGGACTCCCCGACCACGGCACGCTCCTCGACGAGACCGCCCACACCGATGCCGATGCCGGCGAGCCGGGGGTGGCTGCCGGCGAGTTCGTCGGCCATCTCCCCCAGCAGGTCCACGACCTCGGCGGGGTCGTGGGTGGCGAGGGGGCGGTCGTAGCGGGCGACGATCTCGCTCCGGAGGGTGGTGACGACGCCGTAGACCATGTCATCGGTGATCTTGAAGCCGATGAAGGAGCGTGACTCGGCGACGACGTCCAGCGGCTGGGACGGCCGGCCCTGACGCACCTCCGCCGGGGCGCCCGCCTCGGGGACCTCGACGAGGAGGCCCGACTCGATCAGCGGTTTGGTCAGCCGGGTGAGGCTGCCCGCGGACAGATCGAGCCGCCGGGCGAGTTCGGTGCGCGACACCGGGCCGCCGAGGAGCACCTCGATCGCCACCGAGCGTTCACCGGGGCTGAGGGGAAGCCAGCTGGCGGCTACTGCGGTCATGGTCGTCAGGCTCCCACATGATTTTTTTCCCTACAAAAGCAACCAGGCCAGTCTAAGCCGTTCGACAGGGCCTGGAGAAGATATCGGCACGCCTCTTGACGGGTGGATTCTTCCGCCACAAAAGTAAGTGGCCGAGGACGAGAGCCGCAGACGAGGGAGTCTCCCGATGACCATCGCCTCCAGCAGCCCTCCGTCGCGTCTGCCTCTGGGCGGCGCCGAGGGGGCAGGGACCAAGTCGAGGACGCGGCGGGCGCGCTCCCGCGAGAGTCAGGGGGACGGGCGGCTCGCCGCGGTGTTCATCGCTCCGGCGATGCTGGGCTTCCTGGTCTTCCTGCTCTGGCCGACGCTGCGGGGCATCTATCTGAGCTTCACCCGGTTCAACCTGCTCACGCCCGCGCAGTGGGTGGGCCTGGACAACTACGTGCGGATGGTCCACGACCCGATCTTCTGGGACTCGTTGAAGGTGACCGTCGAGTACGTCGTCATCAACATCGGCGTACAGACGGTCGCCGCGCTCGCGATCGCGGTGCTGCTGCAGCGGCTGACCCAGTCGGCGATGCTGCGGGGCATCGTGCTCACGCCGTATCTGATGTCGAACGTCGTCGCGGGCCTGGTCTGGCTGTGGATCCTCGACACCCAGCTCGGCATCGGCAACGAGATCATCAGCGCGGTCGGCTTCGACCGTATCCCCTTCCTCAACGACGAGACCTGGGCCATCCCCACGATCGCCCTGATCAACGTCTGGCGGCACGTCGGCTACACCGCGCTGCTCCTGTTCGCCGGCCTCCAGGCCATCCCGAACGACGTCTACGAGGCGGCCAGGGTGGACGGCGCGAGCGAGTGGCGGATGTTCTGGCGGATCACCATGCCGCTGCTGCGGCCGGTGCTGGCCGTGGTGCTGATCATGACCGTGATCGGTTCGTTCCAGGTCTTCGACACCGTGGCGGTGACCACCGCGGGCGGTCCGGCGAACGCGACCAACGTCCTTCAGTACTACATCTACGGCTCCGCCTTCGGCCGCTTCCAGTTCGGCTACGCGTCGGCGATGTCCGTCGCCCTGCTGGTCGTGCTGAGCGCGATCACCGTCCTGCAGTACCGGCTCACCCGGGCCGGCCAGACCGACCTCGGCTGACGGAAGGAGCTCACCGTGGCTGCCGTGACCACTACGACGACCGGGATACGTCCGGTCAGGCGCAGGTTCTCCGTCGGCCGGGCCGCCGCCTGGACCGTGATGGGCCTGATCGTCCTCATCACTGCGCTGCCGTTCTACTGGATCCTGCGCACCGCGCTGTCCAGCAACGCGGGCCTCAACGCAGACCCCGCGAATCCCCTGCCCGTCGGCCTCACCACCAGCGGCTTCGAACGCGCCCTCGGGCTGCAGTCCGCCAAGGAGGCCATCGCCCAGGGCGGCGCCGGCGGCGGACTGGACTTCTGGCGCTACCTGCTCAACTCGGTGATCGTCTCGACGCTGATCACCGGCTGCCAGATCTTCTTCTCGGCGATGGCCGCCTACGCCTTCGCGCGGCTGCGCTGGCGCGGCCGGGACAAGGTGTTCGGTCTGTTCCTGGCCGGGCTGATGGTGCCGACCATCTTCACGCTGCTGCCGAACTTCGTACTCATCAAGCAACTCCACCTCGTGGACTCGCTGTTGGGCATCGCCCTGCCGAGCCTGTTCATGACCCCGTTCGCCGTGTTCTTCCTGCGGCAGTTCTTCATGAACATCCCCGGCGAGATCGAGGAGGCGGCGCTGCTCGACGGCGCCGGAAAGATCAAGATCTTCTTTCGGGTGGTCCTGCCGATGGCGTCCACGCCGATCATCACGCTGTCCGTGCTGACGTACATCACTTCCTGGAACGACTACTTCTGGCCGCTGATGGTCTCCTACAGCGACAGCTCTCGCGTGCTGACCGTGGCACTGGCGATCTTCCGGGCGCAGACCCCGGCGACCGGCGTCGACTGGTCCGGGCTCACGGCGGCGACGCTGATCGCCGCGCTCCCGATGCTGGTGCTCTTCGCCTGCTTCGCCCGCCGCATCGTCAGCTCCATCGGCTTCACCGGGATCAAGTGAGGGACTTGAAGATGCGACTTCGTACGCTGACCGCGCTCGCCGGAGCGCTGGCACTGTCCCTGGCGACCGGCTGCGCGAAGGGCGACTCCACGGGGGCGTCCGCGAACACCGTGACGTACTGGCTCTGGGACGCCAACCAGCTGCCCGCCTATCAGGCCTGCGCGAAGGGGTTCGAGAAGGAGAACCCCGGACTGCACGTCAAGATCACTCAGTTGGGCTGGAGCGACTACTGGACCAAGCTCACCGCCGGGTTCATCGCGGGCACTCAGCCGGACGTGTTCACCGACCACATCCAGAAGTTCGGCCAGTTCGCCGATCTGCAGGTGCTGGAGCCGCTGGACGACCTCGGCATCAAGGACTCGCGCTACCAGCCGGGGCTCGCCGCCAACTGGATCGGCCAGGACGGCCACCGCTACGGCGCCCCCAAGGACTGGGACACCGTCGCGCTGTTCTACAACGACAAGATGGCCAAGAGCGCCGGGCTCACCACCGAGCAGCTCGACAGCCTGTCCTGGAACCCGAAGGACGGCGGCACCTTCGAGAAGGCCATCGCGCACCTCACCGTCGACCGGAACGGCAAGCGGGGCGACGAGCCCGGCTTCGACAAGAACCATGTCAAGGTGTACGGACTGGCCAGCAACGGCGGCGGCTACGGCGACGGCCAGACGCAGTGGAGCATGTTCACCGCCTCCGCCGGGTGGAACTTCACGGACAAGGCCCGCTGGGGCACGAAGTACCAGTACGACAGCAAGACCTTCAAGTACGTGGTCAAGTGGTACTTCGGGCTGGCTAAGAAGGGTTACCTGGCCCCCTTCTCCGACTACAACGTCCAGTCCAACCAGGCCAACACACAGGTCGCGGCAGGCAAGGCCGCCGCCGCCTTCGACGGGGCCTGGATGATCTCCACCTACGCCGGCTTCAAGGGCAGGGACATCAAGACCGCCGTCACCCCGGTCGGCCCGACCGGCAGGCGCGCCACCATGATGAACGGCCTCGCCGACTCCATCACCAAGGCCTCCAAGAACAAGGAGGGCGCCCGCAAGTGGGTGGCCTACCTGGCCTCCGACGCGTGCCAGACCGTCGTCGGCAAGTACGGCGTCGTCTTCCCCGCCGCTCCGGCCGGCACCAAGGCCGCCATCGCCGCCTACGAGAGGAAGGGCATCGACGTCTCGGCCTTCACCGAACCCGTGGCCGACAAGAAGCGCTTCCGCACCTTCTCCTACCCGATCACCAATTACGCGGCAGACGTCACCGCGCTCATGCAGCCGCAGATGGAGGACATCTACGGCAACGGCGCATCGGTGAACGGCCTCGACCAGACCACCAGCCAGATCAACCGGATCCTCTCGCAGTGATCTCTCTACCAGTGAAGGGCACGCCTTACATGACGTTCTCCCTCGGCATCGTCGGCGCCGGCCAGTTCTCCGGCCAGTTCGCCACGCTGTTCCAGGCCCACCCCGGGGTCAGCGACGTGTACGTCACCGATCTGCTGCCCGAGCGGGCCGAGCAGCTCGCCGACGCACAGGAACTGGCCGGCACCTTCCCCTCGTACGAGGCGATGCTGGAGTCGAAGGCCGTCGACGCGGTCGCCATCTTCACCCAGCGCTGGACGCACGGCCCGCTGGTGCTCCAGGGCCTGAACGCCGGCAAGCACGTCTACTCCGCGGTCCCCATGGCGATCACCACGCAGGAGATCGCGGCGATCATCGACGCGGTCAAGGCGACCGGACTGACGTACATGATGGGTGAGACCAGCCAGTACAACCCGGCGACGGTGCACGCCCGCAACCAGATCGCCGAGGGCGCCTTCGGGCGGCTCTTCTACGCCGAGGGCGACTACGTCCACGACATGGACCTGGGGTTCTACGAGGCGTACCAGTACAGCGGCGGCGAGAACTGGAAGGCGACCGCCAGCTATCCCCCGCTGCTGTACCCGACGCACGCGGTCGGCGGTGTGCTGGGGGCCTGGCGGACGCACGCGGTGAGTGTGTCGGCGATCGGGGTCGTGGACGACCGCGGCGACGGTGTCTTCGACAAGTCCGTCAGCCAGTTCGGCAACGACGTGTCCAACGCGACCGCGCTGTTCGAGGTCGCGGGTGGCGGCTCGTTCCGTACCAACGAGTTCCGGCGGGTCGGCTACCCCTCGCACATACGGGAGTCGCGTTTCCGGTTCTTCGGCACCGAGGCGAGCATGGAGCAGCTCGCCACCGTGGCGCTGTGGCAGGACAAGAAGGGCGTGCAGGACATCAGCGAGCTGCTGGAGCCCAAGCCGACCATGGCTCCTGACGACCCGTCACTCCAGCACATCGCGCCGGATCTGCGGGCCGCCTTCACCTCGGGTTCGGCGCCGGTGCACGACCGGTCGCGGCTGCCCCGGGAGTTCGACAACCTGCACAACGGCCACGAGGGCAGCCACCACTTCCTGGTGGACGACTTCGTGACCGCGGTCAACACCCGCACGCTGCCGTCGGTGAACGCGTGGGTGGCGGCCCGCTACACCCTGCCGGGCATCGTCGCGCACGAGTCCGCGCGGCAGGGCGGGGTCAGGCTGGAGATCCCGGACTTCGGGGACGCGCCCGAGGCGTGAGGCCCTCCCGCGGCCGGGCACCTGTGCTGCGTCAGGTGCCCGGCTTGCGGCCGTACACGAAGACGTCGTCGCCGTTCTTCAGCAGGGACCAGTACTTCTTGGCGCTGGTCTTGGTCATGTTGACGCAGCCGTGCGAACCCGGCGGGTTCCACATGCTGACGCCGACCGAGTGGAAGGCCTGGCCGCCGTCGAAGAACTGGCTGTAGGGCATCGGCACGTCGTAGATGTTCGAGACGTGGTCGATGTCCCGCCAGTAGATCTTCTTCAGGCCGGTGCGGGTCTCGTAGCCGTCACGGCCGGTGCGCACGGGCACCGGGCCGTGGACGAGCCTGCTGCCGTCCTGGATCCAGCTCAGCTGGAGCGTGAGGTTCACGCAGGCGATGCGGCCCTTGTTCGTCGGGCACCTGCCGTCCTTGTTGGGGTTGTTCCCGACGGCCTTCTGCTTGTTCATCAGGTCCATCACGCCCCAGGTGACGGGGCCGGCGTACCCGACGTTCGGGGTGATGCCGTGCTTGTTCTGGAAGGCCTGGATGGCCTTGCAGTCGGCGGCGGACTGCTTGCCGTCGACCGGTCGGCCGAGGAACTTCTCCACCTGCTTCTGATACGGCCCGGTCTGCGTCGTACAGCTCGCGGCCTGCGCCGGCGCGGCGCCGAGTGCCAGCGTGAGCGGTGCGACCAGTCCGCCCGTGATGCCGAGTGCGACGGCGCGCCGTCTGCGAATGTCCCCCATGGCCAGGCCTTTCCCCTTGTGATTCGTGCGTTCTCTGCCAGCTAGACAGGTGCGCGGGGTCGGGGGTTGTGGTCCGGGTGCGGCTGTGACCGAACGGTGAAATTGTGCCTACGCTGCCGTGGTGCATCGCATACTCGCCGACGATCTCTCCCGGCTTCCGGAGCTTCTGCAGTCCGCCTGCGGTGGGCATGCCGACGGACGCCCGGCGGGGGGAAGGGGTCGAGCGGGCGGCCGACGTCGTGGCGGCCGGCCCCGGGCGATGCTTGCAGGTCGGCTGCCGTACCCCAGTACGATCCCCGTTCATGGATCCGGCCGCGGTGTCTTCGCCCTCAGCCAGTGTCAGCCTGCGCCAATTGCTGATGGCCCTGGGTGACACTCTGGTGGAGTTGCAGGCCGCTCCCGCCGGGCTCGACGTCGAGATCCGGGGCGTTGCCCTGCTCGACCCCGAGGACCCTCCGACTGCCCAGCCCGGCGAGTTGGTTCTCGTCATCGGCGCCCGGGGCCGCGCCGCCCTTCCCGCGCTGCGGGCCGCCGCCCGTGACGCAGCCGCCGCCGTCGTGGTCAAGCTGGACGGTCCTGGTCAGGCCGCGGCCCTCGGCGAGACGGCCGCCGAGGCCGGGGTGGCTCTGCTCTCGCTGCGCAGTGAAGCGCGCTGGGAGCAGGTGAGCGCGCTGGCCCGCGCCGCCCTCGACGACGCCCCTCCGGGACACCCCGGCGCGGGGGCGGAAGAGGGCGACCTGTTCTCCCTCGCCCAGACCACCGCCATCCTCACCAGCGGCATCGTCAGCATCGAGGACGCCGCCAACCGGGTGCTGGCCTACTCCCGCTCCACCGACTCCGACGAGATCGACGACCTTCGGCGGCGCTCCATCCTCGGCTGGCAGGGACCGGAGGCGTACCTGGCGAAGCTGCGCGAGTGGGGCGTGTTCCAGCACCTGCACTCCAGCGACCAGGTCATCGGTATCGACAGCCACCCCGAGCTGGGGATCCGTCGCCGGCTCGCGGTGGCGATCCGGTCCGGGGACCGGCAGCTGGGCACCATCTGGGTACAGGAGGGCTCGGCACCCCTGTCCGAGCACTCGGAACAGGCACTTCTGGGCGCGGCCCGGGTCGCCGCGCACCACCTGGTGCGCCGCCGCCGGGAGCTCTCCGAGGACCTGACGCTCACTCGTACCCTGCTGGCCGGGCTTCTGGAGGGGAGCACCGGGCCGCAGCCGCTCGCCACCCACCTGGGATTCGACGCCGGCCTCCCGGCCGCCGTCCTGGGGTTCTCGTACGGGACCGCGGAGGTCGTCGCCGCGCCGGAGACCAGTCATGTCGGCGCCGCACCGGAGCTGACCCACACCGAGGTCACCAACCTGATCTCGGTGCACATCGCCGCACGGCACCGCAGCGCGCTGGTCACGCAGCTCGATCCCCGTATCTACGTGCTCCTGCCCCAGCTGCCCCGCAGCATCGACACGGACACACTGCGCGGCTGGTGCCAGGAGATCACCGACGCGGCACGGCGTCACCTGGGCCTGCCGCTGCGTGGCTCGGTCGGCCGCCTGGTGGCCGGGCTCGGCGACGTCCCCGAGTCGCGCCGGGAGTCCGACCGCATCCTCGACGCCATGATGAGCGCCGGCCTTCCCACCGCGGTCGCCGCGCTGCCCGACATCCAGGCGGAAGTGCTGGTCAGCGAGATGCTGACGCTGCTCTCCACCCACCCTGAGATACGGGATCCACGGCTGACCGCCCTGGTGGCACACGACAGCGCCCACCAGGGCCGGCTGGCCGAATCCCTGCTGGTCTACCTGAACGCCTTCGGTGATGTCCGGGAGGCCGCCGCCCAGCTGCACGTGCACCCCAACACGCTGCGCTACCGCCTTCGCCGGGCCGAGGAGCTGACCGGTCTCGACCTGAGCCGTCCCGACCAGCGTCTGCTGGCCATGCTCCAGCTGCGGCTGCCGCCCACCGGCTGACGCCGCCCGCGCATTGGCCGCTCGTACAGGCATTGCGGGCCAGTTTGTTCGTCCTTCACAAACACGTCGCCCCACGGCCCCCCATACGCTTGCGCAAATCCATTTCCCCAAGTGACACGGCTCACCTCCCACGAGGAGACGGAGCGAGACACCTGCTCCACGCCGTGAACGCTTTCTCCGGGCGCCCACTCCCCGCCAGGCCCTCCCCAACCACTCAATGGATGTCGACATGACTACACGTCCCCTCGGTTCTCTCCCCCCTGACACCGCTCCGCCCGCAGGTGCTCAGCCCCCGGAGCAGGCAGGTCTGCGGGCCGGTCTCAAGAACCGCCATCTGTCGATGATCGCCATCGGCGGGGTGATCGGCGCCGGGCTCTTCGTGGGCTCCGCCTCCGGTATCGCCGCCGCCGGACCTGGCATCCTGGTGTCGTACGTACTGGTCGGCGCCCTGGTCGTCTTCGTGATGCGGATGCTCGGCGAGATGGCCGCGGCCAATCCGACCTCCGGCTCCTTCTCCGCCTACGCGGACCGGGCGCTCGGTCGCTGGGCCGGGTTCTCGATCGGCTGGCTGTACTGGTTCTTCTGGGTCGTCGTGCTCGCCGTGGAGGCGACCGCGGGTGCCGTGATCCTGGAGGGGTGGGTACCGGCCGTACCGCAGTGGGCCTGGGCGCTGATCGTGATGGTGGTGCTCACCGCCACGAACCTGGCCTCGGTCGGCTCCTTCGGCGAGTTCGAGTTCTGGTTCGCGGGCATCAAGGTCGTCGCCATCGCGGGCTTCATCGTCCTCGGCAGCCTGGCGATCTTCGGTGTGCTGCCCGGCTCCGACCACGCCGCGACCGGCTTCGGCAATCTCACCGAGCACGGCGGCTTCCTGCCCAACGGGCCCGGCGCGATCCTCACCGGCATCCTGCTGGTCGTCTTCTCCTTCATGGGCAGCGAGATCGTCACCCTCGCCGCCGGTGAGTCCCCCGATGCCCGGCGGGCCGTCGCCAAGGCCACCAGGAGCGTCATCTGGCGGGTCGGCGTGTTCTACGTCGGCTCGATCCTCGTCGTGGTCGCGCTGCTGCCGTGGAACGACCCCTCGATCGCCAAGCACGGTTCGTACGTGGCGGCCCTGGACTCGATCGGCATCCCGCACGCCGGGCAGATCATGAACGTCGTCGTGCTGACGGCCGTGCTGTCCTGTCTCAACTCCGGCCTCTACACCGCCTCCCGCATGGCCTTCTCCCTCGGCCAGCGTGGCGACGCGCCGCGGTCCTTCGTCCGCACGAACTCCCGCGGTGTCCCGCAGCCGGCGATCCTGGCCTCGGTGGCCTTCGGCTTCGTCGCGGTCCTGTTCAACTACCTGTGGAAGGACACCGTCTTCCAGTTCCTGCTGAACTCCTCGGGCGCGATCGCGCTGTTCGTGTGGCTGGTCATCTGCTTCTCGCAACTGCGGATGCGGGGGATCATCCTGCGCGAGAGCCCGGAGAAGCTCGTGGTCCGGATGTGGCTGTTCCCGTATCTGACGTGGGCGACGATCGGCATGATCTCGTTCGTGCTCGTCTACATGCTCACCGACGACAGCGAGGGCGGTGGCCGCAGTCAGGTCCTGCTCTCCGTGCTCGTCGCCGCCCTCGTGATCGGGATCTCGGTGGTACGGGAGCGGATCCGGAGCAACGGCACCAAGGAAGCGGTCGCGCCCCGGTAGTCACCGCGACTGCCGTACCGCGTCCCCGGCTCCCCGCCACCTCGGCGGGGAGCCGTCCTGTTTTGGGCCGCTCATGTGCCGCCCCGCCCCCGCGTCCCCACATGGAAGCCCGTGTTGACCGCCGTGAGGCCGCCGTCGACGGTGAGGGTGGTGCCCGTGATCCAGGCCGCGTCGCGGGACGCCAGGAAGGCGACGGCGGCGGCGATGTCCTCGGGTTCACCGACCCGCCCCAGCGGGTACAGCGGGCGGATCGCGTCGAGTTCCGCCTCCCGCCCCTCCCAGGCCGAGGTCCGGACCGTGCCCGGCGTCACCAGGTTCACGCGGACGCCGCGGGCGGCGGCATGCCCGGCGAGGGTGCGGGTGAGGGAGCCGAGGCCGGCCTTGGCGGCGCTGTAGGCGTGGTTGCCGAAGTCCTGGAGGGCGTTGACGGAGCCGATGTTCACGACGGCGCCGCGGCCGGTGGCGGCCAGGTGCGGGAGGGCGGCACGGCAGCAGCGGTAGGTGCCGGTCAGGGTGACGTCGAGGTCGCGGGCCCACGCCTCGTCCGGGCCGTCCTCGAAGAGCGGGGTGTCGGGTGTGCAGGAGGCGGCGCTGTTGACCAGGACGTCGAGCGAGCCGAAGGTGTCGACGGCGTGGGCGACGGCCGCCTCGACGGACGCACGGTCGGCGACGTCGCACGTGAGCGCCTGCGCCGCGAGGCCTCGTCCCCGCAGTCGCGCCGCTGTCGTCTCGGCCTCGGGCCCGTCCCTGTCCGTCACCAGGACGCGCGCACCCTCCTCGGTGAAACGGCGTGCGACGGCCGCGCCGATGCCGCGGGCCGCGCCGGTGATCAGGACTCCGTAACCTGCGAAGCGCGTTGTGTCCGTCATGCGCCGAACCGTAGTGCCGGGGCGATCATCCGGGCAGATAGCGTGCGTCCATGTCCGTGTTCATTCAGCAACTCCCCGCGCTCATCGGCGTCGTGATCGGCGCGCTCGGTTCGTATCTGGCGGTCGTGCGGGGCGACCAGGTGAGGTTTCGGCGGGAGCAGGCGGCCCGTTGGGAGGAGCGTCGGCTGGGGGTGTACGCCGACTACGCGCAGTCGGTGAAGAAGACGGTCACGGTGACGTACCGCGTCGCCGCCGAGGCCGGTGTCGATCCGCACCCGGACCCCCTGACGCTCGAACAGGCCCAGCCGCTGCTGGCCGAGGCCACCACCCGCCGGGATCCCTCAGGTGAAGCGCTGATCATGCTGGGAAGCCCCGCGGTGGTGGAGAAGGCGCGGGCCTGGGTCGTGACGGCGCTGGAGATGGAGCGGTTCGTGCGGGAGCGCCGAGACGACCGCGAGGCCTGGCAGGCGCTGCTGGAACGGCAGCGCGCCGGACGTGCGGGCTACTACACGGCGGTGCGCGAGGACCTCGGCCTCCCGCCGGGCCACTCCGCGCGCTGGCCGCTCCCCGCGGTCGATCCGGTACCTCCTCAGCGGTAGCCGGTGGTGTCCGCCGGCTTCCCCGCGTCCTGGACCTCGACGAGGTACCGCCAGGCGTCGGGGCGGCTGCCGTCGAGGTCCGTGAAGCCGTAGACCTGCGCGAGCTGCCCGCTGGAGAGGGACTCGCCGTTCCAGCGGGCCACGTCGGGGTCGGCGGCGAGGGCGGCGACGGCGCGGCCGACATAGCGCGGCGTCTCGGAGATGGCGAAGTGCGGGACGCGTTCGAGGGCGTCCCGCCAGTTGTCCTCCCGCACCCCGAACGCCTCCAGCATCATCTCCGAGCGCAGCCAGCCCGGGGTCAGCGCGACGGCCGTGGCGCCGCGCGGTCCGAGTTCGTGGCCGAGGGAGAAGGCCATGCGCAGGACGGACGACTTGGCGAGGTCGTAGAAGAAGGAGTTCCGGTAGTGGTCGCCGTTGTAGTCGGCCGTGCCGTCGGTCATCTCGACCACGAGTCCACCGGGGTGGCGAAGGAGCAGGGGCAGGGCGTGGTGGTTGGTGATCGCGTGTGTCTCGACCGCGAGCCGGAGCAGCCGCAGGCCCTTGTCGAGGTCGTGCTCCCAGATCGGGCTGTCCCAGGCGAAGAGCTTCTCGCCGCCCCAGATGTCGTTGACGAGGATGTCGAGGCGGCCCTGTTCGTCCGCGATGCGGTCGACGAGCGTGCGGACCTGCGCCGGGTCGAGATGGTCGGTGGGTACGGCGACCCCGTGACCGCCGGCCTCGGTGACCAGGTCGGCGGTGTCCTCGATCGTCTCGGGGCGGTCGTACTCCGAGCGCCGGGCACGTGTGCTGCGTCCCGTCACGTAGACGGTGGCGCCGGCCGCCCCGAGCTCCACGGCGATGCCCCGCCCGGCTCCCCGTGTCGCCCCCGCGACCAGTGCGACCTTGTCCTGCAACGGCTGTGACATGTCCGGCCTCCCGACCCTGTACGAGCGATGTCGCTGTCGAGGGTGCCGGGTAAGCCGGACATCTTCTGTCGTCTTTTCCTGGCCCTGCCGGCGGGTCACCCGGCCGGGCGCAGTCTCGCGTCGAGTACGTCGTGGGTCGGCAGGAACCAGATCTCGTGGGTCGGCAGGAACCAGATCTCGTGGGTCGGCAGGAACCAGATCTCGTGGGTCGGCAGGAACCAGATGCGGCAGCCTCCTCAGTGACCGCGGTCGATCCACTCCTGAAGGTGGGGCGCCTCCGCGCCGATGGTGGTCGCGTCACCGTGGCCGGTGAGGACCTTGGTCTCGGGCGGGAGGGCGAGCAGGCGGGTGCGGATCGAGTCGATGATGGTCGGGAAGTGGGAGTAGGAGCGGCCGGTGGCGCCGGGGCCGCCCTGGAAGAGGGTGTCGCCGGTGAAGACGACGCCCAGGCCGGGGTCGTGCAGGCAGACCGCGCCCGGCGCGTGGCCCGGGGTGTGCAGGACCGTGAGGTCGGCGCCCGCCGCCTCGATGATCTGGCCGTCCACGAGGTGGGCGTCGGGGTCGCGGTCCGGATGGGTCTGCTTCCACAGCGGCAGGTCGTCGGGGTGGAGCCAGATCGTGGCGCCGGTGCGGTCCGCCAGGGCGGGCGCGGCGTCGATATGGTCGTTGTGGGCGTGGGTGCACACGATCGCGATCAGACGCCGGTCCCCGACGGCCGCGGCGATGGCGTCGGCGTCATGGGCGGCGTCGATGACGATCACCTCGTGGTCGTCGCCGACGAGCCACACGTTGTTCTCGACGTCCCAGGTGCCGCCGTCGAGCGTGAACTGCCCGGAGGTGACGAGGCGTTCGACGCGGGCGGCCATCAGAGCATCACCACCGAGCGCAGCACGTCGCCGTGGTGCATCCGCTCGAACGCCTTCTCCACCTCGTCCAGTTGGATGGTCTCGGTGACGAAGGCCTCCAGGTCCAGGCGGCCTTGCAGATGCAGGTCGATGAGCATCGGGAAGTCCCTGCTCGGCAGGCAGTCGCCGTACCAGGAGGACTTCAGCGCCCCGCCACGGCCGAAGACGTCCAGCAGCGGCAGTTCGAGCTTCATCTCCGGCGTCGGTACGCCGACGAGGACCACCGTGCCGGCGAGGTCGCGGGCGTAGAAGGCCTGCTTGTACGTCTCCGGGCGGCCCACCGCCTCGATGACGACGTCGGCACCGAAGCCCCCGGTCAGTTCGCGGATCGCCTCGACCGCGTCGGTCTCGCGCGAGTTGACCGTGTGGGTGGCGCCCATGGTGCGGGCCTTGTCCAGCTTGCGGTCGTCGATGTCCACGGCGATGATCTTCGCCGCCCCTGCCAGGTTCGATCCGGCGATCGCCGCGTCCCCGACCCCGCCGCAGCCGATCACCGCGACCGTGTCGCCCCGGCCGACGTTGCCGGTGTTGATCGCGGCACCGATTCCGGCCATCACGCCGCAGCCCAGCAGACCGGCGACCTGGGGGGCCACCGATGCGTCGACCTTGGTGCACTGCCCGGCCGCGACCAGCGTCTTCTCCGCGAAGGCGCCGATGCCGAGCGCCGGGGAGAGTTCCTGACCGGTCGAGGCGAGGGTCATCTTTTGCTGCGCGTTGTGGGTGTCGAAGCAGTACCAGGGCCGGCCACGCAGACAGGCCCGGCAGTTCCCGCACACCGCACGCCAGTTGAGGATCACGAAGTCACCGGGCGCCACGTCCGTGACGCCGTCGCCGACCGACTCCACGACACCGGCCGCCTCGTGGCCCAGCAGGAAGGGGAAGTCGTCGCTGATGCCGCCCTGTTTGTAGTGCAGGTCGGTGTGACAGACCCCGCAGGCCTGCACCTGTACGACGGCTTCTCCCGGCCCCGGGTCCGGCACGACGATCGTCTCCACGCGCACGGCCTCGTCCTTGCCCGGTGCGATCACGCCCCGTACTTCCTGCGCCATGGTGCTGAACCCTTCGCTCGGCGGCTCTCCGTCCACCTCCGACCCTAGACGTGACTGATCGGTAAAGGCACGGAGCCAGGGCCTCCACATCTGCTTCCGGCCACCTCCCCAAAATACCCCCGGGGGTACCCTGCTACTGTGGTTCATATACCCCCGGGGGTAATTCTCCGCCCGGGGGAGCTCACACGCTTCACCAGGAGAGGGAGTGCTGCCGTGTACTTCGTCGACACCATCGACGTGCCGGGACTGGGCAACCGCGGCTATCTGGCGGGCGGCGCGCACAGCGCCGCGGTGGTCGATCCGCCCAGGGACATCGACCGGGTGATCGAGGCCGCCGCGCGGCGGGGTGTGCGCATCACCCACGTCGTGGAGACCCACGTCCACAACGACTACGTGACCGGCGGCCTGGAACTGGCCCGGATCACCGGCGCCGCCTACCTCGTGCCGGCCGCGGCACGGGTCGGGTACGAGCGGGTGCCGGTCGCCGACGGAGATCGTACGGAGATCGACGAGGGCCTGGTGCTGCGCGCCCTGGCCACTCCCGGGCACACCCCGCACCACACGTCGTACGTCCTGGAGGAGATCCAGGAGGAGATCCGGGAGAAGGCCCGGGAGGAGGTCCCGGAGGAGTCGGCGCGCGCCGTGGCCGTCTTCACCGGCGGTTCCCTGCTGATCGGCACGGTGGGACGGCCCGACCTGGTCGAACCGGGGCTGACGGGGCGGCTGGCGCGGGCGCAGTACGACTCCGCGCACCGGCTGGCCGCCGAGCTGCCGGACGAGACGGCGGTCCTGCCGACGCACGGTTTCGGCAGCTTCTGCTCCGCCACACAGGCGGCGGGCGGGACGGCGACGACGATCGGGCGTGAGCGCGCCGTCAACGAGGCCCTGGTGAAGGACGTCGACGCGTTCGTCGCCGACCTGCTCGCCGGGCTGGACGACATCCCCGCGTACTACGCCCACATGGGTCCGGCGAACGCACGGGGCCCGGCTCCGGTGGACCTGACGCCGCCCCGCCCGGCCGACGCCGAGGAGATCGCGGCACGGCTGGCCGCCGGGGAGTGGGTGGTGGATCTGCGCAACCGGGTCGCGTTCGCCGAAGGGCATGTCGCCGGGTCGCTCAACTTCGAGGCCGAGGGGCAGCTCGCCACCTATCTGGCCTGGCTGCTGCCGTGGGGCAAGCCGGTCACCCTGCTCGCCGAGACACCGGCCCAACTGGCCGACGCCCAGCGGGAACTCGTCCGGGTCGGCATCGACCGGCCGGCCGCGGGCGCGACCGGCTCCCCCACCGACTGGATAGGGCAGGACGAGCGGCCGCGCACCTTCCCGCGCGGCACCTTCGCCGAACTGGCCGCAGCCCAACTGGCCCCACAGGACGACGTCGTGGTCCTGGACGTGCGGCGCGACTCCGAGCGCGACGCCGACTGGATCAAGGGCTCGGTGCACATTCCGCTGCACCACCTGCGCGAACGCCTCCCGGAGATACCGGAAGGCACCGTGTGGGTGCACTGCGCCGGCGGTATGCGGGCCGCCATCGCCGCCTCGCTGCTCGACGCGGCGGGACGTGAGGTCGTCGCCGTCGACGACGGGTTCGCCGCGGCACGCGACGCCGGGCTCCCGATGGCGCGCATCACTGCGGCCGAGGCCGAGGAGCGGGCGGGCTCGGAGGCCGTACTCCTGGATGTCCGCGAACCCGACGAGTGGGCCACGGGCCACGCCCCGGGCGCCGTACTCGCGCCGCTCTCCTCACTCACGGCCGGGGAGCTGCTGCCGCAGGCCGCGCAGGGCCGCCCGATCGTCGCGATCTGCCGCTCCGGCAAGCGCTCCCGCGAGGCCGCCGCCCTGCTCACCGCGCGCGGCGGCACGGACGTCGTGGACGTCATCGGCGGCATGCGGGCCTGGGTCGAGGCGGGGCTTCCCGTGGTGGCGGAGCCGGGGGCGTGTACCCCCGGCCACCCCCGGTGAGCACCCTCGTCCTCGGGCTGCTCGCCGGTGGCGTCACCGGGCTCGCGCTCGGGGCGCTGGGGGGCGGCGGCAGTGTGCTGGCCGTGCCCGCGTTGATGTACCTGCTCGGCTTCACGCCGGCCGAGGCCGCCACCGCGAGTCTGGTCGTCGTCGCCGTCACCTCCGCCACCGCGCTCGCCGCGCACGCCCGCGAGCGCACGGTGCGGTGGCGCGCCGGAGGGCTCTTCGCGGCGGCGGGCCTGATGCCGGCGGCGGTCGGCGGTGCGGTGTCCGGGCGGCTGTCTCCCGGGCTGCTCACCGGGGCGTTCGCGGTGATCGCCGCTCTCGCCGCGCTGCGCATGCTCCGGCCGTCGGCCTCCGTACGGCACGACGACGTGCCGGTGCGTGCCGGTCGGGTCGTCCGGGCCGGAGCGGGGCTCGGCGCGGTGACCGGGGTGCTCGGGGTGGGCGGAGGCTTCCTCGCCGTACCGGCGCTGGTGAACGTGGTGGGGCTGCGCATGCGGTCCGCCGTGGGCACGAGTCTGCTGGTCATCACCGTCAACTCGCTGGTCGCGCTGGCGGCCAGGTCCGGCTCGGCCGTGAGCCTCGACTGGACCACCGTCGGACCGTTCGCCGCGGCCGCGATACTCGGCGCGTGGGACGGCAAGCGTCTCGCCGCGAAGGTCTCGGGCGGCACGCTGCAGCGGATCTTCGCGTACGTCCTGCTGGCGGTGGCCGTGTTCATGCTCGCCGACGCCGTCGTATGACGACCGGGCCTACGACAGCCCGTTGCCGCCCCTCCCCCTTACGGCCCTTACGCCCTACGCCCTTACGCCAGTGACAGGAACAGCTTCTCCAGCCGCGCCTTCATCTGCTCCGTCGTCTCGCCGTTGCTCCGGCCCTTCTCGGCGTCGGTGAGGCACTGCTGCAGCCCGGTCGCGATGATCGCGAAGCCGGCCCGGTCGAGGGCACGGGAGGCGGCGGCCAGCTGGGTGACGACGTCCTCGCAGTCGCGGCCCTCCTCGATCATCTTGATCACTCCGGAGATCTGCCCCTGCGCCCGGCGCAGCCGGTTCAGCACGGACTTGAGGTCATCACCCTCGAACTGCAGCTCCACGATCACTCCCCTACCTACCGCTACCTACCGCCACATACCCTTGGGGGTATTTTACCTCCTCCTCGGAAAGGATCTCATTTCCCATGACCGCACCCCACGGCCCCCTCGACATCGACATCGACGAGGCCCGCTCCCGTCTGCCCGGCCTGACCGTCATCGACGTCCGCACGCCGGGCGAGTACGCCACAGGTCATCTGCCCGACGCCCTGAACATCCCCCTGGACCGGCTCAAGAGCGCCCTGCCGGCCCTGCACCGGCTCCCCGGCGAGCAGCTCCTGGTGGTGTGCGCCTCCGGGGCCCGCTCGGAGAACGCCTGCCGCGTCCTCGCCGAGCACGGCGTCCGGGCCATGACCCTGACGGGCGGCACCCAGGGCTGGGCGCAGCGCGGGCACGAGCTGCACCGGCCGACGGCGGCCTCGCGCGGCACCTGGTCCATGGAGCGCCAGGTCCGTTTCACCGCGGGCACGATCGTCCTGGCCGGTCTCGGCCTCGGACTGCTGCACCCGGCCTGGCAGTTGCTGTCCGCCGGCATCGCGGGCGGCCTCGTCTTCTCGGCGCTCACCGACACCTGCGGCATGGCCGTACTGCTGTCGAAGCTGCCGCACAACCGCCCGCGCCCCGCGGACCTCGAGGCGACCCTGACCGCCCTGGCTCAGCGCGGGGAGGCGCCGGTCATCTGAGGAAGTCCCGGACGGCCCGGGCGAGGACGTCCTCGTCCAGGCCGTCCGCGCCCCCCAGGGGCAGCAGCCGGTGCGGTACGTGCACCAGGGTCTCGGCGACGTGCCGGGCCGACAGGCCGGGCGGTCCGGGCTCGACGAGCACGACGTCGGCGTGGTCGGCGGCCAGCACGGCCGTCCGCAGGCCGACCTCGTCGAAGGGGCGGACGGTGGCCGCGTAGAGCACGGCCAGGTCGAGGCCGGCCGTGGCGCGCAGCACGGGGTCGAGGGCGGCGCCGACCGCGAGGACGACGCCGTCGAACCCTTCCCGGACGAGTTCGAAGCCCTCTGCCGGGCAGCGCGGTTCGGCGTTGGACCCTCCGGAGAGGTGCACGTACGCCCGCTCGCCGCGCTGCACGGCGCGCCCGATCGCATGGCGCACCTCGTCCGGATGGCCGGGGACGTGGACGCTCCAGCGCGGGTCGGTGGCGAACCGCGCGAGTTCCTCCACGGCGCCGTAGCCGACGAGGACGGTGCCGCGTCCGGCGGGCCCGTCGGGGCGGGCGGTGGGCAGGGATTCGGCGACGGCCTGCAGCATGTCGGGGTGCACGGCGGGTCCTCCTGGGGACGGGTTCCTGCGACGCGTCATGAATTCGTTAAGAAACAATGCGACGGCCACTCACAAGACCCTGGATTCCCCGAAATCAGTCCTCCCAACGAGTCCCGCTTGAAGCTTTAACAAGCCCACATGAATGTGGCAGTCTCTTTGCCCGGTCCGGGCTTTTCGCTGGGTGTCCCCGCAGGCCGTGCTGCGTAACTTGTGCAGTGGTCTTTCCCGTACCCGAAGCGGAAGGGGACATCCCGCCATGGTCGAGCACGAAACGTCTCCCGCGGTCCGTCCGTTCGTCCATCTGATCGCGGGGCCGACCGGGGTCGGCAAGAGCGCCGCGGCCACCGAGCTGGCCCGGGTGACCGGCGCCCCGATCGTCGTCGCCGACCGCCTGCAGTGCTTCACCGACCTCGCCACCACGAGCGCCCGCGCCGGGGCCGAGGTGCCGGGCGTGCGCCGCCACTGGCTCGGGGACCGGACGTTCGCCGACGGCGACCTGTCCGCGGCGGAGGCCGCGGACGCACTCGTCGAACTCGTGGAGCGGCTCGCCGCCCGGCACCGGTTGGTGATCATCGAGGGCGGCTCGATATCGCTGCTGCGGGTGCTGTGCGCTCGCCGGGCGCAGCTCGCCTGGCGGCTGACGGTCCGTCTCCTTCCGCTTCCGGCGTGCGACGTGTACCTGGCCAACCTCACCCACCGGGCCCGCGAGATGCTCACGCCGGGCGTCTGCGGCCCGGGGCTGCTCCAGGAACTGGCCGCGCTCTGGCACGATCCGCGGCAGCGCCGGCTGGCCGCGTCCGTCAACGGATTCGAGGCCGTGCTCGAATGCTGCGCGAAATACTCACTAGATGCGGCGACCATCGACAAACAGAAAATTCCCGAACACATACTGCACCGGATCGCCGCTCTCATCGCCGAGCGGCATGCGGAACACGGCATTCTCCAACATCGCGTGTTCACCGAAATTTTCGAGAACGCGACGACGGCCCCCACGTTCGATCTCGGCATGCTGGAGCGTGCGGCATGACGGGCGCGACCGGGGTGAAGTGGGTGAAGTCGGGGGTGAAAGAGGCCTCCACCGATTTCGGCCATATCGTCGGCTCCAGTCCGCTCGGCGTGGTCACGGCCCGCTCCGCCACCGACGTACAGGAACTCGTCTCCTTCGCCGGGCCGCGCGGGCTGCCGGTCTCCGCGCGCGGTGCCGGACAGGCCCTGTACGGGCAGGGGCAGGCGCACGGCGGTTACGTCGTCGACATGGCCGCCCTCGACGACGTGCGCTGTGCGCCGGGCGAGCGGACGCTGACCGCCGGGGCCGGCGCGCTGTGGCGGGACGTCGTGCGGGCCGCGCTCGCCGCGGGGCTCACGCCGCCGGTGCTGCCGGACCACCTCGGCGGCAGCGTCGGCGGGCTGCTGAGCACCGGAGGTTTCGGCGGCTCCAGCCATCGGTACGGTCCGGTGGCCGACTGGGTACGGGAGTTGGAGGTCGTCACCGGCACCGGTGAACGGCTGGTCTGTGCCCCCGACCGGCGTCCGGAGCTCTTCCGCGCGGTCCTGGCGGGGCTCGGCCAGTGCGCCCTGATCCTGCGCGCCACCCTCGCCCTGGTGCCCGCGCCGACCCATGTGCGCCGCTACCGCCTCTATCACGACGCCCCGGGCACCTACCTCACCGATCAGCGGCGCCTGTCCCGCGACAGCCGCTTCAGCCATGTCGCGGGCCAGCCGCGGCCGGCGCTCGGCGGCAGCTGGCGCTACATGATCGAGGCGGTCGTGCCGCACGACGGCGGACCGCCCGCCGACGACGAGCTGCTGATCGGCGATCTGGACCACGACCGCGACACCGAGGAGATCGCGGACCTGTCGTACGCCGAGTATGTGCACCGCCTGGACCGCGACGAGCGGCTGCTGCGCGCCACCGGCGAGTGGGACCGCCCGCATCCCTGGCTCACCCTGCTGCTGCCGGAGGAGGCCGCGGGCTCCTTCGTCCCGGCCGTACTGGCCGAGGGTGCCCAGCAGGGCCTGCGCTTGTGCGGCACGGTCCAGCTCCGCCCGCTGACGGGCCGCACGCTCCACGCCCCGCTGCTGCGCAGGCCCGCGGGCGAACTGCTCTGTCTGCTCGCCCTGATGCGCACGGCACCGCCCGCCGCCCCGGCGGTCGTACGGCGTCTGGTCGCCGCCAACCGGGCGCTGTACGAGCGGGCCAGGACCGTCGGCGGTGTCCTCCACCCGGTCGGCGCGCTGCCGATGTCGCCCGGGGACTGGCGCGCCCACTTCGGCCCCGTCTGGCCGGATCTGGCCCACGCCAAAGACTTGTACGACCCGCACCACGTCCTGACCAGGGGGTACGGCCTGTGGACGTGACCGCGGTGACCGTCTTCTGCGGTGCCTCCCCCGGCCGCGGCCCCGGCCATCTGCGCTCCGCCGCCGCACTCGGCCGCGCGCTGGCCGGGGCCGGCCTGCGGCTGGTCTACGGCGGTGCGCGCACCGGTCTCATGGGCGCCGTGGCGGACGGGGCGCTGGACGCCGGCGGGGCGGTGACCGGAGTGGTGCCGCGCCTGATGCTGCCGTACGAGATCACCCACACGGGACTCACCGACCTCGTGGTGGTCGGCGACATCCATGAGCGCAAGGCGCGGATGGCCGCCGAGGGCGATGCCTTCGTGGCCTTGCCGGGCGGGCTGGGCACGGCGGAGGAGCTGTTGGAGGTGCTGTCCTGGGCCCAGCTGCGGATCCACCACAAACCGTGCCTGCTCCTCGACCCGTCCGGCTTCTATCGCCCTCTGCTGTCCTTCCTGGAGCACGCGCGGGACGAGGGCTTCCTGTATCCCGGGGATCTGGAGCGGATCGTGGTGTGCGCGTCGGTCGAGGAGGTGGTGGCGCGGCTGACGCAGGCGCGCGACGTGCCTGCGCAGGCGCCGGCCGCGGTGCGGATACCGAAGGGGCGTGTCGCGTTCCTGTTCTCGGCTGCCGGATCGCAGCAGCCGGGCATGGGGCGCGCGTTCCATGGCTCGTCCCCGGTGTTCGCCGATGCCCTCGACGAGGTGTGCGCGCTGCTCGATCCGTACGTCGGCGTGCCGTTGCGGGACGTGATGTTCGCCGAGGCGGGGACGCCCACCGCCGCCCTGCTCGACCGGGTCGCGTTCGGGTATCCGGCGGTCTTCGCGCTGCAGATCGCGCAGTACCGGCTGCTGGAGAGCCAAGGGGTGCGCCCGGACGTGCTGTTCGGGTACTCGGCCGGTCACATGGCCGCCGCGCACACGGCGGGGGTGCTGTCCCTGCCGGACGCCTGTCGTGCGGTCGGCGCGCTGGCCCGGCTCGCGGACGCGCTGCCGAAGACGGGGGGCATGGCGGCCGTGGAGGCGTCCCCCGCGGAGCTCAGCCCTGGGCCGGGGGCGGTGATCGCGGCGGTCAACGGGCCACGGTCGGTGGTCGTGTCGGGAGACCGTGCGGCGGTGCGGCGGATCTGCGAGGAGTGGGCGGCCCGCGGTCGCCGTACGCATCCGCTCCGCCTGGACGTGGCACCCCACTCCCCCCATTTCGACGCCCTGCTGGACGACTACCGCCGCGCCCTGGAGTCGCTCGACCTGCGTGCCCCGCGCCTGCCGCTGCTCTCCGACACCACCGCCGAGCCGGTCGGGGCCGAGGCGGCCACGCCGGACTTCTGGGTGCGGGCGATGCGCGAGCCGATCCGTTTCGCGGACGCCGCCGGCCGACTGCACCGCGACGGTGTGACGGTCTGCGTCGAGCTCGGGCCGGGTGCCGTCCTGACCGGCATGCTGGACGGCTGTCTGCCCGAGGGCGCGCAGCGGCCCCTGGCGCTCGCCGTGGCACGAAACTGGCAGGCTCCGCGGGAGGGGGCCGACGTAGCCTGAATGCTCCGTACGACTCCTGAGGAGCCTCGTTGAGCATCGCAGCGACCGAAACCGCCCCGCCCACCTGGCGGCTGCTTCTGGGCTACGTGCGCCCGCACCGCTGGGCCCTGCTGGCGGGCGCCGTGCTCTCCCTGGTCACGGGTGCCACCGGGCTGTTGCTGCCGCTGGTGGCGCGGGAGTTGATCGACGACCTGTCCCACGACCGGGCCATCACCGGGGCACTGCTGATCATGTCCGGGCTGGTGGTCGCGAACGCCGCGGTCGGCGCGCTGGGTTCGTACGTGCTGCGGCGCACCGCCGAGTCGGTGGTGCTCGGGGCGCGGCGCGCCCTGTCGTCGTATCTGCTGCGGCTGCGCATCACCGCCGTGGACCGCAGTGAGCCGGGCGATCTGATGGCCCGTATCACCTCGGACACCACCCTGCTGCGCGAGGTCACGACCGACTCGCTGGTGGGTCTCGGGACCGGAGGCCTGACGCTCGTGGCGACGGTGGTGATGATGGGCCTGGTGGATCCGGTGCTGCTGGCGGTCACGCTGGCCGTGATCCTGGGCGCCGGCACGATCCTCGGCGTGATCGTGCCGCGCATCAACCGGGCCAGCCGGCAGGCGCAGGACGCGGTCGGGGTGATGGGGGCCTCGCTGGAGCGGATCCTCGGCGCGCTGCGCACGGTGAAGGCCTCGGGCGCCGAGCACCGGGAGGAGCAGACGCTGCACGAGGCGGCCGAGGAGTCGTGGCGGCAGAGCGTGCGGGCCGCCAAGTGGTCGGCGGCGGCGGGCAACACGGCCGGGCTCTCCATGCAGATCGCGTTCATCACGGTGCTCGCGGTGGGCGGGGCGCGGGTGGCGACCGGGGCGGTCGACATCGGCACGCTGGTCGCCTTCCTGCTGTACGTCTTCTATCTGATGTCGCCGATCCAGCAGGTGGTCGGCGCGATCACGCAGTACCAGACGGGCTCGGCGGCGCTCGCCCGGATCCAGGAGGCGCTGCGGCTGCCCGCCGAACCGGCCGCCGCGCCCGCGCCGTTGCCCACCGCCGGGGCGGAGCCGGCCGCGGTCGCGTTCGAGGACGTGCGCTTCCGGTACGCCGACGATCTGCCGTACGTCCACCACGGGGTGACGTTCGCCGTGCCGGCCCAGGGCATGACGGCGTTCGTCGGCCCGTCCGGCGCGGGCAAGACGACCGTGTTCTCCCTCATCGAGCGGTTCTACGACCCCGAGGGCGGGACCATCACGCTCGACGGGCGGGACCTCGCCGACTGGGAGCTGCCCCAACTGCGTTCGGCGATCGGCTATGTGGAGCAGGACGCCCCGGTCCTGTCCGGCTCGCTGCGGGACAACCTGCTGCTGGGCAACCCGGACGCGGACGACGACGCCCTCACGCGCGTACTGAAGACGACCCGCCTGGACGGCCTGGTCTCCCGGCTGCCGGCCGGCCTCGACACGCTCGTCGGGCACCGGGGCACCAAGCTCTCCGGCGGCGAACGCCAGCGCGTCGCCATCGCCCGCGCCCTGCTGCGCCGCCCCCGCCTGCTGCTCCTCGACGAGGCCACCTCGCAACTCGACGCGGTGAACGAGGCGGCGCTGCGCGACACCGTCGCCGACGTCGCCCGTACGACCACGGTTCTGGTCGTCGCGCACCGGCTGTCGACGGTGACGATGGCCGACCGGATCGTGGTGATGGACGGGGGCCGGGTGCGCGCGGTGGGCACCCACCGGGAACTCGTGGCGGCCGATCCGCTCTACGCGGAGCTCGCGGCGACGCAGTTCCTGGCGACGCGCTCCGCCGGGTAGTGCCGCGATGAGGAGTGCCGCGTTGTGTTGTCGGGCGTCTGCGGCGCCATCGTGGCTTGTCGCGCCCACGCGGCGAAGCCGCATGTTCCATGCAGCCCCGCGCCCCTTGAGGGGCGCTGCCGATAGGCCGTTTCAGCTCTGGAGACGGCGCAGGCGTTCCGTGTCGCAGGTGCGGGGGCAGGTGGCGCACGCCTCGTCGGGGCGGATCGTGTAGTACATGCAGCAGCCGGTCCGGGTGCGTGTCGGGTGCCGACGGCCGTCGTCGGTCGTCAGGTACCGGAAGTCTGCGCCGCCCGGGTAGGGAGCGCGCCCGGTCGGCAGCAGTTCGGTGGCCGCCCGTACGGCGTCGTCCTCGCGGCCGAGTGTGCGGCCGAGGTACCAGATGCCGGAGACCAGGTCGTCGGCGACCATGCCCCACAGGGCGCGTGAGCCACGCCGTGCGGTGGGGCCGATCGCGGTCAGGAGCGGCTCCATGTGCTCGGCGACCGCGACCCTCAACTCGGCGCGCAGCGCCTCTTCATGAGGGACCGTCACCACTCCCGGGAGCGCCCCCGCAGGGTCGTCGGCCAGGCAGGTCAGATCGACGCCGGGAACGAGCGTGAACTCGGCGGTGGCGAGGTCCAGCCGCAGGTCCTCGGGCCGGATCCGGGGCACCCGGCGCTCCAGATACCAGACCCCGCTCATCAACAGCGAGACGGACCAGGCGTAGTCGTGCAGCGCGCGGGAGGCGGCGACGTGACGGCGCGGCACCGTCCCGTAGCGCTCCTGGATGCGGGCCGCCTCGGCCTCGACGAAGGCGTCCAGCACAAACTGGTCCTTCGTCAGCTCCGCCGCGGTCACCCCCGCTCGGGCCACCTCGGTGCCGGGCTCCGCGACACGCACCGACAGGACTTCGCACAGGTCCGCCAGGCGCCCGTAGACGTCACCGAGCGTGCGCGCGACGGCGCCGGTCGGCGAGGTCTTCAGGGCCACGGACATCGGCGCTCCTGTTGCGAGGTTTCAACGAAAACCAACTAGGTAAGGCTTACCTTACATCCATGATCACATGGAAACAGCCAGGCGGCACAGGGTGCGGCGATCATCTATTGCGCATGTCACAGCGAACTCACAGCAGTTGTAATCTAAAGGAAGCCTAACCTAATCTCACCGCTTGTGACTGCGACCCAACAGGACGCACCCCCCACAGGTGTGTCCTTCCGTGCCCTGAGGCACATACCGCTCTTCCTCATCGGCATCGCGGCCCTGGCGCTCTGCACCGCCCTGAGCCTCGCCCTCGGCGCCCGTTCGGTGCCCCTGTCCACAGTGACGGACGCGCTGTTCGGCGACGCCCATGGACGCGACGCCCTCGTGGTGACCGGGCTGCGCCTGCCGCGCACCGTCATCGGGCTCGCCGTCGGAGCCGCTCTCGGGGTCGCCGGAGCCGTCGCCCAGGGCATCACCCGCAATCCGCTCGCCTCGCCGACCACGCTCGGCATCAACGCGGGCGCCGGCTTCGCAGTCGTCGTCGCCATCTTCGCGCTGAAACTCAACAGCCCTGCCCAGTACGTGTGGTTCGCGTTCGCCGGAGCGGCCGGCGCCGCCCTGTTCGCGCAGGCCCTCGCCCGCCGCGCCGGAGACATCGATCCCATACGGCTGGCGTTGGGCGGCACCGTCCTCCAACTCGTGCTGCTGTCCTGGACGTGGGCGGTCATGCTGATGAACCAGCGCACCCTGGACGAGGCCCGCTTCTGGCTGGCTGGTTCGCTGTCCGGCCGCACCCTCGACGTGCTGTGGCCGGTGCTGCCCACCCTGGTGCTCGGGCTGGTGGTGGCTCTGGCCGTCTCCCCCGCCCTCAACGCCCTTGCCCTGGGCGACGATTCGGCCCAGGCGCTCGGCGTTCCGGTGGCCCGGATCCGCCTGGCCGGCGGCATCGCGGTCGTCCTGCTCGCCGGTTCGGCGGTGGCGGTGGCCGGTCCGATCGCCTTCATCGGGCTGGCTGCGCCCCACCTCGTACGGCCGCTGCTCGGCGGCGACCACCGACTGCTGGTGCCCGGCTGTCTGATCGCGGGGCCCCTGCTGCTGCTCGCGGCCGATGTGCTCGGCCGGATGGTGACCCGCCCCTCGGAGTTGGAGGTCGGCATCGTGACCGCGTTCCTGGGTGCGCCGCTGCTGGCGCTGCTGGCACGGAGGGTGGCCCGATGAGCGCCGCGGTCGTGTCCGTGCGTACGAAGTCCACGTCCCGTGCCCGGGTCCGGCGCCGCGTCCTGGTGTTCGCCACGACCGGCCTGGCCCTCCTGTTCGTGCTGCTCACCGTGTCCCTGACGACGGGTGAGATACCGATGCCCGCGGGCACGGCGCTGCGTGCGCTGGTCGGGCTCGGGGATCCGGGGGACGTGCTGGTGGTGCAGCAGTTCCGGGCGCCGCGGTCGGTGGCGGCGATCGTCGCCGGTGCCGGGCTGGGCGCCGCGGGCCTGGTGCTGCAACGCCTGTTCCGCAATCCGCTCGCGTCTCCCGATGTCATGGGCGTGACCGGCGGCGCCTCGCTGGGCGCGGTCGCGTTGATCGCCGCCGGGGCCTCGCAGGTGCTGATCCCGGTCGGGGCGCTGGGCGGCGGGCTGCTCGCGGCGCTGCTGCTGGGCGTGTTCGCCTGGCGCTCGGGGCTCGCGGTCACCCGGCTGGTGCTCACCGGGCTCGCCGTGCAGGCGGGCCTCGCCGCGGCCGTGAACCTGATGATCGTGCGCTTCCCGGCCGAGCTCGCCGGATCGGCCCTGCAGTGGACGACCGGTTCGGTGTACGGGCGGACCTGGACGGAGGTGTGGGGAGCGGGCGGCGCCATGGTGCTCGCGCTCGCCGCCGCGCTGGTGATGCACCGGCAGCTGGCGGTGCTCGACCTCGGGGACGACTCGGCGGGGGCCCTGGGCCTGCGCACCTCCGCCACCCGTCTCCAACTGCTGGTCGTCGCCGTCGTGTTGACGTCGCTGGCGGCCGCGCTCGCCGGGCCGGTGACGTTCGTCGCGCTCGCCGTGCCGCACATCGTGCGGTTCGTCACCGGGCCGCCGACCGCCGCGTCCCTCGCCCTCGCCGGGCTCACCGGGGCGGTGCTGCTGCTCGCCTCCGACCTGGTCGTGCAGCACCTGCTGCCGATCGAGGGTCTGCCGGTCGGCGCGGTCACCGCCACGCTCGGCGCGCCGTGGCTGCTGGTGCTGATGCTGCGCCAGAGCTCGCCCGTCCAGAGGAGTCACCGATGACCGGCGCCCGGCACGAACTCTCCACCGGTCTTCAGGAGCCGCACATGTCCCCCACCACCAACCAGCTCTCCACGCAGGGCCTCGATCTGCGCTACGGCGACCGGATCGTGGTCGGCGGTCTCGATCTGACGCTGCCGGGCGGCGCCGTCACGGCGATCGTCGGCCCCAACGCCTGTGGCAAGTCGACCCTGTTGAGGGGGCTCAGTCGGCTTCTCGCCCCGGCCGCCGGCACCGTGACGCTCGACGGCGCCGACATCCACCGTATGTCCGCCCGTTCCCTCGCCCGCCGCCTGGGTCTGCTGCCGCAGCAGCCGGTGACTCCCGAGGCGATCACCGTCGAGGCGCTCGTACGACTCGGCCGCTATCCCCATCAGCGGCTGCTCAGCCCCTGGTCGGCCGCCGACCAGAAGGCCGTCGACGAGGCCCTGGAGCGCACCGGCACCACGGCGCTGCGCGACCACCCCGTGGACCAGCTCTCCGGCGGTCAGCGGCAACGCGCCTGGATCGCGCTGGCGTTGGCGCAGGACACCGAGCTGCTCCTGCTCGACGAACCGACCACCTTCCTCGACCTGCGGCACCAGCTCGACGTCCTCGACCTGGTCGCCGCCCTGCACGCCGAGGCGGGCCGCACCGTGGTGATGGTGCTGCACGACCTCGGCCAGGCCGCCCGCTACGCGGACCACATGGTGGTCCTCAAGGACGGCCGCCTCGCCGCCGCCGGCGCCCCGGCCGACATCCTCGACGCGGAGCTGGTCAAGTCCGTGTTCGAGGTCGACTGCCGGGTGATCCCCGACCCGGAGACCGGCACCCCGCTGGTCATCCCGAAGAGCAGCGCGGTACGGCATACCGCCGCGACCGCCTGATCAGTCCCCACTCACAGAAAGACCCCATGTTCATGCGCTCTCCCCTGCGCGGAATCGGCCGGCTCCTCGCCGTGCTGCTCTCCGTCCTGCTCGGTACAGCCGTTCTGGCCGCCTGTGGCAGCGAGGACTCCTCCGACAAGACCGACGCGGCCAAGGCCGCGGCCGACAGCTCCGCCTTCCCGCGCACCCTCAAGACCGTGATGGGCGACGTGAAGATCCCGTCCCAGCCGAAGCGGGTCGTCGTGCTCGACACCGGTGAGCTGGACGACGTCACCCTGCTCGGCATCGACCCGGTCGGCGCGGTCGCCCCGCACTTCAAGACTTCGGGCGGCTTCCCGACGTACCTGGACGGCGAGCTCAAGAACACCGTCGACGTCGGTCCGCTCCTGGAGCCGAACCTGGAGAAGATCGCCTCGCTGAAGCCCGATCTGATCCTGTCCTCCAAGGTCCGGCACGAGAAGGTCTACGACAAGCTCAGCGCCATCGCCCCGACCGTCTTCACCGAGACCACCGGCGGTGTCTGGAAGGAGAACCTGAAGGTCCACGCCGAGGCGCTGGGCCTGGAGAAGGAGGCCGCGGCCAAGCTGAAGGAGTACGAGACGCAGGCCAAGGCGCTCGGTGCGGCCATCAAGAAGAAGGACGGCGGCACCATGCCGACCGTCTCCGTGGTCCGCTTCATCGCCGGCCCGACCCGCCTGTACCAGACCAACTCCTACAGCGGTGTCGTCCTGAACGACATCGGCTTCCAGCGGCCCAAGTCGCAGATCTCCAGCGACCCCGAGGTCACGATGAAGGACGTCAGCCCCGAGGAGATCGACCAGGCCGACGCCGACCTGATCTTCGTCACGGCCGCCGACGCCGAGGACAAGACCCAGAAGAAGGAGGTCGTCTCCAACCCGGTGTGGAAGGACCTGCCGGCCGTGAAGGACGGCAAGGTCTTCGAGGTGCCGGACGAGACGTGGATGTCCGGCATCGGCGTCCAGGCCGCCGAGGAGATGCTCAAGGACGTGGCGAAGGCCACCGGCGTGGAGCTCCCGGCGAAGTAGCCGCCGCTGTTCACGGGGGCGGGCCGCACGCCCGGACCGGCGTGGCCCGCCCCCAACCCCCCACCCGCTAGCGGAAGTTGTTCCTCTGCCATGCGCCTGTACCTGCTCGCGCTCAATCCGACCGACTCCGTCACCGAGGGCTTCCTGCCCGCCGCGGCCCGGCTCGGACTGGACGTCACCGTCCTGACCGACCAGCCGGAGGCCCACCGCCGCGTCTACCCGGACGTCGAGATCCTGCAGTGCGACGTCCGTGACTTCCGCGCCGTGATCACCCGGATCTCGACGCATCACCGCCCCGACGCCGTCTTCACCAACAGCGACCACCTCCAGACCCAGGCCGCCCTGGCCGCCGCCTACTTCGACCTCCCCGGCAAGGACTGGCGGGCCACCCTGCGCTGCAAGGACAAGGCCGAGATGCGCCGCCGGCTCGCGACGGCCGGCGTGGACACCGTGTGGTCGGCCGAGCTGACCGAACCGGTCGCGCCCGGCGACGCGCCGTACCCCTGTGTGGTCAAGCCGCGTGAGGGCGTGGCCTCCGAGGACGTGGTCCTCGTCGACGGCCCCGAAGAACTGGTGACGCGTACCAAGGAGATCCTGGAGCGTCGGCCGGGCGCCGTCCTGGTCGTCGAGGAGTACCTCCCGGGCGACCTGTTCACCCTGGAGACCCTCGGCGACGGCAGCGTCCGCCATGTGCTGGGCGGCTTCCACACCGAGCTGTCGCCGCCGCCGTACTTCATCGAGGAGCGTCTCACCTTCGTCCCCGCCCACCCCGAGCCGGTCGTCGCGCAGGTCCTGGCGCAACTGGACGCGCTGGGCGTCGGGTTCGGCGCCTGCCACACCGAGTTCGTGGTGCACGACGGGCGGGCGCGGATCATCGAGGTCAACTACCGCGCCATCGGCGACCAGTGCGATCTGCTGCTGGCCCGGCTGCTGGAGATCCCGCTCTTCGAGCACATCCTGCGCACCCATCTCGGCGAGCCCCTCCCGGCCGGCCTGGGCGCCCGCCGCGACGGCGCCGCCCGTCTGGAGTACCCGTGCGCCGACCGCGCCGGCACGCTGGCGGGTGCCCCCGAGGCCACGGATCTCGATGTCGACGGCGTGCGTCTGACGTACCGTCCCCTGCGTGCGGTGGGTGAGCGGCACGAGCTGTACGGGACCAACCGCGACTACCTCGGCGTCCTGCGGGCCTGCGGCACCGACCAGCCGACCGTGGACCGGGTGGTGGCCGACTTCCTGGCCGAGCGGCGCTGGGAGATCCAGCCGTGACCGCACCGCCTGTGACGGACACCTGCGAGGCGGAGCTGCTCACGCGGGTGCTCAGCGCCCTGCTGCGCGAGGACGTGGTCGGGCTGCGCACGAAGGGCACGCTGACGCAGCGGCCCGACGGCCCCTGGATACGGCTGGCCGCCGCAAGCGACGACGCCCTGTTGCTGCCCGTCGCCGAGGACGGCTACCAGTGCGAGTACGCCGCCCGGCTGCCGCTCCTCGTGCGCGAGTCGGACGGCGCCGAGCTGACGTCGTACGACACCGTGCTGAGCGCGCTGCGTGCGCTGGCCGAGCCGGAGGACCAGGGCGGCTTCGACGCCTTCGCCGAGGAGTGCCGGCAGACGCTGGCCACCCTGCGGCTGCACGCGGCGACGCGTACCGAGGTCATGGACAGGCTCGGGAACCGGACCGGGCTCGGCGGCACTCTGGCGTACGAGACCCTCGCCGCCCGCATCGACCATCCCGTCTACCCGACCGCGCGCGGCCGCTCCGGGCTGAGCGAGGAGCAACTGCGCGCGTACGCCCCGGAGTTCCATCCGCGTTTCGCGCTGCGGTGGCTCGCCGTGCCCCGCGAGTCGGTCACCCTGGCCGGTGCCCTCCCGCAGTCCTGGCCCACGCCCGCGACGCTCGGGCTGCCCGGGGTGCGCGACACCCATGTGGCCCTGCCCGTCCATCCGCTGACCGTCGATGCTCTGTCGGCCGCCGCTCTCCCCGAGGGCGCGGTGCTCGCCGACCGCGCCCATCTGGACGTCGTACCGACCCTGTCGATGCGTACCGTCGCCACGGTCGCGGATCTCACGCTGCATCTCAAACTCCCCCTCGCCACCGCCACGTTGGGCCTGCGCAACAAGCGGACCGTCAAGCCCGGCACGCTGATCGACGGCGCGGCGGGACAGCGACTGCTGGAGGCGGTGATCGCCCGGGAGCCCCGCTTCCGGGACACGATCCTGCACGCCGACGAGACGACGTACGCGCACGCCGGTCACGAACTGCTGGCGGTCCTGTGCCGCCGCTACCCGGCGGGACTCGACGACGCGGTGGTCGTACCGTTGGCGGCCCTGCTCGCCGAGGCACCCGACGGGCGGCCGGTCGTCGGCCATCTCGCCGACCGCTTCTACGGCGGCGACCCGCTCGCCCTGCTGGACGCCCTCCTGACGCTGCTGTTCGACTGGCAGACGACGCTGTTCGGGTACGGCATCGCGCTGGAGTCACACCAGCAGAACATCTCGGTGGTGCTGCGGCCGGGAAGTCTGCGGCTGCTGTTCAAGGACAACGACGGGCCGCGCATCAACACCGAGCGGCTGGCCGCCGTGCTCCCCGGGCCGTGGGACTTCGACGACGCGCGGATCTTCGGTACGGACGACGGGCCGGTCGCCGACGTGTTCGCCACCATCACGGTTCATCTGTGCGCCGGGTCCTACGCGTTCGGGCTCACCGGGCACCGCCAGGCCCTGCTGGACCTCATCCGTGACCGGCTGACCGAGGCGGTGGACCGGCTCGGCGGCGACGCCGGAGCCGTCCTGCGCGCTCGCGTGCTGGACGCGCCGCGACTGCCGGTGAAGGCGATGGTGACGGCCGGGACACTGCTGTCCAAGGAGCGTTCCGGCGCCGCCGACATCAACAAGCACTACACGACCGGCCCCAACTACCTCCTGCCCGGCGGTGGTTCGGCATGACCGTGCAGACTCTGCGGATGCCGCGCACCGGGTTCGGACGCGGGCACGTGCAAGCGGTGGCCGGCTGCTACTTCGTGGCGTCGTTCGCGGCGCTCGGCCTGCCGCCGTATCTCACCCAGATCCTGCCGGAGCTGGGCGACCACGGTGCCCGCTGGGCGGGCGTGCTCTACATCGTGCCGACCGTGTTCGGTGCGCTCGGCGCCCCACTGTGGGGGCGGCTCGCGGACCGGTTCGGCCGCAAACGGCTGCTGCTGCGCGCCCAGTTGGGGCTCACCGTGTCCTTCCTGCTCGCGGGCTGGGCGGACTCGCTGGCCACGTTCACGGTGGCGCTGGTGCTCCAGGGCATCCTGGGCGGCACCTTCGCCGCGTCCAACGGCTATCTGGGCGCCGCTCTTCAGGGCCCTGCGCTGTCCAAGGCGCTCACCCTGATGCAGGGAAGCGCGCGGGCCGCGCTGGTGGTCGCGCCGATCGTGGTCGGCTCGCTGTCCGGCTGGCTCTCCCCGCACCGGCAGTACGCCCTGCTCGCCGTACTGCCGCTCACGGCCGCCCTGTTGCTCGCGGCGCTGCCCGAACCCGAACCCGTCGAGCAGCGTCGGACCAAGCCCGAGACGGCGGACGACACGCCCGCGGTGGTCTCGCTCAGGGCGCTGTACGCGCTGGAGTTCGCCTTCGTGTTCTCCACCGTCATCTCCTTCCCCTATCTGATCGCGCTCGTCGACGACCGGATCCCGGGGACCTCGCCGGCGCTGTCCGGTGTGCTGTTCGCCCTGCCCCACCTGGTCTATCTGGTGGCGGCGCTGGCGGTGCACGCCGCGTTCCGCAACCGGCCGCGGGCCGGGATCGCGCTCGGCTTCGCCTGTATCGCGCTCGGGCTCGCCGGGCACGGGGTCGCCGGGTCCCTGACCACGCTGATCGCCGTACGGCTGCTGCTCGGCGTGGGGCTCACCCTCGGCCTGGTGTGCCTGTCGGTGCTGGCCGCCGACTGCGCGAGGGGCCGTGCGCCGGGCGGGATGTTCGGCTCGCTGGAGTTCTTCTCCAAGGCCGGCGCGGTCGCCGCCGGCGTGGCCGCGGCGGTGGGCAGCGCCCGCTTCGGACCGGCCGCACCCGTGCTGACCGGCGGCGCCGCCGCCGCGGTCACCGTCGTCGTGATTCTTCTCCCCACACTGAACCACCGCACCCGCCGGAGCCGCTGATGCCCTCCCTGACCGACTCCCTCGGGAGCTCCTCCTCCAAGCTCTCGACGGCCGAACTCCCCACCGCCGACGAAGCGGTGGCCCACACCCTGCTCAACTGCCTGCTGCGCGAGGTGTCCGGCCCCGAACACCAGACGGTCGTCACGGACGGCAACCTGCTGCTGCGCCTGCCCCGCCGCGGGGTCCTCCTGCGCGTCGCCCTGCGCAGGTCCTCGCTCCTCGGGGCGCACCGGTTCACCGGCCCGGTGAGCGAGCAGCGTGACGGCGACTGGGCGGAGGTGGGCTGGCGGCGTCTGGCCGAGTACACGCACGACGAGCTGTCGCTGCGCACGGGTGTGCGCAACGAGGAGTTCCTGGAGCAGATCGCCTCCAGCCACGAGGCCGTGGCGACCGCGCTGGCCGGCCCGCGGGCGGCTTCGCCCTCGGCCGGCCCGCTCGCCCCTCTCCCGGCCTATCTCGCCTCCGAGCAGTCCCTGCTGTTCGGCCACCGCTTCCACCCCACGCCCAAGGCCCGCACCGGCGACCCGCGCGCCTGGTCGGCGTACGCCCCGGAGGTCGGGGCCGCCTTCCCGCTGCGGCACCTTGCCGTGCGCGCCGACCTGATCGCCGAGGAGTACGTCGAGGCCTCGGCCGTCGCCCCGCTGGACCGGCAGCGCACGGACGTCCCCGACGGCTACCGTCTGCTGCCCGCCCACCCCTGGCAGTACGAGACGCTCCGCGAGCACCCGTTGCTGCGCGCGGCCTTCGACCGCGGCGACGTCCTCGACCTCGGCCCGGGCGGACGGCCCTTCGCCGCGACGGCATCGGTGCGCACCCTGTACGACGGCGAGACGTTCCTGAAGTTCAGCCTGAACGTGCGGATCACCAACTGCCTGCGCAAGAACAGCACGTACGAGCTGTCGGGCGCCGTCGCCCTCACCCGTGTCCTGGCCCCGGCGCTCGCCGACCTGGCCGAGCGTTTCCCCGGCAGCGCGGTGCTGCGCGAGCCCGCCTACCGTACGCTCGCCCTCCCCGGCCCGGACGGCACGCCGGACCGCGAGCTGTTCGAGGGCTTCGGGGTCATCGTCCGCGAAGGCCTGCCGCAGCGCCTCGCGCCGGGCACCACTCCCCTGCTGGCGGCCGCGGTGGCCGACGAGTACCCGACCAGTCCCGCGCACATCTCCCGCCTCCTGCGGGGCGCGGACGCCCGCACCGCCCTCGCCTGGTGGTCGGCGTACCTGGAACTGCTCGTCCCGCCGGTCATGTCCGCCTACTTCGACCACGGCCTGGTCCTGGAGCCGCACCTGCAGAACGTCCTGGTCTGTGTCGACGGCGACGGCATGCCCGCCCAGGTCCTCTTCCGCGACCTGGAGGGCACCAAGCTCGTCCCCGACCACCACGGGGACACCCTCGCCGCGCTGCCGCCCGAGGTGGCGGGCCCTATGACGTACGACGCCCAGCGCGGCTGGGACCGGGTCGTCTACTGCCTGCTGGTCAACCACATCGCCGAGCTGCTCGCCGCGCTCGCCGACCTGCACCCCGAGGCGGAGGCCGCGCTGTGGGCGCGGGTGCGCGAAACGCTGCGGACGTACGCCGACCGGGACGGCTGCCCGCCCCGTCTCGCCGCCCTGCTCGCCGGGGTACCGCTGCCCGCCAAGGCCAACCTGCTCACCCGCTGGGAGCGCAAGGCCGACCGCGAGGCCGGTTACGTCCGGCTGCCGTCCCCCCTCGCCGCGGACATCCTGCGCGACACGAGCGGAAGTGCTGCCCGATGACCGAGCCCACAGTCGCGGTCCGCGACCGCGTCCTGTCCCTGCCCTCCGTCGAACTCCCCGCGTACGTCTACGACTTGACGGCCCTGCGCACCCACGCCGCCGCCGTGCGGGACGCCCTGCCCGAGCGGGTCGAGCTGTACTACGCCGCCAAGGCCAACCCGGAGCCGGAGATCCTCGCCGCGCTCGGCCCGTACGTCGACGGCTACGAGGTCTCCTCGGGCGGCGAACTCGCCCACGTCGCGGGGGCGGTGCCGGGCCGGCCGCTCGCCTTCGGAGGGCCCGGCAAGACGCCGGGCGAGGTGACGGCCGCGCTGGAGACGGGAGTCGAGCGCTTCCACGTCGAGAGCCTCCACGAGCTGTGCATGCTGGCGGAGTTGGCCCGGAGCTACGCGCCGGGTCGGCGGGTTGCGGTGCTGCCCCGGGTCAACCTGCCGGTGGCCGACGGGTCGTTGGCGGGCAGCTCGCTGGCGATGGGCGGGCGTCCGACACCGTTCGGGATGGACCCGGCGCAGGCTGCCGACGCTGTCCGCGCCCTCACCGACGGGACGTATCCGCACCTCGAACTGCGCGGCATCCACGCCCACTTGGCCAGCGGCCTTCAGGCGGCCGAGCAGGTGGCGGTGGCGGAGTCGGTCGTCGGCTGGGCGACGGGCCTGGGCGTACCGCTCGCCGAGGTGAACGTCGGCGGCGGCATGCACGTCGACTACGCCGACCCTCGGCGCCGCTTCGACTGGGCCACGTACGGCAAGGGGCTCGCCCGGCTCGCCGAGGCGCACCCGGAGCTGACGCTGCGCATCGAGCCGGGCCGGGCGCTGACGGCGTACTGCGGCTGGTACGCCACCGAGGTGCTGGACGTCAAGCACAGCCACGGCGAGCAGTTCGGCGTCGTGCGCGGCGGCACGCATCATCTGCGGACCCCGGCGACGAAGGGCCACGACCAGCCCTGTTCCGTGCTGCCGGTGGACGCCTGGCCGCACCCCTGGCCGCGTCCGGCGGCCGACGGCGAGCAGGTCACCCTGGCCGGCCAGCTGTGCACGCCGAAGGACCTGCTGGCCCGCCATGTGCCCGCGCCCGGACTGCGGGCCGGGGACCGGGTGGCGTTCTCGCTGGCGGGGGCCTACGCCTGGAACATCTCCCATCACGACTTCCTGATGCACCCCAGGCCGGGCTTCCACTTCCTGGGCGCCGCCGGGTAGTCGGCGCGTCACTCTCGGCACACACGAAGGGCCGCCCGGCGGGATCCGGGCGGCCCTTGCTGTGGGTCGGTGACCTAGGGCAGCTGCTTCAGGCCGTTGAGGTGGTTGAGGTGGCCCAGGTGCTGGGAGACCCGCGGGACCCGGTGCTTGTGCTCCTCGGGGATGCCGGTCGCGGCGAGCGAGTCGAGCGTGGCGACCGGGTTCAGCGAACCGGCGTTGCGGGCGTCCACGTCGGCCGCGTTCGCCATCGGCACGGTGAGTCCGGTGATTCCGGCGGCCAGACCAACGGCGGCGACGATACGTCGTGTTGAGATCATGCTTTCTGCAACGCGGCGGGCCCTCGCCGGACACGGCCGCCCGGCGCCACTCACTCGACAGGCGCACCGCTCCGGCTGCGCTTGCCGAGTCCGCCGGGGCGGAGGAGCCTCGGAGGAGAGGCTTTCGCGGTCCTCACCTCGCCCCTGCCGCGGGCCTCGAAGGAGGTCACCATGGGCACAGCCACCAGCCCCTCGTTCGACACCGAAACACTGCGCCGGGGTATAGAGGGACAGACCCCCGAGACGCTTCTGTCGCTGTACACGGACGACGCGGAGCTACGCGTCGTGAACCGCAACGCCCAGCCCAGCCACCCCAAGGTTCTGCACGGCCGAGGCGAGATCGCCGACATGCTGAGCGACGTCTACAGCCGCGACATGACGCACAAGCTGGAGGGATGCGTGATCCAGGGTGACCGCGCGGCCTACAGCGAGTCCTGCGAGTACGCGGACGGGGTGCGCGTCCTGTCCGAGTCGATGATCACGCTGCGCGACGGCAAGATCTCCCGGCAGATCCTGATCGAGGCGTGGGACGAGTAGGAGACGTAGCAGGAAGGGACCGCCGAAGGCCCAGGTCGGCTCGTGACCGACCTGGCCCTTCTCGGCTGCTCTTCGGTCGCTGTCGTAGACGCAGTTGTGGCCGTGGCCGTCGGTGGAGCGCTCGCGCGGCGGCGCTTGAGCAGGGTACGGCCGGGATACCCGGGGGAGCATGACTCGGCTTCTCAAATCCAGGCGCAAAGATCACCGGGCGCGACGCAGTCCGCCCACGCCACCGGCCACCGACCGGGCAGGGCAGGGCGCAGCCGGTGCGCAGACCTCGCCGGAGCGCTTCGGGCCCGATCCGCAGGTGGAGCGGCAGGCGCCCGACACGCCGACCGAGCTGCCCCGACGGTCGTGGCGGGCGGTGTTGAAGGGCACCCTGCGGGAGTTCAAGGACGACGAGCTGACCGACCGCGCGGCTGCCCTGACCTACTACAGCGTGCTGTCGCTCTTCCCGGCCCTGCTGGTGCTGGTGTCCTTGCTGGGTCTGGTCGGCAGGTCGGCCACCGACAAGGTCCTGGACAACATCAACCAGCTCGCACCCGGCTCGGCCCGGGACATCCTCACGCGTGCGGTGGAGCAGTTGCAGGGCAACGGCGGTCTCGGCTCCGTCATGGCGGTCGTCGGTCTCGTCCTGGCGGTGTGGTCGGCCTCCGGCTATGTCGCGGCCTTCATCCGCACCGCCAACGCGGTCTACGACATGCCCGAGGGGCGCCCGGTGTGGAAGGTCCTCCCGATCCGGCTCGCGGTGACCGTCGTGCTCATGGTGCTGGCCGTGATCAGCGCGCTGATCGTCGTCTTCACCGGCGCGCTGGCCCGCCAGGTCGGCTCCACGCTGGGCATCGGGGACACGGCCCTGACGGTCTGGGACATCGCCAAGTGGCCCGTGCTGGCCGTCCTGGTGACCACCATGATCGCGATCCTGTACTGGGCGACCCCGAACGCCAAGGTGCGCGGCTTCAGGTGGATCACTCCGGGCAGCTTCCTCGCCCTGCTGATCTGGCTGATCGCCTCCGCGGGCTTCGCCTTCTACGTCGCCAACTTCGCCTCGTACAACAAGACCTACGGCACCATGGCGGGCGTGATCGTCTTCCTGGTCTGGCTGTGGGTGGGCAACCTGGCCATTCTGCTGGGCCTGGAGTTCGACGCGGAGGCCGTACGACAGCGCGCGATCGCCGGCGGTCACCCACCCGACGAGGAGCCCTACACACCGCCGCGCGACACCCGCACGTGGGACGAACAGGACCGGCGACGCCTGCGCGGTCCCTGACGGCCCGCGTACGGACGCGCTGTCCGGGCCTTGCGCCGCCTCCGTTAGGGTGGGCCGTGGGCCGTGACTGGCGCTGAGGTGGAGCACCACCGGGGAGCGGCCCTGACAAAGTCGACGCGGAGTCGATGCCGTGCGCCTGGGCGAACCGGACAACCAGCCCAGGAGTGGATCATGTCTCAGGCCCGGCTCATGGACGGCACCTCGCTCGCCCGGCGGATCGTCGACGAGACCGCCAAGAAGGCGGCCGACCTCACCGAACGCACGGGCACCGCGCCCTGCCTCGCGACGGTGCTGGTCGGCGAGGACCCCGCGTCCGTGACGTATGTCCGCATGAAGCAGAACCGCTGCCGCAAGGCCGGCATCATCTCGCGCCACGTACCGCTGCCCGCCGACACCACCACGGAACGACTCGTGGGCACCCTGCGCGACCTGTCGGCCGACCCCGCCGTGCACGGCATCCTGCTCCAGCACCCCATGGGCCCGCACATCGACGAGCGGGCGGCGTTCGAGGCGATCGCGCCGGAGAAGGACGTCGACGGTGTCACCTTCGCCTCGTTCGCGACGATGAGCTTCGGGCTGCCGGGGTTCGTGTCGTGCACGCCCGGCGGGATCGTGCGGCTGCTCGACGAGTACGGCGTCGACCCGGCCGGCAGGCGCGCCGTGGTCGTCGGCCGCAGCGCGATCCTCGGCAAGCCGGCCGGCATGCTGCTCCTGGCCCGCGACGCGACGGTGACGTACTGCCACTCCCGTACGGCGGATCTGTCCGCGGCCGTGCGTGAGGCGGACATCGTGGTCGCCGCCGTGGGCCGGCCGCGGCTGATCCGGGGTCAGGACATCAAGCCCGGCGCCGTCGTGATCGACGCCGGCTACAACGCGGGGAACGTCGGCGACGTCGACTTCGACTCCGCCGTCGAGCGGGCCTCGCTCATCACTCCGGTGCCGGGCGGCGTCGGTCCGATGACCATCGCCACGCTGCTGGAGCAGACCGTGGACGCGGCCGCCCGGCAGCTCGGGGTGTGATGGCTCCGGGTCAGCGCATCCAGGCGCTGTACGACATCACGTCGCCGGCCTTGACGCCGTACTCCGGTTCCGCCTTCGTGAAGGTGGTCTCCAGCCCGAGTACGGCACCGGTGGCCGGGTCCATGATCAGCATGCGGCGGGGGCCGGACCCGTCGTACACGTACGCCTGTCCGCGCCGCCCGAGCCGGTCCGTCACCTGCCCGACGGGCCTGAGCCCCTCGGTGTCCTCAAGGAGCCGTGCGAGCGTCGCCGACTCGCGGGCGCCGAGGGTCCAGGTGTCGAGCAGCGAGGCGACGGCGTCGAGGAGCTCGCCGGTGTTCAGTGCGGTCTTGCTGTACCCGGCCTCCTGCAGGTAGGCGCGCAGGCGTGCGACGTCGGTCGGAGGCGGCGCCTGCGGCGGGGCGTCGCTCCAACTGGGCGGGTAGGTCTGCCTGCTGAGGACATGGCCGTCCTCGACGAGTTCCCCTTCGCCGCCGAGGACCGGCCGGCCCGGGTGGCGGGGGTCGGTCGCCACGACGATCTCCGTGTGGCTGTCGTCGGCGTTCCAGCGCACGATGCGCTCCTCGGGAAGCGTGATCGGCGGCTTGTCGTCGCTCATGCCCATGCTCCACGACTGCACGTGCGTGCCCTTGCGGAGCTTCGGCGCACCGTCGGCCGCGGCCGCCCGTGCCCGATCGGCCAGGGTTTGCAGGGCTACGGGGGTGGAGTCGGCCTGCACGAGCAGCGGGCGGGGTGCGGCGACCGCCGGGGCGGTGGTCTGGCCGGTGAACAGCAGCGCCGACACGAGCGCGGCGACGACGGCCGCGGCTGCCAGGCCCCAGACCAGCCGCGGGCGGTGGGAGGGCCGCTGCCGCATCAGGTGGTCGAGCTGCCGCTCGGCGTGGTGGTCGAGGGGGCCGTCGCCGAAGTGGGGACCGTCGACCGGGACCGGGTTGGCTCGGCGCAGAAGTTCGAGTTCGTCAGCCATGGCTTCGTTCCTTGGACGCGGTCGGCGGGCACATACGGTCGATCTCGGCTCTCAGCCGGCGCCGGGCCCGGTGCAGCCGCATGGCCGCGGCCCGGCTGCCGCAGCCGAGGGCCACGGCGACCTCCTCGACGCCCAGTTCCTCCCACGCCGTCAGCCGCAGCACCTCCTGGTCGGCCGGGGACAGCCGGTTCAGCGCCTCGTGCACCCAGGCGCCCGGCGCCTCCGAGTCGGGGCTGTCCACGATGTGCCGGCCGTGCGCGGTCTCGTCGTTGCCGAGCCGGTCGACCAGTCGGCGGCGTCGCCCGTAGCCGCGTACCGCGTTCGCCAGGCAGTTGCGTGCCACGCCGTACAGCCAGGGCAGCGGCGTGGCCGGGAGGTCGTCCCGGCGCCGCCAGGCGACGGTGAACACCTCCGCCACCACTTCCTCGACCTCACTCGTGCGCCCGTCCAGTCGCCGCGCGACGTAGCGGCTGACCGCCCAGTAGTGCTCGCGATAGGCAGCGGCGAAGATCTCGTCGTTGCTCATGTTCCGTTCGTGTCCGGCACCCGCGGGATCGTCACACCCGTTTCCGTGATTCTTGTCGCGTCCCTCGAGTGTGACGTGCGGGGTGGGGCGCGGACACAGGCGGGGCGTGAAGAGGATCAGAGACATCAGGAGCGTCAAAGCCGTCCAGTGGCTGACCACCACGGATCACAAAACGATCGGAACGCTCTATTTGGTCACGTCGTTCGCGTTCTTCTGCATCGGTGGCGTGATGGCGCTCTTCATGCGCGCCGAGCTGGCCCGTCCGGGCCTGCAGATCATGTCGAACGAGCAGTTCAACCAGGCGTTCACGATGCACGGCACGATCATGCTGCTGATGTTCGCGACGCCGCTGTTCGCGGGCTTCGCGAACTGGATCATGCCGCTGCAGATCGGCGCGCCGGACGTGGCGTTCCCGCGGCTGAACATGTTCGCCTACTGGCTGTACCTGTTCGGCTCGCTCATCGCGGTCGGCGGCTTCCTCACCCCGCAGGGTGCGGCCGACTTCGGCTGGTTCGCCTACGCCCCGCTGTCGGACGCGGTCCGCAGCCCGGGCATCGGCGCCGACATGTGGATCATGGGTCTGGCGCTCTCCGGCTTCGGCACCATCCTCGGCTCGGTCAACTTCATCACCACGATCATCTGCATGCGCGCCCCCGGCATGACCATGTTCCGCATGCCGATCTTCGTGTGGAACGTGCTGCTGACCGGTGTGTTGGTGCTGCTGGCCTTCCCGGTGCTGGCCGCGGCGCTGTTCGCGCTGGAGGCGGACCGCAAGTTCGGCGCCCACGTCTTCGACTCCGCCAACGGCGGAGCACTGCTGTGGCAGCACCTCTTCTGGTTCTTCGGCCACCCGGAGGTCTACATCATCGCCCTGCCGTTCTTCGGCATCATTTCCGAGGTCATCCCGGTCTTCTCCCGCAAGCCGATGTTCGGCTACATGGGTCTGATCGCGGCGACCATCGCGATCGCGGGCCTGTCCGTGACGGTGTGGGCGCACCACATGTACGTCACCGGCGGCGTACTCCTGCCGTTCTTCTCCTTCATGACGTTCCTCATCGCCGTCCCCACAGGCGTGAAGTTCTTCAACTGGATCGGAACGATGTGGAAGGGCTCACTGAGTTTCGAAACACCCATGCTCTGGGCCACGGGATTCCTGGTCACCTTCGTCTTCGGCGGTCTGACCGGCGTCATGCTCGCCTCTCCGCCGCTGGACTTCCCGACGTCCGACACCTATTTCGTCGTGGCGCACTTCCACTACGTCATCTTCGGCGCGGTGGTGTTCGCGATGTTCTCCGGCTTCCACTTCTGGTGGCCGAAGTTCACGGGCAGGATGCTCGACGAGCGCCTCGGCAAGATGACCTTCTGGACGCTGTTCATCGGCTTCCACGGCACGTTCCTGGTCCAGCACTGGCTGGGCGTGAACGGAATGCAGCGCCGGATTCCCGACTATCTGGCAGTGGAAGGGCTCACGACGCTCAACACCCTGTCGTCCGTCTTCTCGTTCGTGCTCGGCGCGTCGCTGCTGCCGTTCTTCTACAACGTCTGGAAGACCGCGAAATACGGCGAGAAGGTCGAGGCCGACGATCCATGGGGCTACGGCCGCTCGCTGGAATGGGCGACGTCATGCCCTCCGCCGCGCCACAACTTCCTGACGCTGCCCCGGATCCGTTCCGAATCCCCGGCGTTCGACCTGCGGCACGCTCCCACGCCGGAGAAGGAGTTGACAGCTCTGTGAGCATCGCGGAGGAGTTCCTCAACGACATCGAGGGTCATCTGCTGCTGGCCGCGACCCGCGAGGAAGGCCGTACCGCCGCCGCGCGATTCAGTGCGCCGCTGCAGTGGCTGACGGAGGTTCAGCGCGGCGAGGTGGAGCGGCGGTTCGAGGCGGAATACCTCGCACTCGCCCGCGCCTCCTGGCAGCACACGGCGGCGCGTGCCGGAAGACTGCGGGACGAGTACGAGGCGAGATACCGCGGCCTGCGGCGCCGTCTGCTGGCCGGCTGGCTGCTGACCTGCGCCTTGGCTTTCGGTGTCCTTGCCGTGTGCCTTGCCTAGGACTGCGCTAGCTCACCGTCCACTTCTGGTTGTTCTGGCCGTTGCAGGTCCAGAGCACCAGCTTGGTGCCGTTGGCCGTGGCCGCGCCGTACGCGTCCAGGCAGAGCCCGGCGTTGACGTTGGTGAGGGTGCCGTCGCTGTTGAGGTTCCACTGCTGGTTGTTCTGGCCGTTGCAGTCCCAGATGACGACCCGGGTGCCGTTGGTGGTGCCGCGGTTGTAGGCGTCCAGGCACTTGTTGCCGTAGACCACCAGCTCCTTGCGGGTGCTGTTGTACTGCCAGACCTGGTTCTGGCCGCCGGTGCAGTCCCACAGCTGGGCGTCGGTGCCGTTGGCGATGGTGTTGTCGTTGATGTCGGCGCAGCGGCCGGACTGGGTGCCGGTGACCAGGGCGCCGTTCTTGCCCGGGAGCGGACGCACGACGATGCCGTCGAGCGTCGGGGCGCCGGAGAAGGAGATCGTGTTGGTGCTGCCCTTGACGAGGGAGACGTTGACGGAGATGTTGCCGGCGCTCGAACCGGTCGGCGGGAAGGAGACCTTGGTGGGGGTCTGGCCGTTGACGGTGAGGGTGGCGGTCCGGGCGGTGGACGTGTTGTTGGTGTAGGAGACGTCGACCGTCTTCAGGCCGGCGCTTCCGGCGACCACGCCGGAGAAGCTGGACGTGCCGCTGTAGGTGCTCGCGGACTGCTCGGTGCCCCCGGTGACGGTGAGCATGACGGAGCCGTTCGCCGGGACGCTGGTGGTGTAACTGGTACCGGTCGTGGCGACGTTCTGGCGGGCCCACAGGTCACGGACGGTCGCGGTGGCGTTCGTCAGCCCCAGGTCGGACCAGCGGACGGTCATGTTCTGCGTGGTCGACGTGCGGTTGAGGAGGACGACGGCACGGTTGCCGGTGCCGGCGAGGACCTTGCCGTACACCTGGAGACCGGAGGTGTCCTCGGCGACCTTCACGCCCTGGAGGCCGCGCGGATCCTGGTCGACGGCGATGACCTCGGGGTTGGTGAGGATGTTCGTCGTCTCGGTGGTGAGGGTGGTGAGGTCGAGGCCGGCGAGCAGCGGGGCGCCGGAGATCGCCCACAGGTTCATGTGGGAGCGGCTCTGTGCGGCGGTCAGGCCGTTCATCCCGACGACCATCATGTCGGGGTCGTTGTAGTAGCCGGTGTGCTGGGCCGTGGGGTGGATGTTGCGGTCGAAGGCGGTCAGGACGTTGCTGTACGACGGTGTGCCGCCGTGGAAGAAGATATCGGTGTTCGTCCGCCACATCGGGCCCATGCCCGGGGCCCAGTTCCAGGGGTTGGAGTAGCCCCAGTTGCACAGGGAGAGGGCGAGCGGGCGGCCGGTGGAGGCGGTCGCGGCGACCACGGCGTTACTGATCGCCTGGTAGGTCGTCTTCGGGTCGAGGCCCTCGGCGTCACCGCCGCACCAGTCGACCTTCACGAAGTCGAAGCCCCAGCGGGAGAAGGCCAGCATGTCCTGCTCGTAGTGGCCCTCGCTGCCGGAGCCGGGCGCGGCGGGGCGGCCGGTCGGGAAGTAGTAGCCGCAGCCGTCCTTGCCGGCGTCGGTGTAGATCCCGGCCTTCAGGCCCTTGCTGTGGATGTAGTCGGCGATGGCCTTCATGCCGCCCGGCCACTCGGCCTCGTCGACGGTGATGTTGCCGGCACTGTCGCGGGTGCCCTGCCACCAGCCCTCGTCGATGTTGATGTACTCGTAGCCGGCCGCGGGCAGACCCGCCGCCACGAACGCGTCGACCTGCCGCTTGATGACGTTGTAGTCGACCTTCGCGGCGAAGGCGTTCCAGGACGCCCAGCCCATCGGGGCCTCGGGCACCGGTATCTGACGGGCCGTCACCGCCTGGGCCGGGGCGGCCCCGGCGAACAGGAACGCGGCCGTCGCGACGAGCGCCAGGACTAGGGCGCGCGCGACGGCGGATCTACAACGGCGTACGAGACGGGGTCGAGGCGGGGGGTACATGCGGCTCCTTAGTGCGGGAGGATCACCAGTGCGGGAGGATCATCCAGACTGCCCGATTGTTCGATATATCGCACATGATTCGTAACATCGAACATGATGGCGCTGAAAGTAGAGCCAGGAGACAGGGAAGTCAACGGATGGGACGGATCCGAAGTCCCTCTCGCCCACAGGCCCTTCGCACTCGGCATGGGCGCCGCCATACTGGCCGACGTGCGCGTAGCGATCATGACGGCGGGCTCCCGGGGCGACGTGGCCCCCTACACCGGACTCGGGCACGCCCTGTCCCGGGCCGGACACGAGGTCACCCTGGTCACGCACGGCTGCTTCGAGCGGCTGGTCGCCGGGTCGGGCGTACGCTTCCATCCGATGCCGCTGGATCCACGGGCGGAACTGGAGTCCGCGCGCGGCCGCAATCTGCACCGCAGCGCGACCGGCGTCGGCAAGCTGGTGCGCGTGGTGGGGATGGCACGGACCCTGGCCGGCCGGATGACGGACGACATGCTGGCCGCCGCCCGGTCCAGTGACCTCCTGCTCCTGGCGGGCTCCACCGCGCCGCTGGGGCAGGTCATCGCCGAGGGCCTGTCGCTGCCGAGCATCGACGTCCCCCTGCAACCGCTCGCCCCCACCCGGGAGTTCGGTCCGCCGATGCTCGGGGGCCGCTCCTGGGGAGCCGTCGGGAACCGGGTCGCCGGGCACGGCGTGCAGCTGGCCATCGAGCGGGTCTTCTCGGCAGCCGTACCGGACCTGCGGGCACGCCTGGGGCTGTCTCGCGGCAAGGCACGCGGCACGCACGGGGGCCGCGTACTGCACGGCTTCAGCTCCCTGGTGGTGCCCCGGCCGCACGACTGGCGGCCGGGCCTGGAGGTGACGGGTTACTGGTGGCCGTACGACGGTGAGGCCCAACTCCCGCCCGAACTACGGGACTTCCTGGACGCGGGTCCACCGCCGGTCTTCGTGGGCCTGGGCAGCGCGACCGTGCCGGATCCGGCGCGGCTGAGTGCCGAGGTCGTGGGCGCCCTGCGCCGGGCCGGGCTGCGCGGGGTGATCCAGCGGGGCTGGGGTGGCCTGGAGGCCGCCGGGGACGACGTACTGACCATCGGTGAGGTGCCGCATTCCGCGCTGTTCCCGCGGATGGCGGCCGTGGTCCACCACTGCGGGGCGGGCACGACCGCTGCCGGGCTGCGCGCCGGGGTGCCGGCCGTTGCGGTGCCGATCCAGTTCGACGAGGGCTTCTGGGCCGGTCGCCTGGTCACCCTCGGCGTGGCACCCGGCGCCGTACCGCTGCGGAACCTCACGGCCGAGGCGCTGGCAGCCGCCCTGCGGCAGGCGACCGGCGATCCGTCCTACGGCCGTCGCGCCCGGACCCTGGCCGAGCGACTGCGCGCCGAGGACGGCGTGGCTCCCGTCCTCGATGCGCTGAACCGGCTCCAGGGCTGAGGCGAAGCAGAGCTGAATCGCCGTTCAGCTTCGTTCAGCAGGCGTTCAGCGGCGGCATCGCATCCTGGAAGCACAGGCCAGACCGCCCGACAGGGCGGGCGCGGCACCGCGCGGCACAGGGAGTGGACATGAGGCACAAGGGCAAGTGGATCGTCGCAGGCGTGATCTCTGCCGCGCTCATCGGCGGCGGCACCGGGCTCGCCGTGGCCACCGCCGGCGGGGACGACTCCGAGAAGCCCATCACGGGAAGCGCGCTCGACAGGGCGAGCGCCGCCGCGCTGGAGCACACCGGAGGCGGCAAGGTCACGGACACCGAGGTCGGCGACGAGGACGGGTACTACGAGGTCGAGGTCACGCTCGGCAACGGCAAGCAGACGGACGTCCACCTCGACAAGGACTTCAAGGTCATCGGCAGCTCGGCGGACAGCGAGAGCGAGAAGAACGACCAGGACTGATCCCCGACGGTGCCGGCACCACCGTCGAGCCCCTGTGTCAGGGCCCGGCAAGCCGTGGGCCGGCCGGCTGCAGGATGCCGAGGAGGAGGCGGACGAGTTCGTCGACGACCTCGTCGAGGGTCGCGTCCACCCACCCCGCGCTCCAGTCGTGCAGCAGCCCGTTGACGCTGCCGATGAACGCGGTCGCGGCGAGGCGGTAGTCGCGGGGCACCGCCTCGCCACGGGTGACGGCGAACGCCGCCTCGGCGCAGACGAGTTCGACCCAGCGGGCGCGCCGGGCGAGGCGCTGTTCCTCCAGGCGGGGGCTGACGCCGATGATCTCGACGAAGGTGATGCGGATGCGGCGCGGGTCGGAGGTGACGTTCGCGGCGTACGCGCGGAAGATCTCGGTGGCGCGTTCGGCGAGGGGCAGGTTCTCCGCGCCGGTCACCGCCGCCAGAACGGCCTCCTCCGCCCACGCGTTGACCTGGAGGTGGAGGGCGGCCAGGACGTCCTCGAGCGTGCGGAACTCCTCGTAGAACTGACGCGTCGACAGGCCCGCGGCCTCGCTCAGCGCCGCGACCGTCGTGCCCCGGTAACCGGGGCTGTCGCCGAACAGCTGGAGCGCGGCGTCGAGGAAGCGGCGCCGCCGCTCGGCCTGTCGCTCCTCGGCCGACTTGCCGCCGTAGCGGCCGGTGGGCGCCTTGAGCCTGCCCGCCACACTGTCCTCCCACCGCCTCGCCGACCCGACGGCCAATTTTGTCGTGTACGCAGTCTTGTGGAGAAGGGCACCCCCTCCTTACTTTTCAGTAAGTTGATTCTGAAAGCACCGGTGTTCAGATTCGCCGTGCTTCGGAGCTCACCGTGCTTCGGAGTTTCACCGTGCTTCGGAGTCACCGTCCCGCTCTTGCCATGCCCCACTCCTGACGCCCCACCTCAGAGGAAGAGAGCAGTCATGCCTGCCATCAGACCCAGGCACCTGTGCTCCGTAGCCGCCGCCCTCGCCCTGACCGTGACCGCCCCCGCGACCGCCGCCACGGCCGCCGCCGACTCCTCCGCCGCCGCCCTGCGTGAGGTGCTGTTCGTCGGCAACAACTGGGACGGCACCGCCGATGTCATCAAGTCCTCCGGCGACTTCGCGAAGATCGGCCGGATCGATGTCGTCCCCGACAAGGACGAGCGGATGGCGGAGATCAACGCCGATCCGATCAAGTGGATCTACTTCATGGCGATCCGCAACAGCGTCGGCGAGGGCCACGACCAGTTCGTCGACGACATGTACTCCACGCCGGACGGCACGTCGATGGTCGTCTCCCGGCCGAGCTTCGCCGACGTGGTCTCCATCGATCTGGCCACCGGTGCCATCAACTGGCGCTTTTCCGTGTCCGGTTACCGCGCCGACCACATGGCGGTCTCCCCCGACGGCAAGCGGGTCGCGGTGTCGGCCTCGACCGCCAACACCGTGCACGTGCTGGACATCAACTCCGGAAAGGAGTTGGGCAAGTTCGCCACCGGCGACAAGCCGCACGAGAACATCTTCACCCAGGACGGCAAGTACATCTACAACATGGCGATCGGCGACGTGAACACACAGACCGACGCCCCGTGGCTGGACTGGACGAAGGGCGACCGGCGCATCACCGTCGTCGACGCGACCACGTACCAGCAGGTCAAAGTCATCGACATGCGCCCGCGCCTGGACGCGATCGGTCTCACGGACTACTCCGACGCGGTCCGGCCCGCGGTGTTCTCGCCGGACGAGTCGAAGCTGTACTTCCAGGTGTCGTTCTTCAACGGCTTCTTCGAGTACGACCTGGCCACCGACAAGATCACCCGCACGAAGACCCTGCCGAAGAACGCGGCGACCAGCGACGACCGCACCACTTTCGTCAACGACTCACGCCACCACGGCCTTTCGATGAGCCCCGACGGCAGCAAACTGTGCGTCGCGGGCACGATGGACGACTACGCGACCGTGGTCAACCGCACCACCCTCCAGGAGGGCCCGCTCGTCACCGCCTCCAAGCCCTACTGGGCCACGGTCAGCGGCGACGGCAAGTCCTGCGTGGTCTCCGAGAGCGGCACCGACCAGGTCACGGCCATCGATTTCGCCACCGGCAAGAAGCAGGTGTCCGTCCCGGTCGGCGACCACCCGCAGCGGGTCCGGCTGGCTCATGTACCGGCCGACTGGACCAGCCCGTCGACCGGCTGAGCAGCCCAGGGACCGGGGCCCTTTGAGCTCAGCCCAGGGCCTTGAGCACCGCACCCACACCGTCCTCGGCCGCCATGTGCCGCGCGGCGACCGAGGCGGCCCGGGTGTACGCCTGCTGCCGTACGGCCCGACCGAGCGCGTCGGCGAGGCGTTCGGCGGTGAGGGACGCGAAGGGGACCGGGGCGGTGGCCGCACCGATCGCGGCCGGCCGCCCGGCCCAGAACGGCTGGTCCGCCGCCACCGGCACCGGGACGGCGGGGACCCCGGCGCGCAGAGCTGCCGCCGCGGTGCCCGCCCCGGCGTGATGGACCGCCGCGGCCACCCTCGGGAACAGCAGGTCGTGCGGTACGTCGCCGATCGTCAGGACGTCGTCGGCGTCGGCGTCGGCGTCGGCCGCGAGTCCGGCGCTGCCCGCCTGGAGGATCCCGCGCAACCCGGCGCGGCGCAGCGCCTCGACGGCGATCTCGCTCAGCCGCTCACCGTGGCCGCCCGCCCTACTGCCGAAGCCGACGAACACCGGGCGCGCTCCGGCCGCGAGGAAGTCCTCCAGGTCGGCGTCGCTGTACAGCCGGTAACCGGCGCCGCTGCGGCCACTGGGCGAGAGCAGTCCCGCCCGGTCGTAGTGGTGCAGCGTGCGCACGGTCACCCCGGCGAAGGCCGAGACCTGCCCCACGGAGTAGCTCATTCACCTGCCCTTTCGTCGGCGTACAGCGTGCAGCCCGACGTAAGGGGAGGGTCGAACGACGTTGCCTATCCGGCAGTCCGCGCGGCCCACGCGGAGAGCTCGGACCGGGCGGCGTTCAACAGGGCGGTCGAGGGAGCGCTCGCCCCGTTCGTCACCAGCGCGTAGTGCAGGACGCCGGAGTCCGAGTCGGTGAGCAGCAGGCGGCGGCTTCCCGTGCCGCCCGGTTCCGCGGCCACGCCGACCGGGGTGGCCGCGGTGTACGACGGCGGCGCGTACGCCGTGCCCAGGTCGGAGACCACCGTGGCGGACCCGGTCGGGAAGGACGCGGGAAGGTGCAGTTCGGTCGGCGCCGTGCCGCTGTTGGAGCGCCAGAGCAGCAGCCCGTACTGTCCCGACCCCACCAGCTGCGCGACGTTCGGCAGTGAGCTGGGCACCGGGTTCCAGGTCAGGGTCGTGTCGCCGTCCCGGGAGCGGTCCTCGTAGGTGAAGGCGACCGTCGCGCCGGACGTGGCGCTCGGGTAGAGGCGGTCCAGCAGCCGGGCGTCCTGCCGCAGCACCGGTGTTCCCGAGTCGTCGAGGCGTACGGCGGACAGGTCCTCCTCGTTCCAGGCGTCACCGGTGGTGAGGACCTTGTCGGGGTTGTCGTTCATCAGCTCGTGGTGGCGTCCGTTGTAGATGTCCCACTGCCACTGCGAACCGGAGAGCACCGGGCCGGAGCCGGCCGGGTCGGACCACCAGCTCTTGCCCGGGACCCGGGAGTCGAGGGCTTGGTACATCGCCTTGAGCACGGTCGGTGCCTTGTCGGAGACCGATCCCGCCAGTGGGTGGCCGAACTCGCTGACGATCGCGGGTGTTTTCGTGGCCGAGGCGCGGTCGCGGACGGTGCCGAAGTCGCCGGCGTACTGGCCGTCGGCCGCCTTGCCCCACATGAAGACGCCCGAGATGGCCTTCTGGTCGTAGAAGTGGGTGTTGAAGACGTACCGCGGCCCGAGCGTGCCCGCGTCCAGTAGTCCGCCCTCCTGCTTCTGGAAGTCGATGTTGGCGTTCCAGAAGAGGTTCGGCTCGGCGAAGAGCGGCTTGTCCTGCCAGCCGGCCGCGTCCATGCGGGACCGGAACTTCTCGTAGAAGGGCCACAGGATGTCGCGTTCCCAGGTGCGGCTGGTCTGGCCGGAGTCGTAGGTGCCGGCGTGCGGTTCGTTGTAGGGGTCGAAGCCGACGACGCCCGCGAACTCGGCGGCGGAGACGTTCTGTTTGACGTACGCCATCGTCTTCTGGGCGGTGGCCAGGAAGGCGTCCTGGAGGCCGTGCGCGTTGTGCCAGAAGTCGTGCGACGCCTGCTTCACGGCCTCGTTCTGGGTGATGTTCTGGCCCCAGAAGAGGCAGATCCCGCAGTTCTCGTCCGGGTAGTTCCCGGCGTCGACGGCCCACTTGGGGGCGCCGTCGCCCGTGTACCAGCTGTCCGGATCGAACAGGTGGCGGGAGTAGAGGTCCTGGTGGAAGTCGGGGTAGACGCGGATGCCCGCGTCGAGGAAGGCGCGCATCTGGGCGGTGGCGGCGGCCAGATACGTGGTGTCCACCTGGCCGCGTACGGGTTCCGCGTAGGCCCAGGACAGCAGGAAGCGGATCGAGTTGCCGCCGCCGAGGGCGCGCAGCGCGGTCGCGGACTTCTTCGCGTCGGCGACCGAGGCGAAGGGCAGGCCCTTGTTCTCGGCCAGCTTGGTCTCGCCGGAGACGTTGTAGCCGCGCAGCACGACCTCGCGGCCGTTTCCGTCGGTGAAGCGGCCGTTCTGGACGGTGAGGGGCGTTTCGTCGAACCAGAGGGAGTCGGGAAGGGTCGCGGCGGTGGCGGGAGTGGGGCCCGCCACCGTCAGGGATCCGAAAAGGACGACCAGGACAACGAGCAGACGCGTCCGGATATTCGGCATGTCCACTACAGTCCGGTGATTTCAGGACACAGTCAACACCCCTGACTCTGGAGTAAGTTCTGTCTCGGCCAGCACGCCGGTCTCATCCCTGCCGTCCCTACCCGGGCAGATCGAGGTCCTCACGAGCCTCGGCCACCCACCGCAGGACACCTTCCGCCCCGGACTTCTCGGCCGACTCCACCGCTTCCCGGAGGAGTTCCGCGGCTTCCTCCCGCCGGTCCTGCTGGGCCGCGACGTAGGCGAGCCCGATCAGGTTGGCGGCCACTCCCGGCAGGAATCCGAGCTCGCGGCGCAGCCGGGTGGACTCCTCGAAACGGTCTCGCGCCGCATCGAGCCGTCCGGCCATGTGCTCCGCGAAGCCCAGGTGCCGAAGGGCGTACGACATGGTCAGCCGGTCGTCGGCCCGGGTGGCGAGGTCGAGGGCGCGGGTGAAGGCGGGCAGGGCCGCCTCAGTGTCGTCACGGACCACCTGGTGGAAGGTGCCGACCCAGAACAGCGCCTCCCCCTCGCCCCGCACGTCGCCGAGCCGCTCGTACAGCCGCGCCGCGCGCTCGAAGAGCTCCAGCTCCCGCGCGTCCTCGACCCGCTCCTCGAGGAATCGGGCATGGACGACCTTGCCGCGGGTCAGGGCGAGATCCGCCTCGACCGCGTCGAGCCCTCGCTCGGCGGGCGCCAGCGCACTGCTGTCACCTCCGAACACCGCACGCTCGTAAAGGAGTTGGGCTTGCTCTATCCGTGTGTCCGCAGTCATCCGGCGATCGTACGAAAGCCGTCCCTCACCCTCCCAACGACTTTTCAGCCGCCGACCCTGCGCGTCAGGTTCAACAGGTACTCCTTGCGGTTCAGCGGGTTGAGGTCGGTGCGCCGTCGCTCCGGGACGGTGCCGCGTGCGGCGGGGGCGTAGTGGTCGAAGGTGCTCTCCAGCTCACCCTCGCCGCGCGTCAGCCCGGGTAGTTGCTGCTCCAGCTCGTGCACGTGGGCCGCGGGCACCGATCCCTCCAGCGAGCAGCAGGTGCCGCGCGTCTGCGTGCTCTGCGGCACCGCGCGCAGCCTGGTCAGCACCGGCAGCAGGGCGGCCAGGGTGTCGGCCGGGGCCTCGATACGGAAGCGGTGCATCGGCTCGTGCACCTGGGTGCCTGCCCGGCGCAGGGCCTCGGTCAGGACCAGCGGGGTGAGGCCACGGAAGTCGTAGCCGGTGCTGGACATGCTCTTGTCGAAGCCCTGGTGGGCGTGGCTCTGCCGGGGTGAGTAGCCGGAGTGGGTCATGGTGACGGTGCAGTCGGGGATCTGCCAGCCGCGCAGGCCCTGGCCGAGGGTCTCGCGGACGGTGTCCTCGACGGCCTTGAAGAAGGCGTACGGCATGGAGCCGAGCTCCACCTCCAGCCGGAAGGCCACGCCGGACCCGACCGGGGCGGGGTCGACGCGCAGGCCGACCGTCGCGAGGAAGGGGTTGCCGTCCTTCTTGTTGAACTCGACCGCCGCGCCCGAGCCGACCGGCCGCTCGACACACAGCGGCGTCGTCTCGCGGAAGGTGACGTCGAGGCCGAACTCGTCGGCGAGCGTGGCCTGGATGACCTCCTTCTGTACCTCGCCGTAGAGGGAGACGAAGGTCTCCTGCCGTACCTCGTCGTGGCGCAGGTCGATCAGCGGGTCCTGTTCGGCGAGCAGGGTGAGCGCACGGTGCAGGGCGCGCCGGTCCGCTCCGTCGCCCGGGACGACGACGGTTTCGAGGGTGGGCGGCGCGAAGAAGTGCCCGTGCGTCTTGCGGGGTTCGCCGAGGGCGTCGCCGATCCTGATGTCGCCCAGGCCCCAGAGCTTGGCGATCCGGCCCGCCGCCACCAGATCGTCCCGGACGTCCGCGCCGTGATCGAAGACGCTGACCGCGGTGATCCGGCCCTCGGTGCGCAGGTCGGCGAGGCCGCCGGCGTCGCTCGATTCGCCGGGCGCGCCGAAGCGGATCCGGTCACGGGTGTGCAGGGTCCCGGAGAACATCCGCGCGTACGCGACCTTCTCCCCCGCCGGACCCCGCTCCACCTTGAAGACGGTCCCCGAGACCGGTCCGTCGGGGTCACCGCCCGCGGCGGGCAGCAACTCCCTGATCCCGCCGATCAGCGCGTCGACGCCCGCGCCCGTGACGGCGGAGCCGAAGTACACCGGATGGACGAAGGCCTGCCGGGTCCGGTCGGCGAGCGCGGCGTGGAGGCGGTCATGGGAGACCGTGTCCTCGACATAGGCGGTCAGCAGGTCGTCGTCGAGGTCGGCGAGGACGTCCAGCGCGGACGGGCCGAGGCCGGGCAGGAAGCGCGCGTCCCGTGTGCCGAGGGCAGCGGCCGTTCCCATGGGCACGACGGCCGCCGTCAGCCGTTGCGAGATGGCCCGCAGGACGGCGTCGTACCGCGCACCGCGTCGGTCGATCTTGTTGACGAAGACGAGGGTCGGAATGCGCAGCCGTTGCAGCGTGCGCATCAGGACGCGGGTCTGCGGCTGGACGCCCTCCACGGCGGAGACGACCAGCACGGCGCCGTCGAGGACGCCGAGCACCCGCTCCACCTCGGCGATGAAGTCCGGGTGGCCGGGGGTGTCGATGAGGTTGACCGTCACGTCGTCCAGCGCGAAGGAGACGACGGCGGACTTGATGGTGATGCCGCGCTGCCGCTCCAGCGCGAGGGAATCGGCCTGCGTGTTCCCGGCGTCGACGCTGCCGATCTCGTCGATCACGCCTGCCGTGTGCAGCAGGCGTTCGGTCAGGCTGGTCTTACCGGCGTCGACATGGGCGAGGATCCCGAGGTTGAGCAAGTGCACGAAGCGTCATGTCCTTTGAAGTGGGGGTCGTTCCTTCCTGGGGGGACATGAACGCAGTGCGCATTGCTGCTCCTCTGTGTGTGGCGACGGGTCCCGTGCAGTGCAGCAGGACAGGCCCCGCACAGGCAATGGATTAATGCTCAACGAACCCTGCCCGCAGCACTCGCCGCGTCACCGCCACAGCCATAGAGTGACGTACATCACGCCCGGCCGATGTTTCCCCCTCTCCCCCCGATCGGCCTCTGGAGGGCACATGACTCACATCTCGGTGAAGGTGGACGGCACGACGTACGAGGACGACGTGGAGCCCCGCCTCCTCCTGATCCACTATCTGCGCGACCGCCTCGGTCTGACCGGCACCCCGATCGGCTGTGACACCACGAGCTGCGGGAGCTGCACCGTCGAACTGGACGGCACCGCCGTCAAGAGCTGCACCGTGCTCGCCGTCCAGGCGGACGGGTGCGAGGTGACCACCGTCCAGGGACTGGCCCACGACGGCGACTGGACGGCCCTGCAGCGGGCCTTCCACGAGCGGCACGCGCTGCAGTGCGGCTACTGCACCCCAGGGATGATCATGGCGGCCCGCGATCTGCTGCGCGAGCACCCCCATCCCACGCCGGACGAGGTACGGCACGGCCTGGAGGGCAATCTCTGCCGCTGCACCGGCTACCAGAACATCGTGCGGGCGGTGCTGGACGTCTCCGAGGAGGAGGTCACGGCATGAGCGAGACCGTCGAACGCGAGGTCGGCCGCGCCCGGACCCGCAAGGAGGACGCCCACCTGATCACCGGGCAGACCAACTGGACCGACAACATCAGCGTCAACGGACTGCTGCACCTGTCGATCCTGCGCAGCCCGATGGCGCACGCCCGCATCGACCGCGTCGACGTGTCGGCGGCCCTCGAACTCCCCGGCGTCATCGCCGCGTTCAGCGGACGCGACCTCGCGGAGGCGATGGGCTCGCTGCCGTGCGCCTGGCCCGTCGCAGAGGACACCGTCGTGCCGGACCACCCGCCGATCGCCGTCGACGAGGTGCGCTACGCCGGCGACCCGGTGGCCGTCGTGGTGGCCCGCGACCGGTACACGGCCGCCGACGCACTGGAGGCCATCGAGGTCGACTACACCCCGCTGCCCGCCGTCCTGGACATCGAGGGGTCGCTGGCCGAGGGCACCGCGCTGGTCCACTCCGACAAGGGCACCAACCGCTGCTACGACTACCACTCCGCGAGCGGCGACTACGCCGCCGCCAAGGCACGGGCCGACGTCGTCGTGACCCGTCGCTACCACCAGCAGCGCCTCATCCCGACCGCGATGGAGCCCCGCGCCGTCGTGGTCACCCCGCTCGCCGCGTCCGGCGACTTCACCCTCTACTCCTCCACCCAGATCCCGCACGTCCTGCGGGTCCTGCTCGCCGTCACCACCGGCATCCCGGAGAACAAGATCCGCGTCGTCGCCCCCGACGTGGGCGGCGGATTCGGCTCGAAGCTCCAGGTCTACGGCGAGGAAGTGATCACCCTCGTGCTGGCCAAGCGCCTCGGCCGGCCCCTGAAGTGGACCGAGTCCCGCTCCGAGGCCAACGTCGCCACCCACCACGGCCGCAGCCAGGTCCAGGACATCGAGATCGCCGCCCGCAGCGACGGCACCGTGCTGGGCCTGAAGGTCTCGCTGCTGGCCGACATGGGCGCCTACCTGATGCTGCTCAGCCCGGGCATCCCGGTCCTCGGCGCCTCCATGTACCCGGCGATCTACAAGATGGGGGCCTACGACTTCTCCTGCACCGGCGTCTTCACCAACCGCACCCCGATCGACGCCTACCGCGGAGCGGGCCGCCCGGAGGCCACGTACGCGATCGAGCGGATCATGGACGACCTCGCCGCCGAACTCGGCATGGACCCCGTCGACCTGCGGCGCCACAACTGGATCCGGCACGAGGAGTTCCCGTACACCACGATCGCGGGGCTCACCTACGACAGCGGCAACTACGAGGCCGCCACCGACAAGGCGCTCGCCCTGTTCGACTACGACAAGCTGCGCGCCGAGCAGGCCGACCGCGTCGACCACGGGGACACCGTACGCCTCGGCATCGGCGTCTCCACGTACACCGAGATGTGCGGCCTCGCGCCGAGCCGCTGGCTGGGCGAGATGCGCTACGCCGCGGGCGGCTGGGAGGCGGCGAGCATCCGGGTGCTGCCCACCGGCAAGGTCGAGGTCGTCACCGGCACCAGTCCGCACGGACAGGGCCATGTGACGTCCTGGAGCCAGATCGCCGCCGACGCCCTCGGGGTGCCGTTCGAGGACGTCGAGGTGATGCACGGCGACACCATGCTGGCGCCCCACGGCATGGACACCTACGGATCGCGCTCACTCGTCATCGGCGGCGTCGCCGTCCACGAGGCGGCACGCAAGGTGGTGGACAAGGCCCGCAAGGTCGCCGCCCACCTGCTGGAGGCGAGCGAGGCGGACCTCGACTTCGCGGACGGCGCCTTCACCGTCAAGGGCTCTCCCGAAGCCCGCAAGACCATCCAGGAGGTGGCCTTCGCGGCCTTCGCCTCGCACGACCTGCCCGACGGCATGGAACCGTCGATCAACGCCGAGCACGTCCTGGACCCCGACACGTTCTCGTTCCCGCACGGCACCCACCTGTGCGCGGTCGAGGTCGACACCGAGACGGGTGCCGTGCACATCCGGTCGTACGTGTGCGTCGACGACGTCGGCAAGGTGATCAACCCGATGATCGTGGAGGGCCAGCTGCACGGCGGCATCGCGCAGGGCATCGCCCAGGCACTGTACGAGGAGGCCCTGTACGACGAGGACGGCAACCTGGTCACCGGCACGCTGGCCGACTATCTGGTGCCGGGCGCCCCGGACCTGCCCGAGTTCGTCACCGACCGCACCGAGACACCGGCGACCTCCAATCCCCTGGGCGTCAAGGGGGTGGGCGAGGCGGGCACGATCGCCTCGACGCCCGCCGTGGTCAACGCGGTCGTGGACGCCCTGCGCCCCTTCGGTGTCCAGGACATCCGGATGCCCTGCACACCCGAACGGGTCTGGCAGGCCGTTCGCTCCGGGAAGGAGACGTCGGCATGATTCCCCCCGCATTCGAGTACGCCCGTCCCAGCAGCGTCGACGAGGCGGTGCGCACGCTCGCCGACGCGGGCGAGGACGCCAAGGTGCTGGCCGGCGGGCAGAGCCTGCTGCCGCTCATGAGGCTGCGGCTGGCCTTCCCGGAACTGGTCGTCGACGTCAACCGCATCCCCGAGCTGCGCGGGGTGCGGGAGGACGGCGACACGCTGGTCATCGGTGCGATGACCACGCACCACGACGTCATCGCGGATCCGCTGGTCCGGCGGCACGCGGGACTGCTGGCGGCCGCCACCTCGACGGTCGCGGACCCGGCCGTACGGCATCGCGGCACCCTCGGCGGCTCGCTCGCACACGCCGACCCGGCCGGAGACCTGCCCGCGGTGGTACTGGTGATGGACGGTGAGCTGGTGGCCCAGGGACCGCGCGGGCAGCGCACGATCCCGGCGCGGGAGTTCTTCGTCGACTATCTGCAGTCCGCGCTGGCGCCCGACGAGCTGCTGGTCGAGGTGCGGATCCCGAAGGCGGACGGCTGGGGCTTCCGCTACGAGAAGTTCCACCGGGTCGCCCAGGCCTGGCCCATCGTCGGCGTGGCCGCGCTGGTACGGCGCGACGACGGGCACATCGCCGAGGCACGGGTCGGGCTGACCAACATGGGCACCACGCCCCTGCGGGCCCCATCCGCCGAGGAGGCGCTGTCCGGCGCCGGGGACCCGGACGCCGTGGCGCAGGCCGCCCAGGAGGCGGCACAGGGCACCCGGCCGTCCCAGGACACCTCGGCCTCACCCGAGTACCGGGCGCATCTGGCGCGGGTGCTCACCAAGCGGGCGGTGCTGGCGGCCGCCGGGATGGGGTGAGCGGCGATCACCGGCGTGGGCGGGTCGATCACCGGCATGGACGGCCCGGAGCAGGTGCGGGACCGCCTGGAGGCGACGGGGTACCTCGTCGACGACGGGCTGGCCGTCGCCTGCTTCCTCGCCCTGCGGCTCGGCCGGCCGCTCTTCTGCGAGGGCGACGCGGGCGTCGGCAAGACCGCGCTCGCCTCCGCCCTCGCCGAGGCGCTCGACGCCCCGCTGATCCGGTTGCAGTGCCACGAGGGCATCGACGCCTCGCAGGCCCTGTACGACTGGGACTTCCCACGTCAGCTGCTGCACCTACGGGCCGCCGAGGCCGCCGGCGTCACCGACTCCGACCTTCTTGAGGGTCAGCTGTACGACCGGCGCTTCCTGGTCGCCCGGCCCTTGCTGCGCGCCCTGGAGACCCAGCCGTCCGTGCTGCTGGTCGACGAGATCGACCGGGCCGACGACGAGTTCGAGGCGTTCCTGCTGGAGCTGCTGTCGGAGTACTCGGTGACGATTCCGGAGCTGGGCACCCTGCGGGCCGAGGTGCCGCCGGTGGTCGTGCTCACCTCCAACCGCACGCGCGAGGTCCACGACGCGCTCAAGCGGCGGTGCCTGTACCACTGGTTCGACCATCCCGGCTTCGCCCGCGAACTGGCCATCGTGCGGCGGCGGTTGCCACAGGTGTCGGCGCGGCTGGCGGAGCAGGTGACGGCCCTGGTGCAGGCGCTGCGCGCGCAGGACCTGCTCAAGCCGCCCGGTGTCGCCGAGACGATCGACTGGGCCGAGGCCCTGGACACGCTGGGCGCGAGCGAGGTGGACGCGGAGCTGGCGGTGGCGACGCTGGGTTCGGTGCTGAAGTACCGGGAGGACGCCGAGCGGGCACGGGGGCTGGACTTCGCGGCGGTGCTCGCGACGCGAGGGGCGTGACCGGCATGACTGACGGGACCGGCATGACAGGCGGCACCGGCATGACAGGCGGCACCGGCATGACAGGCGGCACCGGCATGACAGGTGTGACGGGCGTGACGGGCGTGTTCGCCGCGGACGCCGCGCTTCTGGGCTTCGCCCGTGCCCTGCGCGCGGCGGGCGTCGACGCGAGTGCCGAGCGGGTGCACGCGTTCCTGTGCGCGGTGGACGTCCTGCGGCCGGGGCTGCGGGCCGACGTGTACTGGGCGGGGCGGCTGACGCTGTGCGGGGACCGGGACGACCTGGAGCGGTACGAGCGGGTGTTCGCTGCCTGCTTCGGTGGCGGTGAGCGGGTCAGCCGTACGGTGCCCACTCCTCCCCCACCTCGACTGCGGCTGGTCGTCAGCGGCGGCACCGGCACCTCCGCAAGTGCCGAGCCCAAGGCCCCGCCGACGGCCTCCCTGGCCAGCACCGCCGAGGTCCTGCGCCATCGCGACGTCGCCGACCTGGACGCCGCCCAACGCGAGCAGGTGCGCCGGCTGCTGGCCGCGTTCGCGTTGCGCGGCGAGACACGCCGCTCCGCGCGCCGGAGCCCGGCCAGACGCGGCGAGGTCGATCCGCACCGGACGGTGCGGGAGCTGTTGCGGCGCGGTGGGGAGCCCGCACGCCTGCGGCGGCACGCGCGGGCGGAGCGGCCCCGCCGGGTCGTGCTGCTCGTGGACGTCAGCGGCTCCATGGCGCCGTACGCAGATGCGCTGTTGCGCTTCACGCACGCGGCCGCCCACACACGAGGCACCGAGGTGTTCACGATCGGCACCCGGCTGACCCGGGTGACCAGGCAGATGTCGCACCGTGATCCGGACCTGGCGATGGCCGCGGTCGCGGCGGCGGTGCCCGACTGGCGCGGGGGTACCCGGCTGGGCGAGCTGCTGCGGGCGTTCCTGGATCGCTGGGGGCAGCGCGGCATGGCGCGCGGTGCGATCGTGGTGGTGCTGTCCGACGGCTGGGAGCGCGGCGACCCGGAGCTCCTGGCGGCCCAGATGCGCCGCCTGCACCGGCTGGCGCACCGGGTGATCTGGGCCAATCCGCGCAAGGCGCGCCCCGGCTACGCGCCCCTGGCGGCCGGGATGGCGGCGGCGCTGCCGAGCGTGGACGCCTTCGTCGAGGGGCACAGCCTGGCCGCCCTGGAGCGGCTGGCGGCGGTGGTGAGAGGAGCGGTCGATGCGTGACATTCTCCCGGTGCTCGGCGGCTGGTACGCGGCCCGCGCGCCGTTCGGACTCGCCACGGTGGTCGCCACGAGCCGCAGCGCCCCGCGCGACCCCGGCGCCGCGATGGCGGTGGGACCGGACGACGAGGTCGTGGGCAGTGTGTCCGGCGGCTGTGTCGAAGGGGCCGTCTTCGAACTCGCGCAGGAGGTGGTGGCGAGCGGCGAGGCGCGGCTGGAGACCTTCGGGTACAGCGACGAGGACGCGTTCGCGGTGGGGCTCACCTGCGGCGGCGAGATCACCCTGCTCGTGCGTCCGGTCACGGCCGTCTCGGATCCCTCCTTCGGCGAGGTCGCGGAGTCGGTCGCGGCGGGCCGGCCGGTGACCGTGGCGACGGTGACCGACGGGCCCGCCCCGCGCGGAGCGGCGCTGGCGGTGTGGCCGGACCGGGTCGCGGGCACGCTCGGCACGTCCGGCCTCGACGTGGCGGTCACCGCCGACGCGCGCGGTGAACTCGCCCTCGGCGCCACGTGTTCGCGGCACTACGGTCCCCGCGGTGAGCGCCGCGAGGACGCGGTCACCGTCTTCCTGCACTCCTTCGCGCCGCCGCCGCGCATGCTGGTGTTCGGCGCGATCGACTACGCGGCCGCGGTCGCCCGCATCGGCGACTTCCTCGGCTACCGGGTCACGGTGTGCGACGCCCGCCCGGTGTTCGCCACGCCGAAACGCTTCCCGGACGGCGTGGAGGTGATCGTGGACTGGCCGCACCGCTATCTGAGCGGCACCGACACCGACGAACGCACCGTGATCTGCGTGCTCACCCACGACCCGAAGTTCGACGTACCGCTGCTCGAAGAGGCACTGCGCCGGCCGGCGGCGTACATCGGGGCGATGGGCAGCCGCCTTACACACGACGACCGGATGAAGCGGCTGGCCGAAGCCGGGCTCGGCGAGGACGAGTTGGCCCGACTGCGCTCCCCGGTCGGGCTCGACCTCGGGGCCCGTACGCCCGAGGAGGTCGCCGTGTCCGTCGCCGCCGAGATCGTCGCCCTGCGCTGGGGCGGCAGCGGCACTCCGCTGACGGCGACCGCCGGCGCCATCCATCCGCACGGAACGCGGGTGCGCCCGCGGGGAGCATGAGGGAGGAAGTCATGGAACTGCACCACGAGTTCACCGTCCCCGTCCCGGTCGACGAGGCCTGGCGCACGCTCCTCGACATCGAACGCGTCGCGCCCTGCATGCCCGGGGCGAGCGTCGAGGAGTACGACGGCAAGACCGTGACCGGCGCGGTGAAGGTCAAGGTGGGCCCGATCACCGTGACGTACAAGGGCACCGCGGTCTTCGAGGAGCAGGACGAGTCGGCGCACCACATGGTGCTGACCGCGCGTGGCCGGGAGACGCGGGGGCAGGGCACCGCACGGGCCACGATGACCGGCACGCTCAGCGAGCGCGACGGCGGTACGGCCGTGTCGGTGGACACCGATCTCACCGTGACCGGGCGGCCGGCGCAGTTCGGGCGTGGGGTCATGGCCGAGGTGGGTGACCGGCTGGTCGGGCAGTTCGCCGCGTCCCTGTCACAGCGGCTGACCGAGCCCGCGGGGGGTGCGGCGGTGGCCGAGGAGCAGCTGGAGCAGCCGCTCGATCTGCTCCGCACGGCCGGGGTGCCGGTGGCGAAGCGGGCCGCGATGGCGGTGGTGACGGCAGGCGTGGTGTTCGGGGTGGTGCTCGGGGTGGCGCGCATCCTGCGGTGGCGGCGGGCCCACCGCGCCTGATCCCGGCGTCACACCTGGTCCCGGCGTCACACCTCCTGATCCCGGCGTCCCGATGAGCCCGCGAGTGACTCGATTCCGGGGGTGTAAGGCGGGCGAGAAGGGGTACGGGGCTCCACAAGGAGGCATACGTGCCCCCGAACAACGCCTCTGAGCGGGAAGGAGGTCCATGACAGCGCATTACCGAGTCCGGGCCGCTTCCCTTCGCATGGGGCGGCCCGGATCTTGTTGAGGCGCGTGCCCCGTTGACGCCGGCTGTCAGCGCGGTGGCAGCCGGTGCAGTTCCACGTCCGTGAGGCGGCCCTCGGCCACGGCGGCGGTCATGTAGGTGCAGTGGGGCTGGCGACGGCGGTCGGTCGGCGAGCCGGGGTTGAGCAGGCGCAGGCCGGCCGGGGCGGTGGTGTCCCAGGGGATGTGGCTGTGCCCGAAGACCAGCACGTCGAGGTCGGGGAACCGGGCGGCGCAGCGCGTCTCGCGGCCCTGTGCGGGCCCGGTCTCATGGACCACGCCGAAGCGCAGACCGCCCAGCTCGACGTACGCCACCTCCGGCAGCCGGGCGCGCAGGTCCGGTCCGTCATTGTTGCCGTGGACCCCGACGAGCCGGGCGCAGCGGCTCTCCAACAGGTCGAGCGTGGCCGCGTCGACCCAGTCCCCGGCGTGGAACACGACGTCCGCGCGCGGGAGTTCGGCGAGCAGCGGATCAGGCAGTGCCTTGGCGCGCTTGGGCAGGTGGGTGTCGGACATCAGCAGGAGGCGCACGGCGTCAACGTACGGCATCGATCGTTGAGCAGTGGACAAAAGGCGTGGCAGGGTTAGGATTTGGCCACGAACGCCGCAATCCGACGCAAACGCCCAGCGACCCCCAGGGGGGCTCGGAGACCGATGCCGGTCAAGGTCAGCGTGGTCGTCCCCGTGTACAACCCCGGGGTCTATGTCGAGGACTGCATCGCGTCGCTGTTCAGGCAGTCGCTCCCCCCGGACGCGTACGAAGTGATCTTCGTCGACGACGGTTCCACCGACGACACACCCGCCCGGCTCGACGCGCTCGCCGCCACGGATCCCCGGGTGACCGTCGTCCACCAGGCGAACTCCGGCTGGTCGGGCAAGCCCCGCAACGTCGGGATCGCCGCCGCTCGCGGCGAGTACGTGATGTTCGTGGACCACGACGACCACCTCGGCGACGAGGCCCTGGAGCGGATGTACGACTACGGCGTGGCCCACGGCGCCGATGTCGTGGTCGGCAAGATGGCCGGCAAGGGCCGCGCGGTGCCGGTGGAGCTGTTCCGCCGCAACCACCCGCGTGCCACCGTCGCCGACGCGCCACTGATCGACAGCCTCACCCCGCACAAGATGTTCCGCCGCGCCTTCCTCGACGACATCGGCCTGCGCTTCCCCGAGGGCAGACGGCGCCTGGAGGACCACGTCTTCGTCACCGAGGCGTACCTGCGCGCGAGCAACGTCTCGGTGCTCAGCGACTACGTCTGCTACTACCACGTCCGCCGGGACGACGCCTCGAACGCCGGCTTCCGGCGCTTCGACCCCGGCGGGTACTTCAAGAACCTCCGGGAGGCCCTGGACGTCGTCGAGCGGTACACGGAGCCGGGCCCCCTGCGCGACCGGCTGCTGCGCCGCTGGCTGCGCGTGGAGATGGTCGAGCGGCTGCGCGGGCGGCGTTTCCTCGCCATGCCGGCGGACTATCGCCGGGAGCTGTTCGAGGAGATCCACCAGGTCGCCGTGGAGCGGTTCGGGCCCGGGGTCGCGGCCGGGCTGCAGCCGACACAGCAGGTCGTCGCCGCGCTGATCGCGGCGGATCGGTACGACGACGTGGAGGCCTTCGCCGAGTGGGAGGCCGGCATCGCGCTCACGGCTGTCCCCGGGCGCGTGGCGTGGGAGGACGGCACGCTGCGGGTCGGCTTCTCGGCCGAGTTCGCGGCCGCCGGCGAGGCGATGGCCTTCGCCGCCGACCCGGCCGCCCGTACGCCACTCGACGGCCCGCCCGGGGACCTGGCCGCGGCCATCGCCTGGGTGGGCGAGGACACCGTCGCCCGGTTCGGCGAGGCCACCGCGGACCTGCTGCTGCGTGAGCGCTCCAGCGCCGCCCAGTACTTCCAGCCGCTTGCGTTCACCCGGGAGGAGGTGCCGGCCGGCGACGACCGCCGGGTCCGCCTGGTCCTGCACGCCACCGCCGCCGTCGATCCCGTCACCCTCACCCGCGACGGCCTGTGGGACGCCTTCGTCCGCGTCAAGCTGGGCGGCTGGACCAAGGAGTGCCGTCTCGGCCCCGCGCCGCGCGAGGACCGCCCCGCCCCGCACGCCGGCATCGTCGGCGGCCACGTGGTCCTGCCGTACTGGACCGCACCGCGGGCGAACCTCGCCCTGGACGTGGACCGCGCGACCCGCCGACTCGGCCTCGGCACCCTCACCCCGGACGACGTCACGGTCTCGGGCGCCCGACTGCGCGCGCTGCTCCCCCTGCACGTCCCCCACGACGGCACGGACGTCTCGCTCCGCCTCACCTCGTCCGGCACCGCCCGTGACGTGCCCGCCACCCTCTCCCCGCAAGGGTCCGGGGCCCTCCTGGACGCCCTGCTCCCCCTGGGCGACCTGCGGGGAACGACCTGGCGGACGGCGCTCGGCGCACCTGGCCCGCGCTTCCTCACGCTGCCGTTCGCCCTGCGCGCCGGCGCCGGCGGAGTGCGCGCGGTCCGGACTCCCCGCCCCAGTGCCCTGCGACGACTTGTCCGTAGGGCACGGCGCGGGCTCGGTACGGCGCTGGGGCGAACGGCGGCCCGGCTGCGGGCCCGGGCCCGGCGGCGGTGACGGCATGCGATCGCTCGGCATCGAAGGCGCCTGGGCGCTGGAGCCCAAGGTCTTCCCGGACGACCGAGGCAGTTTCCACGAGTGGTACCGGGGTGCCGAGTTCCGCGAGGCCACCGGCTACGACCTGTCCCTGGCACAGGCGAACTGCTCGGTCTCCCGCCGGGGCGTACTGCGCGGCGTGCACTTCTCGGACGTGCCGCCCGGCCAGGCCAAGTACGTGACGTGTCTGCGCGGCGCCGTCCTGGACGTGGTGGTCGACCTCCGCGTCGGCTCCCCCACCTTCGGGCGCTGGGAGGCGCTGCGCCTCGACGACGACGGCCGACACGCGCTGTTCCTCGCGGAAGGCCTCGGGCATGCCTTCATGGCGCTCACCGACGAGGCCACCGTGATCTACCTGTGCTCGACGGGCTACGCCCCGGAGCGCGAACACGGGGTGCACCCGCTCGACCCGGACCTGGGCATCGCCTGGCCGGAGCACATCCCGCCGGTACTGTCACCCAAGGACGAGCAGGCACCGTCACTGGCAGAGGCGCGAGAGGCCGGCCTGCTCCCGTCGTACGAGACCTGCGCCGCCCACTACGCCCAACTGCGCACGGGGCGACTCGACGGCGGCTGACGCCAACGCCCCCGAGGGGCGCGGGGCTGTATCGATATGGGGCTCCGCAGAGGAACGACGACACATCGCGGCACTACGGACGGCTGCCGGCAACCCCCTCGACCGCCTTCCGCAACGGCTCCCACCCCCGCGCCCGCCGCACACCCAGCCCCCGAGCCCGCCCGAGCGCCCGCCAGAACCCCGCGCCGAGCAGCACCTCGGGCGCCACCGCCCCCGCCCGGTCCAGGATCGTCTCGGGGACCTTCTGCGGATCGGGAACGTCGTACTCGGCGACGATCTCGTCGTACCGGTCACGCAACACCCGGTTGCGGGGATCGGCACCGAAGACGACGAGCTGCCCGGTCGGCCGGGTGTCGACGAGAACGGTCACCAGATCAGGGCGATAGCGCCCGAGAATCTCGGCGATCTTGTAGACGTCCCCGGTCCAGGCACCGGTGTGCCGGTCCCGCGCCGCCTCGTCGACGTTGCGCGGCAGCATGTCGTCGAAGACGATCACGCTGGTCCAGTCGGAGTGCCGCTCGATGTTCATGAAGTCCCGCAGCGCGTACTCGAACAGGTGCATGCCGTCGATGAACGACAGGTCGAGGACGGTACGCCGCCAGTACCCGAGCGGACTGCGGCCCCGGCGCAGGTTGCGCAGCGGGTGACGGCCGCCCTTGAGGTGGATGAGCGGGTTGTCGCGGGCGAAGAAGTCGTCGCTGGTGGCCTTGACCAGGTGGACGTCGCAGCGGATCTCCGTGACGACCTTGAAGGCGGGATCGACGGCGATGGTCGGGACGCGGGAGAGTCTGAGGCTGCGGCCGTCGTTGACGCCGATCTCCAGGTAGTTGCGGTTTCCGCTGACCTTGTGCAGGTCCCTCAGGAACTCATGGCGTTTCACGAAGGGTCTCCTTGCGGATCCGGGGCAGTGCTTCCTGCAGAGCGGTGCGCCAGTCGCGCGCTCGGGCGAGACCGAGCCGCCGGACACGGCCCTGCGCGAGGACGCTGTACGCGGGGCGGGGCGCTGGCCGGGGGAAGGCCTCGCTGGTGACGGGGCGCACCCGGGCGGGATCGGCGCCGAGGAGCTGGAACACCTTGCGGGCCAGGTCGTACCAGGTGGCCTCGCCGGAGTCGGTGGCGTGGAGGATGCCGGTCGCGTCACGGCCGACGCGCGGGCCGAGGTCGGCGATGAGCGCGGCGACATCGGCGCTCCAGGTGGGCTGCCCGCGCTGGTCGTCGACGACGTCGACGGTGTCCCGGCTCGCCTCCAGCTCGATCATCGTACGGACGAAACTGCGGCCGTGGACGCCGTACAGCCAGGCGGTGCGCACGATGGCGCTCGCCGCCGGGAGTTCGTCCAGTACGGCCCGCTCGCCGGCGAGTTTGGTGCGGCCGTAGGCGGTGCGCGGGGCGGTGGGATGGTTCTCCGCGTAGGGGGTCCGGGCGTCGCCGGCGAAGACGTAGTCGGTGGAGACGTGGATCAGGCGGGCCTCGTAGGTGGTGCAGGTGTGGGCCAGGAGGCCCGGGCCGTCGCCGTTGATGCGCAGGGCCCGTTCCTCGTCCTTCTCGGCGTCGTCCACGGCCGTGTACGCGGCGCAGTTGACGACCACGTCGGGGTGGTACGCGGCGAGGGCGCGGTCCACGGCGTCGGGGCTGGTGACGTCGAGGCCGCCGTGGTCGAGGCCGGTCACCTGTTCACCGCGGGCACGGAGTTCCTCGACCATGTCGTGGCCGAGCATGCCGCCCGCGCCGGTGACCAGCCACCTCATCCGTGCTCCTCACCTACGCGGCGCTTGAGGGGTTCCCACCAGGCGCGGTGGTCGCGGTACCAGGCGACGGTGTCGGCGAGGCCCGACGCGAAGTCGTGGCGGGGCCGGTAGCCGAGTTCGGTGCGGGCCTTGGTCCAGTCGACGCAGTAGCGCAGGTCGTGGCCCTTGCGGTCCTCGACGTGCCGCACCCGGTCCCGGTCGGCGCCGCAGGCGTCCAGCAGCAGGGCGGTGAGGTCCCTGTTGCTCAACTCGGTGCCGCCGCCGATGTTGTAGATCTCGCCGGGGCGGCCCTTGGTGCGGACGAGTTCGACGCCGTGGCAGTGGTCGTCGACGTGCAGCCAGTCGCGGACGTTGAGTCCCTCGCCGTAGAGGGGGACCTGCTCGCCGTCGAGGAGGTTGGTGATGAACAGCGGGACGACCTTCTCGGGGAACTGGCGCGGGCCGTAGTTGTTGGAGCAGCGGGTGACGCGGACGTCCAGGCCGTGGGTGCGGTGGTAGGCGAGGGCGAGCAGGTCGGAGGAGGCCTTGGAGGCGGAGTACGGCGAGCTGGGCCGCAGGATGCCCCCCTCCGTGGCCGAGCCGGTTTCGACGGAGCCGTAGACCTCGTCCGTCGATATGTGCACGAAGGGTGCGACGCCGTAGCGCAGGGCCGCGTCCAGCAGGGTCTGGGTGCCGAGCACGTTGGTGAGGACGAAGTCGGCGGCGCCGGTGATCGAACGGTCCACATGGGACTCGGCGGCGAAGTGCACCACCTGGTCGGCCTCGGCCATCAGCTTGTCGACCAGCTCGGCGTCCCGGATGTCGCCGCGCACGAACTCCAGCCGGGGGTGGTCGAGTTCGAGGTTGTCGAGGGTGCCGGCGTAGGTGAGCTTGTCCAGCACCGTGATGCGTGGTGCCTCGGGTGCGCCGGGTGCGCTCGGTGCGTCGCGGGCGAGCAGCGTGCGGACGTAGGTCGAGCCGATGAAGCCGGCGGCGCCGGTGACGAGAAGGTTCATGTGTGGATCTGCACCTTGCTGTGGTCTCCGAGGACGAGGCGGTGGGCGCTGGGGACACTGGGCGCGGGGGTGACCTCGACGTGCCGTCCGATGAGCGAGGACTCGATCCGGCCCACCCCGTCGATCGAGGAGTCCCGCAGCACGATGGAGAACTCCAACTCGCTGTCGGTGATACGGCAGTTCTCCGCGATGGAGGTGAAGGGGCCGACGTAGGAGTCCTCGACGACGGTGCCGGTGCCGACGACGGCGGGGCCGACGATGCGCGAGTTGACGATGCGCGCCCCCTCCTCGACGACCACCCGACCGACGGTCTCAGACGCGTCGTCGACGTCGCCGTCGATGCGGCGTGCGAGGCCCTCCAGGACGGTCCGGTTGACCTCCAGCATGTCGGTGACGTTCCCGGTGTCCTTCCAGTAGCCCTTGATGACCGTGCAGCGCACGTCGGCGCGGGCGTCGATCAGGTGCTGGAGGGCGTGGGTGATCTCCAACTCGCCGCGCCAGGACGGTGTGATGGCGCGGACCGCGTCATGGATCCTCGGCGTGAACAGATAGACGCCGACCAGGGCGAGGTCGCTCTTGGGGTGCTCCGGTTTCTCCTCCAGGCCGATCACCTGTCCCGTGTCGTCGAGTTCGGCGACGCCGAAGGAGCGCGGGTCCTGGACGCGGGTGAGCAGGATCTGGGCGTCGGGGCGGTTGCCGCGGAACTGCTCGACGAGGTCGGTGATTCCGCCGACGATGAAGTTGTCGCCGAGGTACATCACGAAGTCGTCGTCGCCGAGGTAGTCGCGGGCGATGAGGACGGCGTGGGCCAGGCCCAGCGGGCGTTCCTGAGGGATGTAGGTGATCTCCAGACCGAACTTGGACCCGTCACCGACCGCCTCCTGGATCTCCGCGGCGGTGTCACCGACGATCACGCCGACGTCGGTGATGCCGGCCGCGGCGATGGATTCCAGTCCGTAGAAGAGCACGGCCTTGTTGGCCACCGGCACGAGCTGTTTGGCCGAAGTGTGCGTGATCGGCCTCAAGCGCGTACCGGCGCCGCCGGACAGCACGAGAGCCTTCATCGGTTCACCTTAGCCCCGATTCCCCCGATTTGACGGTGCGGGGATTGGCTTGTTCGCAGCTTCCGCGCCGCCGGACGTTCACCGGCATCCGGCCTCACCCGCCCAGTGCGATCTCGCTCCACACCTGTTTTCCGCCACTGACCGGCACCGTTCCCCACGCCGCCGACACGGCCTCGACCAGGAGGACGCCGCGGCCGCCGGTGGCCTCCCAGCTGATGCTGGTCGGTTTGACCGGCGTGCGGGGTGAGGCATCGGCGACCGCCACCCGCAGCCGGTGGTTGACGAGGGTCAGGTCGAGGCGGACCCGGCCGTCGGTGTGCACGAGGGCGTTGGTGACGAGCTCGGAGACGACGAGCAGAACGGCGTCCATGTCCTGCGGCGGCACGCCCCAGGAGCGCAGGGTGCGCCGGGTGAAGCGGCGGGCGTGGCCGACGGCCTGCGGGACGCGCCACACCGTCCAGCTGTCGCGCAGCGGGCGCACGGCCATGCCCTCGTAGCGCATGAGGAGCAGGGCGATGTCGTCGGTGCGGCGCGCGCCCACGAGCAGGGCGTCGGCGACGAGGCCGAGGTGGGCGGGGTCGGCGAGGGCGAGTTCGTGCGCGAACCGGTCCATTCCGGCGTCGATGTCGGCGTCGGGGGACTCGACGAGGCCGTCGGTGGTGAGGGCGATCACCGTGCCGGGCTGGAGGCTGAGCGGGCTCATCGGGAAGTCGGCCTCCCGCATCACGCCGAGCGGGGGTCCGCCCTCCGCCTCGGCGATCTCCGTGCTGCCGTCCGGGTGGCGCAGCACCGGCGGGAGGTGGCCGGCGCGCACGCACCAGGCGGAGCCCTCCTCCAGGTCGACGTCCACGTAGCAGCAGGTGGCGAAGAGGTCGGTCTCCATGTCCATGAGGAGGCGGTTGGCGTGGTGGACCACCACGTCCGGCGGGTGCCCTTCGACGGCGTAGGCGCGCAGCGCGGTGCGCATCTGGCCCATGAGGGTGGCGGCGGCCGCGCTGTGGCCCTGGACGTCGCCGATGACGAGGGCCACGTGGTTGTCGGACAGCGGGATCACGTCGTACCAGTCGCCGCCGACCTCCAGCCCTGCCGTGGTGGGCAGATAGCGGGCGACGGCCTCCGCGCCGGGCAGCCGGGGCAGCCGGCGGGGCAGCAGCTGGCGCTGGAGCATGCCGACGAGTTCGTGTTCGGCGTCGAAGGCGTGGGCCCGCAGCAGGGCCTGGCCGGCGAGGCCGGCGGAGGCGGTGAGCAGGGCGCGTTCGTCGGGGCCGAAGTCGTGCGGGGCGTCCCAGCCGATCAGGCAGGCGCCGGCCATGCGGCCCCCGGCGGGCAGGGGCAGGACCGCGAGACCGCCCGGGCCGACATCGGCGAGGGCGGGCTCCAGCGGGGTGCCGGCGGGCCAGATCTGGGCGCGGCCCTCGCGCAGGGCGGCGGCCAGGGTGGGCATGGCCCGTACCGGCGCGTCCGGCCACTCGGCACGCCACTCCATGCGCCACAGCTCCGGCCAGTACTCGGGTTCGGGCGGGTCGAGGACGATGACGACGAGACGGTCGTTCTCCAGCTCGGCGAGCGCGATGCGGTCGGCACGCAGTGGCTTGCGCAGGGCGGTGACCACGGCGTGGCTGACGTCGCGGACGGTGCCCGCGGTGGCGAGGGCGGCGGCGAGGCGCTGCACGCGGGCCACGTCGGTGACCTCGGCGCGCAGTGTGGAGGTGTCGGCGACGGTGCCGACGAGGCGGGCCGGCTGACCCTCGCCACCGGGCAGGAGGCGGCCGCGCAGCCTGAGCCACTTGGGCGGTCCGGTGGGCTGCAGGACCCGGAACTCCAGCTCACGGTCGCCGATGGACATGTGACCGGCCTCGACGACGGACATCAGCGACGGCAGGTCCTCCGGGACGGTCAGGCCCAGCAGCGTCTCGACCTTGCCGTCGAACTCGTCCGGGCCGAGGCCGAACAGCTCCAGGATGTCGTCGCCGACCTCGACGCGGCCGCTGTCCATGGCGAGGCTGAAGGCGCCCGCCGACAGCTCGCCGCCCTCGGCGGCCACAGACAGGGCGGGCAGGGCGACGGCCTCGGCGACCAGCTCCAGGCACGCGCGGTCCGCGGTGTCGAAGCCGCCCGGGCTCTCGCTCACGGCCAGCAGACAGCCACCGCCGTCGTCGCCCTGGGCGGGGAGGACGGCCAGGTGGAAGTCCCGCGACGGCGCCCGTCGCGACGCCGCGGAGTCGGCGATCTCCTCCGGGGCGAGCCACACGAAGCGGCCGGTGCGGTGGGCGTCGGCGACCGGGGAGCGTCCGGCCAGGGCGTATCCGTCGCGCAGTCCGTACAGGGTCCGGGGCACACCGACGGACTCGATCAGGCACAGCAGCTCGCCGTCCTCACTCGGCGTGTACACGGCGGCGAAGGAGGCTCGGGCGAAGACGAGCGCCTGCTCCAGGACCCGGCGCAGCCGCTCGGGCGAGTCCGGCTCGACGGCAAGCGCCTTCAGGGCGCCTTCGGCACGCAGACTCCTCGTCCTGCGTCCCGCGGCGCCCTCATTGACCACGTCCGCCATTACAGCGCTTATGAGACACCTGCGCAGCCCCTGTGACCATTCGATGGAGCGTCAACGAGGGCCACAGTCGAAATCCTCCGAACAGTTCTTGACGCATGCGTTCCGCACGGTGATCTCGTGACAGCCGTGACTGTCCGCGCCCGGCCGGCCGCTGGAAGTCTCGGCGTCGGGCCACGGAGGGGGACGCATGGACAAGCGGTACGAGGTGTACGCGCTCGCCGACCGGCACTTCTACGAGACGCCTGAACGCATGTCGGCAGGGACACCGGGCACCGGGCTCGGCTACGAGACGGCACGGCGCGAGGTGCCGGAGGGCTGGGACGCGGCGCGGATCGGCGACTGGCTGACGCTCACGCCGCTCGGCGCGGACGGGGCGCCCGTGCCCGGTCCGGCCCAGGGCTGGAAGATCCACGCCTCGGCCACCCGGGACAACGCGGAGCGGATCGCCGCGATCGTGTGGGACTACTGCGTGCCCCGGCGCATCCCGTTCAAGTTCGTGCCGGCCCCGCATCTGCTGCATCTGCGCAACACCAAGTACGCCGCCCGCGACACCAGCGGCAAGTTCGTCACGATCTACCCGGCCGACGAGGAGCAGCTGCACGTCGTGCTGCGCGAGCTCGGGGGGCTCCTGGAGGGCTTCGAGGGGCCGTACATCCTCACCGATCTGCGGTGGTACGAGGGCCCGCTCTACGTCCGCTACGGCGCGTTCGCGCGCACCTTCGTCGTCGACGAGCGCGGCTCGCTCGTGCCGGCGGTGCGCGACGGCGAGGGCAAGCGGGTGCCGGACCGGCGGGCGCCGTCCTTCCAGGTGCCGGAGTGGGTGACGCTGCCGGCCTTCCTGGAGCCGCATCTGACGGCACGCAACACCACGACGGTGGGCGAGCTGCCGTACCGCATCGAGAAGGCGCTGCACTTCTCCAACGGCGGCGGGGTGTACGCGGGCACCGACACCCGGGACGGGCGCAAGGTAGTGCTGAAGGAGGGGCGGCCGCACGCGGGGCTGGCGGCCGACGGGGCGGACGCGATAGCGCGCCTGGAGCGGGAGAAGTCCGCCCTGGAGCAGGTGGCGGGGACGGGCGTGGTGCCCCGGGTGCGGGACTGGTTCACGCTCGGCGACCACCGGTTCCTGGTCATGGACTTCCTGGAGGGTCGCCCGCTGAACTCGTTCTTCGCCGAGCGGCATCCGCTGCTCACCCCGGACCCCGACCCGAAGGCGGTGGCCGAGTACACGGCGTGGGCGGTGCGCATCCACGGCGCGGTTCAGCGGGCGGTGGAGGCGGTGCACGCGCGCGGGATCGCCTTCAACGACCTGCACGTCTTCAACATCATGGTCGGCCCCGACGAGGAGTCGGTGTCCCTGCTCGACTTCGAGGCGGCGGCGCCGATCTCCGAACAGGGCCGGCAGGTGGTCGCCCACCCCGGCTTCTTCGCCCCGCCGGACCGCACCGGCGCCGACGTCGACCGCTATGCGCTGGCCTGTCTGCGGCTCGCCCTGTTCCTGCCGGTCACCACCCTGTTCGTGGTCGACCGGGGGAAGGCGGCCCACCTCGCCGAAGTGATCACTCGTCAGTTCCCGGACGTACCAAAAGAGTTCCTGGACGAGGCGGTGGCGGAGATCACGCGGGGCAGCACGGCGCCGGCACCGGCGTTCGTGGAGCCCGGGGACTGGCCCTACAGCCGCGACTCCATGGTCAAGGCGCTGCTCGCCTCGGCGACCCCGGAACGCGACGACCGGCTCTTCCCCGGCGACATCACACAGTTCAACGACGGCGGCGGCCTCGGGCTGGCGCACGGCGCGGCCGGGGTGCTGTACGCGCTGGACGCGGTCGGCGCCGAGCGGTACGAGGAGGGCGAGCGCTGGCTCCTGGCCCGCACCGCGCCGCCGCCGACGGGCACGCCGCTGGGGCTGTACGACGGTCTCGCGGGCGTCGCCCACGTCCTGGACCGGCTCGGCCACCGGCAGCGCGCCCTCGACCTGATCGAGCGGATCCTCGCGGAACGGTGGCAGAACCTCTCCTCCGACCTGCACGGCGGGCTGGCCGGACTCGGGCTGGTCCTCGGTGAACTGGCCCGCACGACCGGCGAGTCGGAGCTCGGGGACCGTGCCGCCGAGGCCGCCGACATCCTCGTACGACGACTCGCGCAGCCCCTTGCGGACTCCCCGAAGCGACGCCGGGCCGGGCTGCTGCGAGGGGCGAGCGGGCCCGCGCTGTTCCTGCTGCGGCAGTACGAACGGACCGGTGAGCCACTGCTGTTGAAGGCTGCCGAAGTGGCGCTGCGCCGGGACCTGGACTGCTGCATGACGCACCCGACCGGCTCGCTGGAGGTCGACGAGGGCTGGCGGACGCTGCCGTACCTCGGTGACGGGAGCGCGGGCATCGGGATGGTCCTGGACGACTACCTCGCCCAAGGCGCCGACTCGGAGGGAGAGTTCGAGCGGGCGCGCGCCGGCATCCTGACCGCCGCCACCAGCCGCTTCTACGTACAGCCCGGCCTGTTCCAGGGCCGTGCCGGGATGATCCTGCACCTCGCGCGCACGGACACGCCCGGCGCGAGCAAGGAGCGGCTCGCCGAACAGATCGACGGGCTCGGCTGGTTCGCGATGGACTACCAGGGCCAACTGGCCTTCCCCGGCCACCAGATGATGCGGCTGTCGATGGACCTGAGCACCGGAACGGCAGGGTGCCTGCTCGCGCTCGGCGCGGCCCTCGACACCCCGGACACCGCTCACCTGCCGTTCCTGCCGCCGCTCGGGCGGCCCCACATACGCGGTTCCGCGACTTGACGGAGCCGTGACCCAACCCCGTCCCCACGGGTGGACGACACCGAAGGAAGGAAACGAGATGGCACTTCTCGACCTGCAGGCGATGGAGTCCGATGAGCTGACCGGCGGCGGTGGCGCCAGCACGCTCAGCCTGCTGTCCTGCGTCAGCGCGGCGAGCCTGACGCTCTGTCTCTGACCAGCACCGTGCGTCCATGACTTCGGGCGGTCCACTCCCGCGAGGGAGGGGCCGCCCGGGGTCCTGCACACACCGAGGGGTGAGGCGTGCGGCCCATGACACAAGCCATCAGGACGCTCCCCGGGCCGCTCGGCCCGGCCCCCGCCCGCTGTCTGGTCCTGTGCCTGGTGAGCACGGCCGCCACCGGCGCCGGTCTGCTGCTGCCCGCCGCGCTCGGGCACACCCTGGACCTGCTGCTGTCCCGGTCCCCGGCGACCCGCTGGGTGCTGTACTGCACCGCGATCGTCGTGCTGCTCGCCCTGTTCGACGCCTGCGAGACCGTGCTCGGCGGCACGGTGGACGCCCGCACCACCGCCTGGCTGCGCCGACGTCTGACCGGGCATGTCCTGGCCGTCGGCCCGCGCGCCGGCGCCCGCTTCGGACCCGGCGACCTCGTCGCGCGTCTCGTCGGCAACGCCGCCCAGGCCGGCACGGCACCGACCGCCCGGGCCGCTCTGCTCGCCGCGCTCGCCGGACCGGTCGGGGGCGTGGTGGCCCTCGCTCTGATCGACCCGTGGCTCGCGGCGGTGCTGCTGGCCGGGGCACCCGTGCTGGCCCTGCTGCTGCGCGCCTTCGCCCGCGACACCAGGGAATGCGTGACGCGCTACCAGCAGGCGCAGGGGCGGATCGCGCGGGCACTCTCGGAAGCCGTCGGCGGACACCGCACCATCGAGGCGGCGGGTACGGCCGACCGGGAGACGGCACGGATCCTGCGGCCGTTGCCCGAACTGTCCGACGCCGGGCACCGCATGTGGCAGGTGCAGGGGCGGGCCGCCGGCCGGTCCGTCGCGGTGGCCCCGCTGCTCCAACTCGGCGTCGTCGCCGTGGCCGGGGTCCTGCTCGCCCGGCACCGGCTGACGGTGGGCGAGGTGCTCGCGGCCTCCCGGTACGCGGTCCTCGCCACCGGCGTCGGCGTCCTGGTCGGTCATCTCGCGGGCCTGGCCCGGGCCCGGGCGGCGACCGGCCGCCTCGGCGAGGTGCTCGCCGAGCCCGCCCCCCGCTACGGCGACCGCTCGCTTCCGCCCGGTCCGGGCCGACTGGAGCTGCGCGGGGTGACCGCCCGGCGCGGTGGGCGTGCCGTGCTCGACGGAGTCGACCTCGTGGTGCCCGGCGGGACGACGCTGGCCGTCGTGGGCCGGTCGGGCGCGGGTAAGTCGCTGCTCGCCGCGGTCGCCGGCCGGCTGGCCGAACCGGACTCGGGAGAGGTGCTGCTCGACGGGGTGCCGCTGCTTGAACTCACCCACGACGCGCTGCGCCGGGCCGTCGGTCACGCCTTCGAGCGCCCCGCCCTGCTGGGCGGCACGGTCGAGGAGGAGATCGGCCTCGCCCTGTCGTCCCCCTCCCCCGACCGTGTCCGCGAGGCGGCCCGTACGGCCCACGCGGACGACTTCGTGCGCCGTCTGCCCCGGGGTTACGCCACCGCCGTCGCCGACGCCCCGCGCTCCGGCGGGGAGTCCCAACGCCTCGGCCTCGCCCGGGCGTTCGCCCACGGCGGCCGGCTGCTGATACTCGACGACGCCCTCTCCAGCCTCGACACGGTGACCGAGGCCCGCATCACCGCGGCCCTGGCGAACGGCGGCCCGCACGGCGGCACCCGGCTCCTGATCGCCCACCGCGCCGCGACGGCCGCCCGCGCGGACGCCGTGGCCTGGCTGGACGGGGGCCGGGTGCGGGCGGTGGGACCGCACGAGCGGCTGTGGCGGATGCCCGAGTACCGGGCGGTCTTCGTGGACGGGGAGCGGCCATGACCGAGGGCGTCCACCGGCGCGGCCTGCGCTTCCTGTTGGACCGGTGGCGGGTCTTGGTGCGGCTGGCCGGCTGGTCCGTTCTGGAGACCGGGCAGACCTTCCTCACCGGGTACGCGCTCGCCCGCGCCCTGGACGAGGGGTTCCTGGCCGGACGGCCCGGGATCGGGCTCGCCTGGCTCGGGGTGGCCGGACTCGGCGTGCTGGTCGGGGCGTACGGCACGGCTCGGGTGTACGGCGCGGTCGCCGCGTTGGTCGAACCGCTCCGGGACCGGCTGGTCGCGCGGGTCGTCTCGCGCGGGGTGCGGGAGGCGGACGCCGGAGCGCTGTCCGGGCTGACCCAGCAGGTCGAGATCGCGCGGGACACCTTCGCCGGGCTGGTGATGGTGTCGCGTTCGTTCGTGTTCACCGCGATCGGCGCCGTCGCGGGACTGGTGTCGCTCGACCCGCTGCTCCTGCTGGTCGTCGGGCCCCCGCTCGCCGCGGGTCTGGGCCTGTTCGCGGCGACACTGCGACCGCTGGCCCGCCGGCAGGAGGCGTTCCTCGTCGCCGACGAGGCGCTGGCCGACCGGCTCGGCGCGGTCTGCCCGGGGCTGCGGGACATCACGGCGGCCGGTGCGGAGGAACGGGTCGCCGCGGCCACGGGGAGCCGTGTGGATGCCGAGTTGCGGGCCGCCTCCGCCCTCGCCCGCTGGGGTGTCCTGCGCGCGGCCTCGCTCGCACTCGGCGGCCAGCTCCCGATCGTGCTGCTCCTCGCCTGCGCGCCCTGGCTCCTCGACCACGGCGTCACCGCCGGCGCACTGGTGGGCGCCCTCGCCTACGTCACTCAGTCCCTCCTCCCAGCCCTCCACAACCTGGTCCACGGCCTGGGCACAAGCGGCTCACGGCTGGTGGTGGTACTGCACCGACTGACCCGCGAAACGTCCTCCGGGGCGGGCGGGGCCGGGACCGGGGCCAGGGCTGAGGGCGCCACCGACGAACCTCCCGCTCCCCCACCCCACACCGCCGACGAACCCCCCGCGCACCCCGCCCGCCCGGCCAACGCGGCCGCCGCCCCGCCCGCCCTCGCCCTCACCTCCGTCACCTTCGCCTACGGCCCCGACGCGACCCCCGTGATCGACGACCTGGACCTCACCCTCCGGCCCGGTGCCCACCTGGCAGTCGTGGGGCCGAGCGGTATCGGGAAGTCCACGCTCGCCGCGCTGGTCGCCGGGTTGCTGGAACCGGGACACGGCACCGTCCGGCTGTGCGGGCACCCGGTGCCCGGGCCCGAGGCCGCCGCGTCGCGGGTGCTCATCCCGCAGGAGGCGTACGTGTTCACCGGCACGCTCGCCGAGAACCTCGGGCACCTGCGGCCGGACCCCGTACCCGAGGGGGAGCTGCTCGCCGCGGCCGAGACGGTGGGGCTCCTGCCGTTGCTCGAGGCGCTCGGCGGGCCCGGCGCGACCGTGGATCCGGCGGCGCTCTCCGCAGGCGAACGGCAGCTCGTCGCCCTGACCCGGGCCTATCTCTCGCGCGCCCCGCTCGCCCTGCTCGACGAGGCGACCTGCCACCTGGACCCGCGGGCCGAGGAGCTGGCGGAGCGGGCCTTCGCCCAGCGGCCGGGCGGCACCCTGGTGGTCGTCGCGCACCGCATCAGCTCGGCCCGCCGCGCCGACCGGGTACTCGTCATGGACGGCCGGCACACGGCGTACGGCACACACGACGACCTCGTACGCCGCTCGGCGTCGTACCGCGCTCTCGTCGGCAGCTGGACGCCCGAGCCGTCAGAGCCAGCCCTCGCCCTGCGAGATCCGGATCGCGTCGATGCGATTGCGGGCACCGGTCTTGCGGGTGATGGCGGCCATGTAGTTGCGCACGGTCCCGTGGGACAGATGCAGGCTCCCCGCGATCTCCGCCACCGAGGCTCCCTCGGCGGCGAGGGATAACACGCTCAGCTCCCGCCGCGTCAGCGGCATCTCGGCGGCCTTGAGGAAACCGAAACCCAGCGAGTCATCGACGAAACGTTTTCCCTCGGAGACGTGCCGGATCCCGTCCACGAGCTGCTCGGGCGGGCTCTCCTTGTCCACGTAGCCGAGCGCCCCGGCCTCGGCGGCCCGCTTCAGCAGGCCCGGTCTGTGCGCGCTGGCCAGCACGAGGAGCCGGGGCGGGGTCCGGCCCGCCTCGCGTGCGCAGAGGTCGCCCAGCGGCGGGATGCCATAGGCGTCGGAGCAGTCGAGGTCGGCCGCGCAGACGTCCGCACGCACCGATCGCAGACGGCCGGGCGCGCTCTGCCACGAGGCGTCGAACACCCCGAGGTCCGGTTCCCGGCGCAGCCACTCCGCCAGGACCGATCTGACCAGACACGCGTCGTGCACCAGAAGCACCCGGATCACTGCCCGCCCCTTCGACTCGCCCTACACCGGTTCTTTGGTGAAATGCGCGTGCCCCATTGTTCGCGTCCGGCACCATCCCCGGTCGCGAAGAACCGGCCATCAGGGTGCGCGGGGGCGCACGCACGGCGCCCGTACACCGCGCCGCGCTTCGACTGTGGGGGCATGACCCGGGGCCGAGGGGGTACGCGGCGGATCTCGCCGTGCCGCGGATACCCGTGTGCCCGTACCCAGGCCCGCGCCGGGGCCGCCGGGCGCTCGCCGTGCGCGAAGGGCCGGGAGGGGGGAGATTTGAGCCCTGGGGGCCCGGCACGCGTGAGCGGCTCGGGTCGCCTCCGGGACGCGCCCGTGCGAGGAGGTGGTCGGCGTGTCCGACGGGCAGACGTCCGCCCAGGCACCGGCGGCCGCGAGGACGCGGGTCGGCCGGCCGCTGCTGTCGCTGGCGCTGGCGTCGATGATGGACGAGGTGCACGCGCACTCCGGTGCCGTGTACCTGCTGGCGGCCGACGAGCCCGTACTGGAGATGGCGGTGATGGCGGGGCTGCCCCGGGCCTTCGCGGCGCCGTGGGAGCGGGTCGGGCTGAGCGCGCCGATCCCCGTCGCGGAGGCGGTGCGTGAGCGGAGCCTGGTGTGGGTCGGGGGCGAGGAGGACATGGCGGCCCGGTATCCGCGTATCGCCGTCGTGCTGCCCTACCCCTTCGCGCTGGCCGCGCTGCCCGTGGCCACCGAGACCACCGTCTACGGCGCGATCTTCGTGACCTGGCCAGGTTCGCATCCCCCGGAGCTGTCGGAGCGGGAGCGGGAACACCTGACCGCGGCCTGCCGTCGGCTCGCGGTGCGGCTGGAGCGCGCCAAGGAGGACAGCCGCCCGCCGCTGCCCGAGCCCGATCTGCTCGCCGGGCCGGCGTTCGGCGGCGCGGCCGGCACGCTCGGCACGGTGGAGGCGGCCCGGATGGTGTCGCGGCTGCCGTACGGGCTGTGCTCGCTCGACCTGCACGGCCGGATCAGCTTCGCGAACCCGGCGGCGGCCGAGCTGATCGGCGTCCCGGCCAGTCGGCTGCTCGGCAACCAGCTGTGGGCCTCGGTGCCCTGGCTCAACGACCCCGTGTACGAGGACCGCTACCGGGCCGCGCTGATGAGCCAGCACACGACGTCGTTCGTGGCGCTGCGCCCACCCGGCGACTGGCTGTCCTTCCGCATGTATCCGAGCACCACCGGCCTGAGCGTGCGGATCAGCAGGGCTCGCGCGGTGGCCGAGATGGGTCGTAGCGAACCACAGCCCGACGATGCGCCGGCCCGGCTGGTGACCATCTCCCAGGTCCTGAGTCTGGCCGGTGCGCTCACCGAGGCGGCGGGTGTGCAGGACGTGGTGCAGCTGGTCGCGGACGAGATCGTGCCGGCCGTCGGCAGCCAGGCCCTGGTGGTCCTGGGCTCGCGGGCGGGCCGGCTGCATGTGCTCGGCCACCGCGGCTATTCGGATCCGCAGATCGTGGAGCGGTTCGACGGAATGCCGCTGACCCAGCAGACTCCGGGCACGCACGCCCTGAGTACCGGGGTGCCCGCGTTCTTCGATTCCCAGGAGCAGCTGGAGCGCCTGTATCCGGTGCGGCACGCGACCCCGGACGGCTTTGCGGCCTGGGCGTATCTGCCGTTGATCGCCTCCGGCCGGCCGGTCGGCACCTGTGTGCTCGCCTACGCCGAGCCGCATCCGTTCCCGGCGGACGAACGGGCGGTCCTGACCAGTCTGGGCGGGCTGATCGCGCAGGCCCTGGAGCGGGCCCAGCTCTATGACGCCAAGAACCAGTTGGCGCACGGCCTGCAGGCCGCCCTGCTCCCCCACTCGCTGCCGACGCTGCCCGGCGTCGAAGCGGCCGCGCGCTATCTGCCCGCCATGCAGGGCATGGAGATCGGCGGCGACTTCTACGACCTGGTGCCTACGGAGCAGGGCCTGACGGCGGCGGCGGTGATCGGGGACGTACAGGGCCACAACGTCACCGCGGCCGGCCTGATGGGCCAGATCCGCACCGCCGTACGCGCGTACACGACCGTCGGTCAGGCGCCCGAGGAGGTCATGCGCAGCACCAACCGGCTGCTGCTCGACCTCGGTTCCGACCTGTTCGCCAGCTGCCTGTACCTGCGGCTCGACCCGGAACACGGGCGGGCGGTGATGGCCCGCGCCGGGCATCCGCCGCCGCTGCTGAGACGGCCGGACGGACGGGTGCGGGTGCTCGACCTCGCCGGTGGCCCGCTGCTGGGCATCGACGGCTCGCCCACGTATCCGACCACGGAGGTGGACCTCACGCCCGGCTGTGTGCTCGTCCTCTACACCGACGGACTGATCGAGTCGCCCGGCGTCGACATCGAGGACGCGCTCGCCGATCTCGGCCAGGTGCTAACGGAGTCCGGGGAGCGCCCCTTGGACGAACTGGCCGATCTGCTCATCCAGCATGCCGCGTCGGTGCGGGAACGGGTCGACGACGTGGCGCTGCTGCTGTTGCGGGCACGGGGCTGACGGCACAGCGGCGGAAGGGGCGACGACACGGCGGCGGGCGCCGGACGAGGCTGACGACACGGCTGCGGGCGCCGGACGAGGCTGACGACACGGCTGCGGGCCGGGGCCGAAGACCCGGTGCGGGTCGGGACTGACGGCACGCTGCGGGCACGGGGCTGACGACACGGCGGCAGGCGCCGGACGAGGCTGACGACACGGCTGCGGGCCGGGGCCGAAGACCCGGTGCGGGTCGGGACTGACGGCACGCTGCGGGCACGGGGCTGACGACACGGCGGCAGGCGCCGGACGAGGCTGACGACACGGCTGCGGGCCGGGGCCGAAGACCCGGTGCGGGTCGGGACTGACGGCACGCTGCGGGCACGGGGCTGACGACACGGCGGCAGGCGCCGGACGAGGCTGACGACACGGCTGCGGGCCGGGGCCGAAGACCCGGTGCGGGTCGGGACTGACGGCACGCTGCGGGCACGGGGCTGACGACACGGCGGCAGGCGCCGGACGAGGCTGACGACACGGCTGCGGGCCGGGGCCGAAGACCCGGTGCGGGTCGGGACTGACGGCACGCTGCGGGCACGGGGCTGACGACACGGCGGCAGGCGCCGGACGAGGCTGACGACACGGCTGCGGGCCGGGGCCGAAGACCCGGTGCGGGTCGGGACTGACGGCACGCTGCGGGCACGGGGCTGACGACACGGCGGCAGGCGCCGGACGAGGCTGACGACACGGCTGCGGGCCGGGGCCGAAGACCCGGTGCGGGTCGGGACTGACGGCACGCTGCGGGCACGGGGCTGACGACACGGCGGCAGGCGCCGGACGAGGCTGACGACACGGCTGCGGGCATGGGGCTGACAACGCGGCTGCGGGTAAGGACTGACGGCACGGTGCGGGCACGGGGCCGAAGACCCGGCGCGGGTCGGGACTGATGGCACGCTGCGGGTGCCGGGCGAGGCTGGCAACGCGGCTGCGGGCCCGAGGCAGGTGATCCGGCGCGGGTGAAGACTGACGGCACATTGCGGGTGCCGGGCCGACAACGCGACTGCGGGCCCGGCGGCGATGGCCCGGCGTGGATGGACGGCCGACGACCCGGCTGTTGCGGGCGCGAGGTCCACGACCCCGAAACGGAGCGGTCCGGCCCTCCCGCCGGAGGGCCGGACCATGTTCTCGTCCGGATCACTCGGATCCGTGCGTCGGTGTCAGGCGTCAGTTCCCGACGCCGTTGCCGACGATCTCGCCGAGGCCGTTGCCCGTGCCGTCGGCGTTGCCGTTGCCGACCTCTTCACCGGCTCCGGCCTCTTCACCGGCTCCGGCTTCCTCACCGGCTCCGGCCTCTTCACCAGCGCCCGCTTCCTCACCGGCGCCGGCCTCCTCGCCCGCGCCCGCGCCGCCCGCGGCGTCGCCGCCGAGGGTCGCGCCGACCGCCTCCAGGGCGGTGGTCACCGGCTGGAAGAACGTCTCGCCGCCGACGGTGCAGTCACCGCTGCCGCCGGAGGTGAGGCCGATCGCCAGGCCGTCCTGGGTGAACAGGGAGCCGCCGCTGTCGCCGGGCTCGGCGCAGACGTCGGTCTGGATGAGCCCGGTGACCGTGCCCTCGGGGTAGTTCACGGTGGCGTCGAGTCCCGTGACCTGGCCGTCGTTCAGCCCGGTGGTGCTGCCCATCCGGAGGACCTGGAGACCGACCTCGGCGTCCGCGGCCTGGCTGATCGCGAGGGTCTGGTCGCCGAGGTTGACCTCGCTCGGCGCCTCGGTCGCCGGGTCGTCGTACTTGACGAGCGCGAAGTCGCCGTCGCCGGGGAAGGTGGCCTGGTCGACGGTGGCGATCGGCTGACCGCCCTCGGCGTCCGACCACTGCTCGGCCGCGACCCCGCAGTGTCCGGCGGTCAGGAAAGCGGGGGTGCCGTCGCCCGCGGTGACGTTGAAGCCCGCGGAGCAGCGTGAGCCGCCGGCGAAGATGGCGTCGCCACCGGAGAGGAAGGTCTTGAAGGTGCCGGCCGACTTCTTGATGGTCGCCATGCCGGAGCCGAGGCTCTCGACGGTCGACTCCAGCTGGTCCCAGTTGTCGCCGGAGACGGTGCTGTCGGCGGTGACGAGGATCTTGTTCGTTCTGGGGTCGACCGCCCAGGCCGTGCCCGGGATGGTCGCCTCGGACTTCAGGGTCTGCGCGCCGGACGCGAGCTCGGTCAGGCTGTTCTCGACCTCGCGGACCTTCGCGCCCGCCTTCTTCGCCTGGACGACCACGTTGTTGTTGTCGCCGGGGACGACGTTGACGACGAGCTGCCGGCTCTCGCTGTCGTAGTACGAACCGGCGAAGGCGTCGCCGAGCAGTCCCTCGAGCTGCGAGGCGAGATCCGACGCGTCCGCCGCCTTCAGGGTCTTGGGGGCGGCGGCATCGCCCGACGCGCCGTCCTGGGACGCGTTGGCGTTGGGCAGCAGGATCGCGGCCGCTCCGAGCGCCACCACGCTGCCCGCGGCTATCGCGGCCTTGCGCTTCGGAATTCGCTTGTGACTCAAACTTCTCGACCTCCTGGGGGGACGGGGTCTGTGCCGCCGTTCGTCCGGCAGCTTTTCGGGGCGCCTGGTTGGCAGTTGGTACGCACGGTTCGAGTGGAGCGTTCAACTCCGTTCGCAAACACCCCGCTCGAAACACCGAATCGGCCAAGGACCGCGCCCGGAGACCCGGCGGCGGGAACAATCCCCCATATGACGATGACCACCGCCGAAGCCGACAAGATCCTCTCCGCCAACTTCGCCCCCTGGGTCCTTCAACTGGGTCTGTCGGTCGAGGCGGTGGAAGAACGCCGCGCGATCCTGCGCATGCCCTGGTCGGACGGGCTCGCCCGGGAGGGCGGCGCGCTGTCGGGGCAGGCGCTGATGGCCGCCGCCGACACCGCCACCGTGATCGCCGTGTCGGCGGCACGCGGGGCGTACGGGCCGATGACGACGGTGCAGCAGTCGACGTCTTTTCAGCGCGCGGTGATCGGTTCGGATGTCCTGATCGAAGCGGTCGTCACCAAGCTGGGCCGTCGTATGGCATTCGCCGACATCACGATGACCGCCGAGGGATCTGGAGAAATCGCCGCCCGGGCGAGCACGGTGTACGCACTATTGGGCTGACACGATCCGCTACCGATCGGTAGCGGTCAGTCGTGAACACCGATCGGAATCCCAGCTTCAGGGAATCTGCACATTCAATACTCAACGAAGTCACCGTGGACCAGGGTTCTGCACAAGGCGCTACCCACGGTCACCCCCTTGGGGCGGGAGTGTCGGATTCGCCGCCGCACCGGCCGGACCTCCCCCGAGCCGATGCAACAGCTCACCCGAGCCGATGCTGTGACGCATGTGAAGAAGTCGCCGACAAGACGTGCCCGCGTCTGCACGGAACGATGCCGCTGAGATCAAAGTGCCCTGGTGAGGCCGGAGTTTGATTGGAAGCCCGTACCCGCAGCGTGCTTTGATCCATCGCACCGCAGGGGCCGTGAACGGCTTTCGGAAACGGGTGCCGGGCGCCTGCGGTCGCGGCCGTCATCTGTCCCCAGAGGGGGCCGCTCCCCCTTGTGAAATACCCATTAGGAAGGGAAGTTCCATCATGAACTCCACCCCCCAGGTTGCGACCGTCGAGATCTCCGACGCCGAGCTCGACAACGTCTCCGGCGGCCTGCAGGTCAACGCTGTGAACGGTGCCCTCGACGCTGTCAACGGCATCGCCCCGGTTTCCGGCCTGGTCGACACGGTCGTCGGCACCGTGGAGGGTGTCACCGGCCTGAACACCGCCCCGGTCTCGGGTCTGGTCGCCGGTCTCTGATCGCGCCTTTTTACCGCTGAGTCCCGGAGCCGTTCCCCGGCTCCGGGACTCTCGGGTGCCATAAAACAACCGGCACCACTCGCACCACGACCTGGCTTCACGCGAGCCGGTCTCCGCTCATCCTCAGGTGAGGGAAAAGTCCCGTGCAGTTCCGCCAACAGGCCCTCGCCAAGCTCCAGTCACCGGAGGAGCTCGACCTTCCGGTGCGCTTCGCCCGCCCCCAGGGCTGGCTGGTGCTCTCCGTGACGGTGGTCGTCATGGCCGCCGCGTCCGTGTGGGCCATGACCGGCTCGGTCACTTCCACGGTCGGCGCGCCCGCCGTCCTCACCCACGGGCAGGGCAGCTACATCCTGCAGAGTCCGGTCGCCGGCCAGGTCACCGCGGTCCTCGCCGAGCAGGGCCAGCGGCTCCCGGCGAACTCCCCCGTACTGAAGGTCCGTACGGCCAAGGGCGACACGGTCGTCCGCACGGTCGCCGCGGGCCGGGTCACCGCGCTCGCCGCCACCATCGGGCAGATCATCGCCACCGGCGCGAACGTCGCCGCCGTGGAGAAGGTCGCCCACACCGAGGACGCCCTGTACGCCACGGTGTACGTGCCCGCCGAGAACGCCGCCTCCATCCCCGACAAGGCCGCCGTGGACCTCACCGTCTCCTCCGTGCCCACCCAGGAGTACGGCGTCCTGCGCGGCCATGTGAAGTCGGTGGACCGCTCCGCGCAGTCGGCGCAGCAGATCGCCGCGTTCCTCGGGGACAACCAGCTGGGCGAGCAGTTCACCAAGGACGGCAGGCCCGTGGCCGTACTGGTGAAGCTGGACAAGGAGTCGAGCACCAAGAGCGGCTACAAGTGGTCGTCCGCGGACGGGCCGCCGTTCTCCCTCACCTCCATGACCATGGCCGACGCCTCGATCCGGCTGGCCGACCAGCGTCCCGTCGATTGGCTGCTGCCGTGAGCGCCACCCAGGAGACCCGCAGCAGCAGGCGCCGCGCCGCCCCGCCGAAGCGCCCCGTGCCCAAGGGCAGGTCGAAGACCGTCCGCACGCCCACCGTGCTCCAGATGGAGGCCGTGGAGTGCGGCGCCGCCTCCCTCGCGATGGTGCTGGGCCACTACGGCCGCCATGTCCCGCTGGAGGAGCTGCGCATCGCGTGCGGCGTCTCCCGTGACGGCTCGCGCGCCAGCAACCTGCTCAAGGCCGCCCGCAGCTACGGGCTGACGGCCAAGGGCATGCAGATGGACACGGCCGCCCTCGCCGAGGTGAAGACGCCGGCCGTCCTGTTCTGGGAGTTCAACCACTACGTCGTCTACGACGGCATGGGCCGCCGCTTCGGCCGCCGGGGCGTGTACATCAACGACCCGGCCAAGGGCCGCCGTTTCGTGCCCATGGAGGACTTCGACGGCAGCTTCACCGGCGTCGTCCTGGTGATGGAGCCCGGCGAGGGCTTCAGCAAGGGCGGACGCAAGCCGGGCGTGCTCGGCGCGATGCCGGCCCGGCTGCGCGGCACCGCGGGCACGATGCCCGCCGCCGTCCTGGCGAGCCTGCTGCTGGTGGTGGTCGGCGCGGCGGTGCCCGCGCTGAGCCGCACCTACATCGACATGTTCCTCATCGGAGGCCAGACGTCCCTGCTGGGCGTGCTGTTCGCGTCCATGGGGACCTGCGTCGCGCTCACCCTCGTGCTGACCTGGCTGCAACAGGCGAACCTGCTGCGCGGCCGCATCATCTCCTCCACCCTCTCCAGCGCCCGCTTCCTGCGCCATCTGCTGCGGCTGCCGGTGACGTTCTTCTCCCAGCGCAGCCCGGCCGACCTGGTGCAGCGCCTGCAGTCGAACGACGCGGTGGCCGAGACGCTGGCCCGCGACCTCGCGGCGGCGGGCGTGGACGCGGTGGTCGTCGTCCTCTACGCGATCCTGCTCTACACGTACGACCCCCAGCTCACCTTCGTCGGCATCGGCGTCGCCCTGCTGAACGTCGTCGCCATGCGGGTCGTGATCCGTCTGCGCGCCACCCGCACGGCGAAGCTGCGCGCGGACAACGCCCGGCTCACCAACACCGCCTACACCGGCCTTCAGCTGATCGAGACGATGAAGGCGACCGGCGGCGAGGACGGCTACTTCCGCAAGTGGGCCGGACAGCACGCCACCACGCTGGAGGAACAGCAGCGCCTCGGCGTGCCGAGCGCCTGGCTGGGCGTGGTCGCCCCCACGCTCGCGACCCTCAACAGTGCGCTCATCCTCTGGATCGGCGGCATGCGGGCGGTCGAGGGCGGCATATCCGTCGGCCTGCTGGTCGCCTTCCAGGCACTGGTCACCCGCTTCACCGCCCCGATCACCCGCCTGAACGGCGTCGCGGGCCGGATCCAGGACTTCGCCGCCGACGTAGCCCGTCTGAAGGACGTGGAGAACTTCGAGGCGGACCCGCTCTACGGCCGCCCCGGCACCGGCGAGTCGACGCGCCGACTCAATGGGCACGTGGAGCTGCAGAACATCACCTTCGGCTACAGCCCGCTCGACAAGCCCCTGCTCACCGGCTTCGACCTGACGGTCGGCCCGGGTCAGCAGGTGGCCCTGGTCGGCGGCTCCGGCAGCGGCAAGTCGACGGTCTCCCGGCTGATCTCGGGGCTGTACGCGCCCTGGGAGGGCGTCATCCGCATCGACGACCAGCGCATCGAGGACATCCCGCGCGGCGCCCTCGCCTCCTCCGTCTCCTTCGTCGACCAGGAGGTGTTCCTCTTCGAGGGCACGGTCCGCGACAACGTGGCCCTGTGGGACCCGTCGATTCCGGACGACGCGGTGGTGGACGCCCTGCGCGACGCCGCGCTGTACGACGTGGTCATGCGCCGCCCGGGCGGCATCCACAGCAAGGTCGAGCAGGACGGCCGCAACTTCTCCGGCGGGCAGCGCCAGCGCCTGGAGATCGCACGGGCGCTGGTGCGTCGCCCCAGCATCCTGGTGCTGGACGAGGTGACGAGCGCGCTGGACGCCGAGACCGAGCAGGTCGTGATGGACAACCTGCGCAAGCGCGGCTGCGCCTGTGTGGTGATCGCACACCGCCTCAGCACCGTGCGCGACAGCGACGAGATCGTCGTACTGCAGCACGGCACGATCGTCGAGCGCGGGCGGCACGAGGAGCTCGTGGCGCGCGGTGGCGCGTACGCGGCGCTGGTCAAGGAGCGGTGAGATGACCTCCGTCCACGAGGGTGACCTCGTCCTCAACGCGCTCGGGCAGATGGGCACGCGCATCGACTGCGCCGGCTTCAACCGTCTGGACCTCGAAGGCCCGCAGGTGCTGTGGCTGGTCGCGTCCGGCGCCGTGGACCTGTTCGCGGTCGACGCCGGGCAGCAGGGCCACTGGCACCACCTCGGTCGCCTGGAGGCGGGCTCGCTGCTGCTGGGCCCGGTCCCGGGACCCCACCACACGCTGGTGGCACGCCCGCTCAGGGACTGCGTCGTGCACCGCATCGGGCTGCGCGAGCTGTACCAGCCCGCCAACACACAGACGTGGTCGTACGACGAGTACGGCAACCCGCAGTACGTCCCACCGACGACGAGCCCGCTGGAGTACGCCCTCGCGCTCGGCGTCGGCCGTAGCCTCTCCATCCTCTTCCAGGCGCCGATGGCCACCGAGCGCGCCGCCGAGGTGACCGACGACGACGTCTTCTGGATGCAGGTGCCGCCGGGCAGCGTGCAGTACGGCTCGCTGTACGGCGCGGAGGCGGCCGCCGACCTGCTCATGGACCCGGCGGTCTGGCAGTCCATGGTCGACCAGCAGTACCGCCTGCTGACCACGCTGGACCGCTGGATCGAGCAGCTGGAGCGCACCCACGAGACACGCACCGCGGAGGGCATCAAGGCCGGCGAGGCGGTGCGCGCGCAGGCCGACCGGACGCTGCTGGCGTCCATCGGCAAGCGCAGCGACAAGCGCACGACGGCCGCCGACGCGGACGCCAGTTACGCGGCCTGCAAGCTGGTCGCCGAGGCGGCCGGGATCACGCTGGCCGAGCCCGCGCAGAGCGGCACCGAGAGCGACCGGCTCGACCCGGTCGAGCGGGTGGCCCTGGCCTCCCGTGTCCGGGCCAGGGCCGTACGCCTGGACGGGCGGTGGTGGCGGGACAACGTCGGCCCCCTCGTCGGCCACCGGGCGCTGTCCGGTGCGCCGGTGGCGCTGCTGTGGCGCCGCAGCGGCTATGTCGCCGTCCATCCGGCGACCGGCCGTGAGACGCCGATCGAGAAGGCCAACGCGGAGGAGTTCGAGCCGCGGGCCGTGATGTTCTACCGCCCGCTGCCCGACCGCGCGTTGAGCCCGCTCAGGCTTCTGCGGTTCAGCATGCGGGGCACCGGCGGTGACCTGACGAACCTCATGGTCAGCGGGCTGGTGACGGTGGCGATCGGTGCGCTGGTGCCGATCGCGACCGGCAAGGTGCTCGGTGAGTTCGTGCCGAAGGCGCAGACCGGGCTCATCGTGCAGTTCTGTCTGGCCGTGATGATCAGCGGTGTGGTGGCCGCGGCGTTCATGCTGCTGCAGAACCTGACGATCCTGCGCCTGGAGGGCCGTATCGAGGCGACGCTCCAGCCGGCCCTTTGGGACCGGCTGCTGCGGCTGCCCACGAAGTTCTTCACCGAGCGCTCGACCGGCGAGCTGGCGAGCCAGGCCATGGGCATCAGCGCGATCCGCCGGCTGATGGCCGGAGTCGGCCCCGTCGTCGCGTCGTCGGTGACGGTGGGCGCGATGAACCTGGCGCTGCTGTTCTGGTACAGCGTGCCGATGGCGATGGCGGCGATCGGCATGCTCGTCGTCATCGCGGGCGCGTTCCTGGGGCTCGGGCTGTGGCAGGTGCGCTGGCAGCGGCGGCTGGTGGTGCTCAGCAACAAGCTGAACAACCAGGCGTTCCAGACGCTGCGCGGGCTGCCGAAGCTGCGCGTCGCGGCGGCCGAGAACTACGCGTACGCGGCCTGGGCGGACCGGTTCGCGCGCAGCCGTGAGCTCCAGCAGAAGGTGGGGCGGATCAAGAACCTCACCACGGTGATGGGTGCGGTGTACCTGCCGGTGTGCACCCTGCTGATGTTCATGCTGCTGGCGGGCCCTGCGCGCGGGTCGATGTCGGCGGCCGCGTTCCTCACCTTCAACACCTCGGTGACGATGCTGCTGACCTCGGTCACCCAGCTGACCGGCTCGTTCGTGTCGGTGGTGGCCGCGCTGCCGCTGTTCGAGGAGATCAAGCCGGTGCTGGACGCGACGCCCGAGGTGCGCACGGCGAGCACCCGGCCGGGCCCGCTGACCGGGGCGATCGAGGCGCGCCGGCTGTCGTTCCGGTACTCCGACGACGGTCCCCTGATCCTCGACGACGTGTCCTTCGACGTACGCCCGGGCGAGTTCGTGGCGATCGTCGGCCCCAGCGGCTGCGGCAAGTCGACCCTGCTCAGGCTGCTGATCGGCTTCGACAAGCCGGTGTCCGGCAGTGTGCTCTACGACGGCCAGGACCTGTCGGCGCTCGACCAGTCGGCCGTGCGCCGGCAGTGCGGGGTCGTGCTCCAGCACGCGCAGCCCTTCACCGGGTCCATCCTGGACGTCATCTGCGGTACGGAGCCGTACACGCCGGAGGAGGCGATGGCGGCGGCCGAGATGGCGGGGCTCGCCGAGGACATCAAGCGGATGCCGATGGGGCTGCACACGATCGTCTCGGGCAGCGGCGCGATCTCCGGCGGCCAGCGGCAGCGTCTGATGATCGCCCAGGCGTTGATCCGCCGCCCGCGCATCCTCTTCTTCGACGAGGCGACCAGCGCCCTCGACAACGAGACACAGCGCACGGTCATCGAGTCCACCAAGGCCCTCAACGCCACCCGCATCGTCATCGCGCACCGCCTGTCGACGGTGCTGGACGCCGACCGCGTGATCGTGATGGAGGACGGCAAGGTCGCCCAGCAGGGCCCGCCCGCACAGCTCCTCGCGGACACGAACGGGCGGCTGCACGAGCTGGTGCGACGCCAGATGGCGTGAGAGCACATCAAGTCCGGGGAAGCTTCAGGGGTTCGTTCGGCAACCCCTGAGGTGTCGCCCCGAGAGCGGCCCTGACCTCGCCCCGGAGCCTTCCCTGGTTCCCGTCCTGCACGGTTGTGCCCCCGATTGGATCACTGTCACGTTGATCATGCGGGCGACCCCCGTGATCCGTTTCGCAGGACTCTCGGAAGGGACTTCATGCAACCGCTCTTCAGGGCGCTCACCGGAGTGCTCGCCGCCGGATTATTACTGGCCGGAGCGTCGACCCCGATCGTGGAGGCGGCGGAAACCGACCCTCCCGGCAATGCCTCGACGAAGCAACAGGCGATCGACTGGAAACCCTGCCCCAAGGACGCCACAGCGGAATGCGGGACGCTGCGCCTACCCGTCGACCGAGCCCGCCCCTCGGGAGAGAAGTTCGATCTGGCGGTGGCCCGCCGCAACGCGACTGATCCGGATCGCCGGGTCGGCGTGCTGCTGGTCAACCCGGGTGGGCCGGGCGCTTCGGGGGTGGACTTCGCCGTGGACGAGGCCAGGTCCCACTTCAGCGCGGACATCCAGGAGAGGTTCGACATCGTCGGGTTCGACCCGCGGGGCGTCGGCCGCAGCCACCCGGTGAAGTGCTCCACCGAACTGCTGAACCAACAGCCGTCGGTCTACCCCCGCAACCAGGCGGAGTTCGATCGACTCGCCGAGTTCAACCGCGCGTTGCGCGAGGACTGCCGACGGCACACCGGTCCGCTCTTCGACCACGCCGACACCTTGAGCGTGGTCCACGACATGGACGCGCTCCGCGAGGCGCTGGGCGAGAAGAAGATCAACTACTTCGGCCACTCCTACGGCACGTTGATCGGTGAGCAGTACGCGGAGGAGTACGGCGACCGCATCCGATCGATGGCCCTCACCGCGAACATCGACCACAGCCTCGGCGCCCGGGAGTTCCTCGTCTCCTCCGCGGCCGCCGCGGAGGACTCGTTCCACCAGTTCGTGAAGTGGTGCGAGCGCACCCGCTCCTGCGCCTTGCACGGCCGGGACGTCACCGCCGTATGGGACGGCCTGCTCGCCAGAGCGGACCGGGGGGAGATAAGCGATCCGCAAAGCCCGGATCAGCTCCTCGGCGCGCACGCGATCGCTCTGTTCGCCTTCAAGAGCTTCTACGGCCCGGACTGGGACGAGCTGGCCACCTATGTGGCGGGCCTCGACGCGCAGGACCCGAACGAGCGGCGACGGCCCGAGCACCCTCGGCAAGCCCAGCCGCCGGTGTCGCAGGACGCGGACCAGCAGACGACATCGGAACCGTTCTACGCGGTCTTCTGCCAGGACTGGAGCATCCGGGCGAAGGACTACCGGGAGTACGCCGGGCTGACCCAGGCCGAAGTACAGGCCGCACCGCACATGCGCGGCTCGCCTCGCGTGCATGCCGCGGTGGCCGGCTGCATCGGCTGGCCCGACGAGGTGAACAATCCGCAGCACCGTCTGCGCATCACCGAGGCGCCCAGGATCCTCATGCTGCATTCGCGGCACGACCCGGCGAACCATTTCGCGTGGGCGGTCAACGTCCATCGGCAGACCCGCGGAACGACCGTCCTGCTGCCGTACGCGGGCGCGGGACACAGCGTCTACCGGCGCAGTGACTGCACACGAGACGCCGTGGACGACTACCTCACGGAGCTGAGAGTCCCGAGCGCCGGGAGCAGTTGCGCCCCCGCCGGGACGAACTGACCGGGCTCAGGCGTCCAGGCCCGGGACCGGGGCACCGGAGGGGACGCCGGCGCAGACATAGCCGTCGTAGAACTCCTTCCAGGGTGCCTCGGCCCCGGCGTGCGGTCCCTCGAAGCGCTCCCCGCGCGCGTGCGCGTCGAGGGCGGCCAGGCAGACCTCCCAGCCGGCGCTGTTGCGGGCCGCGGTGTTCTCGGCGACGAGGACGTTGGTGAGCGTGAGGCGGGTGCGCCTGTCGTCCAGGGCCTCCAGGTCGAAGTGCAGTTCGTCGCCGCCCCACTCGAAGGACAGGTGCCGGGGCTCTTCGACGGCGATCACCCGGCCCGTGGAGTCCTCCATGTTCGGGTCGCCACTGAACTTGATCGTGCCGCCGGGGCGCAGCTCGATCTCGGCGCGGGAGGGGAACCAGTGGGCCAGTTCGTCGGCGTCGGTCACGAACTGCCAGACGCGCTCGACGGGATGGTCGTAGGTACGGCTGAAGCGGACGGCCGGGCGGCCGTCGTCCAGGCTCAGGTAGGTGCCGGTGAGGTCGGCGGTCATGGTGGATCAGTCCTTCATGGTGGGTTCCTCTAGGGGTGCGAGGTGTCGTCCGGCGTCTCGTCGAGTCGGCGCCCCAGGGCGTCCAGGCTGCGGTTCCAGAGCTCGCGGTACGGGGCCAGCCAGGCGTCGAGTTCGGCGATCGGGGCGGGATCGAGGGCGTAGACGCGGCGCTGGGCATCCTGCCGCACCCGCACCAGGCCCGCCTCCCGCAGCACCTTCAGATGCTTCGACGTACTCGGCTGGCTCAGCCCGCATGCCTCCACGATCTCCCCGACGGGCCGCGGCCGCTCCAGGAGCAGCGCGACGATGGCCCGCCGGTGGGGGTCGGCGAGGGCGCTCCAGAGCGAGGCGTCGGACATGGCTCCATCATGCCTCTGCGGTTATATTCCTGTCAAGGAATACAAAGCCTCGCTCCTGTGCGCCCCCGTTGCCCCCGCTCCGAAACGGGTACTGGCGACGCATGCGAATCAGCGTCGTGGATGTGGGGTCGAACACGGTCCGGCTGGTGGTGGCCGATGCGCAGGGCGGGGTGCCACTGCCCGTCCACACCGAGAAGTGGCGGCTGAGGCTGTCCGAACAGGTCAGACCCGGGGACAGCATCCCCGAGGAGGCCGTCGAGCGGTTGGCCTGCGCGGTCTCCGCCGCGGGCCGGACCGCGACCAGATGGGGCGCCACCGCTCCCCTGGCCTTCGCGACCGCCGTGGTGCGCGCCGCACCGAACCGCCAGGACGTGGTGCGTACCGTGCGCGCGCGGACAGGGGTGAGCCTGTGCACACTGCCGGGCGAGGTCGAGGCCGAGCTCACCTTCCTGGGGGCGCGGCGGTGGATGGGCTGGCGGTCGGGCCCGCTCGCCCTGCTGGACATCGGCGGCGGCTCGCTCGAAGTGGCGTTCGGCCGTGGCCGGTTACCCGACTTCGTGGCGTCGCTGCCGCTCGGCGCGGCGCGGCTGACCCATGAGTTCCTCGCCGACGAGGACCCGCCTGCGCCGCGACAAGTACGGGCGCTGCGCCGCAAGGTCCGCCATCAACTGCGGGACGTCGCGGCCCGGATCCGCTGGGAGGGACCGCACACGGCGGCCGCCACCTCGCGTACGTTCCAGCAGCTGGGCCGTCTGTGCGGGGCCGCACCGGGTCGCCACGGGCCGTTCATGGAACGGCAGTTGGCGCGTGCGAACCTGCGCGAGGCCATCGGCCGCCTGGCCGCGCTGCCCGCCGCCGAACGCGCAGCTCTCCCTGGCATCTCCGCACCGCGCGCCGGACAGAGCCTGGCCGGCGCGGTGGTCGCGCACACGGCGATGAAGCTGACCGGCCTCAGTACGGTGACGATCTGTCCGTGGGCGATCCGCGAAGGGATCATGCTGCGGCACATCGAGGACGGCGCGTCCTGGTGGGCGGAGATCACCCGTCTGGACGACGTGGCCGTTTCGTCCGAACCGGTACCGCTGCGGATCGCGAGCGCGCCCGCGACCAGCTGACCCAGGAAGGGCTCACCGCTCGCAACCTCCGACGACGGAAGGAGACGCCGTGACCGACGGCAGGAAGCAGCACGAGGAGCACCCCGAGACGGCGCTCGAAGAGGTCATCGACGAGATCGCCGACGCCGAGCGCCGTACCCGGGACTCCGCCGAGCAGCGCCGGCGCAGGGGTGAGGCCGGCGACGCCATCACCCCCAACACGCGCGCCCAGGAGGAGTCCGAGGGCGAGTGAGCGGGCGGGTGGCCCGGCGCCCCACGGGTACTCGGCGGCCATGGCACACGACCTCCGCCCGGCACACGGCGGCGCAGGGCCCCCGCTGCCGACCGCGCGGGGTCGCGCGTCCGCTGCCGTGGAGGAGTATCTGCGGGGTACGGGCCCGCCGCCCCGGCAGGAGGACGTCGCGGACACGGCCGTCTACGGCGACGATCTCCAGCTGGCCCTCTACCTCTGCTACGAACTGCACTACCGTGGTTTCGCCGCCGTGCCCGAGTCCCTTGAGTGGGCCCCGGACCTGCTGCGCTTCCGCGCGGCGCTGGAGCACCGCTTCCTGACCGCCCTGCGCGCGGACGCGCCCACCCACGACAGCGTCGAGGACGCGCTGGCCGACCTCCTCGTCGAGCCCGTCGACGGCACGGACGTCAGCCACTATCTGTGCGCCGAGGGCGAGTTGTGGCAGCTGCGCGAGTACGCGGCCCAGCGCTCCCTGTACCACCTCAAGGAGGCGGACCCGCACGCCTGGGTGCTGCCCCGGCTGCGGGGCAGGGCCAAGGCGGGCATGGCGGCGGTGGAGTTCGACGAGTACGGCGGCGGCCGGCCCGAACGCGTTCACGCGCGCCTGTTCGCCGACCTGATGACGGACCTCGGCCTGGACACGACGTACGGGCGGTATCTCGACGCGGCGAGCGCGCAGGCCCTGGCCACGGTCAATTTGATGTCCCTGCTCGGCCTGCACCGGGCGCTGCGCGGGGCGCTCGTCGGCCATTTCGCGACGGTCGAGATCACCTCGTCACCGGCCTCACGGCGACTGGCCGAGGCAATGCGCCGCACGGGCGCCGGACCGGCCGCCGAGCACTTCTACGACGAACATGTCGAGGCGGACGCGGTGCACGAGCAGGTCGTACGCCATGACGTCATCGGCGGCCTGCTCGCCGAGGAGCCGCACCTGGCCCCGGACATCGCCTTCGGCATCGACGTCACCGGCCATCTGGAGAACCGCCTCGCCGACCGGCTGCTCGACGCCTGGCGCGCGGGACGGTCGTCGCTGCACACGCCCCTAAGGTCCGAAATACGCCTTACTTCCTGAATGCCGGGGTACCCGGGCGCCGTGAAGCCACTGGTGCCGCCGGGCGTGTACGCCCCTCGGGAAGACACCGCCCTGCTCGTCGGCGCCCTGCGCGACGAGCCGCTGCCCGATCGCGCGGACGTCCTCGACGTGGGGACCGGTACAGGTGCGCTGGCGATCGAGGCCGCTCGACGCGGCACACGCGTGACCGCGGTGGACGTGTCCTGGCGCGCGGTGTGCACGGCACGCCTGAACACCCGGCTGGCCGGGCTCCATGTCCGCATCCGGCACGGCAACCTGTTCGCCCCGGTGCGGGGGCAGTCGTTCGACCTCATCCTGGCCAATCCGCCGTATGTGCCCGCGCCCGACACGGGCCGCGCACCCCACGGTGCGGCCCGCTCCTGGGACGCGGGCCGGGACGGACGGCTCATCCTCGACCGGATCTGCAAGGAGGCCCCCGCGCTACTGCGCCCCGGCGGCGTTCTCCTGGTCGTGCACTCGGCGCTCAGTTGCCCCGGCCGGACACTGACACACCTGCGCGGGGCAGGACTGAAGGCGTCCGTGACGCGGCGTCGCATGATCCCGTTCGGCCCCGTCCTGCGGTCACGGGAGGGCTGGCTGCGTGAGCGCGGCCTGCTGTCCGCACCGGATCAGAGGGAGGAACTGGTGGTCGTCCGTGCCGAACTCCCCGTCTGACGAGCCGCGCCGCATCAAGGTCCAGCGCCGAGGTCCCCTCCTGGTGGAGGGCCCGGTTGAGGTGGAGTTGGAGGACGGCACGATCGTCAGCTCCGACCGCTTCCGCGTCGCCCTGTGCACCTGCCGCCGCAGCCGCCGCTACCCCTGGTGCGACACCAGCCACCGCGAACGGGCCAGGGATCGGTGAGCCGGTCGGTACGGCGAATGACCACGACGACGAACGCCGACGCCAGCGCCGAGGCCGACGGGGAGTCAACCACCTTGGGCGGAATTCACCAGGTCGAGTGAACCAGATCTTGCGCGCGGCGCCGCAGGGATGCTCACCCTCGCCCCCGGGTAACAACCCTGATCAAATGCGCCCCTTTCCGAGGTGGAGCGGACATGACGCCGGACGCCGACGACCGCGCCCCCCAACCGACCGAGGACATGACCGCGGACCCGCTCCGGTCCGTGCCACCCCCGGCGAACGCCCATGCCCGCACGCGCAGATGCGGCGCGTTCACCGTGGTCGAGGCCGTGGGTGAGATCGACCTGGCGACGGCGACGCTGCTCGCCGAGCATCTGGACGCGGCGACCGCGAGGCCGGAGTGCGACGTGGTGGTCGATCTGCGGCGGGTCGACTTCTTCGACTGCTCGGGACTGCGCGTCCTGTGCCGGGCCGAGACGCGGGCCAGAGAGCACGGCGGCCGCCTCCGGGTCGTCTCCGACGCGCCGCGGATCCGGCGGCTACTGCATGGCGCGGGCCTGCTCGGCCGTTTTGCGCCCCTAGCCCGGATCCCCGGGGAAGGCGGGTGATCCCGTAGCGGTCCGAGGTGTCGACCGGGCGGCCCCACTCCGCCCGGCCGACCCCCGATGCGAGATCACAGAGGGCCCCTCGGCAAGGCTCGCACTCCCCATCCGCGAGCCTTTCGCCGAACTGCACGGGGACCGTGCGATCCCGGTCCTTTAGAACGCGAAGAGACTCGTGGTGTACGAGCCCTTCACGCACTCGTTGGCGAACGTGCGTTCATACGAGACGCGCCGGCCCTGCCAGACCCCGTCGACGGTGACGATCACGGGGTCGTACTGCTTGGTACACAGCATGCCGTCTCTCGCTGTCAGGGCATCGAAGTTCCCGCTCACACCCCGGAGTTCGGCACAGGCCGAGGCCGAGTCGGGATGGGTGCCGGAGGGCGTCGGGGCGCAGCTGAGGGTGACCGCGCGCACCGGGGTGCTCATGGTGGCGGTGTCACCGTGGGCCACGGTGAGCACCAGGGCCGAGGGTGCGTAGAGCGAGGCCGGGGTGGCGTCCGGGGCGGCCAGGGCGGATCCGGTGAGGGGTCCGCATACGGCGGTGACCGTGAGGCCGATGGTCGCTGCCCAGCGCGCGGTGTTCCGCATTGTGTGCATCCTTCCGCTCGAGTTGAGGGTGTGCCGACTCCGGCGCGATCGGTGCCGGAGCGACGAGCGGGAGTCTGCCGAGTCCGGCACCGAAACTCACATCGACACCACGCGTTTCGGTAACCTTGCGTATTGAATCAGTGGCGTGAAGTAACGGAATTCGAACGTTCCAACGCCGGAACTTGGCGGTTCTTGATCGCTCCAAGTCCCCGGGTGGCCGGATTACGCACGCTCATTAATAGGCCTGAAACATTCCGGTTGGGCCCTCCGGTTGAGCTCTCGGCTGACTCGTCCGCCACCCCCTTGTGTTCATGGGTGGGCGGAGTAATGGTCATTACATGATTACCAGCGAACAACGAGAGAAGCTGCGCGGCTGGTTCGCCGGCCGTCTGCCCGACGACCTCTTCGAGGAGCTGACCGAGGTGACGGTCGACCGCGAGGAGATCACCGTGATCGGCCGCATTCCCTCCCCCCACCTGGCCGAAGACGTCTCGGCCGCCGAGCGGGAGGCGGCGGTGGAGGGCCGGATCCAGGAGTTCCGGGAGCGCACCCGGGAGGCCCGGATCGAGGTGGCCCGTGAGGCGGAGCACCGGTTCCGCCGGAAGGTCTCCTGGGGAGTGGAGTGCGGCGACGAACGCGCGCTGTTCACGCACATCGCCGCCCCCGTGATGACCCGGCTGCGTCAGCCCGAGCGCCAGGTCCTCGACACCCTGATCGCCGGCGGGGTCGCCCGCAGCCGCAGCGACGCCCTCGCCTGGTGCGTACGGCTGGTCCAGCGGCACACCGACGACTGGCTCACGGAACTGCGCGAGTCCCTGGAGAACGTCCAGCGGGTACGGGCGCAGGGGCCGGACACCGAGACCGAGGAGGCACCCAGGGACGGCGACTGATGGAGAATTCGTCCACTGACGGCACCGAAGATGGATGAACCGTCCTCTGGTGCGGATCCTGCGCTGCGCCATACCGTCTGCAGACCCCCCAGAGGACGGCATCCGCGCTGCCCGCACACCCCAGCGGCAGGCACCGGCCGTTGCCCCCGCCGCGCCACGACGCGCTCCACCGCCCCGCCCACGCTGGAGCCCCCTTGTCCTCCCAGCCCTCCCAGCCCGCGCAGTCCTCACAGCCCTCGCACCCCGAACCCCCCTCCCCCGCCCCCTCCTTGACCGAAGTCGAGGCCCACGGCGTCGACCGCATCCCCGACGCCGAGCGCAGCGCGACCCCGCTCGATCTGTTCCGCCTCGCCTTCGGCGGCGCCAACACCTTCTCCACCTGCGTGCTCGGCGCCTTCCCGATCCTGTTCGGCCTCTCCTTCTGGCAGGGCCTGGCGGCCACGCTGCTCGGGGTCGTCGCGGGTGCGCTGATCCTCTGTCCGATGGCGGTGTTCGGACCGGTCAACGGCACCAACAACGCCGTCTCTTCCTCGGCGCACCTCGGCGTCCACGGCCGCGTGGTCGGCTCCTTCCTGTCCCTGCTGACGGCGGTCGCGTTCTTCTCGATCTCGGTGTGGAGCTCCGGCGACGCCCTGGTCGGCGGCGCGCACCGGCTCTTCGGCCTGACCCGCGGCACGCTGTCGTACGTCGTCGCGTACGCCCTGTTCGCGGGCCTGGTCCTCGCGGTGTGCGTGTACGGCTTCCGCTTCATGCTGTTCGTCAACAAGATCGCCGTGCCCTCGGCGAGCGTGCTGTTCCTGCTCGGCGCCATCGCGTTCGCCGGCGACTTCGACCCGTCGTACGCGGGCGTCTTCACCGCCTCCGCGGATGCGGCCACCCAGTCGCTGTTCTGGCCGTCGTTCATCGGCGCGGCCCTGATCGTGCTGTCCAACCCCGTCTCCTTCGGGGCGTTCCTCGGTGACTGGTCGCGCTACATCCCGGCGGGCGCCCCGCGCCGCAAGGTGATCGGCGCCGCGTTCCTGTCGCAGATCGCGACGCTGCTGCCGTTCGTCTTCGGCCTGGCGACCGCGAGCATCATCGCCACGAAGGTTCCGGAGTACGTCGATCCGGCGGCGCCCGACTTCGTGGGCGGGCTGCTGGCGATCTCGCCCGGCTGGTACTTCCTGCCGGTCTGTCTGCTGGCGTTGATCGGCGGTATGGCGACGGGGACGACCGCGCTGTACGGGACCGGGCTCGACTTCTCCTCGGTGTTCCCTCGGCTGTCGCGGGTGCAGGCGACGCTGCTGGTCGGCGCGTTGTCGATCGCGTTCATCTTCGTCGGGCGGTTCGGACTCGACCTGGTGCAGTCGATCTCGACCTTCGCCACCATGATCATCACCTGCACCACGCCGTGGATGGTCGTGATGATGCTGGGCTACTGGACCCGGCGCGGCTGGTACGACCCCGACGCCCTGCAGGTCTTCAACCGCCGCCAGCGCGGCGGCCGCTACTGGTTCGCGCACGGCTGGAACTGGCGCGGCATGACCGCCTGGTGGGTGGCGGCGCTGATCGGCGTGCTGTTCACCAACATTCCGGGGCAGTTCGTCGGGCCGCTGGGCGATCTCGCGGGCGGCGTCGACATCAGCCTGCCGTTGTCGCTGGTCGTGGCGGCGGCGCTGTTCCTGGCGCTGCTGCGGCTGTTCCCCGAGCCTCGCGCGGTATACGGGCCGCAGGGTGCGCGGCTGGTCCGCACCGTCGAGGTTCCCGTGCCGCCGATCACGGGTCCGGGTGCATCGGGCGACGACGCGTCGTTGTCAGACCCGTCGGCTAGGTTGCGGGCATGACCAACTTCGTACTGGTGGCCGGTGCAAGGCTCGGAGCGTGGGCGTGGGACGAGGTGGCGGCATCGCTGCGCGCCTCCGGGCGGGCCGTCCATCCTCTGACCTTGTCCGGCCTCGCCGAGAAGCAGGGCGTGCCGGCGCCCGGGCAGCAAAGTCACGTCGATGACATCGTCGCCGAGGTGGAGCGCCTCGATCTGCGGGACGTCGTCCTGGTCGGGCACAGCTACTCGGGCATACCGGTCGGGCAGGCCGCCGTCCGGATCGGTGACCGGCTGCGGCACGTGGTGCTGGTGGACGCCAGTGTCGCCGTCGACGGGGAGTCGTTCCTGTCGGGCTGGCCGAGCGACCACGTGCGGGCGGAGATCGAGGAGAACGGCGGCTTCTGGCCGTCTGCCCCGGCGGCCCACTACGCGGACCAAGGACTGACGGACGAGCAGATCGCCCGCCTCGTCGACGGCCAGACGCCACACCCGGGAGCCACCCTGACCGAACCGGCAGTCATGGCCCGCCCGTTGAGCAAGCTCCCCGGCACCTACATCAAGTGCCTCCTCGACGGCGACGAACCGTGGGGGGCCGCAGCCGAGCTCCTCAAGAGCGACCGCTGGGAGTTGGTGAACATGGACACCGGCCACTGGCCGATGTTCTCCCAGCCACAGGACCTGGCGCGCATCCTGCACGAGACGGTGGCCGCCCCCTGATCCACCCACCCTCCTACCGGTCGGTATGGTCTGCGTACAGCGCGTTCTCAGTGGCGAGAGGCGGGGCGTACGCATGGGCAAGCACTGGGCGGACTTCCAGTACGAGATCTATCTGAACGGGATGACGGGTGCCGTGCCCCGGCTGCCCACCGATCTGACCCGGCTGGAGGAGCTGACCGAGCAGCGCCTCGGTCCCGGTCCCGTCGGCTATGTGGCGGGCAGCGCGGGCGACGGCAGCACCGCCCGCGCCAACCGGGCGGCGCTGCGGCGACGCCGGATCGTGCCGCGCATGCTGCGGGACGTGCACGAACGGGACCTGTCCGTCGAGGTGTTGGGCCGCGCCCTGCCCGCTCCGCTGGCCCTGGCGCCGGTCGGCGTGCTGTCGATCATGCACCCGGACGCCGAGTGCGCGGCCGCCCGGGCCGCGGCCGCGCAGGGCGTGCCGTTCATCCTGTCCTCGGCGTCCAGCACGCCCATGGAGCAGGTCGCGGAGGCGATGGGCGACGCCGAGCGCTGGTTCCAGCTGTACTGGCCGAAGGACCCGGAGGTGGCCCGGAGTTTCCTGAACCGGGCGAAGGCGGCCGGGTTCACCGCGCTCGTCGTCACCCTGGACACGCCGATGCTGGCCTGGCGGCCGCGCGATCTCGACCAGGCGTATCTGCCGTTCCTGCACGGCGTGGGCACCGCCAACTACTTCTCCGACCCGGCCTTCCAGGCGGGCCTGGCCAAGCCGGTGGTGGAGGATCCGAACGCGGCCGTCATGCACTTCGTCGGCATGTTCTCGGACCCCGCCAAGACCTGGCCGGACCTCGCGTTCCTGCGGGAGAACTGGGACGGCCCGATCGTCCTGAAGGGCATCCTGCACCCGGACGACGCCCGCGCGGCCGCCGACGCCGGGATGGACGGGGTCGTCGTCTCCAACCACGGCGGCCGTCAGGTGGCCGGCTCCCTCGGCGCGGCGGACGCCCTGCCCCGGGTCGTGGAGGCGGTCGGCGACCGGCTGACCGTGCTGTTCGACAGCGGTATCCGCACCGGCGACGACATCTTCAAGGCCCTCGCGCTCGGCGCGCGGGCGGTGCTCGTCGGACGGCCGTACGCGTACGGGCTCGGCCTCGACGGACAGGCGGGCGTCGAGCACGTCATCCGCTGCCTGCTCGCCGAACTCGACCTCACCCTCGCCCTGTCCGGGCACGCCACCCCCGCCACGATCGGCCCCGCCGACCTCATCGAGGAATCCGCATGACCGCCACGAAGAACGTCCTCGCCGTCATCTCGCCCCATGTGGGCGGTCGTGGCATCGGCGCCGGCCTCGCCACGCTCTTCCCCGAGGGGGCGGACGTCACCGTCGTCGAGGTGGCCGACGAGGACCCGGACGCCCTGCGCGCCGCGCATGTCGTCATCACCGCGCTCGCCCCGGTGACCGCCGAACACCTCGGCACGGCACCGGAGTTGGAGCTGGTTCAGTGCGCGAGCCACGGCTTCGACTACGTCGATGTGGACGCGGCGCGCGAGCGCGGAGTGCGCGTGTGCAACATCGGCTCCAGCGGTGCCGAGGCGCAGAACGTGGCCGAGCAGACCTTCGCCCTCATGCTCGCGCTGGCCAAGCAGATCGTCCCCGCCCACACCGCGCTCGTCGAGGCCGACTGGGCCCTCCCCCGGCTGCAGCACTCGCTGACCGAACTGTCCGGCAAGACGCTCGGCATCGTCGGCCTGGGCCAGATCGGGCGGCAAGTCGCGCGCCGCGCGGCCGCGTTCGACATGAGCGTCGTCTACGCAGGTCGACGACGGCTGCCGCCGCAGACGGAGGCCGAGTTCGGCGGCGCCCGCCATGTCCCGCTCGACGAACTGCTGCGCACCGCCGACTACGTCTCCCTGCACGCCCCGCTCACCGACGAGACCCGGAACCTGCTGAACGCCGAGCGGCTGGCCCTCCTCAAGCCGTCGGCGTTCGTGATCAACACCGCGCGGGGCGCCCTGATCGACCAGGACGCCCTCGCGGACGCGCTGGACAAGGGCGCCCTGGCCGGGGCGGGCATCGACGTCTTCGACCCCGAACCGCCCACCCCGGCCCTGCGCCTGCTCCGCGCCCCGAACGTGGTGCTCTCCCCGCACGTCGGCGGCGTCACCCGCGAGACCCTCGTCCGCATCGCCCTGGCCGCCGTCCAGAACGTGACCGCGTTCCTGTCGGGCGGAGCACCGCAGGACGTCGTGAACTAGGCAGGCATTCCCGGCCGGTGGCAGGTCCCTCGGAGGCGGAGGCCGGGGCGGGCGGGGGCGGACCGACTCGGATCGGTCCGCCCCCGCAACCTGCTCGGCCCGACGGCCCGACGGTAAGACCGAGACGCGGCCTGCGGTCGCGCATGTCGCGCCCGTCACCGCCCCGGCGAAATCCGCCGATCGCGGCCCCCGCCTCACCCCGGCCTCGCCTACGCCTACGCCTCCTGCTCCTCCGCCAACCGCACCGCCCGCGCCTGCGGCGTCTCGGTCTCTTCGCTCGACAGCGACCCGGGGTTCGCCGACGCCACCGGGTCGGCCAGCCAGCGCTGTTCGTCGGAGCCGTCGCGGACCTTGACGACGATGTCGGAGCCCGCGTCCGCAGTGGTGAACGTCAGGGCGAGCTGCTCGTCCCAGCGGGGCAGCAACTCGCCCTGCACGGTGAGGTCGTAGCGCACGTCGTCGGCCCGCTTCGAGTCGTCGTCGACGCACTTGCCGAGGATCACCACGCCGGCGTCCACGTGCGAGTCCAGACACAGGCCGGGGTCCGCCACGCTGCGCAGCCGGCCGTCCTTCTCGTACGACCACTGCTGGGTGTCGTCCGCGGAGCACTCGGCCAGCTCGGTCCCGGCGCCGGCCTTGGGCTCGCCGCGGATGTCGAGGCACAGGTCGGCGTCGTCGTTGCGCAGCCTGGTCTGCCGCGGTGCGCCCGGCAGCTGGGCCGTGCCGGGCGGTGAGGCGGAGACCGCGGGGGGCACGGGGGATCCGGTGCCGCCGCCGGTGGCGGAGGCGGCGGGGTCGACCCCGTCGTCGTCCGACAGCAGGCCGGTCGCGAGCATGATCGCGATCAGCCCTGCTGAGGCCACGCCCACTCCCGTGAGCAGCGTCCGCGAGGAGCGCGGTCCGCCGGGCGCCCTGCGGACCTGCGCGGGGATCCGCGGCAGCAGGCGCCGTCGTGCCGAGCCGTGCCGGGCGGAGCCACGGGTGCGGGGGCCGTCGCTCTGGGTGCGGCCGGGTCTGGTGTCCAGATAGCGGCGTGCGCCCCAGCCGAGCACCGCCTCGGCGATGAGCACACCCAACCCGCCCTCGAAATGGCTCAGTTGTTCGGCGGCGTTACGGCAGTAGCGGCACTCCGTCAGATGCTGCTGAACATCCGGCAGCAGGGCGCCGCCCCGGCGAATCGGGACGTCGAGGAGGCGGTTGTAGAACCGGCAATCCTTCGTCGGCGCGAGTTCCCGATGGACATGTACACAACCTTCGCGGAATTTATCACGCGCCTGTTCGAGCGCGGCCGAGGCGGTAACGGTATCCATGCCCAGCAGACCGGCGGGGACACTTAACGGCTCGGCCTCGACCTCGGTGTGCCAGAGCAGACACCGGGCAAGTCCCGGAAGCGCCTGGAATGACCGATCGGCGAGCTTCCGATTTTCGGGCGTCATGGACTTCGCGGTACGCATACCGCGACCGCCCGCGGGTTTCCCCAGCTCCGGCAGAACGCCCGATATTCGGTCCTCGGCAGACCACTGCCGGACCGCGTCCCGGACTGCCACGAGCAGCCGGGGCCGCAGCGCGGCGGCCGGTTCGCCCAGCGCCAGACGGCCGAGGACCTGGTGGAAGGCGGCGGCGGTGACCATGTCGGCGACCTCCTCCGGGGAGGAGAGGCAGATCACCGCGTACTCGTGAACCGGTTGCCAGTGCCGCGCCATGAGCAGCGCGACGGACGGAGCGGCCTCGCCGTCCGGACGGCCCCGCAGCCGGGCGGCGAGACCTTCGTCGGATTCCTCGGGAACCCCACCGGGCGGGGGGTAAGGGGGGCGAGGGGGGTGGGGGGTGGGCACTGAGCGGATTCCTTCCCACGCGCATGACTCGGAAGTCCGGTCGCCGAAAAGGAGAGCGACTTGGTGCCTACCTCTTCGACGCGAGTGCGGGGAGCGTGAATTCACCAACGTCCATCCGCCCCGGTTCCCCACGGAACGAATGAGCCCCGGCCTTTTCCCACCCCCCACGGGTAGTTCACCCTTGCACAGCACACCAATGGCCAACAAGGCACTTGGGCAACATCCGCACCTTTGAAAGAAAGTCAGATACCGCGGCAACTCTCCACAGCTGCGCGAGCTTTCGACATTCCGTGCGCCCCGTGTGAAGCCCGCGCACGCGCCGGAGCGCCCCGCACGCTCCCCGGCGCACGCGCCCGCGTAGTCCACTGGAGTCGGCCCTCTCGGAAGGCCCGCGCGTGGGACGGCGGCTCTCCTGCGCGCCACGGGCCGCCGACCCCGTTCCTCCCGCCCTCGGTCGGCGGCCCCCGGGGCGGGAGGAACGGGGACCGCCACGGGAGAGCCCGGACCACCGGGCGGCCGGCCTCAGATCTGCCAGGAGCGCAGCCGGTCGGCCGCGCCGTACACGTCGACCTTGCCGGAGATCAGGTCACGGGCGAGGTCGACGAGGGCGCCGTAGGGCGGGTCGATGCCGACGCCGCTGACGAACATATAGGCCACCGCGGACGCGCAGGCGAAGCGGGCGTTGGCCGCGGGCAGCGGCTTGAGCAGGGCGAGGGTGTGCAGCAGCACGGCGGCCCGCCAGGCCGGGTCGGAGTCGACGCCCAGACGGGGCGGATCCACCCGATGGCGTGCGACGGCGGCGACCAACGCGGAGAAGTCGTTGATCGTGGGCTGGTCCGGCAGGACCTCTTCGTGTCGCTGGAGCAGCCAGGGCACGTCGATATGGATCACGGGTGCCATCGGTCAGGCGGCCCGTCCCTCGCCCTTGGCGGACGGTTCGTCGTCGGGGAAGGCGGCCGCGAATTCGTCGGCGTGCGACGCGAAGAACCGGCGGAACGCCTCGGCGCCCTCCTGCAGGGCCCGGTGCCGGGCTATGTCGGCCGCGGCCGCCTCCCGCACGAGCGCCTTCATCGACGTACCGCGTTCCTTGGCGATCTGCCGCAGGTCCTCTAGCTCGCGGTCGCTGAACTCCACGTTGAGAGCTGGCATGCCCTTCACGGTACCGCTCGGGTACTTGCCCGTAAATACCTGCAGGTCAAGTGTGATGTATGCCGGTACCAGGGGGTGCGGAACGCGTGCTCGGCCGCGAGACCGCGCCCGACGTCATCGAGACGTGGGTCACATTCGACCGTGGGATGTCACATTCCGGCCCCCGCCGGGCCTCGCAGTAGTGAGCGCGCACCGGGAGGCCCACCGTATGTCCGACATCCCCATGTCCGTCACCGCCGACGCGACCGGCGTCTTCGTCGAGCACCGTGAGCTGATGTTCGGCGTCGTCTACAACATGCTCGGCAGCGTCGCCGACACCGAGGACGTACTGCAGGAGACATGGCTGTCGTGGACGGCGCGAGGCGGCGGCTCGCCGCTCGACGGGATCGCCAACCCGCGGGCGTATCTCGTGCGGATCGCCGTGAACCACGCGCTGGCGCGGCGGGCCGCGATCAGCCGCCGCCGGGAGACGTACGTCGGCCCGTGGCTGCCCGAGCCGCTGGTCGCGGACGGCGAGGACGACGGCGTCGACGACCCCGCGCTGCGCACCGAGTCCGTGTCGCTGGCGATGCTGGTCGTCCTGGAGTCGCTCTCACCGCTGGAGCGCGCGGTGTTCGTGCTGCACGAGGTGTTCGGGTACGCCCACACGGAGATCGCGGAGATCCTCGACCGCAGCCCGGCGGCCGTACGGCAGCTGGCGCATCGCGCGCGGGGGCATGTGCATGCGCGGCGGCCGCTGTACGAGGCGCATCCGCGGGTGCGGCGGGAGGCAGCCGAGCGGTTCGTGCGGGCCGCGGTGGGCGGGGACATCGCCGCGCTGATGGAGATCCTCGCGCCGGACGTGACGGTGTGGACGGATGGCGGCGGCAAGCGGAAGCGGGCGGGGCTGCGGCCCGTGCACGGGAGGGACAAGGCGGTCCGGCTCTTCGGTTCGTACGCGCGCCGGGGCGGGGGCGGGGGCGGCCACCTGGAGCTGCGCCACCGGCGGGTCAACGGCGACGACGCCGCGGTGCTGTTCGACGGCGAGGAGGCGTACGCCGTCCTGGTCCTGGACCTGACACCGGACGGCGAGCGGGTCTGCGGTGTCTATGTCGTGAGCAACCCCGAGAAGCTCACGCATGTGCGCAGGGGGGAAGCATGAGCGCCCGCGAGCTGCCCGGCAGGGGTGAGCGCGTCGCGGACTGGTTCGACGGGCGGCTCGGCATCCACTCCCTCGGCCGGAAGTATCTGCGCAAGGTCTTCCCGGACCACTGGTCCTTCCTGCTCGGCGAGATCTGCCTGTACAGCTTCGTCGTCCTGATCCTGACGGGCGTGTACCTCACCTTGTTCTTCCACCCCTCGATGAACGAGGTGACGTACCACGGCAGTTACCTCCCCCTCAACGGCGTCCGCATGTCCGAGGCGTACGCCTCCACGCTGGACATCAGCTTCGACGTGCGGGGCGGGCTGCTGATACGGCAACTGCACCACTGGGCGGCGCTGGTCTTCGTCGCCGGGATGCTCACGCACATGATGCGGCACTTCTTCACGGGGTCGTTCCGCAAGCCACGGGAGATCAACTGGCTGTTCGGCTGGTCCCTGCTGTTGCTCGGCCTCTTCGAGGGCCTGTTCGGCTACTCGCTGCCGGACGACCTGCTGTCGGGGACGGGCCTGCGGTTCGTCAACGGCGCGCTGCTGTCCGTCCCGATCGTCGGGACGTATCTGTCCATGTTCCTGTTCGGCGGGGAGTTCCCGGGCCATGACATCGTGGCCCGCTTCTACTCCCTGCACATCCTGGTGATCCCCGGCATCATGGCGGCGCTGGTCGTGGCGCACCTCCTGCTGGTCGTGTACCACAAGCACACCCAGTTCGCGGGTCCCGGACGCACCGAACGCAATGTCGTCGGCGCCCCGTTCATGCCGGTGTACCTGGCGAAGGCGGGCGGCTTCTTCTTCCTGGTCTTCGGCGCGCTCACGTTCATGGCTGCGGTGGCTTCGATCAACCCGGTCTGGTCGTACGGCCCTTACCGGGCCGACCAGGTCTCCACGGGCGCCCAGCCCGACTGGTACCTGGGCTTCGCCGAGGGGCTGGTCCGGATCATGCCGGGCTGGGAGATCACCCTGGGGGGCCACACACTCGTCCTCGGGGTGCTGATCCCGGTCGTGGTCTTCCCCCTGCTGCTGGTCTTCATCGGCGTCTATCCCTTCCTGGAAGCCCGGATCACGGGCGACAAGCGCGAGCACCACCTCCTCGACCGCCCCCGCAACCGCCCCGTCCGCACGGGGATCGGCGCGGCCTGGATCAGCCTCTACCTGATCCTCCTGGCGGGCGGCGGCAACGACATCGTGGCGACCCGGCTCCATCTGTCGATCAACGCGGTGACCTGGGCGATCCGCATCGCGACGCTGGTCGTCCCGGTGGCCGTGTTCGTCGTCACCCGCCGCATCTGCCTGGGCATCCAACTCCGCGACCGGGAGCTGGTGTCGCACGGCCGGGAGACCGGCGTGATCAAGCGGCTTCCGCACGGCGAGTACGTCGAGGTGCACCAGCCGCTGGAGCGGGCCGAGCTGCACACCCTGACCGCCCACCGGCGGCCCGCGGAACTCGTCGAAGGCGATCACCAGGGCGTGGGCAATCCGGTGGCGGACTGAGCGGTGCTCAGGCAGGCTCACCTGCATGATCTCGGTAGTGCAGAACGTGGCGATCGACTGTTCGGATGCCTATGAACTGGCTCGGTTCTGGAGTGAGGTGACCGGCTGTCCGCTGCATCCGCAGGACAGGCCGGGCGATCGGGAGACTCAGGTGATGCTTCCGCAGGGCCCGGTGCTGTACTTCAACGAGGTGCCGGAACCCAAGACGATCAAGAACCGCATCCACCTGTGCCTGCGCCCGTCGACCTCGCGCGAGGAGGAGATCGAGCGGTTGCTGGATCTCGGAGCCGCCCTGGTCACTGATCACCGGAAGCCCGACGGCACGGGCTGGGCCGTCCTCGCGGATCCTGAGGGCAATGAGTTCTGTGTCCTGCGCAGCGAGTCCGATCGCGCTGCGATGTCTTCTTAAGACGCGGTCGACGAACCGGCAGGCGGCCGGTGAGAGAACTCCACGTGTACGGGGCGTGTATTCCTGAGGGTCCGTACAACCCCGGGTGAGGTCCCATGGGTCACATCCCACGCCGGCACCCCCCGCAGATCCCGGCGCGACAACCGACCGCACCAGCAACGGAGTTCACGTGCACATGCGTTTACCGGCCGCCCGCCGACCGCCGTCGCCGCGCTCGCCCTGGCCGCCACCGTGGTGGTCGTACCGCCCGCCCACGCGGCGGACGGCGACGACTACGAGGTGACCCTCACCAGCAGCACCGCCACGACCGACTACGACCACCGCACGGTCGACCTCACCGGCACGCTGACCCGTCCCGACGGCACCCCCGTCGCCGACGCACCGGTCCAGCTCGAGGAGTCGGTGCTGTTCAAGACCTGGAACCCGTGGGGCGACCCCATCGACCCGACGGAGTGGGAGACGCGCGGCCTGGGCACCGTCCGCACCGACGCCGAGGGGCGGTACACCCTTGAGGACGTCCCGGCGGACCGCTGGGACGACGAGCCCAGCCGCTACCTCTCCCCGCGCCACGAGGTGCGGTTCCGGGCCGTGTACGACACCGACCCCACCGACTTCCACATGGCCTTCGCGGACACCGCAGTCAGGGTCGAGCCCGTCGCGAGCTCCCTCACCTACCGGGTCAGCAAGCTCATCGTGCGCCCCGGCGACGGCCTCACCGTGACGGGCAAGGTCACCTGGCCCGCGGGGCACGGCCCGGTCGCCGGGACCCGGGTCTTCCTGCGGCAGTACTTCGAGAGCCAGTACGACGCGCAGACCACCACGGATGCCGCCGGGAACTTCACCATCCGGACCAAGATCCGCGAGGACGACCGCGAGTTCGTCGTCTTCTCGGCGCCCAAGGACTACTACCTGGCGGGCGTGAGCAAGGACCTGCCCGTCATGAACATCGCCCCGTAGGTCCCCCGCCAGGGCACCCGGCACCACCGCGAGCCCGCCGCCGCACCTGTGCGACGGCGGGCTCGCGCGGTCTAACCCTGGTCGGCCACGAAGGAGGCCATGCGGGTCAGGGCGGAGTTCCAGTTGATCGTGTGCTCGTTCGTCGACCAGGACTGGATGTCGTCGATGTAGCAGAACTGGCCGACGCAGCCCTGGAGTTTGCTCTGTGCGTAGGGGTCCTGGATGCCCGAGTTCGGCCCGCCGGCGAGCGTGCCGACCGGTGGGTTGGGCTGGTTGGGGTCGAGCTGGTGGGCGTACCAACGGGCGTGCTGGTTGTGGGAGTTGACCTCGCCATAGCCGGTCACGTACGAGATGTTCAGCGCGTTGCGGCCGAGGAGGTAGTCCATGCTCTGCAGCGCACCGTCACGGTACTTCGAGGCGCCGGTGATGTCGTACGCGGTGGCGATCACGACGGCGTTGTGCAGGATCTGATGGTTGGAGCCCCAGTCGTAGAGGTTGCCGGTCGGGGCGTAGGGCATGCCGTACGCCTGTGACTTCAGGGTGGCCAGATAGCCGTCCGCGCCCTTGATCACGGACTGGCGCACCTTGTCCCGGCCGGGCAGCCCGCTCGGCACGGTCGCCAGGTCCAGTCGGGCCGCTGCCGCCGTCCTGGCCCAGTCGTAGCCGAGGGAGCCGAAGACGTCGGCCGTGTGCACGGGCGAGCTGAGGACGTGGTCCGCGAACCCCTTCTCCCCCGTGGTGAGATACAGCTCGGCCGCCGCCCAGTAGAACTCGTCGGTGACGTTGTTGTCGGCGTAGGTGCCGCCGCCGATGCCGTCGCTCTCGGAGGCGTACCGGTCGGGATGCGCGAGCGCCGCGGTCCAGGCCTTGCGGGCGGCACCCAGCGCCTTCGCCGCGAACTCCTTGTCGTACGGCTTGTACAGGCGCGCCGCCTGCGCGGCCGTGGCCGCCAGGTTCAGGGTCGCCGCGGTGGACGGCGGGTGCAGTTCGCGCTTTTGCGGGTCGTCGCTCGGCAGCAGCGGCAGGCCCGTCCACTGCTCGTCGTGGATCTTGTGGTGCGCCATGCCGGCCAGCGGCTGCCCCGCGGGCACCTGCATCTTCAGCAGGAACTCCAGCTCCCAGCGGACCTCGTCCAGGATGTCCGGCACCTTGTTGCCGCCCTCCGGGATGGCGAGCGTGCCGTCACCCAGCTTCTCCGGCTCCCCGGTGCGAGCGAGCCGTTCGCGCTCGTACGTGCTCAGCAGCTCCCACACCGAGATGCCGCCGTTGACGACGTACTTGCCGTGGTCGCCGGCGTCGTACCAGCCGCCGGTGACGTCGAGCGTGTAGTCGCACGCGCCCGGCTGGCAGGGCACTTTGCCGTCGCCCTGGTTGGGCGCGACGTCGACGTGTCCGGCGGGACGGGCGTAGCCGGGGCGCAGGTCGTCGCGGATCGCGATGCCACTGCGCTGCGTGTAGTAGTACTTCACGGCGTCCAGGCGCAGCCGCTCGTAGGCGGCCGTGCCGATGTCGAAGGGCCGGCTCGCCTCTCCGCCCGCGACCAGCGTGAAGTCCTTGCCCTGCTTGCGGTAGGCGCCGAAGTCGATGGAGTGGACGTTCTGCGCGGAGGAGGCGTCGGTGCCGCGTGGCACGGTCCAGCCGTGGGCGACCACGGCCCCGGACGCGCTCTTCAGCTCCCAGGGCAGCTTCTGGGTGGCGTCGGTGACCAGCGTGGCGTTCTTCGGCCCGGCGGGCAGATAGGCGACCTGGTTCACCCGCACCCGCGGCCCGGTATCGGGCTCGTAGACCTCGGGCGGGACGCCGCCCAGCAGCGAGGCGTCGTCCATGCAGAAGCGCCACGCGTCCGCGCTGCCGCCGAGCTGGAAGGCGACCTGGCCCTGCCGGGTGTCGACGGGTGAGGTGAAGGTGTACGAGTAGGAGTTCCCGGAGACGCTCAGCTCCGGTGTCACCTCGAAGTAGGTGTCGTACGGCGCCGCCGACAGCCCGACGATCGCCCGCACCACGTGCCCCTGGGGCGAGCCGTCGGCGGTGAAGGAGAACCGGTACGACTCCCCCTTCACCAGGGCGATGTCGTTCTGGCCGACGCCGGCGTCCCAGCGGTTGGTGGTGCCGCCGGGGACGTCGGCGCAGAGCTGCCCGTCGGACAGACCCGCGGTGACGTTGCTGGTCGTCCACCACGGGTCGGTGGTGGTGTCGAACGTGCCGTTCTTGAGTTGCTCGACCTCTTCGGCGCCGGCGGGGGCGGCGGCCAGGCCTGCGGCCAGCAGGGCCGTCAGGGTCAGCAACGTGATTCTGCGTCGTTTCACGTCTGGGCTCCTCGAGGGGAGGGGCGGGTGACGCTCGGGGTGGGAGCGCTCCCAGTGGCGGACGCAGCCATGCTTGTTGGCGACATGACACTACGTCAACGGTCCGGACGAAACGCTCCGCCGGGGGCGCCGCGAGCGTTCGTTTTCCGGTGCGGCGCCGTCGTGGTTTGTCGCGCAGTTCCCCGCGCCCCTCAGGGGCGTTGCCGTACCGGTCGTCCGGACCGTGACGTGGCTCAGGTGGCCGGTGCCTCCAGCTTGCTGATGCGTATTGCCCCTCGGGGCTCCCCCGGGTGGGCGCTGGTCAGGGTCAGCCGCAACCGGGAACCTCGTACCGCGTCGAAGGTGACGACGGTCGGCGCGTCCGAGGCGGTGGCCCAGTCCACGGACGCCGCCGTCACCGGCACGTACCTCCGGCCGTCCCAGACCTCGGCGTCGATCGAGGCGGGCAGGGTGTGCGTGGCGTCCACCGTGAATGAGATCTCCATCCGGTCGAAGGTCCGCGCCCGCCCGAAGTCCACGGACACCCAGTCCTCGGGGCGAGCTCCGCCGAAGGCGGGGAGCAGGGCCGTGGCCGACTTGAGGAAGCCGTTCGACCAGCCGGTGGCCGGGTCGCCGTCGAGCATGGCGGCGGGGAGGGTATCGGGGCGGCCGGAGTAACTGGCGTCCGCATGCGGGAAGTCGGTCGGCGCCCGGTGGTCCGGCTCGAACGCCGCGGCCGGGGTGAGCGCGGCCGAACGGGCAGGGGTCGCCCGCACGCTCACGTTCCCCGCCCGCAGGCCCTCGGCCCGCGCGGTCACCTTCAGGGCGCCCGCCTTCGTGCCGGACCGTACGATCGCCAGCGCCTTGCCGTGGAAGGCCGTACGCGTACTGGCCTGGTAGCGCTCGGCGCTCTCCTCCCGCCCGTTGTCGAGCCCGGCGAGCGAGCCGCCCGTCACCTCGAAGGCGATCAGGTCCTCGGCGTCGGGCACCACCACACCCCGGGCGTCGACGACCTCGGCGGTCACGAAGACCAGCGAACGGCCGTCGGCGGCGAGGGACTTGCGGTCGGCGGTGAGCCGTACGGCCTTCGGTGCACCGGCCGTGCGCAGCACATCGGTGGCGACGACCTTGCCGTCCCGTCGGGCCACCGCCTTCAACTCGCCTGCCCTGTACGGCACTTTCCAGGTCAGATGGAGCTTGCCCGCACTGCCGTTCGGGCTGGTGTAGCTGCCGGGATAGGGACCGTCGGTGAAGGTCTTGTCGTCGCCGGTCGCCTCGGTCGTCTCCAGGTAGGGCCGGCCGTCGACGGTCTTCTTGGTGTCGAACGTCCGCGTGCCGAGGGACTTTCCGTTGAGGAACAGCTCGACGGTGTCGACGTTGGAGTACGCCCACACCTCGACCGTGTCGCCCTCCTGGTGGTTCCAGGTCATCGGCAGCAGATGGACCATCGGCTCGCCGACCCACTGGCTCCGGAACAGGTGGTACATGTCCTTCGGGAAGCCGGCCGTGTCGACCGCGCCGAAGAAGGAGGCCTTGACCGGGAAGACGTCGTACGGCGTGGGCTCACCGATGTAGTCGATGCCCGACCACAGGAACTGCCCGGCGAACCACTTCCGGTCCCGGTCCTTCTTGTGCCCGTACTCGCCGCTCATGGTCCAGGAGGCGAGGTTGTTGTCGTACGACGAGGTCGCCCGCCTGCCCGGCGTGTGGTTCTCGCCGGTGTTGAGGTGTTCCGGCTCCTGGTACGTCCCGCGCGTCGAGGTCTCCGACGACGACTCGGACTCGAAGAGGAACAAGTGCGGGTAGGCGGCGTGCAGCTCGTCCACCGACTTGGCGGTGTTGTAGTTGAGGCCGAGGCCGTCCAGCTTGGCCAGGATGAGGTCGGCCGGGGAGCCCTTGGCGGGCACGCGGCGGTGCCGGTCGGAGCCGATGACGAGCGGGCGGGTGTCGTCGGCGGCCTTGATGGCGCCGATGACCCGGTCGGCCATGGCCAGCCCTGCGGTGGACGTGGAGTCGGGGACCTCGTTGCCGATGGACCACATCAGCACGGCCGGCGAGTTGCGGGCCGCGAGCACCATCTCGGTGGCGTCCTTCTCGCACCACTCGTCGAAGAACCGGCCGTAGTCGTACCGCGTCTTGCCGGTCTTCCAACAGTCGAACGCCTCCACCAGCATCACGATGCCCAGTTCCTCGCAGACCTGGATCATCTCCGCCGAGGGCGGGTTGTGGGAGGTGCGGAAGGCGTTGACGCCCATCGACTTCATGATGGTCATCTGCCGGCGGACGGCGTCGATGCTGACGGCGGCGCCGAGGGCGCCCAGGTCGTGGTGCAGGTCGACGCCCTTGATCTTGGCGTAGGAGCCGTTGAGGTGGAAGCCCTCGCCCGGGTCGAAGCGGAAGGTACGGAAGCCGAAGCCGGTGCGGTACGTGTCGGTGATCCTGCCGCCGACACGCAGTTCGGTCTTCAGGGTGTAGCGGTGGTGCGGGGTGTCGAAGTCCCACAACTTCGGCTCGGGGACGGCGAGTTCGTGGGTCTCGGTCGCCTTGTCGGTGACGGGGACCGTGGAGGACGTACGGGCGACGGTACGGCCGCCCGGATCGACGATCCGCGAGACGACCTCGACGTCCGTGCCGCCGCCGGAGGCGTTCACCACCGCGGTCCGCACCCGTACGACGCCCCGCTCCTCGGTGATCTCCGGTGTCGTGACGTACGTGCCCCAGCGCTCCACGTGCACCGGCTCGGTGACGACGAGGCGGGCCTCGCGGTAGATGCCGCTTCCCGAGTACCAGCGGCTGCTGGGGAGGCGGTTGTGCACCTTGACCGCGAGCACGTTCTCGGTGCTGCCGTCGGTGTGCACGAGGTCGGTGAGATCGAAGGCGAAGCCGGTGTAGCCGTAGGGGTGGCGGCCGACCTCCTTGCCGTTGCAGTAGACGTACGAGTCCATGTAGACGCCGTCGAACTCCACCGATATCCGCTTGCCTGCGAGGCCGGGCGGCAGGGTGAAGGCGAGGCGGTACCAGCCGAGCCCGCCGGGGAAGAAGCCGGTGCCGCTGGTGGTGCCGTGCTCGGTGGTCGGCGCGAACTCGATGCTCCAGTCGTGCGGCACCGCGACCTCGCGCCAGCCCGAGTCGTCGTAGCCGGGCTCGGCGGCGCCCGCGTACGCGCCGGTCGGGTCGGTGAGGCCGCCCGGGTTCACCAGGGCGAAGCGCCAGCCGTCGCGCAGCGCGACCGTGCGGCGGCCGGGACCGGCACCGCTGGATTCGGCGCCCTCGGCGGCCCGTGCCGTCGGGGTGGTCAGCAGCGCTCCGGCCGCCGGGGCGGCCGTGGAGGCGAGCAGTAACGATCTACGACTGACTGTCATGGGCGGCTCTCCCTCATCAGGGCGCAGAAGTACTCACAACTGATCGTGAACAAACAGATTCTGACGGGGTGGCACGCCATACCGTCAAGGGTGCGCACGGGAGTTCCGGGGTGCGTGGGCAGCCGACGCACTAGCCTGGAACGATGAACCCGGAGTATCCGTTCGACGACGCCGCGACAGCCCGGGCCGTCATCGACGACGACGGCAAGATCGTCGAGTGGAACGCCGGGGCCGAACGGCTGCTGGGCCACCGGGCCGCCGAGGTCGTGGGGCGCCCCGCCCTGGATCTGCTGGCCGGCGCGGGGCGGAGCGGGTCCGTCGCGCCGGAGAGCGACCGCTGGGACGGCACCGTCACCCTGCGCCATCGCGACGGCGGCGCGGTGTCCGTGTGGCTGCTCGCCCACCGCCTCCGGCCGAACGACGACGGCCCCGACCACTGGCTCGTGGTCACGCCGCTCGAAGGGGACGGCCCGAGCTCGCCCGACGACCCGCTCGACAACATCGGTCTCCTCGACTCCCCCTGTGCCATCGCGATCTACGACGACCGGCTGCGGCTGCGCCGGATCAACGCCGTCATGGCGGAGATCCTGCGGCTCTCCGAGGAGCATGTGCGCGGGCTGCGGGCGCCCGAACTGACCGGCAAAGCGCAGAGCACGGACATCGAGCAGTACCTCCTGCGCGTGCTCACCACCGGCCGGGGCACCGACGTGCAGACGTACGTTCCGGTCGGTGGGGACAGGACGTACGCCTGGCTGGCCCGCATGGCCCCGATCACCGACAGCGAGGGGCGGGTGCGCGGCGTGTCCGTCGCCGCGCACGACTTCACCGAGCAGTACCTGGCCCGGGAACGGCTGCAGCTGGTGAACGAGGCCAGCGTCCGGATCGGCACCACCCTGGACGTGACCCGGACGGCCGAGGAGCTGGCGGAGATCTGCGTCCCCGCCCTCGCCGACTTCGTGAGCGTCGACCTGCTGGACCCTCCGGAGCACGGCGGCGAGTCGCCCACAGGCCGGCTGACCGCCCCGGTCAGCCTGCGCCGGGCCGCCCACCGGTCCGTCAACCCGGGCAACCCCGAAGCCGTGGCCGAACCGGGACATGTGGACGTGTACCCCACCCCGTCGCCCCAGGCCGACGCGCTGCTGGCGGCCCGCACCATCGTGGCCTCGACGTCGACCGGCGACCTAGCCCAGTGGCTCGCCTGGGACCCGGCACGCGCCGAGCGGATCAAGGAGCACGGCATCCACACGACGATGTCCGTACCGATCCAGGCCCGCGGCACCACCCTCGGCGTCGCCGTGCTCACCCGGTTCAAGAACCCCGACCGCTTCACCCCCGACGACGTGCTGCTGGCCGAGGAGATCACGGCACGCGCGGCGGTCTGCATCGACAACGCCCGCCGCTACTCCCGCGAACGCGAGACCGCCCTCGCCCTGCAGCGCAGCCTGCTGCCCCGGTCCCTGCCGCGCACCGCGGCGCTGGAGGCGGCCTCGCGCTATCTCCCGGCGGCGCGGTCGGGGGTGGGCGGCGACTGGTTCGACGTGATCCCGCTGTCCGGGATGCGGGTGGCGATGGTCGTCGGGGACGTCGTCGGCCACGGCGTCGCGGCGTCGGCCACCATGGGCCGGCTGCGCACGGCGGTGCGCACGCTGGCCGACATCGACCTCGCGCCCGACGAACTGCTCACCCACCTCGACGACCTGGTCGTACGCCTCTCCGAGGAGGCGGGCACCGACGGCAGCCCCGGTGAGGTGGGCGCCACCTGTCTGTACGCGGTGTACGACCCGGTCTCCCGGCGCTGCACGCTGGCCCGGGCCGGACACCCCTCGCCCGTCATGGTCCCGCCGGGCGGCGAGCCGGAGGAGATCGAGCTGCCCGCCGGGCCGCCGCTCGGGCTGGGCGGGCTGCCGTTCGAGTCAGCCGAGCTCGAACTGCGCGAGGGCACGGTGCTCTCCCTCTACACCGACGGCCTGATCGAGAGCCGCGAGCGCGACGTCGACACCGGTCATGCCCTGCTCCGCGAGGCGCTGTCGGCCTCCTCCGGCTCGCTGGACGAGACCTGCGACCACGTCCTGCACGCCCTGCTCCCGCCGGCCGGCGCCGCCGACGACGTGGCCCTGCTGCTGGCCCGCACCCAGGGACTGCCCCCCTCGCAGGTCGCGACCTGGCACATCCCGGCCGACCCGGCACTCGTCGCGCCCATCCGCAAGCAGGTCATGGAGCAGCTCGACGCCTGGAATCTGAGCGAGGCGACGTTCACGGCCGAGCTGGTGGTGAGCGAGCTGGTGACGAACGCCATCCGCTACGGCACCCCCGGCATCCGCCTCCGGCTGATCCACGACGCGGCCACGCTGATCTGCGAGGTGTCCGACACCAGCCACACGGCACCGCATCTGCGCCGCGCCAAGATCTTCGACGAGGGCGGCCGCGGGCTGCTGCTGGTCGCCCAGCTGACCCAGCGCTGGGGCAGCCGGCACACGGCGGACGGCAAGACGATCTGGGCGGAGATCGGGCTCCTCGACGAGGAGTGAGCAGTCGGCGGCAGAACATTGAGTACTCGGCGGCAAAACGGGGAGTCGTCACCAACATGGGACGTGCACGGGCATTCCACGCCTTACACCGAGCGACCCCTCTGGTGAGCGCCGTCGCGCTGGTGGCCCTGCTGGCCGCCTGCGACAACGGCGCCGACTCGTCGGGCGCTGTCCAGACACCGGTCGGCACGAGCAGCCGTACGACCGGACCCGGCACAGCCGGCAGCGGGACCCCTACGACCGAGCCGAGCACGGCCGGCACCAAGAGCCCCGCGACCGAGCCGACCGGCTCCACCACCCGGTGCCACACCTCCGAGCTGCGCGCCGCCATCGGCCGCCCCAGCCCGGGGGCCGGACAGCGGAACTTCCCGATCGTGCTGACCAACACGGCCGACCGGACCTGCACCGTGCGCGGCTATCCGGGTGCCGCCTTCGTCGACGCCTCCGGCAAGCAGCTCGGCCCGGATCCGAAGCGCTCTCCCGACACACCCACCACCGTCACACTGGCCCCGGGTCGGAGCGCCTGGGCCGGGCTGACCTTCGCCAGCCCCGAGATCAGCAGGGCCCGTACGGCCACGCCCGAGGCACTGCTCGTGACGCCGCCGGACGAGCGGGACTCGATCGAGGTGGCGTGGACGGCCGGTGAGGTGCCCGTGGCCGGAAACGAGTCCTCGGTCTTCCTGACCGTGGTCCAGCCCGGCACGGGTGGTTGATCCCTCCCGGCCGGGGGCGCTCACAGGGCTCTTACCTCAGCCTGTTTTCATGTGCGGGCACGTCTTCGATCACGTCTTGAAGGACCCGCTCTGAACGCCCCGCTCGCCGAAGCACTGTCCGTGGCCCTGCTCATCGCCGTACTGTTCGGGGCCGTTCTGCGCCCGTTCGGCCTTCCGGAGGCCGCGGTCGCGGTACCGGCCGCGGGGGTGGCGATCGCGACCGGGGTGATCTCGCCGGCGCATGCGTGGGCGGAGGTGGAGCGGCTCGGGCCGGTGGTCGGTTTCCTCGCCGCGGTGCTGGTCCTCGCCCACTTCTGCGATGTCGAGGGGCTCTTCCGGGCCTGCGGGGCCTGGATGGCCCGCTGGGCCGCGGGGTCTCCCGGACGGCTGCTGACCGCGGTGTTCGCGCTGGGCTCGGCGATCACGGCCGTGCTCAGCCTGGACGCCACGGTGGTGCTGCTGACGCCGGTCGTGCTGGCCACCGCCGCCCGGGCGGGCGTCCGCGCCGAACCCCACGTCTACGCCTGCGCGCACCTGTCGAACACGGCCTCGCTGCTGCTGCCGGTGTCCAACCTCACCAACCTGCTGGCCTTCGAGGCGAGCGGGCTGAGCTTCACCCGGTTCGCGGCGCTGATGACGCTGCCCTGGCTGGCCGCGATCGGCGCCGAGTACCTGGTCTTCCGGCGCTGGTTCGCCGACGAGCTGATGGCGCCGGTCCACACGCCCGACGCCGGGAAGGCCCCCGAGCTGCCGCTGTTCGCGCTGGTCACCGTGGGCTGCACGCTGGCCGGGTTCGTCATGGCCTCGGCAGTGGGCGTCGAGCCGGCGTGGGCGGCGCTCGCGGGGGCACTGGTGCTGGCCGGGCGGGCGATCGTACGGCGCCGGGCCTCCCCGCTCACCGTGGTGCGGGCCGCCACACCGGCGTTCCTGGCGTTCGTGCTCGCGCTCGGCGTCGTCGTGCGCGCCGTGGTCGACCATGGGCTCGCCGACGCGCTCCGGCAGGTGCTGCCGGACGGCTCGGGCCTGGCCGCGCTGCTCGGCATCGCCGCGCTGGCCGCCGTACTGGCGAACCTGATCAACAACCTGCCCGCCGTGCTGGTCCTGCTGCCGCTGACCGCCCCGGCCGGGCCCGGCGCGGTGCTCGCGGTGCTGCTCGGGGTGAACATCGGCCCGAACCTGACGTACGCCGGCTCGCTGGCCACCCTACTGTGGCGGCGCATCGCGCACCGGCACGGGCACGAGGTCGCCGTCGGCGAGTTCACCCGGCTCGGGCTGCTCGCGGTGCCGGCCGCCCTTGTCCCGGCCGTGGTGGCGCTGTGGGCGTCGCTCCAGGTGGTCGGAGGCTGAGTCGTGGCGGACCGGCCGACCGAGCCGGGCAGCGATCAGCCGGGGCAGCGATCAGCGGTCAGCCGCGACCGCCACCACCCTGGCCGTAACCGCCGTAACCGCCATACCCGTATCCGCCGTATCCGCCGTAACCTCCCCCACCGGACCCGCCGTACTGGCCGTCCGACGAGCAGGAGTAGGGGTGGTAGTAGCAGTACGGGTCGGTCGGGTACGGGCTCGTGGGGGTCGGCTGCGAGGTCGACGGGGGCGCGGACGGCGTCGGGGTGGGCGTCGGTGTCTTCGACCGCTTGGGCGTCGGGGTGGGGGTCGGCGTGGGCTTCGGGGTCGTCAGCTGCGGAGTACGGGCGACCGTGTCCCAGTTGACCGCCTCCATCTGGAGTTCGGCCTTCGAGGTGTCGATCACCCAGTGCTGGGCGTCGCCGTCGTCGTCACGGGTCTTGAGGACCAGTGCTCCCGAGCCGTCCGTGGCGGCGGGGCTGAGGGCCAGTTCCTGGTTGAAGCGAGGCACCAGGGTGCCCTGGAGGGTGAAGTCGTAGCGGACGTTCTTGGTGTCGGAATCGGCGGCATCCGTGCACGGGGCCAGCCGGACCGAGTAACCGAGGTGGGAGTCGAGGCACAGATCGGGGTCCGCGCCGCTGCGCAGCAGGCCGTCGGTCTCGTATGACCACTGCTGGCCGGCGGCCGAGGAGCAGGTGGCGAGCTCGGTCTCCGCGTTCTTGACGGCCTTCCCGCCGACGATGCCGACGCACAGCCCGGATCCGATGTTGTAGAGCCGGCCCCGCAGATCGCCCTTCGCGGCCTCGGCGGCGCCCGCCCAGGACGGGTTGCTGCTGGCGGAGCCCGCGTTCGAGCCGGGCGCTTCGGAGGGGCGCTCGCCCGCGGTCGGAGTGGAATCTCCGGAGCCGACGACGGACCAGACGACGAGCGGGAGGACGACGAGGGCGCTGACGGTCGCGACGGCCGCGGTGAGGTTGCGGCGCCGGGCGGCACGGCGGGTGGCCTTGAGGGCGGCGCGTCTGGAGCAGCTGCGCGGGGCGCCCGGACCGGGGGCGGTGGTGGCGTCGGTGCGCGGGGCGGTCCGGCGTGCGGTGCGGCGTGCCCGTCGAGGGCCTGTCTGTGCAGGCGGGGCGACCACGTCCGCAGCGGAGAAGGGCCGGCCCGCGGGGGCGGGCGCCCCTGGAGCGGGCGTGGGAGCCTCGCCCCCGAAGGCGAAGTTCTCTGCCGCGGGCGCGCGCCCCTCGCCCGCGAAGGCATCTGCGGCAGGGGCGAAGGCGCCGCCCTCGGAGAAGAAGGACTCGCCCGCGAAAGCCGCTGTCGGCGTCGGCTCGGCCTCGGCCGGCTTCTCGGCCTGGCTCGCTCTCGATTCCAGATAGGCTCTCGCGCCCCAGCCGAGCACCGCCTCGGCCAGTGCGACGCCGAGCCCCGCGTTGAAGAAGTGCAGCTGGCCTGCGGTGTCGCTGCAGTGCCCGCAGCGCTCCAGGTGCTCGCGCAGGTCGGGGTCGACGTCGACGCCGCCGCGCCGGTAGGTCACGTCCAGCATCCGCAGGTAGCTACGGCACTCCTGTTCCGGGGCGAGTTCGCGGTGGACCTGGAGGCACTCCTCGCGCAAACGCTCGTGGGCCCGGCCGAGTTCGACCCGGGCGTCCTCCTCGTCGAGGCCGAGGAGTCCGGCGGGTATCGCCAGCGGTTCGGCCTCCACCTCGCTGTGCCACAGCAGGCAGCGGGCGGACTGGGGCAGCCGCTGGAACGCCCCGGACAGCAGGCGGCGGTCGGCCGGGGGCAGCAGCCGGGCGGAGACGCGCTCCCCGCTGCCGGGCTCGGTCCGCAGCTCGGGATGGAGCAGTTCCTGTCGGCGGTCGGTGTCCCACTCCGCCGCGATCCGGCGCACGGTGACGAGCAGTTGGGGCCGCCACGCCGACGTCGGTCCGGTCTGCCGCAGTGTTTCGCCGAAGAGCCGGGTGAATGCCGCGGTGGTGAGCATGCCGGCGGACCGGGCGTCCGCGGTGCACAGCCGTGCGTAGGCGAAGCCTGCTTCCCAGTGCCGGTCGAGGAGTTCACCGACGGGATGGAGTGCCGGTGTCGCCCCCGTCCACTTCTTCAGTTCGGCGCTCAGCTGAGCGTCGGTCACTTCGAAGAGGCGGGGGTCATGAGGGGAATTCGACGGGCCTGCGTCATGCACGGCGGCATTCCTCCGGAGGGCATGCGGCTTTAATGGTTCATACCAACGGGTATGCTCCGGGCGCGGCTCTTGTGAAGCATGGGGCGTGTGGGAGCGAGGCACACCTTTGCACAGGTCAGGGACAGGGAACAAGCGATTCCAGTTTTTTGTGCATTGCGTGCCCGGCGATCAGGATTTGACGATTGGTCAACAGCCGATCGCAGTCATTTACGGCACATCGTCAGGGCAATCGGAAATGGCATTCACTCAAGGCTCTTCGGGAGCCGATGAAAACCATTGAACGGCCGCGCTTCCACCTTTTTGCCTGGTCATACGGACACACGCGCCTTCACCCGGCCTACACAAGTCATGCGCCAACCATTGGGCCACTCGCCCGGTACGCGCCGGGCGGCACCCCGTACCGTTCGCGGAACACCCGGTTGAAGTGAAACGGGCTGGCGAACCCGGAGGCGGCTGCCACGCGTTCCACGGACAGGCCGGTGGTCTCCAGCAGCCGGGCGGCGTGCCGCAGACGTGCCTCGCGCAGCGCGCGCATCGGTGACTGCCCGAGCTGCCGGGTGAAGAGGTGGGCGAACCGGGAGGGCGAGAGCGCGACGTGCTCGGCGAGCGAGCGCACCGTGTGCGGGGCGCCCGGATCGGCGGCGATCAGCGCCTCGGCCCGGCGTACCCGCTCGTCGACGCCGGGGTGGGACGGGGGCGTCCGCGCGGTGCCGGCGGTGAGCAGGACGACCTCTTCCAGTGCGCACAGGGCGAGTTCGCGGGCCGCGGTGCCGTGCGCCACCGCGACCGGCCCCTCCCCCGGCGCCGACGCGGGCGCCGAGGCGGGCGGCGCGCCCGTCCCCGTCCAGCGGGCGTCGGCGAGCATCCGGCGAAAGGCCGCCTCGACACGGCCGTGCACCGCGTCCGGCGTCGGCGTGACGACGTACATCCCCTCGCCGGTGTCGTACGGGCGCAGCCAGGACTGCCAGGAGGAGCGGGCCTGGCAGTGCACCCACCAGAACTCCCAGTGCCGTGCGCCGGGTTCGACCCCGTAGCCGTGCGGGACGCCCGGCGCGAGCACCACCAGATCCCCCGCCCCGGCCCGCGCCTCGGTGCTTCCGTGGCGCAGCCGGCCCCGCCCGCCGGTGGTCCAGGTGAACAGCCAGCTGTCCGCGCCGCGCGGCCGGTCGATGCCGTACCCCGGCGGCTGGTCGAAGTGCCCGACCACCACCAGGCCAGGCGGCGGGGCGGGATCGCCGGGTGCAGCAGTCTCGGGCAATCCGTCAGCGCTCACGGTCATCCTCCTGGGGCGGGCATCGGCCTAGCGTGGCCGGGTGAGCACGCCTGACCGAGGAGTGGACGCATGACAGCCACGGACATCGGCGCCACCGGCGCCCCCATCCTGCCCGAGACCGGGCTCCGCCAGTTTCGCGACGACGGCTTCACGGTCGTACGCGGACTGTTCGGGTACGACGAGATCGACCGGCTCCGCGAGCGGTTCGCGGCGCTGCACGCGGCCGGGCCGGTGGCCGGGCACTTCGAGCCCCGGCCGTCGGACGGCGACCCGTTGCGCGTGTATCCCCGGGTGATGCAGCCGCACGAGATCGACGAGCTGTCGCTGCGGGTGCTGCTCGATGCCCGGCTGCGCAGCGTGCTGGAGGTGCTGCTCGGGGAGGAGGTGCTGGCCGCGCAGAGCATGTTCTACTTCAAGCCGCCGGGTGCCCGGGGGCAGGCGTTGCACCAGGACAACTTCTATCTGCGCGTCGAGCCGGGCACGTGTGTGGCGGCGTGGATCGCGTGCGATGTGATCGACCGGGACAACGGCGGCCTCGAAGTCGTCCCCGGCACCCACGCCATGGACCTGTTCTGCCCGGAAACGGCGGACGCCGACGTGTCCTTCGCGCGTGAGTACGTGCCGCCGCCGCCCGGCCTTACGGCCGTACCCGTCGACATGGAGCCGGGGGACGTCCTGTTCTTCAACGGCAGCCTGGTGCACGGCTCGCAGCCCAACCGCACGGAGGGCCGTTTTCGCCGGTCGTTCATCGGGCACTACGTGGGGCGTTCGACCGAGCGGATCGGCGAGTACTACCGCACGCTGACGATGAGCGGCGACCGCGTCCCGCTGCCGCACAGCGAGGGCTCGGGCCCGTGCGGCACGGAGTTCGCACCGCACGGGCCGCACTGATCCGTCGGCGGCGCCGGTCAGTGACCGATGATCGGATGCGGAGCGTACGGCTGCTGGAGCTCCTCCAACTCCTTCTCGCTGAGCTCCAGTTCGACCGCGGCGGCCGCGTCCTCGATGTGGTGCGGCTTGGCGGCGCCGATGATCGGGGCCGCCACCGTGTCCTGGTGCAGCAGCCAGGCGAGGGCGATCTGGGCGCGCGGGACGCCGCGTTCGTCGGCGACGCGGGTGACGGCCTCGACGACGACCCGGTCGCTGTCGACGTACAGACGGCTGCCGAAGTTGTCGCCCGCACTGCGCTCGGTGACCGTGCCCCAGTCCCGGGTGAGCCGGCCGCGGGCCAGCGGGCTCCAGGGCAGCACGCCGACGCCCTGGTCCGCGCAGAGCGGCAGCATCTCGCGCTCCTCCTCGCGGTAGAGGAGGTTGTAGTAGTTCTGCATCGAGACGAACTTCGTCCAGCCGTGCCGCTCGGCCGTGTACTGCATCTTGGAGAACTGCCAGGCGTACATCGAACTCGCCCCGATGTAGCGCACCTTGCCCGCCTTCACCAGGTCGTGCAGCGCCTCCATCGTCTCCTCGACCGGGGTCTGCGGGTCGAAGCGGTGGATCTGGTACAGGTCGACGTAGTCGGTGCCGAGGCGGGCGAGGCTGTGGTCGATCTCGGACATGATGGCCTTGCGGGAGAGGCCGGCGCCGTTGGGGCCGGGCCGCATCCGGCCGTTCACCTTCGTCGCGAGCACGATCTCGTCCCGGCGGGCGAAGTCGCGCAGCGCCTTGCCGACGATCTCCTCGCTGGTGCCGTCGGAGTAGACGTTGGCGGTGTCGAAGAAGTTGATCCCGGCGTCCAGCGCCTGCCGGATCAACGGCCGCGACGCCTCCTCGTCGAGGGTCCACTCGTGCACGCCGCGGTCGGGGAGCCCGTAGGTCATGCAGCCCAGACAGATCCGCGACACGTCCAGGCCCGTCGAACCGAGCTTCACGTACTGCATCGTTGCTGCTCCTGCCTTCGGGTTGGGGTACCAGGGGGAGCGTACGTGGTCGGGTGCGGGCGAGGCCGGTTCCGTCACGGGTCCAGCAGGTCCAGCGCCCGCTCCCACCCGAACTCCGGCCGCCCGCCGTCCTCCCCCACCTCACCGGCGTACGGCTCCCCGAGGCGCACGCCCATCCCCCGCAGCCGTATCAGGCTGTCCTGGTACGCGGGATGGGCGGCCAGCGCGTCGGCCACGCAGGGCAGGGCGGCGATGGGCACGCCGAGGCCGTGCGCCTCGCACAGGGTGCCCAGGGCGAGGGTGTCGGCGATGCCGGCGGCCCACTTGTTGATCGTGTTGAAGGTGGCCGGGGCGACGACGACCGCGTCGGGCTCCGGGAAGGGCCGTGAGTCACCGGGGCGACGCCAGGCGGAGCGGATCGGGCGGCCGGTCTGCGCCTCGACGGCGGCGGTGTCGAAGAAACCGTTCATGGCGAGCGGCGTCGCGATGACCCCGACCTGCCACCGGCGCTCCTGCGCGGCGGTGATCAGCTTGCCGACGTCCGTGGCGATGCCGGCGGCGCATACGACGACGTAGAGAAAGGGCGCTCGCTCGTCCTGTTCGGTCACCCGCGCACCCTACTCAAGCGGGAAGGACAGCCCTCGTTCGGCCTCGGGGCGCAGGCCGTGGATCCGGCGTTCCTTCTCCTCGATGGGTACGTCGTTGATGCTCGCCTCGCGCCGGGTCATCAGCCCGTGCTCGTCGAACTCCCACAGCTCGTTGCCGTACGACCGCCAGCACTGCCCTTCGGCGTCCCGGCACTCGTACTGGAAGCGGACCGCGATGCGGTTGCTGTCGAAGGCCCACAGGTCCTTGCGCAGCGCGTACTCGTGCTCCCGGGCCCACTTGGCGGTGAGGAACTCGACGATCTCGGCGCGGCCGGTGACGAAGGTGTCGCGGTTGCGCCACACCGAGTCCGCCGAGTAGGCGAGCGCCACCTTGTGCGGGTCGCGGGTGTTCCAGGCGTCCTCGGCGGCCTGCACCTTCCTCGCGGCGCTCTCGCGGGTGAACGGCGGCAGGGGCGGGCGGTCGGTCATGGCGTCCTCCGGGCGGAAAGGGCAGTGCGAACAACGGAGAACGAGCGTTCTCCGCGTGACTGCTACGGTAGGAGAACGCTCGTTCTCACGTCAAGGAGTGGTCGTACATGGACAGCGCAACCGCCCGGGAGCAGGCACTGGACGCCGCGGAGAAGCTGTTCTACGGGCGCGGCATCCAGTCCGTCGGCATGGACGACATCCGGGGCGCGTCCGGGGTCTCGCTGAAGCGGCTCTATCAGCTCTTCCCGGCGAAGGAGCAGCTGGTGGAGGCGTATCTGGAGCGGCGCGACGTGCGCTGGCGCGGACAACTCGCCGCCTCCGTGGAGCGACAGGCGGACCCCGAGCTGCGGATCCTCGCCGTCTTCGACTGGCTGGAGGAGTGGTTCGGCGAGCCGGACTTCCGCGGGTGCGCGTGGATCAACTCGTACGGCGAGCTGGGCGCCCGCTCCGAGCGGGTGGCGGACCAGGTCCGGGCGCACAAGCGGGCGTTCCGCGACTACCTCGCCTCGCTGGTGGCGGGGGCGGGGCTGCCCGACGCGCTGACCGGGCCGCTGTTTCTGCTGGCCGAGGGCGCCATGGTCACGGCGGGCATCACCGGCAGTACGCGGCCGGCGGCCGAGGCGCGGGAGGCGGCGCGGTCACTGCTGGCGGCGCGCTGAGGTCAGGCCGCGGCGAGTTCCGTGACGACCGCGCAGGCCCGGCCGAGGGAGACGTCCGCGAGGTGCTCCAGACCGGCCAGTTGGGGCAGGACGTCGATCCGGGTCAGCTCGGCCGCAACGACGTGGAAATTGTCACGGCTGCCATCACAGGCAGCGCGCGGCCGGCGACCAAGGCCCAGGAGGCGGGCACGGACGCTGCCGGCGGCGCGCTGAGGTCAGGCCGCGGCGAGTTCCGTGACGACCGCGCAGGCCCGGCCGAGGGAGACGTCCGCGAGGTGCTCCAGACCGGCCAGTTGGGGCAGGACGTCGATCCGGGTCAGCTCGGCGGCGACGAGGTGGAGGTTGTCCGGCGCCACGCCGAGTCGGCCGAAGTAGGCCCGGAGATAAGGCGTCTGGAAGTCGCAGTGCTCCAGCGGGGCGCCGGGGCCGTATCCGCCGCCGCGGGCCATGACCACGACGACCCGGGTGTGGTGCAGCAGGCTCTCGCCGCTGTCCGGGTCCGAGAACGCGCCGGGGAAGGTCACCCGGTCGATCCAGGCCTTCAGGGACGCGGGCACGGAGAAGTTGTACATCGGGACGCCGAGCAACACCGTGTCCGCGGACCGCAGTTCGGTGAGCAGGGGCAGGGTGAGTTGCCACTCCCTCTCCTCTGCGGCGTTCTCGATCAGCGCCGGCACCTTGTCCGGCGGGACGAAGCCCTCGCGTTCCACCCGGCGGCCGAGGGTGGTGTACGCCGGGGTCAGCGGGGGCACCGGGTCGGCCGACAGGTCGCGGTGGCGGTGGGTGCCGTCGGGGTGTACGGCGCGCCATGTCCTCACGTAGAGGTCGGTCAGCTGCCTGGTCACGGAGTCGGCGGCCAGGTCGGCGCTGGAGTCGATGTGCAGCAGAGTCATGTCGGTCACCTCGGTCGGGTCGGGTTCGTCGTAGGGGTGACGGGACACGACGGAGAAAGGTGACCGATGGACGGCGCGGACGAACTGGCACGGCGGTTCGAGGCCCAGCGGGGTCAGCTGCGGGCAGTCGCGTACCGGATGGTGGGTTCGCTCGACGAGGCCGAGGACGCCGTCCAGGAGACGTGGCTGCGGCTCAGCCGTGCGGGTGACGACGGCATCGACCATCTGGCGGCCTGGCTGACGACGGTCGTCTCCCGCATCTGCCTGGACATGCTGCGCTCCCGTGCCGCGCAGCGCGAGGATCCGTACGGGGACCAGGCACCGGAGTCCGGCGGCGGGGCCGTTCCCGAGGACGAGGCCGTGCTGGTCGACTCGGTGGGTCTCGCCCTGCTCGTGGTCCTCGACCGGCTCGGCCCGGCCGAGCGGGTCGCCTTCGTGCTGCACGACCTGTTCGGGGTGCCTTTCGACCAGGTGGCCCGCGTCGTCGAGCGGTCCGTGCCGGCGGCGAAGAAGCTCGCCAGCCGGGCCCGGCACAAGGTGCGCGGCACGCCCGCGGTCCCGGGGGCCGAGCTCGACCGGCACCGACAGGTCGTCGAGGCGTTCCTCGCCGCCGCGCGGGGCGGTGACCTGGGCGCACTGCTCGGCCTGCTGGCCCCCGAGGTCGTCCGCCGGGCCGACCTCGCGGCCCTGCCGCCGGGCGTGGCGGCGGAGCTGCGGGGTGCCCGGGCGGTCGCGGAGGGCACGGTGCTCCTGCGCGAGCGGGCGCGCTTCGCGGTGCCGGCGCTCGTGGGCGGTGACGTGGGACTGGTCGTCGCCCCGCGCGGACGGCTGCGGTACGTCGTCGCGGCCACCGTGCGGGGCGGGCGGATCAGCTCCTACGAGGTGATCGCCGACCCCGCCCGGCTGCGCGCGCTCGACTTGGCCGTGCTCGACGCGCCCGGCGTCAACTCCCCGTTTCCGACACGGTGATGGCGCTGACCGGGCAGGCCCGGGCGGCCTCCCGCACCATCGGGTCGCCGCCGCCGTCCTCCCGTCCGGGGAGCAGGGCGCTGAAGCCGTCGTCGTCCTGGGTGAAGACGGACGGGGCGGCGAGGGCGCACTGGCCGGCGCCGACGCAGAGGTCGTGGTCGATGTCGATCTGCATGGGGCGCGTTTCGCGCGTTTCGTTCTGCATGACCGGAGCCTCTTACCAGGTCACGGGGAGTTCCAGCATCCCCTGGATCGTGTCGCCGGGTTTGAAGGGGATTTCCTCCGCAGGGACGGCCAGGCGCAGGTTCGGCAGCCGGTCGAAGAGGGTGCGCAGGGCGATCTCCATCTCGGCGCGGGCCAGGTTCTGGCCGAGGCACTGGTGAATGCCGAAGCCGAAGGCGACGTGATGGCGGGTGGGGCGGTGCCAGTCCAGGCTGTCGGGGTCGGGGTAGACGGCCTCGTCGCGATTGATGACCGAGGTCGAGAAGACCACGCCGTCGCCCGCCCGGATCGTCCCGCCGTCGGTCTCGATGTCCTCGACGGCGACGCGCAGCATGCCGTCGGCGATCGACAGCATCCGCATGAGTTCCTCGACCGCGTCGGGCAGCAGCGCCGGGGCGGCGCGCAACTCGGCGAGGCGGCCGGGGTGCTGGAGGAGAGTGAAGGTGCCGAGGGAGATCATGTTGGCGGTCGTCTCGTGGCCGGCGACCAGCAGGATGGTGGCGAGGGCGATGAGCTCCTCGTGGTCCAGCTCGCCGGCGCGCAGCTGCTGGTGGACGAGTTCGTCCAGGACGCCGTCGCCGGGCTCCGGCTGTTTCTGTTTCCGGTCGATCAACTCGGCGAAGTACGCCTCCAGTCGGTCGCGGGCGTCCATGGTGTCGTCGGCCGTGGGCCCGCGCAGCAGGCGCCGGGACTGTTCCTCGAAGAAGTCGTGGTCGGCATAGGGGACGCCCAGCAGGGCGCAGATGACCATCGAGGGGACGGGCAGCGCGAAGGCGCTCACCAGCTCGGCGGGCGCTCCCTGGGCGATCATCGCGTCGAGCCGTTCGTCCACGATCCGCTGGATCTCCGGGCGCAGCTCGGCGGCACGCCTGAGCGTGAAGCTGGGAACCATCATCCGCCGCTGGACCCGGTGTTCGGGGTCGTCGACGCCCAGCAGCGCGGTCTTCCGGTTGCGGACCGCCGCGAACCGGGCGTTGGGCGCGGGGAAGCCCGGCCGGGTGCGGTCGGAGGACAGCCGCGGGTCGGCCAGCAGGGTGCGGGCGAGGGCATGTCCGGTGACCAGCCAGACGGGGCGGCCGTCGTAGAGGGTGATGCGGGCCAGCGGGCGGGCTTCGCGCAGGGGGTCGTAGGCGGTGGGTGGGTGGTACGGACAGGTGCGGTTCTGAGGGAAGGCGACGGTGTGCGATTCCGTCATGTCCGTCATGGAAAGACCTCGCAGACGAAGAGTGCGTCATGCCGATCTTCATTAGATGCCCGGGGCATCTAATGAGACGACGCCAAGTTCGGCCAGATCAGGCGCGCGGGCAATCTGGCCGGAGATCGTCGTACAGAGCTTCGGTCGCGGAGACCTCCGGCCGGTCCTCCGGCAAAATTCGCTTGCCGGCGGGCAGCCGCCACCCGCAGAATCCGGCCATGTCTAAGACCACCGCCTTCCTGCCGCCGACCGTCGCCGTTCGTCCGGTGCGGTTCCAGCAGCAGCCCGGCCGTCCGTGGAGGCCTGCGCTTCCCACGTCGTGACGGCGGCGCTCGTCGCCGGGCTGATCGCGGGCTACGGCATCGCCGTCCCGGTCGGCGCGGTCGCGACCTACCTCGTCTCCCTCACCGCCCGCACCTCCCTGCGGACCGGGGTCTGCGCCGCGCTCGGCGTCGCGACCGCCGACGGGCTCTACGCCCTCGTGGCCACCCTCGGCGGCTCAGCCCTGGCCGCCGCACTGCGTCCGGTACTGGTACCGCTGCGCTGGGCCTCCGCCCTGGTCCTCGCGATCCTCGCGGTACGCGGCGCCGTCAGCGCCGTACGCCACCACCGCGACCACCGCGTCACCACCGGCGGCCGCTCCACTCCCCCTCCCCCGAGCCCGGCGCGCGCCTACCTGGCGCTGCTCGGCATCACCCTGCTCAACCCCACCACGGTCATCTACTTCGCGGCTCTCGTGCTCGGCACCCGCGCGACGGATGCCGTACCACCCCTGGAACAGGGCGTGTTCGTGCTGGCCGCCTTCGCCGCGTCGGCGAGCTGGCAGGTGCTGCTCGCCGGGAGCGGCGCACTGCTGGGGCGGGTGCTGACGGGGCAGCGGGGGCGGCTGGTGACGGCGCTGGTGTCGAGCGGCGTGATCCTGGCACTGGCCGTACGGATGCTGATGTAGTCGCGGCAGGATGAATCACGCGCGCGTGCGTGTTGCAGAGGGACGTAAGTCAGTACCAGGACACGACGATGGGACTTAGGCCATGCCTCTTCACGGTGCGTACGAGCCGAGCCCGACCAAGTGGGTACGCGACCAGGTGGAGTTGTACGAGAGCTCCGGCGGCACCCAGGGCACGACCCTCTTGGACACCGGGATGCCGGTGATCCTGCTCACGACCCGGGGTGTCAAGAGCGGAAAGATCCGCAAGACGCCGCTGATGCGCGTCGAGCACGAGGGGCGGTATGCCGTGGTGGCCTCGCAGGGCGGGGCGCCCAAGCACCCGGTCTGGTACCACAACGTCAAGGCCGATCCCCAGGTGGAGCTCCAGGACGGACCGGTGAAGCGGGACATGCGGGCCCGCGAGATCACCGGCGCGGAGAAGGACGAGTGGTGGGAGCGGGCCGTCGCGGCGTATCCGCCGTACGCCGACTACCAGGAGAAGACGGACCGGGTGATCCCGGTCTTCGTGCTGGAGCCGCTCGACGAGGACTGACGGGTCGGCCGCGGTCTCGGCCAGCGCTTCGGCTGGGGCTGATCGGCCTCCGAAAAGTTTTTCTCGCCCGGGACGCATGAACCGTTGTCCGCCGGGCACCCGTGCGTCAGGCCCCGCCGCGTTCCCCCGTCGCGGCGGGGCTTCTTCGTGCCTCGCATGCGGCGCCCGCACCAGCGACAGGCCCTCGGCCACGAAGGCGACGCCGAGCACGACCATGCCCGCCACCTTGCCGCCGAACTCCTCGTCGGCGCCGCTGGACCTCGTTCATGCTGTCCGCCCGGCGAGGAGTCCTCCGACGGCCTTGGCGACGGCGATGACGAGGTTGGGTGAGATTGGGGAACCCGGCGTACGACACAGCCGTATGGCAGGAAGGAGCCCGGTCATGAGCGGCGGGGGCAACACCGCCTACGGGAGGAAGTCGTTCCATCGGTCGAAGGCCCACTTCACGGACCGGATCACCGCGGACGGCCGGGACGGCTGGCCGGTGGCGGCGGGCCGCTACCGTCTGGTGGTCAGCCGTGCCTGTCCGTGGGCGAGCCGGGCGGTGATCTCCCGGCGGCTGCTCGGCCTGGAGGACGCCCTGTCGCTGGCGATCGCCGACCCGATCCAGGACGACCGCAGCTGGCGCTTCACGCTGGACCCCGACGACCGCGACCCGGTGCTCGGCATCCGCTTCCTGCGCGAGGCCTTCGACAGGCGGGAGACCGACTACCCGGGCGGCGTCAGCGTGCCCGCGATCGTGGACGTGCCGAGCGGCGTGCTCGTCACCAACGACTATCAGCAGATCACGCTCGACCTCGCCACCGAGTGGACGGCCCTGCACCGCGAGGGGGCGCCCGACCTGTACCCCGAGGCGCGGCGGGACGAGATCGACGCCGTGATGGCGGACGTCTTCGAGGACGTCAACAACGGTGTGTACCGGGCGGGCTTCGCCACCGGCCAGGACGAGTACGAGGGGGCGTACGCGCGTCTCTTCCGGCGGCTGGAGCTGCTGGCGCAGCGGCTGGCCGGGCAGCGCTATATGGTCGGCGACACGATCACCGAGGCGGACATCCGGCTGTTCACCACGCTGGTCCGCTTCGACGCCGTCTATCACGGCCACTTCAAGTGCAACCGCTGGAAGTTGACGGAGAATCAGGTCCTGTGGGCGTATGCCCGCGACCTCTACCAGACGCCCGGATTCGGTGACACCGTCGACTTCGACCACATCAAGCGGCACTACTACCAGGTGCACAGCGGCATCAACCCGACCGGCATCGTGCCCCTCGGACCGGATCTGCCGGGGTGGCTGACACCGCACCACCGTCAGGAGCTGGGCGGCAGGCCGTTCGGCGACGGGACACCGCCCGGGCCGGTTCCCGAGGCCGAGCAGGTCCCGGCGCGGGGACGGCCCTGACCGACGAAGGAGGCGCAGGCGCACATGGCCGGCAAGACCAAGAGGAACAAGCAGAAGAAGATGAAGCTCCCCCTCGCCTACAAGCCCTTGGGATTCGCGCTCGGCTGGGCGAGCGGTGCGCTGGCGGGGCTCGCCTTCCGCAAAACATGGATGGCGATACGGCACGAGGAGGACGCCCCCGACGCCCTGGACCGGGACCGCGGCTGGGGCGAGATCCTGCTGGCGGCCGCGGTCCAGGGCGCCCTCTTCGCGGTGGCACGCAGCTTGGCGGACCGCACGGGCGCCAAGGCGATCGAACGCTCGACGGGTGTGTGGCCGGTCAGTGAGAAGGGCGGGCGGGACTGAGAGCACACGTACGGGAGACCTGTCCGGAACAGATCCTTCGGGCGACCGGCCGGAACCGTCCCTCCGGAAGGCCGGCCGGAGCCGAGGTGACTCAGCCCTGCTTCGGCGCCGTAGAGGCGAGGCGGCGCAGGGTGAAGGAGTGGCCGGCCGGGTCGGCGTAGCCGCGTTCCTCGTACGGCCCCGCCGCGTCCTTCGCCTCCAGGGGACGGCCGCCGAGCCCGACGATCCTGCGCTCCGTCTCGCCCAGGTCCTCCACCACGAAGTCCAGGTGGGCCTGGAGGGAGTTCTCGGGTCGCGGCCAGCTCGGCGGCGTCGCGTTCATGTCGCGGCGGAACGCCAGCCGGGTGCCGTCGGCGCCCCTGATCTCCACGCGGTTGGCGGTCGCCTCCGTCTGCTCACCGTCCAGCAGTTCCCGGTAGAACATGGCGAGCTTCTCCGGCTCGGCACAGTCGAGCACGACGAAGCCCGCTTTCACCAGCGACATGATTCCTCCGAGGGGTCCGGGGCGCGGGACGGTCCTGTCCCGCCGCCCTGCACCTCCCGGGTGTCCCGGCCGGGCCGTTTCAGTCCGCCACCAGCCACTCCCCGTCTCGCATCAGCTCCCGCCCGGCCAGCTCGTTGGCCTCGCGCCAGGCCTGCACACGCTGCGGCCGCACGCGGAAGTACAGGTAGGGCGTGGAGAGTTGCCGCGGATCGAAGCCGGTCCTGGCCGCGAACCGGTCGGCCACCTCCTCGGGCAGTTGAGCAGGGGCGATCGTGTCGACCGTGCCCTCGATCATGACGACGTCCCGGGTCGGCCCGATACCGAGGCGCGCTCTGCCGGTCGTCCGCAGGTTCCGGCCCGTCGGGCTGTTGGCCGGCGTGGCGAGCAGCAGGGTCGAGCCGTCCCAGAGGTAGGAGAGCGGGACGAGATACGGCACGCCCCCGTCGACCTCGGCCGTGGCGACCCACAGGTCCTCGTCGTGCTCCAGTCGGTTCAGGGTGTCCTGCTTGCGCTGCTTGGCGGGGCGTGCGGGCTGCGGCGTCATCGGCGAACGGCCTCCTCAGGGGGCGGTGTTGACGGACCTGTCCAGTGTCGCTGCCGGGCGGGCCGTCCGAGGACCGGTTGCGGCCAGTCGAGCCGCCGCGGCGCTGAGCAGCAGGTCCAGGGCGGCCGGGTAGGAGCTGTGCGGCATGTCCGCCACCAGGTGGCGGGCGGTGGCGGCGATGTGCGGGTGGGTGTCTGCGGGCAGTCGCGCGTACGTCGCCCGCCAGACGGCCGCCTCCGCCTCCCGTGCGGCCTTCGGCATCGCCGCGCTCGCCGAGTCGAGGGCGCCGTGGGCGAGGGCCTGGTCGACGAACACGTGGTAGATCCGCACCGCCTCGGCGTCGGGGAACCCGGCGCGACGCAGGACGCCCAGGATGGTCTCGACGGCCTGGATCTCGTACGCCCGTCCGGTCACCCGGTACGAGCTGAGTACCGCCGCCCGGGGGTACGCGAGGGCCCCGGCGTGCATGCGCAGGCCCAGGTCCCGCAGGTCGGCGCGCCAGTCTCCGGTGGGTCGCCAGGTGCGCAGCGTACGGCCGATGAGCTCGTCGGCGATGGCCAGCATCAGGTCGTCGGTGTGCTGGAAGTACCGGTACAGCGAGCTGGGGTCGGCACCAAGGGCACGACCCAGGCGGCGTACCGAGAGGGCGTCGGCGCCGTGCTCCTCGATGAGTCTGAGGGCCGTCTCGATGATCAGTGCCTCGGACAGGACGACGCCCTGCTTGGTGGGTCGCCTGCGCTGCCGGGCGGCGGGCGGGACGACGCGCTCGCTCATGGACTGCCTCCCTCGGTGCGGTGCGGGCACCTTATGACAACACCGTTGACCTGTTAACCCCCCGGGCAGTTTCATGTCCGCTCATCGGGGCCGTCCAGGCCCCCGGTGCGAGCGGAGAGCGGCCATGCCCGACCATCCCCACAGCGTCGACCCAGCCTCGCAGCCCGCGCTGCGCAAGTCCCTCGGTGTCCTGGACGGCGTCGCCATCGCCGCGTCCAGCACGGCCGCGACCACCAGCATCGGCATCGGGCTGGGGGTCACCGCGGGGGTGGTCGGTCTGCACCTGCCGGCGATCATGCTGCTGGCGTTTCTGCCGATCCTCGGCATCGCGGGCGCCTACTCCCGCCTCAACCGCGTCGAGCCGAACGCGGGCAACGGCTATGTGTGGGTGGGCCGTTCGCTCACTCCGTGGCTCGGCTTCATGGTCGGCTGGGTGAACATCGTCGCCGTGTTGGCGTTCCTCGCGTACACCACCGCGGTCACCGGCTCGGCCCTGCTCCAGCTCGCGGGGGACGCCGGGCTCCACCGGCTGGGCGGCCTCGCGCTGGACCCGGGTTCGACCGCGCAGACGACAGCGGTCGGCATCCTGGTCCTGGTGGCGGTCACGCTGACCGCCGTGACCGGCATCCGCACCGCCGCGCGACTGCAGGCCGGGCTGCTGGTCTTCGAGTACGTCGTCCTGCTCGGCTTCTGCGGATACGGCATCGTCACCGGCCCACACGACTTCAGCCTGAGCTGGTTCGACCCGTTCGCCATCCCGTCGGCGACGGCACTCGCCCAGGGGATGCTGCTGTCGGTGTTCTGCTACTGGGGCTTCGAGTCGGCGTTCAGCGTCAACGAGGAGGTGCGCGACCCGCGCGACGCGTCCCGGGCCGGGATCACCACTTTGTTCACCATGCTGGCGCTGTTCCTGCTCGGCTCGATCGCCTTCCAACGCGTCCTGTCCGAGCCGGAGTTGGTCGGCCACGGCGCCGAGGGCCTGGCCTTCTTCGGCGACCGGCTGGCGGCCCAGCCCTGGGCGGCGCTCCCCCTGGTCGCCCTGATGTTCTCGGCGGTCGCCTCACTGCAGGCCGGCGTGATCCCCACGGCCCGGGCGATGTTCGCGATGAGCCGGGACCGTACGCTCGGGCCGGTGTGGTCCAAGGTCAGCCCCCGGTACGGCACTCCGGCCGCCGGAACACTGCTCATCGGCGCACTCGCGGCGGCGGTCGCGGCGCTCGCGCTGGTCATCCCGCGGCTCGCCGACATGATCATGGCGACGGTGAGCGCCGTGGGCATCGTGGTCGCCCTGTCGTACGCCCTCACGGCCCTCGCGGCCGCCGTGCGCTTCCGCTCGCTGCTGCGCGAGGACTGGCGCCAGGGCATCCGGGCGGTCGTACTGCCCGCGCTGAGCGCGGCAACCCTGCTCGGCCTCGGCGGATACCTCGGCTGGTCGTTCTACACCTCCGCCGATCACTTCGAAGTCAGCGCGGACAACGGGTGGTTCCTGCTGTCCACTCCCGTGGCGATGATCGCCTCGGGCTTCGTGGCCGCCGCGTGGGCCAGGTGGGTGCGCAGGTCGCCGTACTTCCGCACCGGCAAGGGCACCGACGCGGACGCGCCCCAGCTGCTCGCCACATCCCGCTGACCCGACCGATCCGAGCAACTCGACCGCGCCTCGATCACCTAACCGCGCCTCGATCATCTCGACCACCTCGGCCACCACCTCGACCACCTCGACCACCTCGACCACCTCGACCAGGAAACGGAACATGCACGCAGATCTCCTCTTCACCGGCGGTCCCGTCCTCACTCCCGAGGGCCGCACCGCGACCGCCGTGGCCGTCACCGGCGAGCGCATCGCGGCCGTAGGACATCAGGAGGTGCACGATCTCGTCGGGCCGCGGACCGAGGTGGTGGACCTCGCCGGGCGGCTGCTGCTGCCCGGATTCCAGGACGCGCATGTGCATCCGGTGCCGGCGGGGCTGGAGCTCAGCCAGTGCGACCTGACCGGAGCGAAGACGGCGCAGGAGACCCTCGCCGCGGTGCGCGCGTACGCCGACGCGCACCCCGAGCGGGAGTGGATCACCGGCGGCGGCTGGTCGATGGAGGCCTTCGAGGGCGGTACGCCGACGAAGGAGCTGCTGGACGCGGTGGTGCCGGACCGGCCGGTGTATCTGCCCAACCGCGATCACCACGGCGCCTGGGTCAACAGCCGCGCCCTCGTGCTCGCGGGCATCACGCGCGACACGCCCGACCCCGCCGACGGGCGCATCGACCGGGACGCCTCGGGTGAGCCGAGCGGGACGCTGCAGGAGGGGGCGATGCAGTTCGTCGGACGGCTCACCCCGCCCGCCACACCGGCCGACCGACTGGCGGCCCTGCTGCACGCACAGCGGCATCTGCACGCGCTCGGCATCACGGCCTGGCAGGACGCGCTGGTCGGCGAGTTCCTCGGCATGGACGACCCGTCCGAGGCGTATCTGGCGGCCGCGCGGGACGGCTCGCTCACCGCCCGCGTCGTCGGGGCGCTGTGGTGGGACCGCGAGCGCGGCGCCGAGCAGATTCCCGAACTGGTCGAGCGGCGGGCCGCCTTGAGCCACGGCCGCTTCCGCGCGGGCAGCGTCAAGCTGATGCTCGACGGGGTCGCCGAGACCGGCACGGCGGCGCTGCTGGACCCCTACCTCGACAAGTGCGGCTGCGCCACCGCCAACCGGGGTACGAGCTTCATCGACGCCGGACAACTGCCCACGTACGTCACCGAGTTGGACGCGCTCGGCTTCCAGTGCCACTTCCACGCCCTCGGCGACCGGGCCGTACGCGACGCGCTGGACGCGATCGAGGCCGCGCGCGCCGCGAACGGGCCCAGCGACACGCGGCCCCACCTGGCACATCTCCAGGTCGTCCAGCCCGCCGACGTGCCGCGCTTCGCCCGGCTCGGGGCCACCGCGAACATCCAGCCGCTGTGGGCCGCGCACGAACCGCAGATGGACGAGCTGACCATTCCCTTCCTGGGGCCCGAACGTGCTGCGTGGCAGTACCCGTTCGGCGCGCTGCTGCGCTCCGGTGCCCGGCTCGCGGCAGGCAGTGACTGGCCCGTGAGCAGCCCGGATCCGCTCCAGGGGATCCATGTGGCGGTCAACCGCGTGGCACCGGACGGCGGCGACACGCCGGTGTTCCTGCCCGGTGAACGCATGGGACTCGCCGAGGCGTTGACCGCCTATACGTCGGGCTCGGCCTATGTGAACCACCTCGACGACACGGGCGAGGTGCGCGCCGGGGCGCTCGCGGATCTGGTGGTCCTGGACCGCGATCCGTTCGAGGGGCCGACGGAGGCGATCACGGAGACGCGTGTATCTCTCACTTATGTCGGGGGCGCGCGAGTATACGCAGCTCAAGAGGCATGAGCAGTAACGCAGATCACGGTCCGGTTACGGTGTAGATCATTTACGCTCTGGGCAGCTTCGTACCGCTTCTCGGTTCAACTTTCGTACCGCGAAGACCAGTTCGAGTGCGTGGGCGGTCACGACGACCGCCCACTCGCAGGGGCGGGGGGCTCTGCGTTCCGTCTCCCGAAAGGAAGCGCATGCCTCAGGACGTCACCTTCGACCTCCCCTTCGACACCCCCGTCAGCAGACATCTGGAGTACGTCCAGGAGCGGGTCATGGGCCCTGCCGCAGGCCGCCAACACATCTGAGGCGGCGGTGCAGGTGCTCGGCGAAGCCGTCGCCGAACGTACAGAACATCCTCGGATCACGACCGGCCCCCAACCACGGTCGATCGATTCCGTTGTCATGACCACAGCTTGATGGGAAACCGGTGTGAAATCTCGAATAGTAGGTGCTGCTCCGACGGTGTCCGCCAACAGCTTGCTCCCGGCGCAGCCAAGCGCCCAACTCCAGCCCACGGAAGCGGGGAACGTCCTGGCCCGCCTCTTCGTGAAACGCATCAATGGGAGCACGGAGCAGTACCGAAGGTCCCAGAACGCCGCTCAGCAGCGGCTGGACGCACTCGGATCCCGCCACTCCAGCACCACGCTGCATCTGGAGGGAGCCCTCCATCTGGCGCAGCCCGCGTTGCTCCCTCCGGACGAGGAAGGCTATGCCAGGTTGAGGCACCTCGACGCCGGCCTGCGCGTGATCGAGAAAGCCTTCCCCCAAGTCAGCACCGATATCGAGATATGCCGCTTGACCTGCATGATGCTGGAAGGGGCTTGGAGGAGCCGGGCACTCACCCCGCCGCGCGAGGAGGAGCAGGCAACCGTCTGCGCCTGTCCGCTGTGCCGTCGGCTGCCCACGCCCCCCGCACGCGCATTGGGTGACTACGGTTGGCGGCAGAGCGCCGGTCGACCCCTCGCCGTCAAGACCTGGCCGTACCGCCGGGAACTCGACAGCGTCCTGACCGGTGGATGGTCCTGGACCCGGCAGATGAACGACCTTGAACGAGACATCGGCCACCGCCACCGCTTCGAGGACGACATCCTCGTCTTCCACGAATACAAACGCGTTGTCGACACCATCGACACGACGCGCCTCACCCAGCACGCCGAAGGCCGCTTGGCCGAGAATTTCAGCACCAACAGCGCACGGGCCCTGGTCAGCGGACTCTTCTCGGCCCATAAGCGGTCCGTCGACGAGTACTGGCTCCAACAGCACCTCGCGGGCAGCGTCACGCTCCCGCAGACCAGTCCACTCACCCAGAGCACCTACTCGATCCTGCAGATGCTGGACTGCCTGTTCTGGCACGTCGCACCCGACACCGAACTCTGGCAGGAGGAGAACCTCGCCTCCCTGCTGCTGTGCCGCGTCATCGACGACATGACCGACGTACGAGCCGACGCCCTCACCGGTGAGATCAGCAATTTCTGGCTCGCCGAGATGCCCACCCACACCAAGGCCTTCTACGCCGCCTGCGCCATAGCCCTCGTCAAGTACGGCTGCATGCCCGAGGCGCACACCTCGATGTGGAACACCTGGCTGATGACCACCACCATCACCTGGATGGGGCTCACGGGCCGCCACGCCCTGTGGTTCGACGGCATCACCCAGGGCCTCCCCCCGACCGAGGACTGCCCGCTGTGCGACCTGCAGCCCAACCCGTGCACCGGCATCCTCACCCACGGCACCACCCTCACCATCGCCCCGCGACCCGCCGTACCGGCACTGAGCCCCCGGACCGCCGAGCTGTCCGCACGCTGCCGAGCCCAGTACCCCCGGGCATGGCCCCTCTTCGACGCCGAGCTCCATGCCTTCGAAGCACTGCACGGCCCCTGGCACGGCAACATCGACAGTGCGTGGGAGATCCTGCGCCGCACCTACATCGCCGCCGTGGAGGCATCCAGCGCCGAGCCGTCCCCAGCCCGCGCTCGTGATGTCCAACAAGACGCCGGCGTAGTCGGATCCGAGAAGTTTCACACCCTGCACGACCCTCGAACCGGGAGGGAAGACACCGCGCTGCTCGCCTACATGTTCGCGGGCGCCCACCCGCATTTCCTCTGGAACGCCACGGGATACCGTCCCACGGGCGTCGAAGGCGACTGGCTCGACGGCTGACGCCGCGATCCCTGGAGGGGGAGGACACGACGCTGCCCGGCCGGAATCCGGCCGGGCAGCGGTCGCTTGGGGTGGGCTAGACGGCGAACTCGACCGGCAGACTGTCCAGCCGGGACTCCCACGTGGAGGCGGTCGAGCCGAGTTCCTCCGGCGGTACGGCCAGGCGCAGGCCCGTCAGCCGGTGCAGCAGGACGTCCACGCCGACCTCGATGATGGACTGGCCGATGTTCTGCCCGGGGCACTCGTGCGGACCCGAGCTGAAAGCCAGGTGCGACTGGTTGCCCTGGACCGCCACGCCCTCGTCGGGCCGGATCTCCGGGTCGACGTTGCCCGGGGCGAGGCCGAGGAGGAGCAGGTCGCCCTCCTCGATGTCGTGCCCGCCGAGCTCCAGCTCGCTGGTGGCGAACCGCGCCGGCAGGACGGCCAGCGGCGGGGTGTTCCACATGACCTCCTCCACCACGGCGGACACGTTCAGCTGACCGCTGATCAGCCCGGACAGCCGTGCCGTGTCGGTCAGGAGCAGCTGCAGCACCCGGGCCAGCAGGTTGCTGGTCGTGGTGTGGGCGGCGATCAGCACCAGGCGCAGATGGCTGACGACCTCGTCCTCGTCCAGCGCCGCCGGGTGCTCCAGCAGGGCGGTGGTGAAGTCCGAGCCCGGTTCGGACCGCTTGCGCTGGGCGAGTTCGCCCAGGATCTCCATGATGTGTCCGTTGTGTACCAAGGCGTCCTCGCCGCCCTTGAAGACCTGGGCGCACGACTCGACCAGGCGTAGCCCGTCCGTCTTGGGAAGGCCCAGGATCCGGGTGAGCACGAGCATCGGCAGCTGATCGGCGTAGTCGGCCACCAGGTCGGCGCGCCCGTCGTCGGCGAACCCGTCGATCTGCTTGTTCGCGAAGTACGTGGCGTGCCGCCGGATGCCGCGGCTGGAGGCGGCCAGCAGTCCGTCGGTGACCGCGCCGCGCAGCCTGCGGTGCGGCTCTCCGTCCTGGGAGACGCAGTCGGGCCGCCAGCCCACCATCGGCACCAGCGGATGGGACTCCGCAATCCGGCCCTCCCGCCAGTCCCGCCAGATGCGGGCGTCCCGGCTGAACTGACGAGGGTTGTCCAGCACCCGCCGGTTGTCGCGGTAGCCGAGCACCAGCCAGGCGGGAACGTCACCCTCCAGCAGCACCGGTGCGACGGAGCCGTGCTCCTTGCGCAGCCGCTCGTAGATGGCCTGCGGGTCGGTGGCCGCGTCCGGGCCGTACAGCCGCGTGAGCTCTGCCCCGCCGTGCGCGACGGGGCACCCGCGGGGCGCGTCGGGACCGTTTAAAGTCTGCTCGTTCATCGGGGCTCCAGTGCGACGGAGGAGCGATCCTTCAAGTGCCGGATCAGCGCGACGAGCACGTCACGGCTGGAGGCCCGGTCGCGGGCGTCGCAGGCCACGACCGGGATGTGCTCGGGGATGTCCAGGGCGTCCCGGATCTCCTCGACCGGGTAGTCCTTGGAGTCGGGGAAGACGTTCAGCGCGACGACGAACGGGACGTTCTGCCGCTCCATCTCCTCGATGGCCCGGAAGCTGGAGGCGAGCCGGCGGGTGTCCACCAGGACGACCGCGCCGAGCGCGCCCTTGAACAGGCCGTTCCACAGGAACCAGAAGCGCTCCTGGCCGGGCGTGCCGAACAGATACAGCATCAGGCTGTCATTGAGGCCGATCTTGCCGAAGTCCAGGCTGACGGTGGTCTCCGTCTTGTCGGCGACGCCGATGAGGTGGTCGACGTCGGCACTGGCCTGGGTGAGGGTCTCCTCGGTGGTGAGCGGCTTGATGTCGCTCACCGAGCGGACCATGGTGGTCTTCCCCGTGCCGAAGCCACCGGCGATCATCACCTTCACCGAGCGGGTGCCCCCGCCACCCGGCCCGCCGGGATGGTCAAAGCCTTTGAAGTCCACTGAGTACCTCCTCAAGGAGCGCGAGGTCGGGCCCGCGGCCGGTGTCGTGCGCCGGGATGGGGTCACGGGCTTCGACGTGGCCTGCCTCCAGCAGATCCGTCAGCAGCACCGCGAGAATGTTGAAGGGCAGTCCGAGGTGGGCGCCGAGTTCGGCCACCGACAGCGGTTCGCGGCAGCGCCGGAGGATCTCCTCGTGCTCGTGCTGCAAGCCCAGTGCAGGGGCGGTGCGGGAGACGATGAGGGTCGCCACGTCGAGACTCGACGCCGAACCGCCCGGTCCGCTACGCCCCTTGGTGAGAACGTAGTAGCGCTCGAGACCGGACGGATTCGTGGGCAGGCGGGGAGCACTCATCCAGAGTGCTCCTCCAGGCGCGGAGTGGTGCCGAGCAACTCGCCCATCCTGCGCGCCAGGTCCCTCATCTGATGTCCGAGCAGGCCCTGGTCGAGGCCTTCCCGGGCGAGGACGCCGAGATAGGTCTCCACCCCGGCCCGTACGACGAACAGGTGCCCGCCGTCGACCTCGATCATGGCCAGCCTGAGCTGCCCCGCGTACTTGGGGAACTGCTCGGCGACCGGCTGCGCCAGCGCCTGCAGTCCGGCCACCACTGCCGCGAAGCGGTCCACGTCGTCGGGGTCCTCGGCACCGTAGGAGGTGATGGCCTTGCCGTCGCTGGAGGCCACGAGGGCGAAGTTGATCTCCTGGATGCTCTCCACCAGGTCACGGAGCGCCCAGCTCACGTCGGTTCCCTGTTGCGTCATGGGACTAGTCGCTCTCTTCAGTGTGGTGCTCGGTGGATCCGCGTCCGGCAGGTGCGGTCTCCTCCTCGGTGGACTCCTCGCCGACCTCCCGGCCGGCCGTGGCGAAGGCGGCCAGACCGGCGAACGAGGCGTCCGGCGGGACGGCGGCGACGCTCGACTCCTCCGTCCGCTCCGGGCGTTCGGCCGGCTCGTGCCGCACCGTCTCGTTCCGTTTGCTGCGGCGCCGAGGCAGTCCGCCGGGCGTGGTGTCCACGGCCTCGCCGGACTCGGCCACCCATTCGGCGGCGGCCGCCGTGCGTACCGGGGCGGCCTCGGCGGACCGCACCGCCGGGGTCGCGGCGGCGGCCGGGGCGGCGGCGGGCAGCGGACTGAAGTACTTGTGCGGAACCACCACAACCACCGAAGTGCCGAGCCAGGGCGAGTCCGCGAAGGTGACGCGGATGCCGTAGCGGCGGGCGAGAGCGCCGACGACGCGCAGACCGATGTTGGCGTCCTCGGAGATGCCGCCGATGCCCGGTCCGGCCGCGGTGCCGGTCAGGGCCTCCTCGGCCTCGCGCTTCTTCTCCTCGCTCAGGCCCTTGCCCGAGTCCTGGATCTCGATGCCGACACCGTTCGGGACCTCCTTGCCGGAGACGACCACCGGCTCGGTGGGCGGCGAGTAGCGGGCCGCGTTGTCCAGGAGGTGGGCGAAGATCAGCGTGAGGTGGTCCACGAGGCCGCCGTCGACGCCGAGTTCGGGCAGGTGGCGTACGTCGATGCGGTGGAAGTCCTTGATCCGGCCGATGCCGCCGCGGACCACGCTGAGCAGGCGCTGCGGCTCCTGCCACTGCCGGCCGGGCCGGTCCGAGCCGCCGAGGACGCTGATGCTGGCGGCGAGACAGTCGGCGGGGCCGATCGCCTGGTCGAGCTCCATCAGGCCCCGGGCGACGGCCGGCAGCCGACCGTGCTCGCCCTGCAGTTCGTGCAGACGGCCGCGGAGTTTGCTGGTCAGGACGTGGATGCGGTTGCCGACGCTGATCACGGCCTGCTCGGCGGAGGTCGAGCGGTTGAACTCCTCCTCGACGCCGATCAGGGAGGTCCGCAGGACCTTGCGCAGGTTGGCCTGCAACTCGGCGCTGACCTTGGCGCACTGGTTGACGCTCGGCAGGACGTCGTCGATGGCGTCGCCCGCGCGCAGCTGCCGCAGCGCCTCGGGCAACTGTTCGTCGGCGAGCCGGGCGACCGCGGACAGCTGGTGGGCCAGCTGCTCCTGCCAGACCTCGGCCTGGGCGGCGAGCTGGGCCTCGTAGGACTGGGCCTGGGCAGCGATCCGCTCCTCGTAGGAGCCGCTCTCCTCGGCCAGCCGTTCCTCGTAGGCCCGGGCCTGCTCGGCCAGTTGCGCCTCGTAGGCGCCGGACTGGTCACCGAGCCGGCTCTCCAGTGCGGCGCGCTCGGCGCTGAACTTCCGCTCCAGGCCTGCCACGTGCTGCTGCCACTGCTGAGAGTGCTCGGCCTGCGAGGTGCGGAAGTCGACCTCGGATCTGGTCAGCTGCGTCCGGGTACGCAGCAGGAGACGTACGCACACGGCGCTGGCCGCGGTCGCCGCGACACCCGCGACGCCGGCGGTTATTCGCTCCGAGCTCATGAACGTGGCGGCAACCGTCCCACCTCCTAAAGCCAGCGGCATCAGCCACCAGCTGTACCAGGCGACAGGGGGCCGCGCCGCCGGCGGCGGAGTGGCGAGTTCCATCTGCATCCTTCGAGGCAACGATCGATCAAGGGGGGTGTGCAAGGCGATCGCACTCATGAGTACGCACCGCGAGACGACCGATCGCGACCGAGTCAACTCGCAGCGCCGAACGGGAGCTTATCGGGTTTGAACGCAAAAGGATCAACCTGACAGGTTGGCGGAAGTGAGGGTTCCATCACTGTCAGCCAAGAGCACAAACATCGATAAATGCCTTTACTGACCTGCACAGTTGGAGAAAACGACGCCTGGGTTCACGCGGGGTTCACTTGCAGCCCATGCCGTCCTTCACCCGGGGCCAGGCCTCGACACCGTCGGGGGTGCGGACGTACGCCGTCGACGTGTCGTCGGTGAGCCACAGCCGCCGGTCGCCGAGCCGGTATCCGGTGTCGTGCGCGTCGTCGGGCATGGGTACGTCGCCGTCGTAGGCGGCGTTCAGCATGCCGGGTTCGAGTACGCCGTCGGGATCGCGGGCGTACAGCTTGCGGTCCTGGTGTGCGCCGAGTTCGAGGAAGTGCGCCTGCTGCCAGTCGCAGTGGGCCGATCCGGCGGAGCTGCTGATCTCGGTGGTCGGCACGCGGTGGCCGTCCTCGTCCGTCCAGATCTCGTACTCCTTGGTGGCCGTGAAGCTCTCGGGGAGTTCGGCGGGATCGCAGGAGGCGCTGGTCTCGGGGCCCCAACCGGGGCGGTCCTTACGGTCCTTGGCCACGATGACCGCCACCTTCGTCCGCCCGTCGACGTCGTAGGAGAACAGGACCCGGCCCTTCCCCTCCCGCTCCACGCGGTAGCCGGAACGCGGCACGTCGGGCTGCTCGATCTCGAAGTACGCCTCGAGGCCGTCCTCGGCCGTGGATCCGCCGTCCCCCTCGCTCCACGGTTCGCTGCCGCCACCCGAGTAGATCTCCCCGTCGCACTCCAGCGCCCGGCCCGCAGCGCCCGAACCCGCGCGTACGGCCCGGGCGCTGTCCTCGTCGAGGTCCTGAGCGGGGACGTACAGCGGACCGTCGTAGGGCGCCGCCGGCGCTGTGCCCGCCACGACCGGATCCTCCTCGGCACCGCACCCCGCGACCGCCGTCGCCGCCAGTACCGCCACCACCGCGAGCCCTCTGCGCATCCCTGCCCCCTGCCCTGGCCGCTTTCCTTGATCCTTCGACGCGGCGGAGGGCGGGAACGTTCGGTCTACGGCGTGTCAGCCGCCTGGAACGTACGGCGGTACGCCTGCGGTGACACCCCGATCGCGGCATGAAGGTGCTGGCGCAGGGAGGCTCCCGTGGCGAAGCCGACCTGGCCGGCGATCTGGTCCACCGACAGGTCGCTGATCTCCAGCAGGTGCCGGGCGCGGGCGACGCGCTGCTGGATCAGCCAGCGGCCGGGGCTGAGGCCGACCTCGTCGTTGAAGCGGCGGGCGAAGGTGCGCAGGCTCATCCGCGCCTGCGCGGCGAGGTCGGTCAGGGTGAGGGACTCGTCGAGGTGTTCCAGGGCCCAGGCACGGGTGGCCGCGGTGCTCGCGGCGCCGCTCTCGGGGACCGGCTGCTCGATGTACTGGGCCTGGCCGCCGTCCCGGAAGGGCGGTACGACGCAGCACCGGGCGACGGCGTTGGCGAGCTCGCTGCCGTGGTCGGTGCGCACGATGTGCAGGCAGACGTCGACTCCGGAGGCGGCGCCGGCCGAGGTGAGGATCCGGCCGTCGTGGACGAAGAGAACGTCGGGGTCCAGGTCGACATGCGGATAGCGGCGCCGGAACAGATCGGTCACATGCCAGTGCGTGGTGGCTTTGCGGCCGTCGAGGAGGCCCGCCGCGGCGAGTACGAAGGCGGCGGTGCAGATCGACACGATGCGTGCGTCCGGGCGGATCCGCGCAAGCGCGGCGGCGACCTCGGCGGGCAGCTCCACGGGGATGTGCGGGACGGCCACGGAGGCGATCACCACGGTGTCGGCCGTGGCGAGGATCTCCGGGCCGTGCTGGACGCCGATCGTGAAGTCCGCGTTGCTGCGTACGGGGCTGCCGTCGACGCTGCAGGTCAGCACCTCGTACCGGCCGTCGGCCGCGCCGAAGATCCGGCTGGGGATGCCCAGCTCGAAGGGATAGACGCCGTCCAGGGCCAGCACCACGACCCGCTCCATATCTGCCATGGCACGATCCTATCGAAGGTTGGCAATCGTGCCATTTTCCAGCGCGGCGCACCCCGGCAGGCTGGTTGACCATGAGCACTGTGAACACGATGCGAGCCATCAGCCAGGACGTCCTCGGCAGTCCCGAGGTCCTGAAGGAAGTGGAGCTGGAGCGGCCCGTGCCGCGCACGAACGAGGTGCTGGTCCGGGTGCGGGCGGCCGGCGTGAACCCCACCGACTGGAAGCACCGCGCCGCCGGCATCTTTCTCGGCGAGCCGCCGTTCGTCCTCGGCTGGGACGTCTCGGGCGTGGTCGAGGCCGTCGGACTCGGCGCCTCGGGCTTCGTCCCCGGCGACGAGGTCTTCGGGATGCTGCCCTACCCGTATGGAGCCGGCTCGCACGCCGAGTACGTCGTCGCCCCCGCCCGTGCCCTGGTACACAAGCCCGCCGCCATCGACCACGTCCAGGCCGGGGCGTTGCCGCTGGTGGCCCTGACCGCCTGGCAGGCGCTCGTGGAGCGCGCCGACCTCCAGCCCGGTCAGCGGATCCTGATCCACGCGGCGGCCGGCGGCGTCGGGCATGTGGCCGTCCAGATCGCCAAGGCGCGCGGAGCGTACGTGATCGGCACGGCGAGCGCGGGCAAGCACGACCTCCTGCGGGAGCTGGGCGCCGACGAGGTGATCGACTACCGGGAGACCGACTTCGCCGACGCCGTGAAGGACGTCGACGTGGTGCTGGACACCGTCGGCGGCGACCACTCGCTGCGCTCGCTGCCGGTACTGCGTCCGGGCGGAGTGGTGGTGTCGATCCTGCCGGGCGCCGACGAGGAGCTGTACGAGCAGGCCGAACGACTCGGCGTGCGGGCCGAGTTCGTCCTCGTGGACGCCGACCGAGCGGGGATGCGCGCGATCGCCGAACTGGTCGAGGCGGGCAGGCTCCGCCCCACGATCGCCGGTACCTTCCCGCTGGCCGATGCCGCCGAGGCGCATGCGCTGGGCGACACCGGCCGGACCACGGGGAAGCTGGTCCTGGTGGTGGACTGACTCAGAACGTCAGCACGGGCTTGATCGCCTTGCCCGCTCCCATGTCCCGCACCGCCTGGTCGATCTCCGCGAAGGGATAGGTGCTGATCAGGCGGTGCAGCGGGAGCCGCCCCTCCTTCACCAGGCGGACCAGGGCGGGGATGAAGACCTGCGTCTCGGCGTCGCCGAGGGTGAGTCCGACGACCTGCTTGCCGCCGAGCAGCCCGTTGACGTCGAGGGCGACCTCGGTGCCGAACGGCGGGGCGCCGACGACGACCAGGGTGCCGCGGGCGGCGAGCGCGTCGACGCCCTGGCGCAGGACGCCGACGTTGCCCGTGGTCTCCACGACGCCGTCGGCGCCCTGGCCGCCGGTGATCTGGGCGAGCGCCTCGGCGAGATCGGTCTCGGCGGCGTTGACCGTGTGGGTGGCGCCCAACTCCTTCGCCAGTGACAGGCGTTCGCCGACCCGGTCGACGGCGACGATGTTGGTGGCGGGGGTGAGGGCGGCGGCCATGACCGCGGACAGGCCGACGGCTCCCGCGCCGAGGACGACGACGGTGCTTCCGGTGACCGGCTTCAGTACGTTCCAGACGGCGCCGACTCCGGTCTGCACGCCGCAGCCCAGCGGGGCGATCGACTCCAGTGGCACGTCGGGGTCGACCTTCACGAGGCTGCGCTCGTCGACCAGCGCCCGCTCGGCGAAGGAGGACTGCCCGAAGAAGTGACCGCCGAGCTCCTCGCCGCCCCGGCTGATCGTGCTGCTGCCGTCGGCCCGGCGCCCGCCGATGAGGTTCAGCGGCAGCCAGGTCGCGCAGTACGCCGGGTGGCCGCCCCGGCAGTTGCGGCAGTCACCGCACGAGGTGAAGGACAGTACGACGTGGTCGCCCGGCGCGACGCCGGTGACGGACGGGCCGACGGCCTCGACGACGCCCGCGCCTTCGTGGCCGAGGACGCCGGGGAGGGGGAAGGGCAGTCCGCCGCTCGCCACGCCGAGGTCCGTGTGACACAGGCCGGTCGCCACCATGCGGACGACGGCCTCGTGCGGTCCGGGCTCGGCGAGTTCCACGTCGGAGAGGGTGAAGGGGGCTCCGCCGGACTCGACGACGGCGGCACGGGTGGGGATGGACATCTGGTGAATCTCCTTGGCGGTGCGCTCAGTCGAGCGAGACGACGACGGACTTGGTGGTGGTGTAGGCGTCGAGCGCCTCGGGCCCGTACTCGCGGCCGAAGCCGGAGTCCTTGACGCCGCCGAAGGGGACCGCGGGGTCGAGCATCGCCCAGTCGTTGACCCAGACGATGCCGGCCTGGAGCCGGTCGGCGACACGGTGGGCGCGGGCCAGGTTGCTGGTCTGGACGCCGGAGGCCAGACCGTACGGCGTGGAGTTGGCGAGCTCGACGGCCTCGTCCTCGGAGTCGAAGGGCTGGACGGTGAGGACGGGGCCGAAGATCTCCTCCTGGATCACGCGGGAGTCGTTCGGCAGGTCGGCGATCACGGTGGGCTTGTAGTAGTAGCCGCCGTCGAGGTCGAGCCGCTCACCACCGCAGACGATGCGGCCGCCCTCCTTGCGGGCCAGGTCGACGTACTCCTCCACCTTGCGCAGGTGCCGCTCCCCCGCCATCGGACCGACGACGGTCTCGGGCTTGCGCGGGTCGCCGAGCGGAACCCCCGGCACCGCGTCGGCGAGGATGCCGAGCAGCGTGCTGTAGACCGGGCGCGCCACCAGCAGCCGCGGGCCGCCCATGCAGAACTGCCCGGTGTTGAAGACGAAGCCCTTGATGATCGCGCCGACGGCCTTCTCCAGGTCGGCGTCCTCGAAGACGACGTGGGCCGCGTTGCCGCCGAGCTCCATGGTCACGGGCTTGAGGGCCTCACCGGCGATGCCCGCGACCTTGCGGCCGACCGAGGTCGAGCCGGTGAAGGCGACCTTGTCCACCCCGGAGTGCCGCAGCAGTGCCTCGCCGGCCGCGGGGCCGCCGGTGACGACGTTGACCACGCCGTCGGGGACACCGGCCCGCTTGAAGAGCTCGGCCATGTACAGGGCGCTGAGCGGAGTCTCCTCGGCCGGCTTGTGCACCACCGTGTTGCCGGCCGCGAGCGCCGGGGCGATCTTCGAGCCGGCCAGGATCAGCGGGAAGTTGTACGGGGTGATCGCCGCGACCACGCCGATCGGCCGACGCCGGACGTAGGCGAGGGCGTTCATGGGCGTGTCCCGGACGGAGCCGTCCAGGGCGTGCGCGAGGGCGGCGAAGTGCTCGTAGTCGTTGGCCGCGTTGGTGACGTCGACGGCGTGGGCGAGTGTGATCGGCTTGCCGACGTCGCGGCTCTCCAGCTCCGCGATGGTGTCGGCGTTCTCCCGGATCAGCTCGGCGACCCGGTGCAGCACCCGGCCGCGCTCGCGCCCGCTCAGCCCGGACCAGGCGCCGTCGTCGAAGGCCTCCCGCGCGGCGCGCACGGCCGCGTCCACGTCGGCGGCACCGGCGTCCGCGACGGTCGTGACGACCGCGCCGCGGGACGGGTCGACCACCTCGGTGCGCGCTCCGTCGGCGGCCTCACGCCACTGGCCCCCGATGAACAACCGACCGGGTTCGATCTCGAAGGTGGTCATTGCCACTCCTCAGCCTCATCGCCAAGATTTCAACCAACAGGATTCCTGCGTGTTCGCAGTCTCATTACAGACAGGTTTCCTGTCAATGCTCTAGGGTGAACTCATGCTCGACACCCAGGCAACCAAGGCACCTCCGTCGCTTCTCTACATGGTGAAGCAGGTGGAGCTCGTCGTGCGCTCCCACCTGGACGAGCTGGTCAGGCCGTCCGGGATCACCGCGCTGCAGTACACCGCGCTCACCGTGCTGCAGCGGCACGACGGACTGTCGGCCGCACAGCTGGCGCGCGACTCGTTCGTCACGGCGCAGTCGATCGCGGATCTGGTGCGCAGCCTGGAGAGCCGCGGGCTCGTCCGCCGAGAGCGCAACCCGCGCAACCGCCGGGAGCTGCTGATCCTGCTGACGGACGCGGGGCGCGAGCTGCTCGCCCGGCACGAGGAGTCCGTACGGGAGCTGGAGGAGCGGATGGTGCGGGACCTCACGGCCCATCAGACCGAGCAGTTCCGCCAGGCACTCACGAAGGCCTGGCACGCACTGTCGTAGCCGTGCCCCGGACATCTCGCGAAGCCTCTGTCGCAATTCGAAGACATATGTCAATCGAACATGCTCAAATTCGCTCCATCGAGGGTAACTTGCAGGGCGGGGACTGGATTTGAGCAGCCCGCGGCAAGTGAGCAGGTTGGAGGCGATGTCGTCGTGCAGCAGGAGCCTGCGCCGTTCAGTCGGCATCTGCGCGTCCACCGGCACCGGGGCCACACGGTGCTGGAGTTCCGCGGCGAGATCGACATCGCGGCGGCGGTGGAGATAGCGCCGTACCTGGACCGGGTGACGACACACCCCGATGCCCGGATCGTGATCGACCTCAGGAGCGTCGAGTTCTTCGACTGCTCGGGGCTGCGGCTGCTGTACCGGGCCCGCGCCCGGGTGCTCGACCACGGCGGGCAGCTGCACCTGGTCTGCACCCACCCGCTCACCCTGCGGGTCCTCAAAATCACCGGGCTGTCCCGGCTGCTGCCCGCGCATCCGACACCGGACGCGGCCCTGGACCGGCCCGAGGCCACGTCCGGCACGTTATGAGGCTCCCGCGGCTTGCGGAACATCTCGTGCCGGTGGAGATGGCCCGGGCGTCTATGCGGTTCCCGGCGCGTCGAACAGGGCGCTGACGGACTCCCCGTTGTGAATGCGGCGCACGGCCTCGGCGAGTGCGGGGGCGATGGACAGGATGTGCAGCTTCTCGGTGCGCTCCTCCTCCGGGACCGGCACGGTGTTGGTGCACACGATCTCCAGTACGTCGGGCTGCTCGCCGATCCGCTTCAGGGCGCCGGACGCGAACAGGCCGTGCGTACAGGCGACGCGGATTGACCGCGGCCCCAACTCGCGCAGGCGGTCCAGGAGTTCGAGGACGGTACTGCCCTTGGCGATCTCATCGTCCAGGATGATCACGTCCCGCCCGGTCACCTCGCCGATGACGGAGTTGATGCTGACCCGGTCGTCCGCGAACCGCTGCTTGGCGCCGGCGGCCACCTGAGCGCCGATCATCCGGGCGAACGCGGCGGCTTCCTTGGCGTTGCCGAGGTCCGGCGAGACGACGGTCGTACGGGAGAGGTCGTACCGGCGGAAGTGGGCGGCGAGTTCGCGCAGTGCGTGCAGGTGGTCGACCGGCACCGTGAAGAAGCCGTGCACCTGGGGCGAGTGCAGCGTCATGGCGAGGACGCGGCTCGCACCCGCCGACACCATCAGGTCCGCCACGAGCCGCCCACCGAGCGAGATACGAGGGGCGTCCTTCTTGTCGGAGCGGGCGTAGGAGTAGTGCGGCATGACGACGGTGATCCGGCGTGCGGACGCCCCGCGCGCGGCGTCGCACATCAGCAGCAGCTCGACCAGGTGCTCCTGGACCGGCCGGACCAGCGGCTGGATCAGGAAGACGTCCCGTTCCCGGCAGTTGGCCTGCAGCTGCACCTCCAGGCAGTCGTTGGCGAAACGGCTGACCCGGGTGGGGCTGAGCGGCACCCCCAAGTGAGCGCAGACCTCCGCCGCCAGTTCGGGGTGGGCACTACCGCTGAACACGGCGATCTCTCGCACGATCCGCTCCTAGCATGATCATTCCGGGTGGCGGAATCATGCTACTGACCTCGGCAGAAACGTTGCAGCTCAGACGAGGGCGAGAGCGTGCGGTGATTGCCTCACCAGGACACGGGCAACCGGAGCGGGCTCCGCGTCATCTGCCCCTCCCGCCAGGCGATGGTCTCGGGCGTGAACTCGGCGCGCAGGCGTGGGAAGCGGGCGGCGAGGCGGTGCAGGGCGAGTTCGAGTTCCAGGCGGGCGAGCCAGGCGCCCAGGCAGTGGTGGGGTCCGGCGCCGAAGGCGATGCCGGGCGAGGTCAGGGGTGCGAAGAGGTCGGGTTCGCCGGGCGGGAAGACCTCGGGATCGCGGCCGGCGGAGTTGGTCTGGACGGCGACCACGCTGCCCGCCGGGATCAGCACGCCTCCCACCTCGGTGTCCTCGACGGCGCGGCGGATCAGCCCGGGCAGGACGCGGCCCTCGCTGAGCGGGATGGTGCGCAGCAGCTGTTCGGCCGCGGTGGCCGCCGCCTCCGTGTCCTTGGCGAGCCCCGGCCAGGCGGCCTGCCCGTCGGTGAGGAGGTAGACGACGGCGTTGCCGAGGGCCGTCATGGTGGTCTCGTGCCCGGCGACGACCAGTCCGCAGACCAGGGTGACCAGGCGGCGCTCGTCGATGCCGAGCTCGTCGCCCGCCGCGACCAGCCCGCTCACCAGGTCGTCGCCGGGCGACGTCCGCCGCTCGGCCACCAGTCGACCGGCGAACTCCCCGAACTCCCGCATCGCCAGGCCGACTTCCTCGGCGGTGTGGGCGCCGCCGGACAGGGCGTGGTCGGCCCAGTGCCGGATGCGCTCGCGGTCCACGTGCTCCAGCCCCATCAGGCGGCAGATCACCGAGACGGGCAGCGGCCGCGTGAACCCCTCGATGATGTCGGCGGGCCGGTTCCGTTCGGCGAGGTCGTCCAGGAGGGCCTCGACCACCGAGGCCACCCAGGGCCGCCAGCGCGCGATCGCCCGGGGCGTGAAGGCCCGCTGCACGGTGCCGCGCAGCACCTGGTGGGCGGCACCGTCCTGGTTGAGAAGCCCGTCGGGGGAGTCGAGCAGGTTCGGTACGACGAGCAGGGGCGGGGCGTCCGCCGCGTGCAGCGAACTCCGGTTGAACCGGGGGTCCATGAGCACCTGCCGCACCTCGGCGTACCGGGTCACGAGCCACACCGGGGTGCCCGTGGCGAGGGTGCCGAGCCGGGGCGGTCCGGGCTCGGGGAGGCTGATGCGGTGCATGGGGCGAAGCGGCCGGGAGGTGCTGTCTGCGCTCATCCGGGTCTCCAGACGCGCCGGTACGGACGGTTCCCCACGCTAGTGCGCCGCCCCTGCCCCAGTCAGCGGAGGTAATCGGCCAACGGACAGGTCCGGCAAGGGATTTGGGGGTACTTCGTTGAACAGGGAAGGAGGAACGTCGACATGACGACTCCCATCAAGCGCATCAACAAGCGCATGCCCGGCTGGGCGAAGGTGGTGAGCGCCCTGATCCTGGTGCTCGTCGTCTTCTTCGCCGGGATCCGGCTGAGCGTGATCCCCGGCCTCAAGGACCTGTTCGGCACCGAGACCAACGACCGCTCGGGTCCCGCACTGCTCCAGTCCATCCAGGACATGAGCCGCTATGACGCCGCCTCCGGCAACTTCCAGATCGTCGTGGATCTGGAGAAGGACGCCAAGTTCCTGCCCGACGCGATCCGCGGCACCCGCACGCTGTACGTCGGCGCGGGCACCGTGGACGCCTATGTCGACCTCGGAAAGGTCGGTGAGGACGACGTCACGGTCAACGACGACCGTACGTCCGCCACGCTCCGTCTCCCGCACGCCGCCCTCGGCAAACCGTCCCTGGACCCCGACCGCTCCTACGCCGTGTCCAAGGAGCGCGGTCTCCTCGACCGCCTCGGCGATCTCTTCTCGGACAATCCGAACAGCGAACAGGCCGTCCAGAAGCTGGCGGTCAAGCACATCGGCGACGCGGCCAAGGAGAGCAGGCTGACCGCACGTGCCGAGACCAACACCACCGACATGCTCGAGGGGCTGCTCCACTCCCTCGGCTTCAAGGAGGTGAAGGTGACGTACGGGGTCTGAGCCCCCGCGACTCCCCTACGACAGCAGGCCCGGCAGGGCCAGCGCACCGAGCACGGTGGCGCCCACCAGCACCCAGGCCACGTAGTCCCCGACGTGCCCGGACTGCAGGCGCCGCAGCGGCCGTGCCCGGTCCGGGACGGTGAGGAACCCCGGCCGGGTCACGGCCAGCGCCGCGAGGCCCAGGGCCAGCGCGGTGGAGGCGAGGTCCAGCAGCACACCGGCCGGGCTCCAGTGCGGTGCGGGCACCGCGGCACCGCCGGACCCGGCCTCGTTGACGGCGTGCGCCACGACCTCGCCGAGGCCGGGGGCCACGCCGACGGCGAGCGAGCCGGCCAGCAGCAGGGCGGGGACCACGGTCATGGTGTCGGGGATCCGGCCGAGCCGATGCCGGGTCTCGGGCCGCTCACCGCCGCCGGTCGTCTCGTACTCGGTGTCCTCCTCGGGCGGGTGGCCGAGCCCGAAGAACACCCGGGCGGCGACCCGCAGCACCGCACCGGCGGTGACCGCACTCGCGGCGACGTACAGCACGATGAGCGGGCCGCCCACGGCCTCCTCCGTGACGGCCTTGCCGAACGACGTCCCGAACGGCGGGAGTCCGGCGAGCGCGAGTCCGGCCACTGTGAACAGCACGGCGACACCGCGCAGTTCCCGGGCCCGCCCGTGCAGCGCGTGTTCGTCGACGCTGCCGTACCGGTCGAGGAGGATGCCCGTGCAGGCGAACAGCGCGGCCTTCACACCGGCGTGGCCGAGGACGTACAGGGCGACCCCGTCGTCGGCCTCCGGTGTCAGTACGCCGATGGCGATCAGGAACAGCCCGGTGTGGGCGACCGTCGAGCAGGCCAGCAGCCGCTTGATGTGCCGCTGGTACCAGCACATGACGGCGCCGATCACCGCCGTCACGCAGCCGAGCACGACGAGCACCCGCTCCAGGTCGGCCGCCGGGATCCCGCCGGGTCCGGCGAAGACGGTGCCGTACACGCGCCAGACGCCGTACACGCCGAGTTCGACCATGACGCCCGACAGCAGCATGCACACGGGGGTGGGGGCGACGGCGTGTGCGTCCGGGAGCCAGAAGTGGAAGGGCACGGCGGCCGCCTTGACCAGCAGGCCGGTCAGGACGAGGACGAAGGCGGCGAGGACCAGCGCGTCCGGCGGCCCGTGCGCGTCGAGACCGCGGCCGATCTGCGCCATGCCGAGCTCGCCGGTGCGGGCGTAGAGCAGACCGATGCCCATCAGCATGGCGTACGCGCCGAGCGAGGTGACCACCCCGAAGCTCAGCGCACCCTGCACGGCCTTGGCCTCCTCGACCCGGTGCCCGGTCAGCGCGTAGGCGACGACGCTCATCAGCTCGAACCACACGAACGCGTTGAACAGGTCGCCCGCGATCGCGAACCCGCACATGCCCGCCTGGAAGAGCAGCATCAGCGCGGGGAACGAACCGGCGTGCCGACGCGGGGGTTCTTCGAAGTAGTGCCAGGAGTACGCCAGGGCCGCGAGGGTCAGCAGGGAGGCCAGGGCCGCCATGCCGAGCCCCGCGCCGTCCCCGGCCAGGACGATGCCGACGCTGCGGCCCTCGACGGGCGTCCAGCCGCCGACCCATTCGGCCATCGGCGGCGAGGAGTTCAGCAGCAGCACGATCGCGAGCCCGGCCGTGCCCGCCGAGACGGCACAGCCCACGGACTCGGCGACGACGCGGGGCAGGCGGCGTCCGCCGGCGACCAGGAGGGCGGCGCCGAGGAGCGGTACGGCGACGAGCAGCGGCAGCAGGTCGTCCATCAGCCGCGCAGCTCGGTCAGTTCGTCGGGGTCGACCGTGCCGTGCCGCTTGGAGACCTGGATGACGAGCGCGAGCAGCAGGGCGGTGACGGTGGCGCCGACGACGACGTCGGTCAGGGCGAGCGCCTGCACGACCGGGTCGACGACGGGGCGTGAGCCGGGCTCGATGTCGGAGAAGACGGGGGCGGTGGCGTCGTCGCGGTAGCCGACGGCCAGCAGCAGGACGTACGTGGCGGACTGGCACACGGACAGGCAGCCGACGGCGTGGATCAGATTGCGGCTGGTGGCGAGGCCGTAGCAGCCGACCAGGAAGATCCACACGGCGACGAGGTACGGCAGGACATCCATCACGACGCTCTCACTTCCCGCTCTCCTCCTCGATCTCGACGGCCTGGTCCAGGAAGCGGGCCAGCAGCACGACGACCGCACAGGCGACCTCCATGCCGATGGCCGCGTTCAGCAGCGGCACGGTGCCGCCGGAGGACAGCGTGTTGAACGTGCCGTACGGCAGCAGGGTGTTGGCGAGGAAGGCGGCAGAGCCGATGAGGCCCGCGAGGCCGGTGACGAGGTAGGCCGAGGCCGAGACGGCGTCGCCGACCTCGTAGAGGCCGACCGGGCGGATGCGTTCCAGGGCGCGGTAGTCGGCGCCGAGGTAGAGCAGGTGCAGGGAGGTCGCGGCGACGACGCCGCCCTGGAAGCCACCGCCGGGGCTGAGCTGGCCGTGCGCGATGAGGTACAGGCCGGTGACCAGGGCGATCGGCAGGACGATCAGGGCGTATCGGCGTACCGGCGGGGCCACGTCGGCGGGTTCGGGCCGGGCGCGGTGCTCGTCGCGGGTCTGCCGCAGCAGGACGACACAGCCGACGACGGCCGCGAACAGGATGGTCATCTCGCCGAGGGTGTCGAAGGCACGCTGGTCGAAGTTGACGGAGGCGATGGAGTTGGCGGTGCGGCGGGCGAGGGACTCGTGCACGGCGCGGTCGCCGTACGGGTGGGTGTCGCCGCCGAAGTCCGGCAGCCGCAGGCAGGCGGCGACGAGGAGCACGGCGAGGCCGGCGCCGCCGACGAGGACGAGCCGGAGCCGGGTGCGCGGGTTCATCGCTCCCGCCCCTTGCGCCGCTTGACCTTGCGGACGGACAGGAGCAGCAGCAGCGGGGTGAGGGCGCCGCCGACCGCCAGCTGCGACAGGGCGACGTCGGGCGCCTGCACCGAGGTGAACAGCACGGCGAGTACGACACCGAGGACGGCCAGCACGAGGGCCTGGCGCACGGGGTCGCGGACGGCTACCGCCACGGTCGCACAGACGGCGACGAGCACCAGCGCGACGACGATGACCGCGTCAGCCACCGCGCACCCCCGCGAAACCGCCGGCCAGCGCACGGGAGGCGACCAGGTTCCCGCCGATCAGGAGCGCGCCCGTGAGCAGGAGCTTCACCATCGCCCGGCTCGGCCCGACCGCCACGCACAGCGCCAGGACCACCGCCGCGGCGAGACCTGCGGCCGCCCACGTCAGGCCCCAGGCGCGCGGCGGGTCGTCGGCCAGTTCGTCGGTGAGCAGGCGGGCGAAGACGAGGGTGCCGACGGGGCCGAGCAGGGCGAGGACCAGGGCGAGATCGACGTAAGAGGGGCGCTCGTACCCCTGCCCGAGCAGGAGCAGTCCGGGGCAGGCCAGGGCGGTGGAGAGGTTCTGGGCCACGACCCGGCGCCGCAGCGGTCCGGTGGCGACACCCCAGAGGGTGGCGCCCACTCCCCCGCCGAGTACGACGGTCGCCGCGAGGAGCCAGCCGTTCATCGTCCGGTCACCGCCCGGCGTGCGGCCACGGCCGCGAGCGCTGCCATGGCGGCGACGCCCGCGCCGACCGCGAGTTCCAGGGTGTCCACGGCGCTGATGAGGACCAGCCACAGCACGGCGAGCGCGGCCCACCAGGCCAGGAACTCGGATGCGGCGAGCAGCGTCGTACGCCGGTCCATACGCCACCTCCGTGGACCGAATCTCCAGATGTCCGTTATTTCCCATACTTCGGTTCCGCGTCATCCAAACACCACCCTGGGCGACAGAGGCGGCGGCACGCGCGGGTCTCCGGCCGGAGTGCCCCGACAGCATGAAGGGAAACCGCGGGCGGCCGTGACCGGGAGCGGCGGAGGCGGCATCGCATCGGGCTACCGGGGTAATCCCCTTATTACAAAGGGAAGTTGAAGACTGGAGGACCGCATGGCCCGTGGAACCCCACGTTCGCGCGCCGCGATACGCCCCGGCACTTCCAAGACCGCAGGCGGCGCCAAGTCGGCGGGCGGCGCCAAAACCTCAGACGCCGCCAAGTCCGAGCGCGGCGCCAAGTCCCGGCGCACCCCGCGACCCAAGCAGAACCCCCTGCGCTTCCTCGCCCGCCTTCTGGCGATGCTGTGCGCCTTCGCGTTCATGGTCGCCTTCGCCGTCGTCCTGGCGAAGCTCACCCTGCAGCCCTCCCCCGCCTCGGCGGCCCTGACCCACACCAACCTGCATCCGGGCCGCTCCCTGCGGGCCTATCTGGACCAGCCCGAACTGCGCGACGCCGTCCGGCAGATCGGCGGGAACCTGCTGCTGGGCGTTCCGTTCGGCATCCTGGTCCCCGTCGTCGCCCCCCGGACGCGCGGCGTCCTGCGCGTTCTTCTGCTCACGGCGACCGTCATGCTTCTCGTCGAGTTCGCGCAGGGCGCGCTGGTGACAGGGCGCGCCTTCGACATCGACGACGTCATCCTCAACACCACCGGAGCCCTGATCGGCTACCTCCTGCTGGGCCGGCGACTGAGCCGCGCGGTACACGCCCGGGGGTCGCGCTCCGAGAAGGCCTAGCGCAGCACCAACTGGACGACGGCCACCGTGCCGACCACCACGATGAGCGCGCGCAGGACGGAAGGGCGCAGGCGGCGGCCCGTCGTGGCGCCGAGATGGCCGCCGACCGCGGATCCGACCGCGAGCAGAGCTACGGCGGTCCAGTCGAAGTCCGCGACGACGAGGAAGAACAGCGCGGCGACGGAGTTGACCACGGCGACGAGCACGTTCTTGACGGCGGTGAGGCGTTGCAGGCTGTCGTCGAGGAGCATGCCCATCAGGGCGACATAGATGATGCCCTGGGCCGCGGAGAAGTAGCCGCCGTAGACGCTGGCCAGGGTCAGTCCGACGAGCAGCAGGGGGCCACCGTCGGGACGTACGGTTCGCCCCTCGCGTGCTCGGCGGCTGCGCAACTTCCTGCCGATCAGGGGTTGGAGGACGACCAGTACGAGGGCAAGTCCCACCAGGGCCGGCACGATCCGTTCGAACGCCGAGGCGGGCAGGGCCAGCAGCAGCGTGGCGCCGGTGAGTCCGCCGAGCAGGGCGCCGGCGCCCCACTTCAGGATGCGCCGGCGCTGGCCACGGAGTTCTTCGCGGTACCCGATGGCTCCGCTGATCGAGCCCGGGATCAGGCCGAGCGCGTTGGAGACCGTCGCGGTGACGGGTGGCAGGCCGGTCGCGAGCAGGACCGGAAAGGTGATCAGCGCCCCCGAGCCGACGACGGCGTTGACGGCACCGGCGGCGATGCCCGCGCCCAGGACGGCGAGCAACTCACCGATGTGTGCGGCGTTCATGGCGAGAAGCCTAGAAACCGAACACTTCGGCGACGGACGAATCATGCCGGGCGGGGACGATCGCGCACGCCCGACTTCTGGTCTGTACCAAAGTATTGACGGCCCCTTATCTCACTCCTTAAATCAAGTGGCGACACCTTCACCCCCCACCTCGCTCGGCGCACCCGTCCACCGGGTCGCCGTACGGAAGGGAGCATGATGGCCGCCCCACGCCTGCTCCGCACGTGTCTCCTCGCCGCCTTGTCGGCCGTCCTGGTCGCGTCCGCCGCGATCGGACCCGCCCAGGCGGAACCACCGGACGTCACGGCCGCCGCGGTGACGTTCTCCGACAGCTTCGACGGGCCCGCCGGTGCCGCGGTCGACTCGTCGAAGTGGCAGATCGAAACCGGCGACAACGTCAACAACCACGAGCGGCAGTACTACACCCCGGGCAACAAGAACGCGGCGCTGGACGGCCAGGGCCACCTGGTGATCACGGCCCGACGCGAGAACCCCGCCAACTACCAGTGCTGGTACGGAACTTGCCAGTACACCTCGGCCCGGCTGAACACCGCCGGGAAGTTCACCGCGCAGTACGGTCATGTCGAGGCGCGGCTGAAGGTGCCGCGCGGGCAGGGCATGTGGCCCGCGTTCTGGATGCTCGGCACACCGGTCGACTGGCCGGACTCGGGCGAGATCGACATCATGGAGAACGTCGGCTTCGAGCCCTCGACGGTGCACGGCACGCTCCACGGCCCCGGCTACTCCGGGTCGGGCGGCATAGGGGCCGCCTACTCCCTCCCGAACGGGCAGGCCTTCGCCGACGCCTTCCACACCTTCGCCATCGACTGGGCACCCGACTCGATCACCTGGTCCGTGGACGGGAACGTCTACCAGCGGCGCACACCCGCCGACCTGGGCGGGCGGACCTGGGTGTTCAACAAGCCGTTCTTCCTGATCCTGAACCTCGCGGTCGGCGGCTACTGGCCGGGCGACCCGGACGGATCCACGGTCTTTCCGCAGCAGCTGGTCGTGGACCACGTCTCGGTGACGACCGGCGACTCGGCCACCGGCGGCGCGATCAGGGGCCTGGCCGGGAAGTGCGTGGACGTGGCCGGGGCGAACCCCGCCAACGGCACACCCGTACAGCTCTACGACTGCAACGGCTCCGCCGCCCAGCAGTGGACCGCCGGCGCCGACGGCACGCTCCGGGCGCTCGGCAAGTGCCTGGACGTGACGGGCAACGGCACCGCGGACGGCTCGACCGTCCAGCTGTGGGACTGCACCGGCGGCCCCAACCAGAGATGGACCGTCTCCGCGGCGCGCGACATCGTCAACCCGCAGGCCGACAAGTGCCTCGATGTGGCCGGCAACAACTCGGCGGGCGGCACCCGGCTGCAGATCTGGACCTGCACGGGCGGCGCCAACCAGAAGTGGACGGTCGGCTGACCCGGCCGGCTAGTGGTGGTGCCAGGTGAACTTGTCTCCGCCGACCCAGCGGACCACGTCCGGGTCATCCAGGTCATGGACGGTGATGCCGAAGGCGGCGGCGGCCTCCAGAACGTCGGTGACGGTTTTCGCCTGACCGACGACCTCGCCGTCGATCTCCAGGATGCGGAACGGAGGCGTGCCCGGCTGAACCCCGAGCACCATGATCCGCGGGTTTGAAATGTACGGGCTCGCGCTTTCGGTCATGCATAGAGCGTAGAGCGCAATCCGCGTCGACGAATCCTCCAGGTCACCCACGAATCCGTCCGCCGTCGTGCGGGGGCGGCAGCGCCGGGGAACCCTGGAGGGGGAGGTGGCGATGGATCCCGTCGAGGCGCTGAACCGGATCGCCTTTCTGCTGGAGCGGTCGCTGGCGCCGACGTATCGCGTACGCGCCTTCCGTACGGCCGCCCGGGTACTGGCCGAGCTGCCCGAGGACGAGGTACGGGCCCGGGCCGAGGCCGGGACGCTGGAGTCGCTGCGGGGCGTCGGTCCGAAGACGGCCCAGGTGGTGCGCGAGGCGCTGGCCGGTCAGGTGCCCGGCTATCTGACAGACCTGGAGGGCAGGTCCGCGGCTGCCGCACCGCCCGAGAGCGGGCGGCAGCTGTGGGAGCTGCTGCGCGGGGACTGCCATCTGCACTCCGACTGGTCCGACGGCGGCAGCCCGATCGAGGAGATGGGGCGGACGGCGGCCGAGCTCGGACATGAGTGGGCGGCGCTGACCGACCACTCCCCGCGGCTGACCGTCGCCCGCGGGCTGTCGGCCGACCGGCTGCGCGAGCAGCTGGACGTGGTGGCGGAGCTGAACGCGACCTGGGCGCCGTTCCGGCTGCTCACCGGCATCGAGTGCGACATCCTCGAGGACGGCTCGCTCGACCAGGAACCCGAGCTGCTGGATCGGCTCGACGTCGTGGTGGTGTCCGTGCACTCCAAGCTGCGCATGGAATCCCGCGCGATGACCCGCCGCATGGTCGCCGCCGTACGCGATCCGCACGCGGACGTTCTGGGGCACTGCACCGGCAGGCTGGTGACCGGGCGTGGGCGGCCCGAGTCGGAGTTCGACGCGGACGAGGTGTTCGCCGCGTGCGCCGAGTCCGGTACGGCGGTGGAGATCAACAGCAGGCCCGAGCGGCTCGACCCGCCCCGGCGGCTGCTGCGCCGAGCCGTGGCGGCGGGCACGCTGTTCTCCATCGACACCGACGCGCATGCGCCCGGTCAGCTGGACTGGCAGCGGTACGGCTGTGCGCGGGCGCAGGAGTGCGCGGTGCCCGCCGAGCGGGTGGTCACCACCTGGAGCATGGACGAGCTGCTGGCCTGGACCCACGAGGGCCGGACACCGTCCCGAGTGGCGGGCGCCTGACGTGGTACTCGTGCGGCAGGTACGGAAACCGGCCCGCACCAGGAAGGGGCGGCACACATGGAACGGGCGGCGGTGTTCGACGTCGACGGAACTCTCGTCGACACCAACCACCTCCACGTCACGACCTGGTGGGAAGCCTTCCGGCAGGCCGGACACCAGGTGCCCATGCACGCCGTCCACCGGGCCGTGGGCCTCGCCTCCACCGACCTGATCGCCCACCTCCTCGGCGACGACCGGGACGAGGACCAGGACGCCGAGTTGGGCGCCGCCCACAAGGCCCTGTACGGCCAGTACTTCGACCGGCTGCCCCCGCTGCGGGACGCGGGCCGGCTGCTGCGGCGCCTCGACCGCAACGGCTGGCGCGTCGTCCTCGCGACCTCGGCCGGGGGTGCGGAGCTGTCCGCGCTGCGTCGGGCGATCGCCGCGGACGACGCGATCACCGCCACCGCGAGCGCCGACGACGTCGAGGAGGGCAAGCCCGCACCGGAGCCCGTCGAGCACGCCCTGGAACTGGCCGGGGTGCCCGCCGAGCGCGCGGTCTTCGTCGGCGACACCGTGTGGGACATGCGAGCCGGCACCCGGGCCGGTGTGCGCTGCGTGGGCGTCCTGTGCGGCGGCATCCCCCGCGCCGACCTGCTGGACGCGGGCGCGCGGGCGGTCTACGAGGATCCGGCCCACCTGCTGGCGTCCCTGGCGGACAGCCCCTTGGCCGAGGTGCCGGGCGGCGCGGACGCGCGCGGCGGATGACCCGTGTGACCGACGGGGTGCGACGGCCTGAGCGCCGGGGCACCCGGGCCGTGGAATCGGTACGACAGCGGGCGCTCGGGGGTGCCCCTGCTGATGGTGCCGGCCAACTGGCGGCGCTTTGGCGTGTCACCGGGCACATCAGGGCCCTCACCCGGACCCTCGCCGTCGCGGCCGACGAAGGCCGCACGCCACTCCCGCCCGACCGGCCGGCGCTGCTGCAGGCGGAGAACGTGTGGAGCGAGACCGTTCCGGCAGGTCAACGGGGGTGACGCAGATCACCTCACATCGTCCCCAGTGCTGGAACACCGAAAGGTAGTTGCCCGTTGAACAACGCGTGGGTGCGGATGGGACAGTGTCCCCGGGCCTCACCTTTTGCCCACAGGGACGATCGTTCGGCTGAAGCCCTGTGGAGCCTTTCGCCGAGAGGCGACCGCCATCCGTACCCACACCCCTGACCGCCCCGACCGGAACCCCCCGTCCGGTCGGGGCTTCTCCCGTTCGGGCGCGTGCCTACGGGTCGGCTTGACTTGGAGAGCACTCCAATTCGTAGCGTTCCCGGCATGAGCACTGCACAGCACAAGATCGGCTCCGGCTTCGACGCCACGAGCACCGCCGACGACGTCCTGAACGGCATCGACCTGACCGGGAAGCTCGCGATCGTGACGGGCGGCTACTCGGGCCTCGGCCTGGAGACCACCCGCGCGCTCACCAAGGCGGGCGCCCAGGTAGTCGTCCCCGCCCGTCGCCGGGCCACCGCCGAGGAGGCGCTGTCCGGCCTCGGCGGCGTCGAGGTGGACGAGCTGGATCTCGGCGACCTGGAGAGCGTGCGCGGCTTCGCCGAGCGGTTCCTCGCTTCCGGCCACACGATCGACTTCGTGATCGACAACGCCGGGATCATGGCTTGTCCGGAGACCCGGGTCGGGCCCGGCTGGGAGGCTCAGTTCGCGACCAACCACCTCGGTCACTTCGCACTGGTCAACCGCCTGTGGCCGGCGATCGAGCCGGGCGGTGCCCGCGTGGTCTCGGTGTCCTCGCGGGCCCACCACTTCTCCGGGATGCGCTGGGACGACGTCCACTGGCGGCAGGGCTACGACAAGTGGGAGGCGTACGGGCAGGCGAAGACCGCGAACGTCCTGTTCGCCGTCCACCTCGACAAGCTCGGCGCCGACCACGGGGTACGGGCCTTCTCGCTGCACCCGGGCGGCATCCTCACCCCGTTGCAGCGCCACCTCCCGAAGGAGGAGATGGTGGAGCGCGGCTGGATCGACGAGCAGGGCAACCCGCTGAACCCGGAGGGCTTCAAGAGCCCGGCGCAGGGCGCGGCCACGCAGGTGTGGGCCGCGACGTCGCCCCAGCTGGACGGCATGGGCGGGGTCTACCTGGAGGACTGCGACATCGCCGAGCCCGCCCACGACGGCGACGAGCGCAGTGGCGTCAAGGACTGGGCGATCGACCCGGAGCAGGCCGCACGGCTGTGGCAGCTGTCGGCGGAGCTGACGGGTGTGAACGCGTTCGCCGCGTAGCGCGGGTGCGGAGCGTGCGGGCGCCTCGGAACGGGGTACTCGGACGCTCCCGTCCCCACTCCCGTGAGGAGGCGCAGGTGAGCAGCGAACCGGCCCGCAGGATCGTGGTCACCGGTGCCACGGGCAACGTCGGCACGAGCGTGGTGCGGCTCCTCTCGGAGGATCCGGAGGTCGGCTCCGTGCTGGGGCTGGCCCGCAGGACTCCCGAGTGGTCGCCGCCGAAGACGGACTGGGCGGCGGTCGACCTGGCGTCCGAGCAGGCCGATCCGGCGAGCCTGTTCGAGGGTGCCGATGCCGTCATCCATCTGGCCTGGGCGTTCCAGCCCACGCACGATCCGGCCGTGACCTGGCGGACGAACGTGCTGGGCAGCATTCAGGTCTTCGACGCGGTGGCCGCGGCGCGGGTCCCGACGCTGGTGCACGCGTCGTCGGTCGGCGCGTACTCGCCGGGGCCGAAGGACCACGCAGTGGACGAGTCGTGGCCGACACACGGCTGGCCCGACGCCGCGTACTGCCGGGAGAAGGCCTACTTGGAGCGGGCGCTGGACACCTTCGACCGGTCCCATCCCAGGTTGCGTGTGGTGCGGATGCGGCCGGCGTTCCTGTTCAAGCGGGAGTCGGCGAGCGAGCAGCGCCGTATCTTCGGTGGCCGCTTCCTGCCGGGCCCGCTGGCGCGCCCGGAGCTGCTGCCGTTCCTGCCCGACATTCCAGGACTGCGGGTGCAGGCGCTGCACACGGACGACGCGGCCAGGGCCTATCAGCTCGCCGTGAAGTCCGACGTCCGCGGCGCCTTCAACCTCGCGGCCGACCCCCCGGTCGACGCGGCTCTGCTGGGCGAGATGCTCGGCGCCCGCCCGGTCCGGCTGCACCGTACGGCGGCCCGCTCGGCGATCGCCGCCGCGTGGGGGCTGCACCTGCTGCCCGCCTCCCCGCACCTCTTCGACGCGGTGCTCAGGCTGCCGCTGATGGACTGCACACGCGCGCGTACGGAACTGGGCTGGCGCCCGGAACGCACGGCGTCCGAGGTGCTGGAGGAGTTTCTGCAGGGCCTGCAGCGCGGCGAGGGTGCGCCGACGGAGCCGATGCGGGGCCGCAAGGCGGGCTGACCTGCGCCCTGCTCAGGGGCCCTGCCTCAACGAGGACCTGTCTCAGCCGGACGGCTCCTCAGGTACCGGATGTTCCTCCGGCTGGACCGTGCCCGACCGGGCCGCGCCCTGTCGGCCCGTTCCCGCCTCGTCCGTGTCGGGGACGTCGTCCGCTTCGGTGCTGTCGTCCGCCCGCTCGACGGGCACCTCCCACGGGTCCTCCCCCGGGTCCTCTCCCGGGTTCGCCTGCTGATCCGGCAGATCCCGCGGCACGGGCTCGCCGGTCTTGTCCTGCGCAGCGCGACGGTCGTCGGCCATGGTGCACCTCCTCGCGTCGTCCAAGGTCGTTCGTGAGCCCCGCGAGTACCGTTCCCGACACCGGCGAAACCTCAGGGCGCCACCCGCTCCGCCAGGGCCGTGCGCCAGGCGGTCGACGGGGCCTCGGGCACAGGCTCGGCGCGCCGGCCGCCGCGCGCGAAGAAGTCGGCGAGCGGCAGGATCGCGGCACCGACGGTGACCGCGTCCGGGCCGAGCCTGCCGAGGTCGACGGTGACCTTCCGGGCCGGATGCCGCAGGGCGTACGAGGCCGCGTGCCGGCGTACGGCGGGCAGGAGGTGGGCGCCGAGCCGCAGACCCGCCCAGCCGCCGATCAGGATGCGCTCGGGCTGGAAGAGGTTGATCAGGTCGGACAGGCCCGCGCCCACGTACTCGGCCGTCTCCTCCAGTACGGCGAGCGCCACCGGGTCGGCCGCACCGCCCTCGGGCGGATAGGCGCCGGCCAGCATCGCCGCCAGCGCGGTCTCCTCGTCGGCGCCCTCCGGCATGCTCCCGCCCTCCTCGCGCCAGCGTTCCAGCAGTGCCTCGGCGCCCGCGTACGCCTCCAGGCAGCCGAGCGCGCCGCACCGGCAGCGGCGCCCCCTGACCCGTACCGTCAGATGCCCCCACTCCACCGCCCGCCCGTGCTCCGCCTCGGGGGCGACCAGACAGGCGCCGACGCCGGAGCCGAACAGCACGACGACCGCGCTGCGGGCGCCGTGGCCGCCGCCGAACCACATCTCGGCCTGGCCGAGGGTCCTGGCGCCGTTGTCGATGAAGTACGGGACGGTGTCGGGGAGTTCGCAGCCGTCGCGCAGAAGCTGCTCCAGCGGTACCGCGTCCCAGCCGATCGTCTGCCCGTGCACCAGGGTGCCGAGCCGCGGCGTGTGCTCGACGATCCCGGGGACGCCGATACCGACGCCGAGGAGCCGCTCGGGCCCGATGCCGGATGCCGCGAGCACCTCGGCGATGCCGTCGCGCACATGGCGGACGATGCCTTCGACCTCGTACCGCTGCTGCGCCAAAGGCCGTTCGGCGCGGGCGAGTTCGGTGAGGGTCAGGTCGAACAGCCCGATCCGCACCCGGGTCTCGCCGACATCGACGCCGATCATGTGACCGCTGCCGGGAGCCACGCGCAAGAGGATGCGGGGGCGGCCGCCGTCGGAGTCGACGCTGCCGGCCTCCTCGACCAGGCCGTCTGCGATCAGCTCGGCGACGACATTGCTGACGGAACCGGAGCTGAGGCCGGTCGCCGGGCCGAGTTCGAAGCGGCTGAGGGGGCCGTCGAAGTAGAGGCGCTGCAGTACGACCGTACGGTTGCCCCGTCTGAGGTCGCGTACCGTGCGCCCGTTCCGCCCCGCCATGCGGCTCCCTTCGGACCAGCCCTGTTCCCCACCCTGTTCGAACCGTCCCCCATTGTGAACTACGACGTCAGGTCCTCGATCTCGGCCAGCGCCGCCAGGAGTTCCGGAGCGACGGCCTCCTGGACCCAGCGCTCCTGCCCGGCGTCGACCGCCCGGGGGATCGTCTCGGTGAGCATGATCAGGTAGAGGTAGGAGCGGTAGAGGGCGAGGCGCAGTCGGGCCGCCGCGTCGAACTCGGCCCGCCCTGCGGCCTCCCGGTATCCGGCCAGGAACGCCTCGTCCTTCTTGATGTCCCCCAGCAGCGCCAGGGAGACGAAGTCGGCCAGCGGGTCGCCCCAGAACATGCGCTCCCCGTCGATGAGCCCGCCGATGCGGGCCTCCCCCGACGCACGGTCGACCAGGATGTTGCCCCGCCACAGGTCGAAGTGGACGAGACACGGGACGGTGACCTCGTCGAGCGCGTCGTAGGCGGCCCGGAGCGTACGGGCCACGGCGTCGGCGGGGCGCGGCAGGCGGGCCCCGTAACGGCGGGCGTCGTCCAGGACGGCGTCGAGCATCCCCGTGAACGCGGTGCGCCAGTCGTCGGCGAGCGGGCCGAGGGCACCGGACGGGTAGCCGTAGCCCGGCCCGGTGATGGTGTGCAGTCGGGCGACCTGACGGCCCAACTCCGTGCGCAGGGCGGCCTGTTCCGTGTCCGTGAGTGAGCCGTCCCAGGGGTCGCCCGGACAGGCGGTCATCAGCAGATGGCTTCCGAGGGTCACCACACGCGGCGCCGCCACGTCCGCCTTCGCGGCCGCGCGGTAGAACTCGGCCTCGGACACGAGGAGTTCGCTCTCGTGCGCCATGCCCGGAAGCGTCGCGTCGGGCGGCACCTTCAGCACATAGCGACGGCCGTCCACGAGGACCAGCTCCTCGACCGTGTTGTACGTGCCGCCCGACAGCGGGCGCAGGTGGGCGAGGTGTCCCGGCGGAAGACCGGCCGCGTCCAGGACCTGCCGGGCCCGTTCCCAGGAGTCCACCACCGTGCGCCCACCCTCCCCTTCGGTCAGCCGGCCGCGTACACGTCCTCGACGTAACGGCCGTCCGCGATCAGCCCGTCGAGCCACCGCTCGGCCGCCACGTCGTCGGCGTCCGGCGTACGCTCCCGGTACAGCGTACGCAACGCCTCCCGTACACCCGGCGCCATCCTCGAACCGTCCCCGCAGACGTACACTCGGGCGCCCGCGCCGAGCAGCCCCCAGACCTCGTCGGCCTCGGCGGCGATGCGGTGCTGGACGAAGGTCACGCCGTCCTTTGGGGCGGCGCTGAAGGCCGGACGGAGCGAGACCGCGCCGGCGGCCTCGGCGGCGCGCAGTTCCTCGGCGTGCAGGAAGTCGACGTCGGGGGCGTCGCAGCCGAAGTAGCAGAGGGCGGGGGCGAGTTCGGCACCCTCCGCTCGTGCCGCCGTACGGTCGGCGATCGCCCCGCGGAAGGGGGCGAGGCCCGTGCCGGCCGCGACCATGACGACCGGTTCGGAGCCGCCGATCCGGAAGGCCTCCCGGCACGGCTGCACGCGGGCGTACACCGTGTCGCCGGGCCGGACGGTCATGAGGTGTCCGGATCCGGTGCCTCGGTAGACGCCCTTGCCCGAGCGGGCCGGAGCCTGAAGCAGGGACACCATCAGGTCCGCGTGGCCGGGGTCGACGGCGGGTGAGGAGGAGATGGAGTAGTGGCGGGGCCGCAGCGGGGTGAGGAGGTCGAGCAGCGTCGGCCAGTCCAGGGCGCCTCGCAGCGCCGGGTGGTCCTCGATCACCTCGACCAGGGTGCGCGGATCGTCGGTCAGGTTCGCCAGCGCCATGCGCTCCGGCGGGCACGGGTTGGCGGCGGCGAGCGCGGACAGCTGGGCGGCGCTCGGGCGCTCCTGCAACTCGACGTGGTGAGTGAGGAGTTGGCGCACCGTCAGGGGCCGGTCCACCGCGAGGCCGTCGCGGCGGGGGCGGGTGGCGCGGATGTCCAGGACGGTGTCGAGGTCGATGCCGAGTGCGGTGGCGGCGCGGTCGACGAGGGCCGGGGCGTTCGCGGGCAGCACCGTGAGGTGGTCGGCGGTGCGGTAGGTGACACCGTCCGGCAGGGCGACGCGGACGAAGCGCTTGCGGCGAGCGTAGCCGGGGGCGGTGAGGTCGTGGGCCTCGGTGACCGTCATCGGGACGAGGCCGTGGCGTTCGGCGAGGGCGTCGAGGGGGCCGCCGGTCAGGGTTCGGACCTCGTACGCCGTCGTGGGCTCGTCGTCGGCCGGGGCAGTGGCGTCCGGGTCGCCGTACTGCTCCAGCACAGCCGTGCGGAGCCTGGCCGTGAAGTCCCGTACCGCGCCGGTCAGATCGCCGGAGGCGTCGGCGGCGGCGCGGTCGGTCAGGCGGGTGGCGCCGAGTTCGGCGAGGCGGTCGTCGAAGCGGGTCGGGACGTGCTGGTAGGTGGCGGCCCAGTTGCGGTCGCCGACGCCGAGGACGGCGTAGGTGACGTCACCGGCGTCGGAGGCTTCGTCGAGCCAGGCGGCGAAGGCGGTGGCGTCGTCGGTGGGGCGGCCGTTGTAGGAGGCGGCGGTGATCACGACCGGGCGGTCGGTGGGCAGGCCGCCGGCGTAGTCGTCGAGGGGCGCGATCTGCGTCTCGCAGCCGATGGCGGCGGCCTCGTCGGCGAGCTGGGCGGCGAAGTCGCGGCAGGTGCCGTAGTTGCTGCCGTGCAGGAACAGGGCGCTGGTGCCGGGGCGGACGCGGGCGGGGAGGGCGGCCGTGTCGGACATGGCTTCCCTGGCCGCGGGGGCGGCGCCGGGCAGCGGGGTGTGCACCCGGTCGGCGGGCGTGCGCGGGGTCAGGGTCAGGGTGAAGCCGTCGGGCTTGAGGGTGAGGGTCTCCTTGATGGTGAGGCGGTAGTCGGCGTGGTCGTGCAGCCGGTAGCGGTGGACCAGCATCGCCAGCAGCATGGTCGCCTCGTGCAGGGCGAACTGCCGCCCGATGCAGGCGCGTTCACCGGTGCCGAACGGCTTGAAGGCGTGCACCGAGCGCGCCGCCTCGGCCTCGGGCGTGAAGCGGGTGGGGTCGAACAGCTCGGGGTTGTCGCCCCAGACCGGCTGCCGGTGCAGCATCGGGGCGAGGACGGTGACGAACTGCCCGGCGCGCAGCGGGATGCGGCCGCCGAGCATCGTGTCCTGAAGGGCGTGCCGGCTGAACGCGGCGGCCGTGGGCCACAGCCGCAGCGCCTCGTTGAGCACCTGGCGGGTGTACGTCAGCTTGCCGACCTCGTCGTACGTCGGCTCGACGTCGGCCCGGTCGCCCCACAGCTCGTCGACCTCGCGCTGCACGAGCTGGAGCGCGGCCGGGTGCTTGGCGAGGTAGTACAGCGCGAAGGACATCGCGCCGGAGGTCGTCTCGTGGCCGGCGATCAGGAAGGTGATGACCTGGTTGCGGATGTTGGCGGCGTCGAGGGTGCTGCCGTCCCGCGGGTGCTCGGCGGTGAGCATGAGGCCGAGAAGGTCCTCGGCGTCACGCTGGTCGGTGCCGGCGCGGGAGGCGATGACGTCGTCGACGACCTGGGCGAGGTAGGCGGCGTCGTCCCGGAAGGCCGCGTCGGCGGCGCAGTGGTCCTGGCCCGGGACGCGGGCCAGGCGGTTCATGCTCCACTCCAGGCAGCGCACCATCGACTCGACGAAGGGGTGCGGCTCGGCCCGCTCGAAGGACCCGAAGTCGTAGCCGAACCCGGCGAGCCCGATGGTGTCGAGGGTCATGCGGGTCATGTCGTCGGGGACGTTCACCGGCTGTCCGGCGCCGGCGTCGCGGTCCCAGGACGCGATGAGCCGCTGGGCCACCTTCAGCATCACGGGGTGGTAGGTGCGCATCGAGCCGAGCGCGAAGGCGGGCATGAGGATGTCGTGCGCCCTGGCCCAGTTCGGTTCGTCGTTGTACGCCGTGAACAGGCCGTCGGCGGCGAACTCCCGGACGTTCTCCAGGGCGGGCCCGACATGCTTGGCGAACCGCTTCTCGTCCGCGAGGTCGGCCACCAGGTCGAGGTCGGCGGTGAACAGCGTCTCCCGCCCGTGCAGCCGCCGCACGAGCACCGGCCCGTGCTCCCGCATCAGCTCCATGACCTGCTGGATCGGGGTACGGCCGGGTCCGACGGCGGTGATGTCGACGACGGGGACACCGGGGAGGGTGTCGAGGGGCTGCGGGTGCAACGCGGTGGGGGGCATGGCGCGACAACTGCCTTTCGCGGTACGGGACTACTGCGATCCAGCGTGATCGACGGGCCCCGGCCACCCGCACCCCGCCCCTACATGATTGTGTAGTCCATGGATGTGCGTCACGCTTGCGCCGAGGGACCGGAGGTGCTGTGGACTGGGCTCGACCCGAGGCCGTGGTCTGGCGCAACCGCGCCCTGATGGTCTTCGACCGCGTCTCGGTACCGATCGCGGTCTGCGATGTGTACGGCGCGGTCCTGCTGGCCAATCCGGCGATGGCGGCGGAGTGCGGTACGACCCCGGGACGGCTGCGCGGCCGGGACGTGCTGGAGCTGTTCCGCCCGCAGGAGGCGACGCAGGTGGAGCGGATCGCCGAGGCACTGCGGCTGCGGCACCGGTCGCGGTACCAGGTGTCGGTGCGCTGGCAGGCGCCCGGCGGTGCGCAGCGGTACGGGGAGCTGACGGCGGACCCGGTGAGCGACACCGTGGAGGAGACGCCGGCGCTGCTGGTGCTGCTCCGGGTCCTGGGCGAGCGCGAGGCACAGGAACGCAGGCCCGTGAAGGTGGCGCCGACCGAGGCACGCATCCTGGCGCTGCTCGCCGGGGGCGCCACCACCGCGCAGGCCGCCCGGGAGACCGGCCTCACCGTGGACGGCGTGAACTACCACCTGCGGCGCCTGTCGGCACGCTGGAGCGCGGCGAACCGCACGGAACTGGTCGCCCGCGCCTACGCACTGGGCCTGCTCGCTGCCGGGGTGTGGCCGCCGACGCCGGCCGCATCGGAGGAGCCCGAGTAGGCGGTCCCCGCTCCCTCGGGCGCGCCGAAGCGGGCGAGGGTGTGCCACACCATCTTCAGGTCCTGGAGTTCGTAGCGGCCCGTGCGGGCGGCGTTGCCGATGACGCGTGGGTTGATCAGTCCGTTCTCGGCGAGGCGGGCGCCCAGCTCGGCGTACTCCTGGCCGCGGTAGTCGGCGTGGCGGTGCAGGTCGGCCACGGTGAGCCGATAGCCGGGGTGCCACTCGACCGGGAACGGCAGCAGACGGGCGGCGATCTCGACGGGCGTGCCCCGGTAGCTCGCGTCCAGGACGATCGCCTCGACGTCTCGGGCGAGGACGACTCCCCCGTGGACCTGCGCCTCGATGTAGTCATTGAGGGCGTCCTGTTCGTCGGCCTCGGCGAGGGCGACGAGGTGCATACCGACGGCGACGCCGAAGTCGGTCGGCTCGGCCGCGCTGTCGGGGTAGCAGAAGGTGGCGCGGGCGAGTGCCGTGCCGGTCAGCCGGAAGTGCGAGGAGCCGAACCGCGGGGCGGCGCCCACCACTTGGCGGCGGAAGTTCAGAGCGCCGTACACGGGCCGCTCGTGGCCGGGCGCGTCGTCGTAGACCCCGCCGAAGATCCGGCTCTCCCAGCGCCAGCGGTCGCCGCCGGGGTGCGCGGTGAGCCCGCCGTTGCTGGTGCCGGTGACGAACTGCGAGTGGTAGGTGCCGTCCTCGGCCAGCGCGCGCAGGATCGGTACGCCCCGCACCAGCCGGTCCGGGTGGAAGTTGAGGGTGACGCGCACCTCGGGGTCGAGGGCCGGCCCCGTGGACGAGGCCGCGACGTGCCGCAGTGCCGCCCGGGCCCGAGGTGACCCGACAGGGCCGAAATTCACTGGCTCCCCCTCATCAAGCTGCCTATCCTAGCCATGAACCTAGGGCCCCTAGGTTTTACCGATCAGCCCAACACCCTTACCCCCCGGAGTCTCCCCATGAAGCCACTCACCGAGCCGGACATCCGCAACTCTTTCATCAACTGCTCGAAAGGCGAGGCCAAGCGCCTGTCCCTCCCCCGCGATCTCGACGAACGCCCTTGGGACGACCTCGACTTCCTCGGCTGGCGTGATCCAGGAGCCCCCGATCGCAGCTATCTGGTCACCGAGCGGGAGGGGCGCCCGGTGGGCGTCACCCTCCGCTTCCCCTCCTCGCAGCGCGGCTTCCTGCACCGCAGCATGTGCTCCCTCTGCCTGACGACCCATCCGGGCGGCGGCGTCTCGCTGATGACGGCCCGCAAGGCGGGGGCGGCGGGCCGCGAGGGCAACTCGGTCGGCCTCTACATGTGCACCGACCTCGCCTGCTCGCTGTACGTCCGCGGCAAGAAGAACCTGGAGTCCGGGAGCCGCTTCGAGGAGAGCCTGACGCCGGCGGAGCAGATCGCCCGGACCACGGGCAATCTGACCGCCTTCCTCGACAAGCTGTACGTCTGAGCACCCGCGACGATCACTGGTCCCGCAGCGTCGCCGCCTCCACCCGGTGCAGATGGATCAGGACGTCGTAGCTGCGGGCGAGCGCGATGTCGTGCGGGCCGTCGGGGTAGGCGGTGCCGATGCTGCGCGTGGGGTGTGCCTGCCGCAGCCAGGCGTCAGCCGGTGACGGGGCGGTCCGCAGGTCGAGCAGGTAGTCGCGGTGCCGCACCCGGTCCAGGATCCGCTCGCTGCTGCCCGGGCCCGCCGGACCCAGCGTCCAGCGCTGGATGACGTCGTCCTGGCCGGTGGCGTTGAACGAGCCCTGCGCGAAGGTCAGGCCGACGCTCACATAGCCCGCGCCGAGGCTGTCCCGCAGGAACGCGCCCTGCACCTTCGGGTACTGAGCGGGGTCGTGCGCGACATACGCGACGTGGTTGTTGTGCGCCGACAGCAGCACCTTGGTACCGGTGCGCCCCTGCCACCACACCACGTTCGCCGCCATCGCCGCATCGCGGTAGCGCATGGCCGCGGCGATCTCGGCGGGGTCCTCGATGTCGAAGGCGTACTGCCGGGCGGTCTGGTCGATCACCCTCGCCTGCTGGACTGCCCGGTCGTACGCCTCGCGGTCGGCGCCCGGATCCTGCCGCTCCAGCAGCCGCAGCGCCTCACCCGTGCGCTCCGCCCGCTCCATGCACTCGGCGTACGGCAGCTTCAGGTACTGCTCGATGTATGCGCCGGTCGACACGGTGGGCCGCAGCCCGCGGTACAGCTCGGCAAGTCGGGCGCTCAGCTGCGGGTGACTGGCGGCCACGTAGTCCTCGACGGCGTCGTACAGCTCGGGTCCGGTCCAGGAGATGTCGTCGCCCATGAAGCGGACGGGGTCGCCGGGGTGCCGGAGGTTGTACGCGCGTATCCACTCGACGAGGCGCAGATAGTCGGTGTTGTTCCACCACAGGTAGTCCCCTTGGAACTCCTCGCGCATGATGCGCCGCGGATCCCCCTTGCCGAGCAGCACGTAGTCATCGAGGCGCTGCCCTGTGCTCCAGGGGGCCTCCAGGGCGAAGGTGCGAAAGCCCTTCTCCTCGACCAGGTGGCGGAAGACGCGGTCCTTGAGGGCGAAGAAGTCGTGCGAGCTGTGGGTGGCCTCGCCCAGGCCGACGACCCGGGCGTCGCCGATCATCCGGTCCAGGGGGCGCAGATCGCCGGTGCCGCCGCCCGGTTCGACGCTCCGCAGCGGGTGGGCGGCCCGGTCGAGTGCCCCGACGACCGTGGTGGGGGTCGGTGCCGCCGTGGCCGGGATGCCGGTCGTCAGGGCGGCGAGGATGATGAACAGGGTCAGCAGTAATCCGGTCCGATGCCGATTCATGATCCAAGGCTTGCGCTCCGGGCCGGCGGGGACCATCCCGCGGTCCTCCGTCCCCGGTTGCGGTCAACCGCCGGGTGACGGCGGGGGTTTTCCTCAGTTCCGGACCCGGTCGGGCGCCCGGCCTCGCGCGGGTGGTGTCGACGATCACCGGCCCAGCCCCTTGCCGTACCGCGGCCGCTGCGATCAATCTGGGGTTCCTTGCGGACCGTTATGTTCCGCAAGCAGGGTGTGGGAAGCATCTGTGGAAAGGGAACAGCCGAGGATGCGGGACGTACGTGAGGGGACGCCGTCCCTGGAGTGGCTCGGGAAACTGCGCCGGGACCCCGTGACGGTCCAGACGCTGCGGTCGGCGGCCGCGGCGACGATCGCCTACGTCATCGCGTTGCGCCTGAGCCCCGAGGCCGCGCCGCTGACCGCGCCCCTGACGGCGCTGCTGGTCGTCCAGGTCACGCTGTACGCCACGCTCACCAACGGCATCCGCCGGGTGAACTCCGTGGTGGCGGGCGTCCTGGTCGCCATCGCCTTCAGCCTCCTGGTCGGCCTGACCTGGTGGAGTCTGGCGCTGCTGATCGTGGCCTCGCTGGTGGTGGGCCATCTGGTGCGGGTCGACGAGTACGTGCCCGAAGTGGCGATCAGCGCGATGCTGGTCCTCGGAGTCACCACCGTCGGGGACACGGCCTGGGCGCGGATTCTGGAGACGCTGATCGGCGCGGTGGTCGGGCTCGGCTTCAATCTGCTCCTCGCGCCGCCGGTGTGGGTGGAGGAGGCCGGTGAGTCGCTGGAGGGACTGGCCCGTCGGCTGCGGCAGTTGATGCTGCGCATCGGCGAGGAGGCGGCCGGCCACACTCCGTTCGAGCAGGCCGCGGCCCGGCTGCACGAGGCGCGCCGGCTCGACCACGACATCGTCGAGGTGGACGCGGCGCTGAAGCAGGCCGAGGACAGCCTGCGGCTCAATCCGCGCGTGCGCGACAGCCTGCTGCACCGCGTGGTGCTGCGCACCGGACTGGACACGCTGGAGATCTGCACGGTGGTCCTGCGGGTGCTCGCGCGCACCCTCACCGACCTCGCGAAGGAGCGGGAGCCCGAGCCGCTGTTCGCGAAGGAGACGGGCGCCGTCGTGGACCAGTTGCTGTCCGAGATCGCCGACGCGGTGGTCAGCTTCTCGGTGCTGGTCACCACCCATGTCAGCAGCAACGCCGACGCGGCGGAGTCCCGGCTCGCCGCCGAGTTGCGCACGGCGGCGGGCACCCGCGACAAGCTGGCCCTGCTGCTGCGCGAGGAGGCCGAGCGCGAGGACCGGCACTGGCAGCTGCTCGGTGCCGTACTCACCGAGGTCAACCGCATCCTCGACGAGCTCGACACCGAGCACCGCTCGCGCCGGCTGCTGGAGGAACTGGACCGTGTCTCGCAGGAGCAGCGCACCCGGATGCCGCGCCTGACCCGGCTGCGCGAGCGCATGGGCGTTCAGGAGCAGCTGTGGCGGAACCGTACGGGGATCAGCGGGCGTTCTTCGTGAGGGGACGCCGGGACGGGGCCGGCGCCTGAGGCGAAGGAGCTGCCCGATGGCCGACACGACCGTGCGGATCGACGGAAACACCCTGCGGCTGCCGGGCGGTGTGGCGGTGCGGTTCATCCGTACGCTGCGGCTGCCCGAGTCGGGCACGCACCCGCTGCCGCCGGGGCTCGGCGAGTTCCCGGTCCGGCGGGTGGCGGACTACGCGGACAGCGTTCCCGAGGCGTGGCGGTCACGCGGCGGTGTGATGCTGCCGGTGTATCTGCGCGAGGCGATGTGGCTGAGCTTCGGGGGCACGACGGAGCCGGCCGCGCTGCAGGTCGGGGTGGGCAAGGTGTGCGCGGTCTCGGGGAAGCCGTGGCGCGACCGGCTGTCCCGCAAGCCGCAGAACTACGTCGTACTGCCCCGCCAGCCCTGGCTGGACGGCATCAACTCCGGGAAGGGCACGGTCCGCCAGTTCGTGGCCGTACCGCTGGGGCTCGGGGCGACCGTCGAGGGTCAGGTGACCGGCGAGGAGGTCTGGGGCGGCGTACAGCTGCAGTCGTTCGCGCTGAAGGAGCCGCAGCTGGCCAGGTGGCGTGAGGAGGAGCGGCGCCGGGCGGAGCAGGCGCGGGCGATGCCTTCGTACGGCGGCTACGGCGCCGCCCTGCCCATGGCGGCGCCCGCCCCTCAGGGCGCGGTCCCGGCGCCCGCCGCCGCTCCGGCGGGCCGGCCGCCCCGGGCCGCCGCGGCGATGGGGCTGGGCGTCGGCGGTTCGATGCGCCAGGAGGTCTACCAGGACGACCGGCCGCTGTCGGACTGGTCGAACCGCGCCGCGGGCCGGGTCTTCGTCCATCTCGTGACGCCGCCGCAGTGGCGCCGCATCACCGGCGAGGCTCCCCCGCCGTCGCCGGTGGACCGGGCGGCGTACACGCGCGCGGGACTGCCGTGGTTCGACTACTACGACGAGGACGCCGAGGATCTCGCCCCCACGGACACGCTGGAGTCGGTGAAGCCGGTCGGCGACTGGCTCGGCGACGACCACGAGCCCTGGCAGGCGCCCTCGCCGGGCCAGGTGACGCCGCTGAAGGACGCACAGGGCAAGCCCGTGGAGAACGGGGACTGGTAGGCGACCCGAAGCGCACGCACGCCACACCCCTGCATTGCACTGTATGCAACGCGCGTTGCTCTTCTTGCGCTCGACGGGTGATCCACGCGAAGGTGGCTGTCGCGACCACGACGACCGACGACCTGAGGTGTGGACATGGGCAGTGGTGGGCTGAGCAGGCGCCGATTCGTCGGAACCCTCGCGGGATCGGCCGCCGGCGTGACACTCCCGGCGGCCACGGCGTGCGACGACGCACCCGCCCCCGCGGACACGGCCGACACGGCGACCCCCGAGGCGACCACTCCCGGGACCCGTCCGAGCGCCCAGACCGAGAGCCGCGAGCCGTCCGGCCCGCGCCCCCTCTACCTCGGCACCTACACCTCCGTCGAGGGCGGCGGCACGGGCATCGGCCTCGCCACGTACGACCCGGCGACGGGCCGTATCACCGGCACCGGAACGATCAGCGGCGTCGGCGACCCGTCGTATCTGGCGCTGCACCCGAACGGCCGGACGCTGTACGCGGTCGACGAGCGTGAGGACGGCGCCGTGACCGCCGTCCGCCTCGCCGACCGCAAGGTGCTGGGGAGCCGGAGCACCGGCGGGGCCGCGCCGTGCCATCTGTCCGTGCATCCGAGCGGCCGCTGGCTGCTGAGTGCCAACTACGGCACGGGCAGCGTCGCCGTGCACCCGATCGATCCCTCGGGCGCGCTCGGGGAGCGCACCGACCTGGTCACGCACTCCAGTCCGGCGCCCGGTCCGGGACAGGAGGGCCCGCACGCCCACCAGTTCATCACGAGCCCCGACGGCGGCCATGTGCTCGCCGTGGACCTCGGCACGGACACCGTGTACACCTATCGCCTCGACCGGAAGGCGGGCACGCTCACCGAGGTGGCACGGGCGCAGACCGAGCCGGGTGCGGGCCCGCGTCATCTCACCTTCCACCCGGGCGGCCGGTACGCGTATCTGGCCAACGAGGTCGACAACACCGTCGCGGTGTGCGCGTACGACCCCGGCACGGGCCGGCTGACCGTCGGCGCGGAGCAGTCCACGGGCACGGGCTCGGGCACCAGTTATCCGGCGCAGATCGTCGTGACGCCGAACGGCCGGTACGCCTATCTCGCCAACCGGGGCCACAACAGCCTCGCGCGCTACGCGGTGGAGGCGGACGGCGCCCGGCTCAGGCTGCTCGGCACGGTGCCGGTGTCCGGGGACTTCCCGCGGCAGATCGCCCTCTCGCCGGACGGCTCGCTGCTGTTCGCGGCGAACCAGCGGTCGAGCACCGTCAGCGTCTTCCACGTCGACGAGGGCAGCGGTGAACTGCGGCTCGCCGGCGAGCCGTTCGCGTCACCCGTCGCCGTCTGTGCGCTGCCGCTGTAGGGCGCGGGGGCAGGAGGCGGCGCTGGCCTGGGCGAGCAGGATGTGCATGCGTTCGGTGAGCTGTGCGACGTCGTCGGCGGGCCGGTGGAACGGCAGTCGTACGTCGGCCTGGGCGCGGGCGCGTTCGATCCGCAGCGTCAGTCCGTGCCGGTCGACGGCGAGCGGCTGGACGCGGACCGCGCCGTGCAGACTGTCGGAGTCGACGAGGCGGGTGAGCCGCTCCACGGCGTCCGGGTGGCAGTCGGCGAGGTGGGTGAGCAGCCGGGCCTCGGCGGCGGCCAGCGGGTCGGGCATGGCGGCGGCGAACTCGTCGAGGTCGACGACCACGGCACCGGAGGGCTGCCGCAGCACCACCCGCGTCGCCCGGAACGCCAGTTGGCCCTCCTCGGGGGTGAACCAGCCCGACAGCCAGAGCCGGGCGCGGATCCGTTTGCGTACGGGCACGGGGGCGACGTCGGCGAACTCCAGGACGGCGGCGGGCTCTCCGCGGGGCGCGCAGATCGCCGCCGCGACGAGCGCGCTGTCCTCCGGCACGTCCAGCAGGACGCGGCCGTCCTCGGCCACGGTGTGCGCGCCGACGAGCTCCTCGCGACTGCCCTCCGCGGTCACCGCGCAGGACCACGCGGCGGCGAGCACCGACCGGGCCCGCTCCGCCGCGGAAGGCGCGGCCGTCCACGCTTGGCTGTCACCCATCCCAAACCTCCTTAGGTAAGCCTTGCCTAACCTATCGAAGATCGGGCCGCACGCCAACCGGACCCGCCGATCCTGTGCGATCTCTTTGCACGTGCACGCGGTACGGTGCGCGCGGTCACTCAGGGTGTGATGACGCCCAGCAGGGCGCGGGCGCACAGGTCGCGCACCTGCTCCCGGGAGAGGTCCGAGCCTCTCAGCCACTCCAGGCAGACGGCCGTGGTGAACGCCAGCCAGCCCCGCACGGCGAGCCCGGCATCGGGCCGCAGCTCGAAGACCGGGCCGAACTCGGGGTCCGCCGCCATGGCCGCGAGGATCTGCTTCTCCTGTGCGGCCAGGGCCTGTTGGTAGACCTTGCGCACGGCCTGGTCGCCGGCCGCGTCGGCGCGGTGGAAGGCGCGGAATCCATGCGCGTGGGCTTCGACGTACTCCAGATACGCGTCGAGACCCGCGGCGAGCTGCTCGCGCACCGGGGCTCCGGGCACGGCGGCCGTCATGCGCAGCATGCGCTCGCTCTCCCGCTCGACGACGGCCGCGAAGAATTCCCGCTTGTTCGGAAAGTAGTGGTAGAGCAGCCCGCGTGAGACACCGGCGATCTCGGCGACCTGCTCGATCCACACGTCGTCGTACGGGCTCTCCGAGAACAGCCGCGCCCCGACCGCGAGGAGCTGCTCTCGGCGTTTCTCGGTGCTGAGCCGGCGGCGGGTGCGCTCGCCCTGGTTCGCGGCCATGCCCGCACTTTACTTGACGTGGATTCAACAGCGGGACCAGACTGAGCACGTTATTGAACCCACGTACAAATAGCTCGCATGAACAGCTCAACGTGCCGCTGGATCGAGGGAGATCGCGTCATGGCGGAGACAGTGACCGGGACCGGACTTCCCCACGGGACCGGACTTCCCAAGGGGTTCCGCAGCGCCGAGCAGGGCTGGCCGGAGCTGTCCCGCATACCCCGTCCCCCGCACCGGCTCCCGCTGCTCGGCGACGTGCTCGGCGCCAGCCGGCGTACGCCGCTGCAGGACTCCCTGCGGTACGCCCGTGAGTTGGGGCCGATCTTCCGGCGCAGGGCGTTCAACAGGGAGTTCGTGTTCGTCTGGGGCGCCGGACTCGCGGCCGACATGGCGGACGAGGCGCGCTTCGCCAAGCACGTGGGACTCGGCATAGCCAATCTGCGCCCGGTCGTCGGGGACGGTCTGTTCACGGCGTACAACCACGAGCCGAACTGGCAGCTGGCGCACGACGTCCTGGCGCCGGGGTTCAGCCGGGAGGCCATGGCGGGCTACCACCCGATGATGCTGGCCGTGGCCGACCGGCTCATGGACCACTGGGACCGCGAGGCGGCTGCGGGCCGGGCGGTGGACGTGCCCGGCGACATGACCAAGCTGACCCTGGAGACCATCGCGCGCACCGGGTTCGGGCACGACTTCGGCTCCTTCGAGCGGGCCCGCCCCCATCCCTTCGTGACGGCGATGGTCGGCACGCTCACCTACGCGCAGCGGCTCAACACCGTGCCGACGCCGTTCCTGCTGCGGCGTGCCGCGCGCCGCAACCAGGCCGACATCGCCTACCTCAACCGCACGGTGGACGACCTGGTCCGCGCCCGTACGGCGAGCGGGCCCGGGGACGGGGATCTACTGGACCGGATGCTGCAGACGGTCCACCCGGAGACGGGCGAGCGGCTCTCCGCACGCAATGTCCGCCGTCAGGTGATCACGTTCCTGGTGGCCGGCCACGAGACCACCTCGGGCGCGCTCTCCTTCGCCCTGCACTATCTCTCCCGGCACCCGGACGTCGCCGAGCGCGCCCGTGCCGAGGTGGACCGCGTCTGGGGCGACACGGCGGTGCCCGGCTACGACCAGGTGGCGAGGCTGCGGTATGTGCGCCGGATCCTCGACGAGTCGCTGCGCCTGTGGCCGACGGCGCCCGCCTTCGCCCGGGAGGCGCGCGAGGACACGGTGCTCGGCGGGGTCCATCCGATGCGGCGCGGTGCGTGGGCGCTGGTGCTCACGGCGATGCTGCACCGCGATCCCGAGGTCTGGGGCGCGGACGCCGAGCGGTTCGATCCGGATCGCTTCGATCCGAAGGCCGTACGGACGCGTCCGCCGCACACCTTCAAGCCGTTCGGCACGGGGGCGCGGGCCTGCATCGGGCGCCAGTTCGCGCTGCACGAGGCCACGCTGGTGCTGGGGCTGCTGCTGCGCCGCTACGAGTTCGGGAGCGACCCGGCCTATCGGCTGCGGGTGACGGAGCGGCTGACGTTGATGCCGGAGGGGTTGCGGCTGCGCCTGGAGCGGCGGGCGGCCGGGACTCCGGTTACGGCACAGGCCTCCTCCGGGACCGCCGAGGACGTGCCCTCAGAGCTCCGCTGTCCAGTGCACAGGCCGGCTGACTGAGGCGGGCAACCGCGTGCTCGCGCTGCCCCGGGCCGCGTTCAGCTGGGGCTGGGTCAGGAAGAACGCGCCGGTCAGATCGGCGTCCGTGAGGTCGGTGTCACGCAGGTCGGCGCCGATGAGGTCCGCCCCGCGCAGATCGGCGCCGGTCAGGTCGGCGGCGATGAGGTAGGCACCGCGCAGGTTCGCGCCGCGCAGGTCGGCGCCCTTGAGACGGGCGCCCATCAGGTCCGCGCCCCGGCGGTTCTTCTTACGGCCGCCGATGCCGGCCCGGGCCAGCTCGCTGGTCTTCAGCAGGAGCAGGTTGACGTCCTGGCGGTGCGCGGCCACGTCCAGCGCCGCGAGCTCCTCCGGGGTCTGGCGGGTGAGCTCCTCGGTCCTGTCCAGGATCCGGCACAGATCGGTGTGGAGGGGGCGGGCGGCGGGCAGGGTGAGGGCCTCGGCCAGGTACCAGAGCAGTTCGTGGAGCTGACGGACGACCGGGAAGACGTCGAACATCAGCCGGGCGTGCTCGCGGGAGGCCGTGCGCCAGTCCTTCCCGGCGAAGGTCACCTGCGAGACCTTCTGACCGGCACCGAAGCAGTCGTAGACCGTGCAGCCGGTGAAGCCCTTGTGCCGCAGCCGGGCGTGGATGCCGCAGCGGTGGTCGTCCTGGAGGTTCCGGCAGGGCCTTCCGGCCGGCTTGTCGATCGCGAAGTCGGCGGAGGCGGTGAAGGGCAGCGCGACGCAGCACAGCCCGAAGCATCGCTCGCAGTCGCCGCGCAGTTCGACCAGGTCGGTCAGGTGTTCTTGCATGTCCGCCAGCCTACGACCTGGACGTCATCCAACCTCACCGATGATTTTCCGGCCCTGTGGGGGTCTCCTCATACAACGGAAAACAAGCTCCGCTACCACTGGTACATACGCCGAACAGGCAGGCGCCGTAACGGACTTCAGGGAGACGTCATGTGCAGCCACCAGCCCCCGTGCCCGACCGCCGACAGCCCGGACCATCACACCGCCCTGATCGTGTCGGCCCACCCCGAACAGGGCTGGAGCCTGCTGTGCAACGGCACGATCGTCTTCGACGACACCGGAGAGCTCCTCCCGGACGGGCGGGTGGTGAGCCCGCACCGTACGGTCGGCGTGCTGGCCGTGGCCGCCTGAGCCATCAAGGCGTCAGGCGTCAGACGCCCAGACCGGTCAGGTCCAGGCGCCCGAGACGCTCGGGGTCGGCCAGGATGTACATCTCCGTGATCCGGCCGTCGGCGATGGTGACGGCCATGACCGACATCGGCCGGCCTTCGGGGGCGTTGAGGATCCCGACCGTGCCGTTGACGAGCACGAACCGGATGAACTGCGTGGCTTGCGCCAACTGCCGGAAGAGCATCGCCTGTTCGGCCACCGGCTTCGCCCCGCGCACCACCTTGGACGCCGCCACACCGCCGACCAGCGGCCCGGAGTCGGCCCGCAGCACGACATCGGGGTCGAGGACCGCGAGCAGCGCCTCGAAGTCCCCCGCGCGGGAGGCCGCCATGAAGGCGTCGAGGACCTGCCGCTGTCTGCCGAGGTCGGGCTCGGCGGAGGGCGTGGCACCCCGCACCCGGCGCCGGGCACGGCTGGCCAGCTGGCGGGTCGCGGCCGAGGAGCGTTCCACGATCGGCGCGATGTCGTCGAAGGGCACCGCGAACATGTCGTGCAGTACGAACGCGATCCGCTCGGCGGGCTCCAGTGTCTCCAGCACGACCAGCAGGGCCAGGCCCACCGAGTCGGCCTGGAGCACCTCCTGTTCCGGGTCGATCGTCGACAGCGGTCTGATCACGGGATCCGGGACGAAGGTGTCGTCGAGCGGCTCCTCGTGGCGTCGCGTGCGCGAGCGGAGCATGTCCAGGCAGACCCGGCCGGCCACCGTGGTCAGCCAGCCGCCGAGGTTCTCGATGTCGTCCGCGTCGCTGCGGCTCAGCTTCAGCCAGGCCTCCTGCACGGCGTCCTCCGCCTCGGCCAGCGAGCCGAGCATGCGGTAGGCGACCGCCTTGAGATGGCCGCGGTGCTCCTCGAAGCGGTCCGCCAGCAGTTCCGTGTCGTTCACATTCCCCCCGTTTCGCCCATCAATTGAGCAGGTCTACCGACTGAACAGCTCGAACGCCACGGCCGGCTTCCCGCCGAACCGCTTCCCCGTCGCCTCGGCGTTCGAGGTGAGGAAGCCGCGGGCGTACGTCTGCGGGTCCTGGCTCGTCAACGCCTCGATGTAGGTGCGGTGTTCCAGCAGCGAGCGCACCGCGCGCTCCAGCCCGGCCGTCGCGTCCACCGCGTGCGTGGGCGTACTGGAACCGGCGACGGCGACCCAGCGGACACCGCCCCAGGGCTCCAGGCCCTGCTCGGCGAGCTCCGGGAAGATCCAGCGGTTGCCCGCGTCACCGGCCGCGTCCAGCGTGGCACGGCCGACCGCCACATGGTCCGGGGTGTTCCAGGCGACGCCGCCCCAGGTGTCCCGGTGGTTCAGCGTGATCACCAGCTCGGGCCGGTACCGGCGGATCGCGGCGGCGATGTCGCGGCGCAGGGCGGTGCCGTACTCGATCACGCCGTCCTCGTGGTCGAGGAACTCCACCGCCGACACACCCACGACCGCAGCGCCGGCCCGCTGCTCGCGCTCGCGCAGCGGGCCGCACTTCGCGGGCTCCAGGGTGTCGATGCCGGCCTCGCCACGGGTCGCCAGGACGTACGCCACCTCGCGGCCCCCGTCCGTCCAGCCGGCGATCGCCGCCGAGCAGCCGTACTCGAGGTCGTCCGGGTGTGCGACGACGGCGAGCGCGCGCTGCCAGTCGTCGGGCATGGGTTGGAGCTGAGTGATCGTCGGCTCGGTCATGCCCGCACACTAGCCCGTCACACCGACATCACGCTTCGTCACGGGCGAGCGCGAGCAGCCGGTCCAGGACGCGGGGGCCGCCGGCCCGTACGCCGTCGTGCTCGAACTCGTCGGTGACCCAGGTGCGCAGGCCGCGGATGGCGCGGGCGGTGGCGAGGGAGTGGGCGGTGTCGACGTACATGTCGTCGTGGTAGACGGCCGCCGCGACCGGCACTTCGTTGGCGGCGAGGCGCGCCGGGTCGTACAGGGGCTTCCAGTCGGTGCGGGCGGCGAGGAGTTCGGCGGTCTCGCGCAGCGGGCGCAGGGCCGGGTCGCAGTCGAACATCCAGGGGTGGATGGTCTCGCCGGTGAACAGCAGCGGCCCGTCCCCCGCGAGCGTCTTGGCCGCGTCGAACTGCGGGAACTCGGCGCGCACGCGCTCGGCGGACCAGGCGGTGGGGCGCGCGTCCTGGCCGTAGATCGCCTCGTGCACGAGGGCGTACAGCGGGTGGCTCGCGTACGACAGCAGGCCCTGGACCTCCTCCTGGAAGGCGTCCGAGAGGGCCGGGCCCTGCGGGGTGCGCACGAAGGCGTGCTCCAGCAGGTAGTGCAGGCGGTGGCTGCCCTCGCTGCCGCCGAGGACGATGCCGAGGGACTGGAAGGCCTCGGCGGTCAGGCGGTAGCCGTTCGGCAGGACCACGTCGCCTGCGAGGAGATGGTCGGCGATACGGCGGGCGCGCTCGACGTCCTGCGGGTAGCGGGCGTAGTGCGCGCCGACCTTGCGCTCGATGCGGGGGTAGGCCGCGCGGTAGACGTCGTCGGCGTGCGCGTCGAGGGAGGGCAGGCCGCCGGTGATGACGGCGGCGGTCAGGCCCTCCGGGGCGGTGGAGAGGTAGTTGACCGTGCAGAAGCCGCCGAAGCTCTGGCCGAGGACGGTCCAGGGGGCGCCGCCGGTCACCTCCCGGCGGATCGCCTCGCAGTCTCGGACGATCGAGTCGGCGCGGAAGTGCGTGAGGTAGTCGGCCTGTTCGGCGGGGCCGCCGCGCAGCGGGAGGGTCTGGCGGTTGGCGGGCGTGGAGTGGCCGGTGCCGCGCTGGTCGAGGAGCAGGACGCGGTACTCCTTGAGGGCGCGGCCGAGCCAGGCGCCCTTGCCGACGAAGCGGTTCGCGCCGAAGCCGGGGCCGCCCTGGAGGTAGACCAGCCAGGGCAGCTCCTGGTGTGCCTTGTCGCCGGCGACGACCTCGCGGGCGTAGAGCTCGATCGTCTCGCCGTTCGGGGCGTCGTGGTCGAGGGGCACGGTGAAGTGGCGGTCGGTGAGGACGACGCCGGGCTGGCGGTAGCTGACGGTCAACAGGGCTCCCGGGACGGAGGGTTTTCGGGCCGCGTCCCAGTTCAGCACATGTTCGTCCGCCGACCGAGCCCCGGGATCATGAAATCGTACTGAACGGCGGATCAGCGGGCCGAGAGACTGGACCGCCGGACCACCAGCTCCGGCTGGAGGACGACCCGCCGGTGCTCGTGCTTCCTCGTCGCGGTCTCCTCCTCCGTCTCCTCCAGCAGGATCTCCGCCGCGAGAGTGCCCATGGTGACCGCGGGCTGCCGTACGGAGGTGAGGGGCACGGCCGCGGCGGCCGCGAACTCGATGTCGTCGTAGCCGACGATCGCGAGGTCGTCGGGGACGCCGACGCCCGCGGCGTACATGGCCTGCAGGACGCCGAGGGCGAGCAGGTCGTTGGCGCAGAAGACGGCGGTCGGGCGCTCGGCGAGGCCGAGCAGGCGGGCGCCGGCGTCCCGGCCGGCGGCGACGTCGAGCCGCTCGGTGGGCAGCTCGCGCAGGTGCTCGGGGCCGAGGCCGGCCTCCTGAAGCGCGTGCAGGGCGCCGGTGCGGCGGTCGCGGACCTGGTTGAGGCCGGGCGGGCCGCTGACGTACGCGATGGAGCGGTGCCCGGCGTCGACGAGATGGCGTACGGCGAGGGCGCCGCCCGCGACGTCGTCGACGGAGACCGAGCACTCGGTGGTGCCCTCGGCGACCCGGTCGACGAGGACGAAGGGGATGTTGTGCCGCCGGAACGTCTCGATGTTGCGGCCGGTGGCGTCGGCCGGGGTGAGCAGGACACCGCGCACCCGCTGCTCGGCGAAGAGCGACAGGTACTCGGCCTCCTCGCTCGCGCTCTGTGCGCTGTTGCAGACCATCACGCCGAGCCCGGCCTCACGCGCGGCCCGCTCGGCGCCGCGCGCCACGTCGACGAAGAAGGGGTTGCCCATGTCGAGGACGAGCAACCCCATGATCCGGCTGCGGCCCGCGCGCAGCTGGCGCGCGGACTCGCTGCGGACATAGCCCAGCCGGTCTATCGCGGACTGCACCCGCGCCCGGGTCTCGGTCGCGACCGTGTCCGGACGGTTGATGACGTTCGAGACCGTGCCGACGGAGACTCCGGCGGCGCGGGCGACGTCCTTGATACCCACCGACTGGGTCATCGGGCAGGGACCTCCAGTAAGACGCGACAAGACGTGGGGCGGCGGGAAGGCACATTACCGTCAAGCCGCCCACAACAGCTGTGGTCAGGCGGGCAGGCGGAAGTTGAGGTTGCGCAGCGCCGAGGGCGTCGTACCGCTGGACTTCTCCTGGTACATGATCGACAGGAAGTTGTCCTGTGCGATGCGCGTCTCATCGATGACGACCTCGCCGAAGGCGTTCAGCCCGGCCGTGACGCCGTCGTACAGGACCGACCAGTCCGTGTAACCGGAGGCCTTGGAGGCCCCGGCGATCCGGCAGAACGGGAAGATCGCGTACGCGTTGTCGTACTTGTCCAGGATCAGCTTGGTGCGCTGACTGGAGTTCAGCGGGACCGGTATCTCGGTCTTCTGCCAGGCGCCGGAGGAGTTCTTGCGGACGTGGAAGGCGCGGCCGTTGGCCGTGCGGTCGGCGACGTAGTTCGTGGTGCACTGGCCGAAGCGGCCCGGCACGTAACTGATGATCGCGTGCGGCAGGCCCGCGGAGTCGGTGAACTGGCTCTCCTGGTTCATCAGGGAGTGGTCCGGGTTGAGCGCGTCGATCACCAGGCCGCTGTCGGTGACGGCGACCTTGTCGGAGCCGCCGGTGGTGCCGACGACGGTGCCGGCGTTGTTGCGCCAGGTGCGGCCGCGGTCGTCGGAGTAGACGTAGCCGGTGTCGTGGTTGGTGATGCCGCCGCCGTTGCACATCACGGCGCCGTTCTGCTCGCGCCAGGTGAAGAAGGAGTGCAGTCGGCCGTTCTTGTCGTAGTCGATGCCGTGCAGGTACATGTTGCGAGCGGTCGACGAGCCGTGCTCGCTGGTGTACGTCCCGGTGGAGCTGCTCCACTCACCCAGGTTGGTCCAGGTCGAACCGTCGTACTCGGCGAGGGCGTTGCGCCCGTTGCCGGAGATGGCGACCCGGTAGCTGAGCTGCAGCTTGCCGTCGGGGGTGGAGATGAACTGCGGGTAGGTGAACTGCGAGGTGAGCGCGAGGCCGTCGAGGGTGGACTGCGGGGCACCGAAGCGGCTCGCGGTCCAGCTCAGGCCCGCGGGGTTGTCCACCAGCCCCGCGACCGACTTGACGTAGGTGAAGCCGTCGCTGTGCGAGTCCATGTTGAGGTGCAGGCGGCCGTCGACCTTGGACACGCCCATGGAGATGACGTTGTGGGAGTCGTTGTAGCGGAGCGTGTGCCCGACCTTGACCGTGGACCAGGTGCTGGAGCCGAGCACGCGGCGGCCGACGACGGCGTTGCGGTCGGCCGTGTACCAGACGGCGTACTGGTAGCCCTTGTAGGTCAGCAGGCCGTTCTTCTGGAACGAGTTGTTGTTGACCAGACCGTCGTACGACACGAAGAAGATGGCCTGCGTGTCGAGTGTGGTGGTGCCGGTCAGGGTGAGGGACGGGCCGGGGTCGGCGGCACGGGCGGTTCCGGACGCGAGGGCGGGGGTCATGACGGCTCCAGCGAGGGCGGCGCCCAGCAGCGTACGTCTCTTCATCTCGGGGGACTCCGTTGTCGGCGAGGTGCGGGAGGGGAACAGGGTGGGGACGGGTCCTGCGGGGTGTGGTCAGGCGAGGTGGAACACCTCGGTGAGCGGTTTCATGGCCTCGTCAGGCCGGGCGCCGTCCAACGACTCGAAGAACGGCGCCATCTCCGCCTGCCAGCGGGCGTTGACGTCGGTGGCTTCCATACCGGCTACGGCGGCCGCGAAGTCCTCGGTCTCCAGGTAGCCGACGAGCAGTCCGTCCTCGCGCAGGAAGAGCGAGTAGTTGTGCCAGCCGGTGGCCGAGAGCGCTTGGAGCATCTCGGGCCACACGGCGGCATGCCGCTCGCGGTACTCCTCGAGGCGCTCCGCCCGGACCTTCAGCAGGAAGCACACGCGTTGCATCAACAACCCTCCGGATCTCAGAAGTTGAACTGGTCGATGTTCTTCGCGTCGAAGACGGTCGGCTTGCCGAGGCTGATCACGCCGTCCTTGCCGATGGTGTACGTGGTGTCGCCGGCCTTGAAGGTCTCGCCCTCCTTGCCGGTGATCTGGCCGGAGACCAGGGCGACGGCGGCGCGGGCGGCCAGGTCGCCGAGCTTCGCCGGGTCCCACAGCTCGAAGCCCTCGACCGTGCCGTTCTTGACGTACTTGCGCATGTCGTTCGGGGTGCCGAGGCCGGTCAGCTTGACCTTGCCCTTGTACTTGGAGCCCGACAGGTACTGGGCGGCGGCCTTGATGCCGACGGTGGTCGGGGAGATGATCCCCTTCAGGTTCGGGTACTCCTGGAGCAGGCCCTGGGTCTGCTGGAAGGACTTCTGGGCGTCGTCGTCACCGTAGGCGACCTTGACGAGCTTGATGTCCTTGTACTTGGGGTCCTTGAGCTCCTGCTTCATGAAGTCGATCCAGATGTTCTGGTTCGTCGCGGTCTGCGCGGCGGACAGGATCGCGATCTCGCCCTTGTAGCCGATCTGCTCGGCGAGCAGCTGCACCTCGGTGCGGCCGAGGTCCTCGGCGGATGCCTGCGAGACGAAGGCGTTGCGGCAGTCGGCGGTGGTGTCGGAGTCGTAGGTGACGACCTTGATGCCGTTCTTCATGGCCTGCTTCAGCGCGGTGCACAGGGCGCCCGGGTCCTGCGCGGAGACGGCCATCGCGTCGACCTGCTGCTGGGTGAGCGTGTTGACGTAGGAGACCTGGCCGGCGGTGTCGGTGGCGCTGGACGGGCCGACCTCCTTGTAGCTGGAGCCCAGCTCCTTCAGGGCCGCCTCGCCGCCCTTGTCCGCGGAGGTGAAGTACGGGTTGTTGACCTGCTTGGGCAGGAAGCCGACGGTCAGCCCCTTCTTCAGCTCGGCGTTCGGGTCGGCCTTCCCGGCGGAGGCGGCCGAGGCGCCCTCGCTCTTGACGTCCTCCTTGGTGGTACCGCCGCAGGCGGTGGCGGCCAGGGCGAACGAGGTGACGGCGGCGAGGGCCGCGCAGGTACGGCGGAGGGATGACTTGCGCATGACGAAGGTCCTTTACGAGGAAGGGCTGAGTTACGAGGCCGGAGTCGAGGCGGCTTTGCGGCCCGCCCTCGCTACGGAGATCTGCCGTGCGACCCGGGGGCCGAGCACGGAGAGGACCAGCAGGACGCCGGTGACGACGATCTGCGACTGGGCGGAGACGTCCTGGAGGCTCATCACGTTCTGCAGCGCGCCGAGCAGGAAGACTCCCGCGATCGCGCCGCCGAGCGTGCCCTTGCCGCCGTCGAAGTCGATGCCGCCCAGCAAGACGGCTGCCACGACGGAGAGTTCGAGCCCCGTGGCGTTGTCGTAGCGGGCGCTGGCGAAGTGCAGCGCCCAGAAGATCCCGGTGAGCGAGGCCATCAGGCCCGTCACCGTGAACAGGATCAGCTTCTGCCGCTTGACCCGGATACCGGCGAACCTCGCGGCCTCCTCGCTCGCGCCGGTCGCGAAGACCGACCGCCCGAACGGGGTGGCGTGCAGGACGATCACGGCGATCGCGAGGAGCACCAGGAAGGGCAGGAAGGCGTACGGGATGAAGGTGTCGCCGATGTGTCCGGAGGCGAAGTCGAGGTACTGCGTGGGGAAGTCGGTCACCGCGTCGGAGCCGAGGATGATCTGTGCGATGCCGCGGTAGGCGGCGAGGGTGCCGATGGTGACGGCGAGCGACGGGAGCCCCAGCTTGGTCACCAGAAGGCCGTTGATCAGTCCGCAGACCACGCCGAGCGCCAGACAGATCGGAATGATCGTCTCGATCGCCATGCCCTGGTTCCACAGGACACCCATGACCGAGCCCGACAGACCGGCTGTGGAGGCGACCGAGAGATCGATCTCGCCCGAGACGACCAGGAGCGTCATGGGCAGGGCGATCATTGCGATCGGAAGGGTGTTTCCGATCAGGAACGACAGGTTGAGAGCGTTCCCGAAACCATCGACCGTTCCGAAGGACAGCAGGAGCACGACGATCAGAAGCGCACCGACGACCGTGTCCCAGCGGATCGCTCGGCTCAGCGAGAAGTCAGCCATGGCGGGCGTTCCTCTTCTTCAGGGCGGTGGCCACGCGCAGCGCGACGATCCGGTCGACCGCGATGGCGAGGATGAGCAGGATGCCGTTGATGGCGAGCACCCAGACGGAGCTGACGCCGAGGGCGGGCAGCACGCTGTTGATGGAGGTCAGCAGCAGCGCGCCGAGCGCCGCGCCGTAGACGCTGCCGGAGCCGCCGGTGAAGACGACACCACCGACCACGACCGCGCTGACGACGGTGAGTTCGTAGCCGCTGCCCGTGCTGGAGTCGACGTTGCCGAACCGGGCCAGGTACATGGCGCCCGCGAGTCCGGCCAGCGCACCGCAGAAGGTGTACGCGGCGAGGATCCGCTTGCGCACCGGGATGCCGGCGAGGCGGGCGGCCTCCGGGTTGGAGCCGAGCGCGTACAGCTCGCGTCCGCTGCCGAAGTGCTTGAGGTAGTACGCGGTCGCCACCAGGACGGCGACGGCGATCAGCGCCAGCCACGGCACCGCGGAGATGCCGCCGGAGCCGAAGTCGACGAAGCCGTCCGGGAGGTCGGCCGCCGTGATCTGCCGGGCGCCGACCCAGATCGAGTCGATGCCGCGGATGATGTACAGCGTGCCCAGGGTGACGACGAGCGCGGGCACCTGGCCGAGGCTGACGAGCAGGCCGTTCAGCAGGCCGAAGCCGATGCCCATCAGGACCGCCAGGAGTACGGCGACGACCGGGTTCCCGCCGCCCTGGAGATACGTACCGGCGGCGAAGGCGCTGATGCCGAGGGTGGAGCCGACCGACAGGTCGACGTTCCTCGTGATCACCACCAGGGACTGGCCGGTGGCGACCAGGACGAGGATCGTCGCGTTCAGGAGCAGGTCCTTGATGCCCTGCTCGGTGAGGAACTCGCTGTTGCCGAGCTGGGTGACGACGATCATCACCACGAAGACGACCAGGATGGCGAGTTCGCGCATCTTGAAGACGCGGTCGACCAGGCGGGTGCCGCTGGACTTCGGTACGTCGGTGACAGGGGCCTCCTTGGGAGTGATCACCGTCATGCGGCGGCCCTCCCGGTTGCTGCGGCCATCACGGTTTCCTCGGTGGCGTCGGAGCGCGGGATCTCGGCGGTCAGGCGGCCCTCGTGCATCACGAGCACGCGGTCGGCCATGCCGAGGATCTCGGGCAGGTCGGAGGAGATCATCAGGACGGCCACGCCGTCGGCGGCGAGCTCGCTGAGCAGCCGGTGCACCTCGGCCTTGGTGCCGACGTCGATGCCCCGGGTGGGTTCGTCGACGATCAGTACCTTGGGGCCGGTGGCGAGCCACTTGGCGAGGACGACCTTCTGCTGGTTGCCGCCGGACAGGGTGTTCACCGTGTCGGCGATCCGGGCGTACTTCACCTGGAGCTTGACGGCCCAGTCGAGGGACCGGCTGCGTTCGGCGCCGCGGTCCATCAACCCCGCCTTGACGGTCGTACGAAGTCCCGTGAGGCCGATGTTGCGCTCGATGGACATGTCCATCACCAGACCCTGGGCGCGCCGGTCCTCGGGGACGAGGGCGAGGCCGGACGCCATGGCGGTGGACGGGGCGCCGTTGGTCAGGGCCTTGCCGTCGACGCAGACCTCGCCGGCGTCCCAGCGGTCGATGCCGAAGACGGCCCGCGCGACTTCGGTGCGCCCCGCGCCGACGAGCCCGGCGAGGCCGACGATCTCACCGCGTCGTACGTCGAAGGAGACGTCGGTGAAGACGCCCTCACGGGTCAGCCGGCGCACGCTCAGGGCGACCTCGCCCGGCTTCACGTCCTGCTTGGGGTACAGCTCGTCGAGGTCGCGGCCGACCATCCGGCGTACGAGGTCGTCCTCGGTCATGCCGTCCAGCGGCTCGCTGGCGATCCAGGCGCCGTCGCGCAGGGTCGTGACCCGCCGGCAGATCTGGAAGATCTCCTCCAGCCGGTGGGAGATGAAGAGGACGGCGGCGCCCTGTTCGCGCAGGGCGCGGACGACCCCGAAGAGGCGGGCGACCTCGCTGCCGGTGAGGGCGGCGGTCGGCTCGTCCATGATCAGGACGCGGGCGTCGAAGGAGAGCGCCTTGGCGATCTCGACGATCTGCTGGTCGGCGATGGACAGGCCGCGCGCGGGGCGGTCGGGGTCGAGCTCGACGCCGAGGCGCTGCATCAGGGCCAGGGTCGCGGCGTGCGTGGCCTTGTGGTCGATCCGGCCGAGCGCGCGCTGCGGCTGGCGGCCCATGAAGATGTTCTCGGCGATCGACAGGTCGGGGAAGAGAGTCGGCTCCTGGTAGATCACGGCGATCCCGGCGTCGCGGGCGTCACCGGGGCCGTGGAAGACGACGGGCGCACCGTCGAGCAGCACCTGGCCCGCGTCGGGCCGGTGTACGCCGGCGAGCGTCTTGATGAGGGTCGACTTGCCCGCGCCGTTCTCACCGGCGAGGGCGTGCACCTCCCCGGGGAACAGCTCCAGGGAGACGTCCCGCAGGGCGCGGACCGCGCCGAAGGACTTGGAGATGTCCTTGAGCGCCAGAACCGGGGCCGGACCCGTTTTGGACGGGTGGGTCATGGGGGCTCCTCGACGACGCCGGCGGGACGGCCCTCTCGGCGTCGTGAAAGGTTTCAACTTGGTTGCCGGGACGTTAGGCACGGAGCGCATGTCACGTCAATGGGTCCGTGTCGAAAAAGTTTCGATGAATGAAGGTCACGGCCGAGTCACGAGAAGAACCCTTGGCCGTGGGGCTTGACACCCCTTCGAGGGACTCATACGTTCCCGTCTTGAATCGTTTCACAGCGAAGCCGTTCAGAAGTCCTTCCGACCCGACGTCACAGGAGCCCTCAAAGTGACCGAGCTCGCCGCGGTGAAGGCCGCACTCAAGACCCAGGCAGTCGAAACGCCGTCGTGGGCGTACGGGAACTCGGGGACGCGGTTCAAGGTGTTCGCCCAGCAGGGCGTTCCGCGTACGCCGTGGGAGAAGCTGGACGACGCCGCTCAGGTGCACGCGTTCACGGGTGTCGCGCCGACCGTTGCCCTGCACATTCCGTGGGACAAGGTCGACGACTACGCGGCGCTGGCCAAGCACGCCGAAGAGCGTGGCGTGAAGCTGGGCGCGATCAACTCCAACACCTTCCAGGACGACGACTACAAGCTGGGCAGCATCTGCCATCCCGACGCGGTGGTGCGGCGCAAGGCCGTGGACCATCTGCTGGAGTGCGTCGACATCATGGACGCCACGGGGTCGCGGGATCTGAAGCTGTGGTTCGCGGACGGCACGAACTACCCCGGGCAGGACGACATCCGGGCTCGGCAGGACCGGCTGGCCGAGGGCCTCTCGCAGGTGTACGAGCGGCTGGGCGAAGGGCAGCGGATGCTGCTGGAGTACAAGTTCTTCGAGCCGGCGTTCTACACGACGGACGTGCCGGACTGGGGGACGGCGTATGCGCACTGCCTGAAGCTCGGGGAGAAGGCCCAGGTCGTGGTCGACACCGGGCACCACGCGCCCGGGACCAACATCGAGTTCATCGTCGCGACGCTGCTGCGGGAGGGGAAGCTCGGAGGGTTCGACTTCAACTCCCGGTTCTATGCGGATGACGACCTGATGGTGGGCGCCGCGGACCCGTTCCAGCTGTTCCGGATCATGTACGAGGTCGTGCGTGGGGGTGGGTTCTCTCCCGAGGTCGCGTTCATGCTCGACCAGTGCCACAACATCGAGGCGAAGATCCCGGCGATCATCCGGTCGGTGATGAACGTGCAGGAGGCCACGGCGAAGGCGCTCCTCGTGGACGGGGACGCGCTGAGTGCTGCCCAGCAGGCCGGGGATGTGCTCAGTGCGAATGCCGTGGTGATGGACGCGTACAACACGGATGTGCGGCCGTTGCTTGCCGAGGTGCGGGAGGAGATGGGGCTCGACGCCGACCCCATTGCTGCGTACCGCCGGTCCGGGTGGGCCGAGAAGATCGTGGCTGAGCGGGTCGGTGGGGAGCAGGCCGGTTGGGGGGCCTGATTGCCGGGTCTCGTCTGCCGAATTCGATTCGTTGCAGGCTGCGGGCCATATGTGGCTGGTCGCGCCCGCGCGGCGGTAGCCGCAAATTCAACACAGCCCCGCGCCCCTGGAGGGGCGCTGCCCGTCCCCTCTTCTCATAAGGACTGAACAGTCATGGCAACCCATCCCGAAGCCGCCGCCCTCCTCGCCCGTTCCCATCGGCTCGGCTCCGACCCCCGCAACACCAACTACGCCGGCGGAAACGCCTCCGCCAAGGGCACCGACACCGACCCCGTCACCGGTGGTGACGTCGAGCTGATGTGGGTCAAGGGGTCCGGTGGTGATCTCGGGACGCTCACCGAGGCCGGGCTGGCCGTGCTGCGGCTGGACCGTATGCGGGCGCTCGTCGACGTCTATCCCGGCGTCGAGCGCGAGGACGAGATGGTCGCCGCCTTCGACTACTGCCTGCACGGCAAGGGCGGGGCCGCTCCCTCCATCGACACCGCCATGCACGGGCTCGTCGAGGCCGCGCACGTCGATCATCTGCACCCCGACTCCGGCATCGCGCTCGCCTGTGCCGCCGACGGCGAGAAGCTGACCGCCGAGTGTTTCGGTGACACCGTGGTGTGGGTGCCGTGGCGGCGGCCCGGGTTCCAGCTGGGGCTCGACATCGCCGCGGTCAAGGACGCCAACCCGCAGGCGATCGGGTGCATCCTCGGCGGGCACGGCATCACCGCCTGGGGCGACACCTCCGAGGAGTGCGAGCGCAACTCGCTGCACATCATCCGCACCGCCGAGGCGTTTCTCGCCGAGCGCGGGAAGCCGGAGCCCTTCGGGCCGGTGATCGAGGGGTACGCGGCGCTCGGCGCCGTCGAGCGGCGGGAGCGGGCCGCGGCGCTGGCGCCGGTCATCCGCAGCATCGCCTCCCAGGACCGGCCGCAGGTCGGTCACTTCACCGACTCCGAGGTCGTCCTCGACTTCCTCGCGAGCGCCGAGCACCCGCGCCTCGCGGCCCTGGGCACCTCGTGCCCGGACCACTTCCTGCGGACCAAGGTCCGGCCGCTCGTCCTCGACCTGCCGCCCACCGCTCCCCTCGACGAGGCCGTCGCCCGGCTCAAGGAGCTGCACGCCGAGTACCGCGAGGAGTACGCCGCCTACTACCGGCGGCACGCGCTGCCCGACTCCCCCGCCATGCGCGGCGCCGACCCGGCGATCGTGCTGATCCCGGGGGTCGGCATGTTCAGCTTCGGCAAGGACAAGCAGACCGCCCGGGTCGCGGGTGAGTTCTATGTCAACGCCATCAATGTGATGCGGGGGGCGGAGGCTGTCTCGGCCTACGCGCCCATCGAGGAGTCGGAGAAGTTCCGTATCGAGTACTGGGCGCTGGAGGAGGCCAAGCTTCAGCGGATGCCTAAGCCCAAGCCGCTCGCGACGCGGGTCGCGCTCGTGACCGGCGCGGGCAGCGGGATCGGGAAGGCCATCGCGCAGCGGCTCGTCGCCGAGGGCGCGTGTGTGGTCGTCGCCGATCTCAACGCCGAGAACGCCCAGGCCGTCGCCGAGGAGCTCGGCGGGTCCGACAAGGCCGTCGCGGTGACGGTCGACGTCACGTCCGAGGAGCAGATCGCCGAGGCCTTCAAGGCGGCGGTGCTGGCCTTCGGCGGGGTCGATCTGGTGGTCAACAACGCCGGTATCTCCATCTCCAAGCCGCTGCTGGAGACCTCGGCGAAGGACTGGGACCTGCAGCACGACATCATGGCGCGCGGTTCCTTCCTCGTGTCGCGGGAGGCGGCGCGCGTGATGATCGCTCAGCAGCTGGGCGGTGACATCGTCTACATCGCCTCGAAGAACGCCGTCTTCGCCGGACCCAACAACATCGCCTACTCCGCCACCAAGGCCGACCAGGCCCATCAAGTGCGGCTGCTCGCCGCCGAGTTGGGCGAGCACGCCATCCGCGTCAACGGGATCAACCCGGACGGCGTGGTACGTGGGTCCGGGATCTTCGCCGGTGGCTGGGGGGCCAAGCGGGCCGCCGTGTACGGGGTGGAGGAGGAGAAGTTGGGCGAGTTCTACGCCCAGCGGACCATCCTCAAGCGCGAGGTGCTCCCCGACCATGTCGCGAACGCCGTCTTCGCCCTCACCGGCGGGGACCTGACCCACACCACGGGACTGCACATCCCGGTCGACGCCGGCGTCGCGGCCGCCTTCCTGCGGTGAGCGCGGCCGTGAAGTCGTACGCCGCGGTCGACCTGGGCGCCTCCAGCGGGCGCGTCATGGTCGGCCGCGTCGGCCCCGACAGCCTGGAGCTGACCGAAGCGCACCGCTTCCGGAACCGGCCCGTGCGGGTGCCCGAAGGGCTGCGCTGGGATGTCCTCGCCCTGTACGCGGGGGTGCTGGAGGGGCTGCGGGCGGCCGGTGCCCACGGCGGTGGACGACTCGACTCCGTCGGCATCGACAGCTGGGCCGTGGACTACGGGCTGTTGGACGCCGACGGGGCACTGCTCGGCAATCCCGTGCACTACCGCGACTCCCGGACCGAGGGCGTCGCGGAGAAGGTGTGGGCGACCGTCCCGGCGGCGGAGTTGTACGCCGCCACCGGGTTGCAGTACGCGCCCTTCAACACCCTGTACCAGCTGGCCGCCGCCCGGTCCTCGGCCCAACTGCCGTATGCCAAGCGGCTGTTGCTCATCCCCGACCTGCTGGCGTACTGGCTCACCGGCGAGCAGGGCACCGAGCTCACCAACGCCTCCACCACCCAGCTGATCGACCCGCGGACGCGGGACTGGTCTTACGACATCGCCTCCCGGCTGGGCATCGACCTGGGCCTGTTCGCACCGCTCAGGCGACCCGGCGATCCCGCGGGGCTGCTGCGCGGCGAGGTGCTGGAGGAGACCGGGCTGAGCGGTCCGGTGCCGGTGACGGCGGTCGGGTCGCACGACACCGCGTCCGCCGTGGCCGCCGTCCCGGCCGAGGGCGAGCGGTTCGCGTACATCTGCACCGGCACCTGGTCGCTGGCGGGCCTCGAGCTGGGCGCCCCCGTGCTCACCGAGGAGAGCCGGGCCGCGAACTTCACCAACGAGCTGGGGCTGGACGGCACGGTCCGGTATCTGCGGAACATCATGGGGCTGTGGCTGCTCCAGGAGTGCGTACGGGCGTGGGGCGAACCCGATCTGGGCGGGCTGCTGCTCGACGCGTCCAAGGTGCCGGCGCTGCGGTCGGTCGTGGACGCGGGGGACGCGGCGTTCCTGGCGCCGGGGCGGATGCCGGAGCGGATCGCCGAGGCGTGCCGTGCCTCGGGGCAGCCGGTGCCCGCATCGCCCGCCGAGATCACGCGCTGCATCCTCGACTCGCTCGCCCTCGCCCACCGCAGGGCGATCGCCGAGGCACAGCGGCTGGCCGACCATCCGGTCGACGTCGTGCACGTCGTCGGGGGCGGCACGCGCAACGCTCTGCTGTGCCAGCTGACCGCCGACGCCTGCGGGCTTCCGGTGGTGGCCGGCCCGACCGAGGCCGCCGCCCTCGGAAACGTCCTGGTCCAGGCACGGACCCACGGGCTGGTCGGCGACCTTGCCGACGGGCGGCGACTGCTCACCCGTACGCAGCCGTTGACCCGGTACGAGCCGCGGGGGGACGCGGCGCGCTGGAGCGAGGCGGAGGCCCGGCTCACCCGAGGGTGAGCGGGGTCTCCCCCCGGCCGCGTGTCCGCATTACCCTGCACTCATCCGATGATCGATCACAAGGAGCCGCGATGCGTGTCGCCCTGTTCCTGACCTGTGTCAACGACACGCTCTATCCGGACACCGGGCGCGCCGTGGTGAAACTGCTGACCAGGCTGGGCGTCGAGGTCGACTTCCCGATGGCCCAGACCTGCTGCGGGCAGGCGCACTACAACACCGGATACCGGCACGAGGCCGAGCCGCTGGCCCGGCATTTCTCCGATGTCTTCGGGGAGTACGAGGCGATCGTCACCCCGTCCGGGTCGTGTGGGGCGATGGTGCGGGAGCTGTATCCGCGGATGGGTGAGCGGGCCCGGGCCGAGGGGCGCGGGGACACGCTCGCGGCGACGCTGGCGCCGGTGGTGCCGAAGACGTACGAGCTGACGGAGTTCCTGGTGGATGTGCTGAGGGTGACGGACGTCGGGGCGTACTACCCGCACAAGGTCACCTATCACCCGACCTGTCACGGGCTGCGCGGCCTCGGCCTCGGCGACCGGCCCCGGCGGCTGCTCCAGGCCGTCAAGGGGCTGGAGCTGGCCGAGTTGCCGGGCGCCGACGAGTGCTGCGGCTTCGGCGGCACCTTCGCGCTGAAGAACGCCGATGTCTCGGCGGCGATGGGTGCGGACAAGGTCCGCAACGCCGAGTCGACCGGCGCCGACGTGCTGTGCGCGGCGGACAACTCCTGTCTGATGCACATCGGCGGGACCATGGCCCGGCTGCGGACCGGTATGCGGCCGGTGCACATCGCGGAGATCCTGGCGAGCACGGAGGAGGAGCCGGCCGTATGAGCGGGACGTTCGTAGGGATGCCGGCCTTTCCGAAGGCCGCGCACGAGGCCGTACACGACCAGACCCTGCGCGGCAATCTGCGGCACGCCACGCACACCATCCGCGCCAAGCGGGCGAACGCCGTCGCGGAGGTGTCCGACTGGGCGCAGTTGCGGGAGGCCGGGAAGCGGATCAAGGACCATACGCTGCGTCATCTCGACCGGTATCTCGTGCAGTTGGAGGAGGCGGTCACGGCGGCCGGCGGTACGGTCCACTGGGCCGCGGACGCCGACGAGGCCAACCGGATCGTGGCGGACCTCGTCAAGGCGACCGGTGAGTCGGAGGTCGTCAAGGTCAAGTCGATGGCCACGCAGGAGATCGGGCTGAACGAGGCGCTGGAGGCGGAGGGCATCCGCGCCTACGAGACCGATCTCGCCGAGCTGATCGTGCAGTTGGGCAAGGACCGGCCTTCGCACATCCTCGTTCCGGCGATCCATCGCAACCGGGCTGAGATCCGGGACATCTTCGAGCGCGAGATGAGCGAGTGGGGCCGCCCAGCCCCCGAGGGACTCACCGACACCCCCGCCGAACTCGCCGAGGCCGCCCGACTGCACCTGCGCGAGAAGTTCCTGCGGGCCAAGGTCGGCATCTCCGGCGCCAACTTCATGGTCGCCGAGACCGGCACGCTGGTGGTCGTGGAGTCCGAGGGCAACGGGCGGATGTGCCTGACCCTGCCCGAGACGCTGATCTCGGTCGTCGGCATCGAGAAGATCGTGCCCACGTGGCGGGACCTGGAGGTGTTCCTGCAGACACTCCCCCGCTCCTCCACCGCCGAGCGCATGAACCCGTACACGTCGATGTGGACCGGCACGACAGACTCCGAAACGGCTGACGGCCCGCAGGACTTCCACCTCGTCCTGCTCGACAACGGCCGCACGGACACGCTCGCCGACGAGGTCGGCCGCCAGGCCCTGCGCTGCATCCGCTGCTCGGCGTGCCTCAACGTGTGCCCGGTGTACGAGCGGGCCGGCGGGCATGCGTACGGCTCGGTCTACCCGGGCCCGATCGGCGCCATCCTCAGCCCTCAACTGAGGGGCGTGGCAAGCGAGATCGACGCCTCGCTGCCGTATGCGTCGTCGTTGTGCGGTGCCTGCTACGAGGTGTGCCCGGTCGCCATCGACATCCCCGAGGTGCTGGTGCATCTGCGGGAGCGGGTGGTGCAGGGCGGCCAGGTGACCGCGCGGGGCAACAAGGTGGTGCTGAAGCCGGCGAAGGGGCATGCCGCCGAGCGGGCCGCGATGCGGGCGGCGCGCTGGGCGTTCAGCCATCCCGGTGCTCTGCGCACCGGTCAGCGGCTCGCCTCGCGCACCCGCCGCCTGCATCCCCGGTCGCTGCCGGGCCCGGGCAAGGCGTGGAGCGACAGCCGGGATCTGCCGACGGTGCCCGCGGAGCCCTTCCGGGACTGGTGGCAGCGTACGCAGGGCGCGAAGGACGGTGCGAAGTGAGCAGCAGGGACAGGATCCTGGGCCGGGTGCGGCGCGCGCTGGCGGACGTGGCGGCCGAACGACAGGACGACACGCCGTACGAGCAGGCCGTTCCCCGCGACTATCTGCGCGAGCACGGGGAGCGCTCAGTCGCGGAGACGGTCGATCTGCTGGCCGAGAACCTGGCGGACTACCGGGCCGTGGTGCACCGCTGCACGGCCGCCGACCTCCCGGCGACGATCGCCGGGATGCTCGCCGCGCGGGGTGCGAAGACGGTGCTCGTGCCGCCGGGGCTGGAGCCCGAGTGGCTCTCGGCGGCCGACGCGGAGCGGATCCCGGACCGGACGGAGAGCACCCCGGACGAACTGGACCGGATCGACAGTGTGGTCACGGCGTGCGCGGTGGCCGTCGCCGAGACCGGCACCCTCGTCCTGGACGGCTCGGCCGACCAGGGACGTCGCCGCATCACCCTCGTCCCCGACCACCACATCTGTGTCGTACGGGTCCCCGAACAGGTCGTGTCGTCCGTCCCGCAGGCCCTCGAACGCCTCGATCCCGCCCGCCCGTTGACGTGGATCTCGGGCCCCTCGGCGACCAGTGACATCGAGCTGGACCGGGTCGAGGGGGTGCACGGTCCGCGCACCCTGGAGGTCGTCCTCGTCGACTGAGTGATTCGCCTCAGATGTCGCGTGGCTCCAACGGCCGCACGGCGGGGCCCTGCACGACGCGGCCGTCGGGGTCGAAGCGGGAGCCGTGGCACGGGCATTCCCAGGCCCGTTCGGCGCGGTTGAACGCCACGAGACAGCCCAGGTGCGTGCACTTCGCGGAGACGGCGTGCACCTTCCCGTCCTCGTCGCGGTGGACGGCGCAGCGTTTCCCGGACACGTGGACGACGGCGCCGTCGCCGGGGGCGATATCGTCCACCGACGTGGCCGAGGGGCCCGGCAGGTGCTGGAGCCGGTCGCCGACGAAGTGGCGTGCCACGTCGGCCTGGTGCTTGAGGAAGTCCTTCCCCTCGCGCAGGACGGACGTCACGCGGCGCGGGTCGTACAGGTCGCTCCACGGGTTCTCGCGGCCGGTGATCAGATCGCACAGCAGGCGGCCCGACATGATGCCGCTCGCGAGTCCCCAGCCGCCGAAGCCGGTGGCCACGTAGGTGTGCCGGCTCCCGGGGTGCAGCGGGCCGACGAGGGGCACGGAGTCGGTGGGGTCGTTGTCCTGCGTGGCCCAGCGGTGCGTGAAGTCGAGGTCCCCGAAGCGCTCCACCGCCCACGCGGACAGGGTCTCGAACCGCGCCTCGACATCGTCGCCGGTGCCGGGGGTGAAGTGCTCGCCGGTGACGATGAGCAGGCGCTTGCCGTCCTCGTAGGGTGCCGTGCGGACGGAGCGGGTGTTCTGCTCGGGGGTGATGTACATGCCGGTCGGAGCCGCGGCCGACTCGATGGGAGCGGCGACCACGAGTTCGCGGCGGGGTGAGAGCCGGGTGAACAGCAGGGCCCGGTCGAAGATCGGATAGTGGGTGGCGACCACGACGGACCCCGCGGTCACCTTCACCCCGTCCTCGGTCGTCAGGACACACCGGTCGCCCTCGGAGAGACCGACCACGCGCGTGTGCTCGTGCACCCGGCCACCCAGGCGGCGCAGGTCCTCGGCCAGCGCCAGCAGGTACTTGCGGGGGTGGAACTGTGCCTGCTCCTCGACCCGGACCGCGCCCGCGACCGGGAACGGCAGATCCGTGTCGGTCACGTACTCGGCGCGCAGACCCGCCTCCCGGGCCGCGGTGGCCTCGGCCCGCAGCTCGTCGGTGCGGTCGCCGTCCTCGGCGTAGGTGTACGCCGCCGTGCCCTCCCAGTCGCACTCGATGCCGAGCGCGTCCGCGGTCTCGGCGGCGTGCCGGATCGCGTCCATCTGCGAGGCCGCGAACAGGCGCGCTCCCTCCTTGCCGCGGGTGCGGCGGAGCCGGTCGTAGATCAAGGTGTGCTGGGCGCTCAGCTTGGCCGTCGTGTGGCCGGTGACGCCGGCGGCGACCCGGTCCGCCTCCAGCAGGGCGACGCCGTGCCCGCGCCGGGCCAGCTCCCAGGCGGTGCTGAGCCCGGCGATGCCCGCCCCCACCACGGCGACCTCGACGGTGAGGTCACCGTCGGGTGGGGGTGCGAGCTCGCCGGGCGGTGCCGTCTCGATCCAGTACGACGTGTGGGTGCGGCCCTGATCGTCCATGGCGGCCGAGTTCCCCGCACCGACGGGGCCACACGACGGGCCGCCGGTCGGCCCACGGCGCAGGTCACCTGGTAGCGGCCCGACGGAAGGCGGTACTCGCCGCCCCGCCCTCGAAGCCCGGGAATCAGGCGCTCTTCCCCGATCGCCTCGTCGAGTCGCGGCTCAGGATGCCGAAGGCCCACCGCTCGTTGAAGCCCGCCACGAAGCCGATGGCGCTCCAGAAGCCCCAGAACTCGGTGCCCTGGGCGGCCGATCCCGGGCTCCCCGCGGCCGGGCAGATCTCGGCCGCGGTGGCGGGCGACTCGAAGACCGGCACGATGCCGCCGCTGAGCAGGAAGTACACGGCGAGGGCGAGTATCCAGCCGACGAACACGCGGTAGACGCCCTCGTGGCGCATGCTGCGGGCCATCTGGCCGGGGACGACGATGTCCTCGCGCCCGTCGCTCAGTCGGCGCGTCAGCTGGTCCACGCTGCCCCTGAGCCGCACCAGCACACTGAGCACGGCCCCGAACGCCCCGACGCCGCCGCACACGAACGCGCCGAGCAGGCTCCAGCGGTTGGCGCAGTTCAGCGTCACGCCGAGGGCGCCGAGCAGGTCGACGCCCCAGAGCAGCGGTACGGCGAGCAGGGCGAGGCTCGCGGCCGAGCCGACGGCGAGGCCGATGTTGAGGCCCCGGCTGACGGCGGTCGCACTGTCCTGCGCCAGCCGGCCCCTCAAGTCGGCGATCTCCTGGTCGAGATACTGGGTCAGGTGCTCGTTGGGCTTGGCGTCGGCGAGCCGCGGGTCGCTCAGCGCGTTGCCGAGCACCCGCACCACGGTGACCCGCGCCGAGATCCGCGTCCTGCGTTCGAAGGCGCGCTGCGAGGCACCGTGGAGAAGCTGCAGTTGCAGTTGCTGCTCGGGATACAGATCACCGAACTGCACATAGGTGCCGTCGAAGCCGGCCGGCACGACGTCCCTGAGCCCTTCGGGCCGCAACTCGGTGTCGGCCCCCTGGACCGACTCCCGCAATGCCCGCCACCACGGGTGGCGGCGTCCCTCATCGTCCGTCATGACAGTCCCCCGTTCATGACAGTCCCCCGTTGTCCGTCATGAGAAAGCTGTACCGGTGCCGGATCCCGGCCGGAAGCCTCCCCACGGCACCAGTCCGGTCACCGACGTCACGGAGCCGTGACCTCCGCCGTACATCCGTCGCCGCGCGGAGCCGTGACCGCGGCCGACCCCCCGTCGAGGGTGTCGCTGAGTACACCCGGCAATACGGGTTCTGCGCCCAATGTGGTCGGCCCCCCGGCTCCGTAGCTTCTTCGGCAGGGCACAGGGAGTGCCGGACGGAGAGTGATGACGATGTTGCGCGCAGGTTCGCGACGCACGCACGACAAGGGACCCGCCGCCGAGGCGCTCCGGCTGGTCAAGGTCACCAAGACCTACGGTGCGCACGACAGTGCCGTGACCGCTCTGGACGGGGTCACCCTCGGTCTGGGGCGGGGCACCTTCACCGCGGTGATGGGGCCTTCGGGGTCCGGCAAGACCACGCTGCTGCACTGCGCGGCCGGGCTGGACCGGCCGGACAGCGGCATCGTGCGGGTGGACGGCACCGAGCTGACCGGCGGCGGCGAGGCCGAGCTGACGAAGTTCCGGCGGGGACGGATCGGGTTCGTGTTCCAGCAGTACAACCTGCTTCCGACGCTGACCGTCGCCCAGAACACGGTGCTGCCGCTCAAGCTCGCCGGGCAGCGTGTCGACCGCGAGCGGGCCAAGGAGGTCCTGACCTCCGTCGGCCTCGGCGACCGGCTCGGGCACCGCCCCGACCAGTTGTCCGGCGGTCAGCGGCAACGCGTGGCGATCGCCCGCGCCCTGGTCACGGAGCCTCGGGTGATCTTCGCGGACGAGCCGACCGGTGCCCTGGACACGCGCAACGCACGCGACGTGCTGCGGTTGCTCCAGCAGGCGGTGCGGGTGCACGGCCGGACCGTGGTGATGGTGACCCATGACCCGGTCGCCGCCTCCTACGCCGACTCGGTGTTGTTCCTGGCGGACGGCCGGCTGGCGGGCCGGTTGGACGCCCCGACGGCGGACGCGGTGGCCGAACGCCTCGCGCACCTGGGCGACAACGTGGCGACGGGGGTGTGAGCGATGTTCCTGCTGGCCATGCGGTCGATACGGCACCGCCCCGGACGGTTCCTCGCGACACTGCTGTCCGCGTTCCTGGGCGCGGCGATCATCATGACGTTCCACTCGATGCACGACACGGCGGCGCAGGACGGCGTCGACGCGACCAGCGCGGAGACCCTGTCCACCGCGGCGGGCGTCGTCGGCGGCTACGGCACCCTGCTGGTGTTCTTCGCCGTCGCCTCCACCCTGACGGTCAACGTCCGCCAGCGCGCCGCCGAGTTGGCGCTGCTGCGCTGCTCGGGGGCGACTCCGGCGCAGCTCAAGCGGATGGTGGTGGGCGAGGCAGTGGTCGTGGCCCTGGTGGGCGCGGCGCTGGCGATCGGCCCGGCGATGCTGGGTGGGCAGGCACTGCTGGAGGTGTTCCAGGACAGCGGTCAGGTCGCCGGATCCGTCGACCACTCCTTCGGCCCGATCGCTCTGACGACGGGCATCGCCATCACGCTGCTGGCGTCGGCGGGCGCCGCCTTCCTCGCCGTACGGCGGGCGACGCGCGGGCATGAACGGCGGGGCGGGGCACGCAGGTTCCTCGCGTACGCGGCGCTGCTCGCCGGTGCGGCGTCGGTCGCCTCCACCTTCGTGTTCTCGGCGACGGACGCGGCCCTGATGGCGCCGCCGGCCTACGGGGCGATCCTGCTGTCGGTGGGCTTCGCGCTGATGGCACCACGACTACTGGAGGGCGTACTGGACCGGCTGCCGCTGAGCGGGGCGAGCGGCTGGCTGGCCGTACGGAATCTGCGGGAGCGGGCCGGTCATCTGGCCGGGATCCTGATGTCGCTGATCCTGTTCACCGCGGTGGCCACGGCCACGCTCACCATGCAGGCGGTGGAGAGCGACGCCGTCGAGGCCTCGGGTCTGACGAAGTCGATCGACGCCAAGAACCTGGAGACGCTCAACTTCACGGTCGTCGGCATCATCGTGGTCTTCGTCTGCGTGATGCTGGTCAACTCGCTTTACGCCGCGACGAGTTACCGCGCCCGGGAGTTCGGGCAGCAGCGCCTGGCGGGGGCGACGCCGGGCCAGGTGCTCGGGACGGTCGGTGTCGAGACGCTCATTCTGACCGTCACCGGAGTCCTCTTCGGCATGGTGGCCGCGCTGGCCGGGATCGTCCCGTTCACCGTGGTCCGCACCGACGGGGTGCTTCCGGGCGAGGTCTACGACATCGGGGTCGCGGTGGCCGCGACCGCGGCGGCGGTGACGCTGGGGACGAGCCTGGTCACGGCCCGGCGGACGCTGCGCACTCCGGCGGTCGGGGCGGTGGCCGTGGCGTCATGAGAACGGTGACGTCACGAGAAGGACCTCTGCGACGAGGGGCGGCTGCTTCGGCGGCCGCCCCTCCCTTCACTTCACGCCGGACGCGTCCAGCAGCGCGATCACGGTCGCGGTGGCCAGCCCGTCCAGCGTCTCGACCTTCGCGCCCGCGCGCGCACTGGCCCCGTCGAAGACCAGCATCAGCTGGCGGGCGAGCAGCTCGGGATCCCGCGCCCCGCCCTGCTCGGCCTGCGCACGGAAGTAGCCCTGAAGCCCCTCCTTCGCCGCCCGCGCGACCACACTCGCCGGATGCTCGGGGTCCTTCAGCTCGACCAGCGCGGCGAGATAGGGGCAGCCCTGGTAGGCGGGCTCGGCGGACGCCGCCTCCAGCCGTTCGAAGACGTGCAGGATCCGTTCGCGGGGCGTGCCGGTCTCCTGCGAGCCGGGCACGAGCTGGGCCTCGTACGCCGGAAGCCGTCGCTCCAGGCTCGCCGCGAGGACCTCGTCCTTGCTCGCGAACAGCTGGTACATGGACCGCTTCGAGACCCCGGCGGTCCGGCACAGCGCCTCGACGCCGATGGAGACGCCGTCGCGGTAGAACAGCTCGGCCGCCGCGTCGAGGAGCCGGTCCTTGGTGGACGCCTTGTCTGTAGTGGCCATACGGGCGAGGTTACCTCGGCACCGGACGCGAGGAACCGATCGGTATACCACCTTCCGATGCACGGAACACCCGTGGCATCATCGGGTGAACAAGCGCTTAGATATGTATCCCGACTGTCGCCGCCGAGCTGGAGGCCCCGTTGTTCACATCCGTCGACGACGTCTCCGCACGTCTGGCCGAGACCGGCTATCTCGCCTCGCCCGCGGTCGCCACGACCGTCTTCCTCGCCGACCGCCTCGGCAAGCCGCTCCTGGTGGAGGGCCCCGCCGGGGTCGGCAAGACGGAGCTGGCCAAGGCCGTCGCCGAGGTCGCCGGGGCGCGGCTGGTACGCCTGCAGTGCTACGAAGGGGTCGATGAGTCCCGGGCGCTGTACGAGTGGAACCACGCCAAGCAGCTGCTGCGCATCAGCGCGGGCCGCGACGAGACGTGGGACGAGGCACGCACGGACATCTTCAGCGAGGAGTTCCTGCTCACGCGGCCACTGCTGACGGCCATCCGGGGCGACGACGCCAAGGTGCTGCTGATCGACGAGACCGACAAGGCGGACGTCGAGGTGGAGGGCCTGCTGCTGGAGGTCCTCAGCGACTTCCAGGTGACCGTCCCCGAGCTGGGCACCATCAGCGCGACGCGCCGCCCGTTCGTCGTCCTCACCTCCAACGCGAGCCGGGAGCTGTCCGAGGCGCTGCGCCGCCGCTGCCTCTTCCTGCACATCGGCTTCCCCGAAGAGGAGATGGAGCGCCGGATCGTACGGCTGAAGGTGCCGGGGCTCGACGAGGCGCTGGCCCGGTCGGTCGTCCGGGTCGTGGGCGCGCTGCGGGCGATGGACCTGCGCAAGGTGCCCTCGGTCGCCGAGACCATCGACTGGGCGCGCACGCTGCTCGCGCTCGGCGCCGACACGCTGGACGAGACGGTCATGCAGGCCACCCTCGGCGTCCTCCTCAAGCACCAGGACGACGTGCTCAAGGCGTCCGCCAAGCTGGACCTGGACACCCTGGACGCCCTGTGACCACGCCCGCCGGTGTCGCGGAGCGGCTGACGTCCCTCGTCGGGGCGCTGCGCGCGCACGGCGTGCGGATCGGTACCGGCGAGACGGTGGACGCGGCGCAGGCGGTGGAGGCGCTCGGCCTCGCGGACCGGGAGCTGCTGCGCGAGGGGCTGGCGGCGACGCTGTTGCACGGCAACGGCCAGCGTCAGGTGTTCGACCCGGTCTTCGACCTGTACTTCCCGCGCGGTGTCGGCGCGCCGGAGCAGAAGACCGCGGGACGGGACGACCTGCGCGAACGGCTGGCGGCCGCGCTCACCGCCGACGACCAGGTGATGATGGGCCGGTTGGCCGTCGAGGCGGTCGACGGCTTCGGTGGCTACGGTTCCTCGCCGGAGTCGGACGGCTGGTCGTCGTACCAGGCACTCGAACGACTGCGTCCGCAGACCCTGCTCGCCCGTGTCCGTGACAACATCCGTGCGCAGGGCGGCAGTTCGGGGTTCGCCGACCGGCTGCTGGAGGACGAGATCCGGCGGCGCATCGAGGCGTTCCGGGCGCTGGTGGCCGCGGAGGCGCGGCGCCGGGTCGCCGAGCGGCGCGGCCGCGACGAGATCGCCCGGCGGGCGGTGACCCCGACCGCCGACCGGGTCGACTTCCTGTTCGCGGGGAAGGCTCAACTGGCCGAGCTGCGCAGGGCTGTTCAACCGCTCGCCCGCAAGCTCGCGACCCGGCTCGCGGCACGTCGCCGCCGCGCCTCCCGGGGCTCGATCGATCTACGGCGGACCCTGCGCGGGTCGCTGTCGACGGGCGGGGTGCCCATGAAGCCGGTGCTGCGCCGACGGCGTCCCGTCCGCCCCGAACTGGTGCTGCTGTGCGATGTGTCGGGCTCGGTGTCCGGCTTCTCGGACTTCACGATGCTGCTGGTGCAGGCCCTGCACGACCAGTTCAGCAAGGTGCGCGTGTTCGCCTTCGTCAACCGGATCGACGAGGTGACCGGGCTGCTCGAACGCGGCACCGCCGACCCGGAAGGGCTCAATGCGCGCATCGAGGCGGAGGCCAGGCTCACCGCCTGGCACGGCAGCAGCGACTACGGCATGGCGCTGGGCGAGTTCGCCGAGCGGTACGGCGACGCGGTCGGCCCGCGCACGACCGTGTTCGTCCTCGGCGACGCCCGCACCAACAGGAGCGACCCGAACCTGCCGGCCGTACGGCAGATCGCCGGCCAGGCACGCCGCGTCTACTGGTTGAACCCCGAGCAGCGCTCCCGCTGGGGCACGGGCGACTCCGCCGCGCCCGCTTACGCCGAGCTGGTCGAGATGCACGAATGCCGCACCGCCCGGCAGCTCAGCGCGCTGGTGGCGCGCCTGCTGCCGGTGTGATCAGGCGCCGATCAGGAGCTGATCAGACGGCGGCGAGCTGCGGGTAGAGGGTGACCGGATCGGCCGCCAGCCCCGCCTTGACCTGCCGCGAGATGTCATCGGCCAGCACCTCGAAGGCGCCCGAGGCGATCCCGTCGAGGGCTTGTGCCGCCACGCTCTCGGCCGTGGACTTGGGCGCGTCGATGCCGGCGGTCAGGTCGGTGTCGACGTACCCGACGTGCAGGCCGGTGACGTCGATGCCGCGCGGCTTCAGGTCGAGGCGCAGCGAGTTGGTCTGTGACCAGAAGGCGGCCTTGGACGCGCTGTAGGAGCCGGCGAGGCCGATCCACGACAGCACGGAGTGGACATTGAGGATGTGGCCGCCGCCGTTGCGCTCGATCACGGGGACGAAGGCCCTGGTGACCAGGAGCGGTCCGTAGAAGTTGGTCTCGAATTCGCGCCGCACGTCCGCGACGGGCGAGTCGAGGAAGTTCGCGTTCACCGAGGCTCCCGCGTTGTTGATCAGCAGGGTGACGTCCTGCGCCTGCTCGGCGGCCGCCGCGACGGACGCGGGGTCGGTCACCTCGAGCGCGAGCGGCACGGCGTCGGGGTGCGTGACGGTGCGCGGGTCGCGGGCGGTGGCGTACACCTTCTTCGCGCCCCGCTCGTACAGGGCGGCGACCAGGGCGCGGCCGATGCCGCGGCTGCCGCCGGTGACCAGGGCGACGGAGCCTTCGATGGTGGTCATGGGTTTCTCCCGGATGTTTCGACACAGGCACAGGTATTTCGACACAGACACAGGAGACCGATCGGTTTCCGCATCGTCGAAGCCATGGTAAACCGATCGGTTTTCTCCGGGCAAGGCCGGGGTCGACTCCGGAGAAAATCAGGGTTCATCCCCGATATCCGGTTCCGTGGGCGTTCCGTACGCTCGCCACAAACAGAGGGGGACCCCATGAAGGCAGTGGTTCAGGACCGGTACGGCTCGGCGGACACGCTGGAGTTCAGGGACTTCGACACTCCGGTGCCGGCGGCCGACGAGGTGCTGGTGCGGGTGCACGCGGCCTCGGTCAACGCCTACGACTGGCATCTGATGCACGGCGACCCGAAGATCGCCCGCCTCGTCTTCGGGGTCACCAGGCCGAAGGCCAGGGTCCGGGGCCGGGACTTCGCCGGCCGCGTGGAAGCGGTGGGCAGCGGGGTCATAGGGCTCAAGCCCGGCGACGAGGTGTTCGGCGAGGCCGACGGCGCGTTCGCGGAGTTCGTGTGCGCCAAGGACAGCATGGTGGGCCCGAAGCCCGCCAACCTGACCTTCGAGCAGGCGGCCGCGATACCCCTGGCGGGGAACACCGCCCTGATCGGACTGCGGGACGTGGGCCGGGTGCAGCGGGGCCAGACGGTCCTGGTCAACGGCGCGTCGGGCGGTGTGGGCGCGTTCGCCGTGCAGCTCGCCAAGGCGTACGGCGCGGAGGTGACCGCGGTGTGCAGCACGAGGAACGTGGACCTGGTCCGCTCACTCGGCGCGGATCACGTCATCGACTACACACGCGAGGACTTCACCCGCGGCGCCCGGCAGTACGACGTCGTGCTGGACCTGGTGGGCAACCACTCGCTGTCCGAGTTCCGGCGCGCGGTCACTCCCACCGGCACGCTCGTGCTGTCCGGCGGCGGCGTGTACGAGGGCGGCAGCGTCGTCGGACCGATGGGGCTCTTCTTCAGGAGGCGGCTGGCGGCGCCCTTCGCCCGCCAGCGGCTGCTCGAACTCCCGGCCCACCAGAGCAGGGCGAACCTCGCCGCGCTGTGCGAACTCGCCGAGTCCGGGAAGATCGCCCCGGTCGTCGAGCGGACGTATCCGCTCAGCGAGGCGGCCGAGGCGATCCGGTACGTGGAGGTGGAGCACGCGCGCGCGAAGGTCGTCGTCACCGTGTGAGGTGCCGACGCGGGCCGAGCGGTGCCACGCGTGCCGCCGCTACTTCGACTTCGCGTACTCCCTCGCCGTCTGTCCCTGGAAGTCGTAGACCACGACCTGCTCGTCGCCCACGACCCAGGCGTCGTGTCCCGGCGAGCAGACGAAGACGTCGCCGGGGCCGACCTCTTGTTCGCCGCCGTCGTCCATCCGGATGTGCATGCGGCCTTGGACCATGTAGCAGTTGTGGTGCATCTGACAGCTCTCGGTGCCCGCGATCGGGGCCACGGACTCGGTCCAGCGCCAGCCGGGCTCGAAGGTCGCCACGGCGAAATCGAGATCCGTCATGTGGACGGCTTCGAGGTGGCCGCGGGGGAAATCACGGCGCTCGTCCGGCTTCTCGAGCGGCTTCACTTCCAACACCATGACGCACTCCCTTCCGGCCGCGGTTCACCGCGGCCTGGGCCGGTCTCCCCGGCGACCCTGGACACCGCCGTCGGCAGCCGACCCCCTACCACTCCATCGTCCGCTCGTCGAACCGGGGCCGCCATTCGGGGAACGCCCGCTCAGGCCTGCTTCCCGCAGAGCTCGGCAAAGCGCTCGGCGTCGATGTTGCCGCCGGAGATGATCACGCCGACCCGGCGCGGCAGCGCACCCGCCCTGCCGGTGAGCAGGGCGGCCAGCGGGGTGGCGCCGCTCGGCTCGACGACGATCTTCAGGCGTTCGAACGCGAAGCGCATCGCGTCCCGGATCTCGTCGTCGCTGACCAGCGCGATCTCGTCGACGAGCCGCCGGTTCACGGAGAAGGTCAGTTCCCCGGGTGTGTGCAGGGCCTGTCCGTCGGCGATGGTGTGCGGCACCGGGATGCTGATGCGCCGCCCCGCCTCCAGGGATCGCTTGGTGTCGTCGCCGGCCTCCGGCTCCACGCCGATCATCCGGATGCCCGGGTGCAGGCCCTTGGCCACCGTGGAACTGCCGGCGATCAGTCCGCCGCCGCCGACCGGCGTGACCAGTGCGTCCAACTCCCCCACTTCTTCGAGCAGTTCGAGGGCGGCAGTGCCCTGACCTGCGATGACATGCGGGTGCTCGTAAGGCGGGATGAGGGCGAGGCCGCGCTCGGCGGCCAGGGCCTCGCCGATCGCGACACGGTCGCCGGTGTAGCGGTCGTACGTGACGATCTCAGCGCCGTAGCCGGCGGTCGCCGCCCGCTTCGACGGCGGGGCGTCCTCGGGCATGACGATCACCGCGGTGGCGCCGAGTTCCCGGGCGGCCAGGGCGACGGCCTGGGCGTGGTTCCCGGACGAGTAGGCGGCGATGCCGCGGGTGAGCTGCTCCGGCGTCAGCCGCGAGGCCGCGTTGTAGGCGCCACGGAACTTGAAGGCGCCGACGCGCTGGAAGTTCTCGCACTTGAGGAAGACCTCGGCACCGACGAGTTCGTCGAGCGTGCGCGAGCGCAGCACCGGCGTGCGGTGCGCGACGCCCTTGAGCCGCGCGGCGGCATCGCGGACGTCGTCGAGGGTGACCGGCGGGGTGGTGGTCGTCACGCGTGTCCTCCAGGGGATGTCTTGTCGGTCGCTGCGCGATCGGCCGGGCGGTCCGGCGCTCGGTCGGTCGTGCCGTCCGGCGCCCGGTCCGGCACCGTCCGGGCGTCGGCGCGCGCCTGCGACAGATAGCTGTAGGCGGACGCACGGGAGATGCCGAGCCGGGCCGCGACCTGTTCGATCGCCCGCCGCACGGCGAAGACGCCCCGCTCGTCCAGGCCGCGGAACAGCTCCAGGCGCTGGGCGCGGTCGAGGGCGGCCCAACTGCCGTTCTGCCGGATCTGGTGGGCGTCGAGGATGGCGTCGACTACGGAGTCGATGTCGTTGCCGAAGGTGGTGACGGGCACGTCGGCCGGGGTGCCGCCGATGCCGGCGAGGGCACCGAGCAGGGCGTGGGCGTCGCTGACGGCGGTGATGTCCAGGTTGACGCAGAGGGCGCCGAACACGGTGCCCGTGGAGTCCCGCAGCACCATGGTGGACGCCTTGACCAGCTTGCCGCCCCGGGTCCTGGTGACGTAGTTCAGCTCGTCGCCCGCCCCGTCACCGCGCGCGACGATCCGCATGCCGATCTCGCTCATCGCCCCGCCCACGGCCCGCCCGGTCACCGACCCGGCCACGGCGACCACGGACTTCTCCGGCCGCCGGTAGTCATGCAGGACCACCTCGCACATCGGCCCGAACGTGGCCGCGAGCCCGTCGATGACGGGCGTCAGCGCGGCGACGATCGCGTCCCGCTCGGATTCCAGGCCCGGCTCGGCCGCCATCGCGCACTCCTCGTCCGCCCTTGGCCCGGCGTTCTGCCCACCGAGTCAGTTTCTAGACTACATGTCCAGTGTTTGTACTGGCAGTCCAGGACGTTGAGAGTGCGGCACGGATCTTGACGAGCGGCGTGATGTTACCGGTAACATCACGCCTCATGACAGTGACGTCGGCACCCCCGAACCCCCGGGTCTTCAGCCCCGCCGCCGTAGTCGCCTCCTGCGTGGGCTTCATGCTCATCGGCGTCCTCCAGGCTCTGTACGGCCCCGCGATTCCCGCCTTCCGCGAGGAGTTCGGCCTGTCCCCGTCGGCGGCCGGCCTCGGGCTGAGCGCGCACTTCGTCGGCGGGGTGGCCGGCGTGCTGCTCTTCGACCGGCTCTACGGCCGGATCGGCAACCGGCGGATCCTGGGCGCCTCGTATCTGCTGATGGCCGTCGGCGCAGCCGGCTTGGCGCTGGCGCCGAACTGGCCGGCCGCCCTGGCCATGGCCCTGCTGGCCGGGCTCGGCTTCGGCGGTATCGACTACGGCCTCAACCAGCTGTTCGCGGTCGGGTTCGGGCACCGCTCGACCGCCATGCTCAACTTCCTCCACGCCCACTTCGGCATCGGCGCGATCCTCAGCCCGGTTCTGATCGGCGTGGTCGGCGCCGCACACTACCCGGCCATCTTCCTCGGCTTCGCGCTGGCCAACCTGCCGCTGCTGCTGTGCCTGCGCGGCGTCCGCGACCGGGCGCCGCAGCCGTCCGAGGCGGCCGGCGAGTCGCACGGCGGCCAGGTCCTCGCCCGCAGCCTCGGCTCCGTGCTCGCCGTGTTCGTCACCCTGTACGTGCTGCACGTCGGCATCGAGGCAGGTGTCGGCGGCTGGGAACCGACCCATCTGGAGACCGTCGGGTACGGCGCCGGATTCGCCGCGACCGCCACGTCCGTGTACTGGCTGATGATGACGGTCGGCCGCTTCCTGGTCGCCCCGATCGCGCTGCGCTTCTCGGCCCAGGCCATCATCACGGTCTCGTGCGCGGGCATGACGGTGTGCCTGCTGCTCGCCACGGTTCCGGGGGCGGCCCCCTACGCGTACGCCGGCGTCGGCCTGTTCATCGCGCCGATCTTCCCCACCGGCCTGCCGTGGCTCCACCGGGCGGCCCCGCGGGCCCGCAGAGCGGGAGCGGTGGTCATCGCCGCCTCCATGGTCGGCGGCGTGGTGGCGGGCCCGGCGCTGGGCAAGGCCATCGAGTGGTCCGGGATCCGCGCGGTCCCGCTCCTGCTGTCCGGCGTCTCGGCGCTGTGCCTGGCCGCCACGCTCTGGCTGATCCGCAGTACCCGCACTCGCTGAACCCGCTGCGCACTTCATGGTGAAGGGAAGCTTCCGTATGTCCGCTCTGACGACGTCCCCCGACGGTTTTCTGCTGCACGGCGAGCCGTTCCGGATCATCTCCGGCGCGATGCACTACTTCCGGATCCACCCCGACCAGTGGGCCGACCGGCTGCGCAAGGCCCGCCTGATGGGGCTCAACTCGGTGGAGACGTATGTGCCGTGGAACCTCCACCAGCCCGATCCGGACGGCCCCCTCGTCCTCGACGGCTTCCTCGACCTGCCCCGCTATCTGCGCCTCGCCCGCGACGAGGGCCTGCACGTCCTGCTGCGCCCGGGGCCGTTCATCTGCGCCGAGTGGGACGACGGCGGTCTGCCCGCGTGGCTGATCGCGGACCACGACATCCAGCTGCGCACCAGCGACCCACGCTTCACCGGGGCGATCGACCGCTACCTCGACGCCCTGCTGCCTCCGCTGCTGCCGTACATGGCCGCGGCGGGCGGCCCGGTGATCGCCGTACAGGTGGAGAACGAGTACGGGGCCTACGGCGACGACTCCGCCTACCTCAAACACCTCGAACAGGCCTTCCGTTCCCAGGGCGTCGAGGAGCTGCTCTTCACCTGCGACCAGGCCAACCCCGAGCACCAGGCCGCCGGAAGCCTCCCCGGTGTACTGGCCACGGCCACCTTCGGCAGCCGGGTCGAGCAGAACCTGGCGGAGCTGCGCAGGCATCAGCCCGAGGGCCCCTTGATGTGCGCGGAGTTCTGGATCGGCTGGTTCGACCACTGGGGCGGGCCGCACCATGTGCGGGACGCGGCCGACGCCGCGGCCGACCTGGACCGCCTGCTGTCCGCGGGCGCCTCGGTCAACATCTACATGTTCCACGGCGGCACCAACTTCGGCTTCACCAACGGCGCCAACCACAAGCACGCCTACGAGCCCACCGTCACCTCCTACGACTACGACGCGGCCCTCACCGAGTGCGGCGACCCGGGCCCCAAGTACCACGCCTTCCGCGAGGTCATCGCCCGCCACGCGACGATTCCCGACGAGCCCGCTCCCGCACCTGTCCCCAAACTCCCGCCCGTCGCCGTCAAGTTGGACCGCCTGGCCCCGCTCCTCCCCCACGCCTCCACCCTCGCCGAACCGGTCCGCACCGACGACCCGGCCACGATGAACGACCTGGGCCTGCAGACCGGTTACGCCCTCTACCGCACGACCTTCGAGGCGGCGGGCGACGGTCTGCTGCACTTCGCGGGCGGTGTCGGCGACCGCGCCCAGGTCTTCGTCGACGGCGCCCCCGTCGGCGTCCTCGAACGCGAACGCCACGACGAGACCCTCCCCGTACGCGTCCCGCGCCCCGGCGCCACGCTGGAGGTCCTCGTCGAGAACATGGGCGGCGTCAACTACGGCCCCCGCATCGGCGCCCCCAAGGGCCTCCTCGGCCCTGCCACCTTCAACGGCACCCCCCTGCGGGGCTGGGACTGCCACCCCCTGCCGCTGCACAACCTGGACGCTGTGCCGTTCGAGCCGTCCGACGCGCCCACGGCCGCCGAACCCGCCTTCCACCACGGCACCTTCGAGGTCGACACCCCGGCCGACACCTTCCTCGCCCTGCCCGGCTGGACCAAGGGCCAGGCCTGGATCAACGGCTTCCACCTCGGCCGCTACTGGAACCGCGGCCCGCAGCACACCCTGTACGTCCCCGCGCCGGTCCTGCGCCCGGGCACCAACGACCTCGTCGTCCTGGAACTGCACGCCACCACCGCCACGCGCGCCCAGCTCACCGACACCGCAGACCTCGGACCGGAGAACACCTGGTGACCCACCCACACCGCCTGCGCATCCCCGCACCCGCCGCTCCCCCACTGACGGCTCACCTCCCGTTCGCCGACGCGCCCGGTGTCGCCGACCCGATCGAGGTGACCAGCCGCTGGCTCACCCGCTCGGGCCGCCCCTGGTTCCCGGTCTCCGGCGAGTTCCACTACTCCCGCTACCCCGCCGGGGAGTGGGAGGAGGAACTGCTGAAGATGAAGGCGGGCGGCGTGACCGCCGTGGCGAGCTACCTCATCTGGATCCACCACGAGGAGATCGAGGGCCGCGTCCGCTTCGACGGCAACCGCGACCTGCGCCGCTTCGCCGAACTGTGCGCCCGCCACGGCCTGGACTTCATCCCGCGCATCGGCCCCTGGTCCCACGCGGAGGTACGGAACGGCGGCCTGCCCGACTGGCTGCTGGCCCGCGACTGCACGCCCCGCACCGACGACCCGGCGTATCTGGAGCCGGTGCGCGGCTGGTTCGCGGCCATCGCCGAGCAGCTGCGCGGCCTCGACCGTGGCAACGGCGGCCCGATCATCGCGATCCAGATCGAGAACGAGCTCTACGACCAGCCCGGTCACCTCAGGACATTGAAGCGCCTCGCCCAGGAGGCCGGCCTGAGCGCACCGATGTGGACGTCGACCGCGTGGGGCGGCGTCCAGCTCCCGGGCGACGAACTGCTCCCCCTGTACGGGGGCTACCCCGAGGCCTTCTGGACCGAGGCGGACGGCGGCTGGCCCGACACCTGCCGCAAGCACTTCTTCTTCACCCACCAGCGCGACGACGAGGGCATCGGCGCCGATCTGCGGCCGACCACCGTCCGGGGCGGCGCCCCGGACGCCCTCGCGGACCGATTTCCCTGGGCCACCTGCGAGTTGGGCGGCGGCATGGCGGTGGCGTACCACCGGCGGCCGCGTCTCGACGCCGCCGACATCGGCGCGCTCGGGCTCACCAAGATCGGCTGCGGCTCGGTGTGGCAGGGCTACTACATGTTCCACGGCGGCACGAATCCGGCCGGGGAGCAATCCACACTCCAGGAGTCCCACGCCACCGGCTACCCCAACGACCTGCCCGTCCTGACGTACGACTTCCAGGCACCGCTCGGCGAGTACGGACAGTACCGCCCCTCGTACGACGAACTACGCCTGCAGCACCTGCTGTTGGCGGACTTCGGCCACCTCATCGCCCCGATGGAGTCCGTGCTGCCGGAGGGTCGGCCTGAGGGCCAGCATGATCGGGACACGCTGCGCTGGGCGGTCCGCGCGGACGGCACCTCGGGCTTCCTGTTCGTCAACAACCACCAGCCGCACGAACCCCTGCCCGACCGTCCGGACACCTCCTTCACCGTCGAATTCCCGGGCGGCGCCGGGACGTTGACGCTGCCCGGCTCGCCCGTCGCCGTGCCCGCCGGAGCCTACTTCTGCTGGCCGCTGCGGCTCGACGTCGCGGGTGTGCGGCTGGAGTGGGCGACCGGGCAGCCGGTGTGCACGGTCGGCCTGGACGGCCATCCGGTCCTGGTGCTGGCCGCCACCGACGGCGTCGCGCCCGAAATCGCCCTGGACGCGGGCACGGTGAAGTCCGTGAGCGCGCCGTCCGGGGACATCGCCGAGGTGGACGGCCGGATCCTGCTGACCGGACTGCGGCCCGGCACCGACGCGCTGGTCGAGGTGGAGGCGGTGGACGGCGGGCGGGTCGGCCTGCTGGTGCTGGACGCGGCGACGGCTCGTACCGTCTACCGGGGTGAGGCCTGGGGCGCCGAGCGGCTGGTGCTGTGCGCGGACGGGGTCGTCTTCGACCGCGACGAGGTGCGGGTGCACAGCACTGCCGTACGACCGTCGTTCGCCGTGCTGCCCGCGCCGGAGCATCCGCTGCTGGTGGACGGTGCGACGGTGGCCGCCGAGGCGGACGGGGTGTTCGCCCGCTACACCGTCGGGGGCGGCGGCGCGGAGGGTGAGGCCTCCGCGGTGCCGGTCACCCTCGTCCGGCCTGCCGGTCCGGCACCCGAGCCCTCGACCGGCGTGCTGGACCGGGCGAGCGCGCCTGCCGACAAGTACTTCGACACGGTGGCCGCCGAGTACCGCATCGACGTACCGGAGGATCTCCCGGACGGCACCGTCCTGCGGCTGCACTGGAGCGGGGACGTGGGGCGGGCGTATGTGGGGGACGCGTTGGTCGCCGACCAGTTCTTCTCGGGGCGGGTCTGGGACATCGGACGGCTCCCGGCGGGAGCGGTGCTGCGGGTGCGGGTACTGCCGCTGCACGCCGACGCCGGAGTCCACGTGCCGCGGGACGCAGGGGGCGCGGCGCGGACGGCTGCCGTGACGCGGGCCGAGTGGATCAGCAGCCGTACCTGGGCGGTCCGACCGCCGGGCTGAGCGGCGCCCATCCGGGATCCCGCCCCGTCGGCCTGCCTATGCTGGGGTCTGCCGGGGCGGGACACCACCGCCGTACCGACGTCGAGGAAACAGCCATCATGACCCGCAGCTCCGCCGACGGCTCCGCTCCGAGAGGGCGCAGCAGACGGAACTTCGCGGGCTCGCGTCCCGTGATGGACGACGTGGCCCGGCTGGCCGGTGTCTCCAAGCAGACCGTCTCGCGCGTCCTCAACGACCATCCGTCGGTGCGGCCCGAGACCCGCGAGACGGTTCTGACGGCCATGCGGACGCTGGGCTACCGACCGAGCCGCAGTGCCAGATCGCTGGCCAGCGGCAAGACCCGGATGCTCGGCGTGATCTCCTTCGACGCCGCCCGCTACGGCCCCGCCGCCATCCTCACCGCGATCAACACCGCGGCCCAGGAGGCCGGTTACCTGCTGAGCTCGATCGCGCTGGACACGGCCGAGCCGGACACGGTGGTCGAGGCGGTGAACCGGCTGTCGGCCGAGGGCGCGGACGGGGTGATCGCCATCGCCCCGCAGCTGTGGGTGGGCAAGACCCTGGCGGACACCCACCTCGACACCCCACTGGTCGTGCTGGAGAACGGCCTCGACGTCGACACCCAGCAGGTCACCGGCGACTCTCGGGCCGGGGCCCGCAAGGCCGTCGAGCATCTGCTGGGGCTGGGCCACCGCACCGTGTGGCACATCGCGGGCCCGGCCGGCTGGACCTCCGCCGACCACCGGACGGGCAGCTGGCAGACCTGTCTGGAGGCGGCCGGCGCCGAGGTCCCGGCCCCGCTGATCGGCGACTGGAGCGCCGACTCCGGCTATGAGCTGGGCCGGCAGCTGGCCCGGCGCCCGGAGGTCACGGCCGTGTTCGCCTCCAACGACCAGATGGCCCTCGGCCTGCTGCACGCCCTGCACGAATCCGGCCGCTCGGTCCCGGACGACGTCAGTGTCGTGGGCTACGACGACATCCCCGAGGCCGCGCACTTCCTGCCCCCGCTGACCACCGTACGCACGGACTTCGCCGAGATCGGCACGCGTTCGCTGCGCCTGCTGCTGGACCGGCTCGACGGCCCCGCCGAGCCGCCCCGGGTCGACTCGCTGGTCCCGGTCGACCTCGTGGTCCGTCGCAGCAGCGGCCCCGCGCCGGGGCACTGACGGCCCGTCGGTTCCCTCAGTCGGTCGCGTCGGTCGCCGCTCGCTGCCAGGCCGCGTCGCGCAGCAGGCGCAGTCCGTTCAGGCCGACGAGGACCGTGGAGCCCTCGTGGCCCGCGACGCCGAGCGGCAGCGGAAGGGTGCCGACCAGGTCCCAGGTGACGAGGCCGGCGATGAACACCCCGGCGATGACGAGGTTCTGCACGACCAGCTTCCGGGCCCGGCGGGAGAGGGCGACGGTGGTGGGGACGGCGGCGAGTTCGTCGCGGACGATCACCGCGTCGGCGGTCTCCAGGGCGAGGTCGGAGCCCGCCCGGCCCATGGCGACGCCGATGTGGGCGGCGGCCAGGGCGGGTGCGTCGTTGACACCGTCCCCGACGACCATCACCTTGCGGCCCGCGCCCTCCAACTCCTTGACCGCGCCCGTCTTGTCCTGCGGCAGCAGCCCGGCACGCACGTCCTCGATGCCGGCCTCGGCGGCCAGTCGGGCGGCGGCCCGGGGGTTGTCGCCGGTGAGCAGGATCGGGGCGGTGCCGGTGAGCGCGGCGAGGGAGGCGACGGTGGCGGCGGCGTCCTGGCGCAGCCGGTCCGCGATGCCGAGCACTCCGGCGGGGGCGCCGTCGACGACCACGAGGACGGCGGTACGGCCGGACTGCTCGAGTTCCCCGGCGAGCGCGGCGACCGGGCTCGCGTCACCGTCGGCGTGGTCGAGCAGGCGGGCCGGGGCGCCGACCTCGACCGTACGGCCGTTGACGAGGGCCTTCACCCCGACCCCGGGCGCGGAGGCGAAGTCCTGCGCGGTGGGCAGCCCGAGGCGGCGCTCGTGTGCCGCGGCCACCACGGCCCGGGCCAGCGGGTGTTCGCTGGGGTGCTCGGCGCCCGCCGCGAGCGTCAGCAACTCGTCCTCGTCCAGGCCGTATCCGGGCAGCGGCCGTACGTCGGTGACGCGCGGCGTGCCCTCGGTGAGGGTGCCGGTCTTGTCCAGCGCGACGGCGTCGACCTGGCCGAGGCGTTCCATCGCCACCGCCGACTTGACCAGGACACCGTGCCGGCCGGCGTTGGCGATGGCCGACAGCAGGGGCGGCATGGTGGCCAGGACCACCGCGCACGGCGAGGCCACGATCATGAAGGTCATGGCGCGCAGCAGGGCTTCGGAGAAGGCCTCACCGAAGGCGAGCGGGACAGCGAACACGGCGAGCGTCGCGGCCACCATGCCCAGCGAGTAGCGCTGTTCGACCTTCTCGATGAACAGCTGAGTGGGGGCCTTGGTCTCGGACGCCTCTTGCACCATCCGCACGATCCGGGCGATCACGGAGTCGGAGGCGTCGCGTTCGACCCGGACGCGCAGGGCGCCGGTGCCGTTGAGGGTGCCGGCGAACACCTCGTCGCCCTGCTCCTTCGCCGCGGGGAGTGGTTCGCCGGTGATGGTCGCCTGGTCCACCTCACTGGCGCCGTCCAGCACCCGTCCGTCGGCTCCGACGCGCTCGCCGGGCCGTACGAGGACGGTGTCGCCGACCGCCAACTCCTCGACGGCAACGGCCTGTTCGGTGCCGTCGGGGCCGATCCGGGTGGCGGTGGCGGGGGCGAGGTCCAGCAGTCCGCGTACCGAGTCGGCGGTGCGGGCGGTGGCGAGCGCCTCCAGGGCACCCGAGGTCGCGAAGATGACGATCAGCAGGGCGCCGTCCATCACCTGCCCGATCGAGGCGGCGCCGAGCGCGGCGACGACCATCAGCAGATCGACGTCGAGGGTCCTGTCCTTCAGCGCCTTGAGCCCCTCCCAGCCCGGCTCCCAGCCACCCGTGGCGTACGCCAGCGCGTACAGCGGGCCCCAGGTCCAGGCAGGTGCTCCGGTGAACTGCAGGGGCAGCGCGAGCAGGAACAGCGCGGTGGCCGTGACGGCCCAGCGGACCTCCGGCAGCGCGAGCAGCCGCGTACGCCGCCGGGGCACGTGGCCGGACCGCGCGGACACGGCTCGGTCGGCCGACGGCGAGGTGAGCGTGGAAGTCATGCACGGCACGATACAGGAACAGATGAATACTCATTCATGTCTTCATACTGGAGCGGCTCGCGCGGCTCCCCACCGCCGTGCCCGATACCTCCCCACCAGCCTGCACACGACGTAGATCGTGAACGAGATCGTGGTGACGTACGGGCTGATGGGAACGCTGCTGCCCAGGGCCAGCAGGATCCCGCCCTCGATGGAGGCCACCGCGAACACCACGCTCAGCGCCGGCAGGAGCACCGGTGAGGCCGTGATCCGGGCCGCGGCGGCCGCGGGCGTGACGACGAGGGTGAGGACCAGCAGCGCCCCGACGATCTGGACGGACAGGGCGACCGCGAGGCCCAGCACGATCATGAAGGCGAACGACAGCCCCCGTACCGGCACGCCCCGCGCCTCGGCCACCTCCGGGTCGGCGCTGGCGAAGGTGAGCGGCCGCCACATGGCCGCCAGCGCCACGAGCACTACGGCACAGGTGCCGAGCAGCCAGGACATCTGCGGGGTGTCGACGGCGACGATCTGCCCGGTGAGCAGGCCGAACTTGTTCGCCGCCCGGCCCTTGTACAGGGCGAGGAAGAGCACGCCGAGGCCGAGGCCGAACGGCATGATGATGCCGATCACCGAGTTGCGGTCCCGGGCGCGCGAACCGAGCAGGCCGATGGCTCCGGCGGCGATCAGGGAACCGACGATCGAGCCGGCCACGATGTTCACGTCCAGCAGCAGCGCGGCCGAGGCACCGGCGAACGACAGCTCGCTGATCCCGTGCACCGCGAACGGCAGGTCGCGCATGATCACGAAGACCCCCACCAGGCCGCCGACCAGGCCGAGTGCGGCGCCGGCGATCAGGGAGTTGCGGACCAGGGCGAGCAGTTCGCCGTAGTTGTCGAAGTCGAAGATCTGCTGCCAGATCCCGTCGGCGATGGTCATGGCCGTACTCCATGCGTCAGTTCGGGGTGGTGCGGCGGCTGCGCCACTTCGTCGGGTACGCCCACGACCGTGATCCGGTCCCGGACGCGGATGACGTCGACCGGCGTGCCGTACAGCTGCGACAGCGCCTCGGACGTCAGCACCTCGTCGGGTGTGCCGACCCGGAAGCCGCCGCGGGCCAGGTACAGCACGCGGTCCACCAGTCCCAGCACGGGGTTGATCTCGTGGGTCACGAAGACCACCGCCGTGCCGTGGGAGCGGCGCCGTGCGTCCACCAGCTCCGTCACGGCCCGCTGATGGTGCAGGTCGAGCGAGAGCAACGGCTCGTCGCACAGCAGGATCCGGGGGTCGGTCGCCAGCGCCTGTCCGATGCGTACGCGCTGGCGTTCGCCGCCGGAGAGCAGGCCGACGGGGACGTCCGCGTACGCGGCGGCCCCGACCGAGGCGAGGATCTCGTCCACGCGACGGCGTACGGCGCCCGTGCGCAGCCGGGGTCCGAAGCCGTGCCCGTCGATGCCGAAGCGGACCAGGTCCCGGGCGCGCAGCATGGCGTGCGCGGACAGCGTTCCCTGCTGCGGTACGTAGCCGATGTGCCGGCTGCCGCCCCGGGGCGGACGGCCCAGCACCGTCAGCGTGCCGGCGGACAGCTGCCGCCCGCCCAGCAGGGCGCGCACGAAGCTGGTCTTGCCCGATCCGTTGGGGCCGAGCACGGCCAGGAACTCGCCCGGCCGTACGTCGAGATCGAGGTCCCGCCACAGCACGCGCTCGCCGTAGGAGAGGGCGGCTGCGCGCAGGCTGATCACGGCCCCGGTGGACCGGCTCACTTGGCCAACGCGTTCGCGAGCGCGTCGACGTTGGCGGTCATCCAGCCGAGATAGTCCTTGCCCTTGGGCAAGGTCTCGGTCACGGGGACGACGGGAATTCCGGCAGCCTTGGCCGCCTGCTCGGCCTTCTCGGTCTGCGGTCCGGAGGTCTGCTCGTTGTAGACCAGCGCCTTGACCTTCTTGCCGGTGAACAGCGCCAGCGTTTGCTGCAGGGTCCTCGGGGAGACGTCGTCGCCCTCCTCGATGGCCTCGCTGAACTCCTCGGGGGTCGCGTTCTTCAGCCCGCTCGCCTCGATCATGTACAGCGGTACGGGCTCGGTGATGGCCACTGCCTCGCCGCCGTGGGCGGTCTTGATCCGGGCTTCCTTCTGCTCCAGGGGCTTCAGCTTCGCCTTGAAGGCCTTCGCTTTGGCGGTGAAGGTGGCGGCGTCGTCCGGGTCGGCCTTGGTCAGGGCGGCGGCGATGCGGTCGGCGAGCTTGGCGACCGTGGGGAAGTCGTACCAGACGTGCTCGTTGAGCTCCCCGCCCGCCGGGGCGCCCTTGCCGGAGACCTTGACCGCGTTGATCACCTCGGCGGACGAGTCGCCGCTCGTCTTCAGCATGCGGTCGATGAAGTCGTCGTAACCGCCGCCGTTCTCGATGACGACCTTCGCCTTGGACAGCGCCAGCTGGTTCTGCGTGTTGGCCTCGTAGGAGTGCGGGTCCTGGTCGGGGTCGCTGATGATCGAGGTGACCTCCACCTTCCCGCCGCCTATCTGCTCGGCCATGTCCCCGTAGACGTTGGTCGAGGCCACCACCGGGATGACGGAGGCCGCGGCGGGGCTGTGCGAGGCATCGGTGCCGCTGCCGGAGTCCGACGAACTGCCGCATCCCGCAAGGAGGACCAGGCAGGTGCCGGTTATCAGCGGCGCGAGGAGTCGGGACGTGGACGCGGGCATGGGTACCTCCGGGGCAGGGCGAATGGTCCGCCGAGCTCCATCCGTCCCGGCTTCGGGCCCACGCTAGATGAAAACGAATGTCATGAGTGCCTTGTGTCCGTCCACCAGGGCAACCCTTACCGAGAACTCACCTTCCGGGTCAGGGGGCGGGGACCTCGTCCAGGAGCTGGGGGCCGTTGTTGCGGACGCTGTTCACGGCCGGAGAGACGGGTCGGGCGTCCAGGTGGCCGCCTGCCGGTGGGGTGAGCAGGGTGCGCAGATCGCCGGTGGCCTGGTGGTGCGGGTCGAGCCAGGCGTCGTAGTGGTCGGGGGTGAGCGCGAGGGGCATGCGGGGGTGGATGCGGCCTGCGGTGTCGGTGGCCTCGGTGGTGATGATGGTGCAGGTCAGCAGCCAGGCGGCAGGGTCGTCGGCATCCTTGATCTCCGGATCACGCCAGTACTCGTACAGGCCCGCCAGGGCCATCACCTGCCCGTCCTCCGGGTGGATGAAGTAGGGCTGCTTGCGGACCTTGCCCGACTTCCTGTCCTTGATCTCGTCCCACTCGTAGAAGCCGTCGGCCGGCAGCAGGCAGCGGCGTTTGGCGAACGCGCGGCGGAAGGCGGGCTTCTCGTGCACGGTCTCCACCCGTGCGTTGATCAACCGCGCGCCGATCTTCGCGTCCTTCGCCCACGAGGGCACCAGACCCCAGCGCAGGGGCCGCAGCCGGCGCCGGGCCGGCTCGTCTTCGGCAGCGCCGCGCGGCGTGCGCTCCAGGACGGCCCACACCTCGTCGGTCGGGGCCACGTTCCAGCTCGGCGCGAGGGTTTCCTCCGGATGCCACTCGGACACCTGGAACAGCTGGGCGAGGTCCTCGGGGCTGCGGGAGGAGGCGTAGCGGCCGCACATACTGCCACTGTGCCGCATGGGAGCGAACTGCGCTCCGGCTCGTCATCCCTGCACGCCGGTCGCGGTGTGCGCGGCGCCGACGGGCTTGGACTCCGGGGAGCCGCGCTGGCGCAGGTAGATCGACAGGACGACCATCTACGCCACCGCCAGCAGCTCGGACTGCCAGTTCTGCAGGGTGCGGTTTCTGAAGTCGGCGCAGGTGAGGTACTGGGCCCAGCTGATGGGGGCCTGCAGGCCGCGCAGTTGCTGTTCGTTGTAGGCGGCCGTACCGGTGACGGACTGGGCGAGCCGGCACAGCAGGAACACGGCCCCCATCACCAGCCCCAGGGACCGCGAGTACACCGCCCGCCGCCGGCCACGGGCACGCGCCCAGCGCGGCGCGTCGGCGGGGGCGTGTTCACCCACGAGCTGGTCCTCGTCGGACTCGGGGCCCGCCTTGTCCAGTTCCTTGGACTCCGGTGAGCCGCGCTGGAGGAGCCAGACGGTGACGGTCTCCGTCATGGTGTGAGCATTCGATGACGTGGACGGCGAGGCCGCTGCGGGCGGCCTCCTTGTACGTGCCCTTCATTCGCTCAACGCCGTCAAGGCACCTCCGGACCGCGGTACTCGCCCATCGCGTCGATGAGCCAGCGCGCCAGGTAGTCGGCGAACGAGGACCGCGGGAACAGCCGGTACGTCGGCGCGTCGTCGACCTGCCAGAGCAGTACGGCGACGGGGCCCACCGTGGTCGACACCGCCTGGCCGGGTGCGAAGGACCGGGGATGCAGGTCCAGCGGGCAGCCCTTCTCCAGCACCTGCCGGGCGGCCGGGCCGCTCAGCTCCAGCGTGGTGCGGTTGGCGGAGAGGTCCACCACCGAGCCCGGGCCTGATCCGAGTGCCTCCCGCAACTCGGCGGCCACGGTGGACTGGTCGACCTGGGCCGGCACGAGCCACTCGTCGGGGCCGAGCCAGAGGATCGTGCAGGGGCCGGATGTGGTGGTGTGGCCGCACTGGCGCGGGAGCGGTGCGCCCAGGGCCTTCTCGATGCGGTCGGCCGCTTCGGAGGCGGGGTCGACGCGCAGGTTCACCATGGTGAGGAACGGCCACTCGGTCAGCGCGACACCGCGGGCACCGGTGACGGCGGCGGCGCGCATGCGCTCCGCCAGATGGTCCAGGGGGCTGGTGCGCAGGGCCACCGGGCCGGCGCCTGCGCCGGTCTCGAACGTCGGCTCAGCCATCTCGCTTGGTCCCTTCGGGGTCGTACAGGACGAAGTCGGTCACCTCGACGGGTACCAGGTTCTCGCCCACCGGGGCGAGCAGGGTCTGGCCCTTCCTTGCCTGCCCGTCGGCGACTAGGGCGAGGGCGAAGGGGCGGCCGAGGGCCGGGCTGTGGTAGCTGGAGGTGACGTGGCCGAGCATCGGCACCGGCCCGGCCTCGGGGGTGATCGGCACGTCCGGCGCGACGAGTTGGGTGCCTTCGGGCAGCCGGGTCGTGCGGTCGCTCGGCAGCAGGCCGACGAGTTGCTTGCGGTCGGTGCGGGCGGTGTCGGTGCGGGAGTAGGACCGCTTGCCGATGAAGTCCTTCTGTTTGGAGACCACCCAGGACATGCCCGCGTCCTGCGGGGTCACGGTGCCGTCGGTGTCCTGGCCGACGATGATGTAGCCCTTCTCGGCGCGCAGGACGTGCATGGTCTCCGTGCCGTACGGGGTGATGTCGTACGGTCGGCCGATCGCGTACACCTCCTCCCAGACCGCCAGGCCGTACCACGCGGAGACGTTGATCTCGTAGGCGAGTTCGCCGGAGAAGGAGATCCGGCAGATGCGGGCCGGGATGCCGGAGGCCAGGGTCGTCTCGCGGAAGGCCATGAAGGGGAACGCCTCGGCGGACAGATCGACGTCAGGAGCCAGATGGGCGACGACCTCGCGCGACTGCGGACCGACGACGGCGATCGTCGCCCACTGCTCGGTCACCGAGGTGCAGTGCACGTCGAGTTCGGGCCACTCGGTCTGCAGCCACTCCTCCAGCCAGTCCAGGACCCCGGCGGCGCCGCCGGTCGTGGTGGTCATGAAGTAGCGGCCCTCGTCGAGGCGGAGCGTCACACCGTCGTCGAAGATCATGCCGTCGGGCTTGCACATGACGCCGTAACGGGCCATGCCGGGCTTGAGCTTCTTGAAGGCGTTGGTGTAGATGCGGTTGAGGAACTCGCCCGCGTCCGCGCCCCAGATCTCGATCTTGCCGAGGGTGGAGGCGTCCGTGAACGCCACTCCCTCACGGGCCGCGCGGCACTCGCGGGCCACGGCCGTGTCCATGTCCTCGCCGGGCTGGGGGAAGTACCAGGGGCGCTTCCACTGCCCGACGTCCTCGAACTCCGCGCCGTGCGCCACGTGCCAGCTGTGGATGGACGTGGTGCGCTCGGGGTCGAACAGCTCGCCGCGCTCACGACCGGCCAGGGCGGCGAAGGCCACCGGCGTGTACGGCGCGCGGTAGGCCGTGGTGCCGATCTCTCCCAGTGAACCGCCGAGGGCCTCGGCGATCACACCGATCGCGTTGACGCCGGACGTCTTGCCCTGGTCGTTCGCCGTGCCGAGCGAGGTGTAGCGCTTGACGTGCTCGACACCGCGCATGCCGGCGCCGGTGGAGCGCCAGACGTCGGCGACGGTGACGTCACGCTGGAGGTCGACGAAGTGGGTGTCCCAGTCGCCGGGTTCGCCCTCGGGGGCGGGGACCAGCCACAGGGCGCGCGTCGGGCCGGCTGCGAGCCGGGCGACAGCGGACGGTACGGCCACCGGGAACCCGGCGTCGGTCGCGGCGCGCGCACCGGCGCGCGCTCCTTCGGCCCGGCAGCCGTCGAGGTCGTACGTCCCACGGGCGGCACCCACGACCTGCTGGTCCCGCACGGTCCCGTCGGGGACGAACGCGACCAGGTCCTCGTCCCAGCGCAGCCGGCCCTGGCGCTGGCTGTGCAGGTGCACCACCGGGCTCCAGCCGCCCGAGACGGCGAACAGGTCACAGTCGAACGACTGCGGTTCACCGGTGAGTCGACCGTCCGCGTCGAGGGCCTGGACGGTGACGCCGGTGATTCGGCCTTCGCCCGTCGTGTCGACCACCGCGCTGCCCGTCAGCACCCGCACCCCTGTGGCCACGGCGACCTCGGCCGCCCGGTCGGACAGCTCGGGGCGCGCGTCCACGACGGTGGCGATGTCGATGCCGGCGGCGTGCAGGTCGGCGACCGTGTCGTAGGCGCTGTCGTTGGTCGTGCTCACCACGGCCCGCGAACCCGGGGCCACGGCATACCGGTTGAGGTACGAACGCACGGCCGCGGCGAGCATCACCCCGGGCCGGTCGTTGCCGGCGAAGACCAGCGGGCGCTCGTGGGCGCCGGTCGCCAGGATCACCTGGCGGGCCCGTATGTGCCACAGCCGTTGGCGCGAGACGCCTTCGGGAGCGGCGGCCCCGAGGTGGTCGGTTCGCCGCTGGAGAGCCAGCACGTAGTTGTCGTCGTACGACCCGAAGGCCGAGGTTCGTCGCAGTACGACGACCTCGGGAGCGGCGTCGAGCGCGGCGCGCACGTCGGCGACCCACTTGAGGTCGGCCCGCGCGTCGGAGAGCAGCGAACCGCCGGGCTCGGGCTGGTCGTCGAGGAGGATCACGCGTGCACCGGAGCCGGCGGCAGCGGCGGCGGCCGCGAGTCCGGCGGGTCCGGCGCCGACGACCAGGACGTCGGTGTGCGCGTACTTCTTGTCGTAGACGGCGGGGTCGGGGGTCGGGTCGAGTCGGCCCATCCCGGAGAGCGTGCCGACGGACAGGCCGTCGTAGAGCTCCACCGTCGTAGCCGGGAGCATGCCCTCCGAGCACGAACCTTCCGAGCACGGACCATCGATCTGCAAAAGGGCGTTGGGCTCCTCGACACCTGCGGCGACGATGCCGCGCGGGCGGCCGCGGTAGAGCGACGGGCCGACCTCGACGAGGCCGTTCGCCAGCATCGCCGAGGCGACGGTGTCTCCGGGGTGCCCGGTCAGCTCCCGTCCGTCGACGGTGAACCGCAGCACGGCGGTGCGGTCGATACGGCCGCCCTGCGGGAGCCGGAAGTGCTGGTGGGTCATCGGTTCCCTCCGGCCTGGGGCAGTTCGGGGCGGGGCTCGTCGAGCCGATAGGAGGCGAGCACCTCGTGGGTGGCGGTGTCGCGCACGACGTTGAACCAGCGCCGGCAGCCGATGCTGTGCATCCACCGCTCGGCGAAGGGACCCTTGGGGTTGTCGCGGTAGAAGACGTACTCGGCCCACTGCGCATCGGTGAGTTCCGAGGGGTTCTCGGGGTAGGGGACGTGGGCCTGGCCCCCGTAGTGGTACTCGGTCTCGTCACGTGGCCCGCACCATGGGCAAGCGATCAGCAGCACGGTGTCCTTCTCTCAACGGGCTTTCAGTGGGCCACGGCTGCGGCGCCGTGTTCGTCGATCAACGCGCCCGTCCTGAAACGGTCGAGGGCGAAGGGAGCGTTCAATGGATGGGCCTCACCCGTGGCGAGGGTGTGCGCGAAGGTCCAGCCCGCGGCCGGGGTGGCCTTGAACCCGCCGGTGCCCCAGCCGCAGTTGACGTAGAGGTTCTCGACAGGGGTGGCGCTGATGATCGGGGAGGCGTCCGGCGTGACGTCGACGATGCCGCCCCAGGTCCGCAGCACGTGCGCGCGGGCGAAGACGGGGAACAGCTCGACGGCGGCGGCCATCTGCTGCTCGATGACGTGGAAGGAGCCGCGCTGCCCGTATCCGTTGTACGAGTCGACGCCCGCGCCCATCACCAGCTCGCCCTTGTGGGCCTGGGAGACGTAGACGTGCACGTGGTTCGACATGACCACCGTCGGGTGCACCGGCTCGTGCAGCTCGGAGACCAGCGCCTGCAGCGGATGCGACTGCACCGGCAGCCGTACGCCCGCCCGCTCGGCCAGCACGCTGCTGTGCCCGGCCGCCGCGAGGCCGATCCGGCCGGCGTGGATGGGGCCGCGGTTGGTCTCGACGCCCACGACCCGGTCGCCGTCCTTGAGGAAGCCGGTGACCTCGCAGCCCTGGATCAGGTCCACGCCCATCTCGTCGGCGCGGCGGGCCAGCGCCCAGGCGACGTGGTCGTGCTTGGCGATGCCCGCCCGCGGCTGGAAGGTGCCGCCGAGGACCGGATAACGGGTGCGGGACGAGACGTTGAGGATGGGGCAGACCTTGGCAACCTCGTCCGGTTCGAGCCACTCGGCGTCGACGCCGTTGAGGCGGTTGGCGCCCACGCGGCGCACGCCCTCGCGGACGTCCTGGAGGGTGTGCGCAAGGTTGAGGACGCCGCGCTGGCTGAACAGGAAGTCGTAGTCCAGCTCCTCCGGGAGCCCTTCCCACAGCTTGAGCGCGTGCTCGTAGATCGCCGCGCTCTCGTCCCAGAGGTAGTTGGAGCGGATGATCGTGGTGTTGCGGGCCATGTTGCCGCCGGCCAGCCAGCCCTTCTCCAGGACGGCGACATTGGTGATGCCGTGGTTCTTGGCGAGGTAGTAGGCGGTGGCCAGGCCGTGGCCTCCCGCGCCGACGATGACGACGTCATAGGAGGAGCGCGGCTCGGGGTTGCGCCAGAGGAAGTCCGGATGCTCCGGCAGCGGCTCGGTGGTCATGCCGCGTCTCCGTTCAGGTGGGGCAGGCGGGGCAGATGGGGGTAGAGAGGGAACGCGGCGGCGAGTTTCTCGACGCGGTCGCGCAGCAGGCCGGTGCGCTCGTCGCCGAGCTGCTCCTCCTTCAGGGCCTGGGCGATGATGTCGGCGACCTCCCGGAACTCCGCCTCGCCGAAGCCGCGGGTGGCCAGGGCGGGGGTGCCGATCCGCAGGCCCGACGACACCATCGGCGGGCGGGGGTCGAACGGCACCGCGTTGCGGTTGACGGTGATGCCGACGCGGTGCAGCCGGTCCTCGGCCTGTCGGCCGTCGAGCGCGGAGGTGCGCAGGTCGACGAGGACCAGGTGGACCTCGGTGCCGCCGGTCAGGACCGTGATCCCGGCCTCGGCCACGTCGTCGGCCAGCAGCCGTCCGGCGAGGATGCGGGCACCGTCCAGGGTGCGCCGCTGACGCTCCTTGAACTCCTCCCCCGCCGCCACCTTGAAGGCCACCGCCTTCGCCGCGATGACGTGCTCCAGCGGGCCGCCCTGCTGGCCGGGGAAGACCGCGGAGTTGATCTTCTTGGCCAGGTCGGCACGGCTGAGGATCACCCCGCCGCGCGGGCCGCCGAGGGTCTTGTGCGTGGTGGTCGTGACGACATCGGCGTACGGCACGGGGCTCGGGTGCAGGCCCGCGGCCACCAGCCCGGCGAAGTGCGCCATGTCCACCATCAGGTACGCGCCGACCGCGTCGGCGATCCGCCGGAACGCGGCGAAGTCCAGCCGGCGGGGGTAGGCCGACCAGCCGGCGACGATCATCTTGGGCCGGTGGGCGAGGGCGAGCTGCTCGACCTCGTCCATGTCGATGCGCATGTCGGACTCGCGCACGTGGTACGGGACGACGTTGTAGAGCTTGCCGGAGTAGTTGATGCGCATGCCGTGGGTCAGGTGACCGCCGTGCGCCAGGTCGAGGCCGAGGATCGTGTCGCCCGGCTCGAGCAGCGCGAACATGGCGGCCGCGTTGGCCTGGGCGCCGGAGTGCGGCTGTACGTTCGCGGCCTCGGCGCCGAACAGCTCCTTGACGCGGGCGATGGCCAACTGCTCGATGACGTCGACGTGTTCGCAGCCTCCGTAGTAGCGGCGGCCCGGATAGCCCTCGGCGTACTTGTTGGTGAGCACCGAGCCCTGGGCCTCCATGACGGCGGCGGGGGCGAAGTTCTCCGAGGCGATCATCTCGAGGGTCGACTGCTGACGGTGCAGCTCGGCGGCCACGGCGGTGGCGACGTCCGGGTCGAGTTCGCTGAGCGGCTGGGAGAGAGGGGAGGCGAGTGTGCTGGTCGACGGGTTGGCTGCCATCTGTGCACCATCCTGGGGGCCGACTAATACGCAACTGATATATCAGGCTCTGCGGTACGGTATGGGAGCTCGCCGGTCAGGTCAAGGGGGCTTTTCATGCAGCACGTGGCGACCGAGCCCAGGGGCGAGGAGCTGTCCCTCGCCGAGCGCGCCTACCGCGCCGTCCGCGACCGGCTGGTCATGCTCGAGATCCGCCCCGGCGCGCCGATCAACGAGGAGCAGCTGGCGCAGTCCCTCGGCGTCGGACGGACGCCGTTGCGCGAGGCGCTCAAGCGGCTCCAGTACGAGCGCCTGATCACGACCTACCCCCGACGCGGCACCTTCGCCACCGAGGTCAACATCACCGACCTGGCCCACATCTGCGAAGTACGCCAGGAGCTGGAGCCCCTCGCCGCCGCCCAGGCCGCACGGCGCGCCACGGCCACGGACCGGGCGGCCCTCACGGCACTGCTGCGGGAGCTGGAGAGCGCGGATTCCGGTCGGCACGACGCCGCCGAGCTGATGCACCTCGACCTCCAGGTCCACCGCGCCGTCTACGCGGCCGCGCACAACCCGTACCTGGAGGACACCCTCGTCCGCCACGACAACCTGGCGACCCGCATCTGGTGCCTGTTCATCGACCGGCTGTCCGACATGGCCGGCCACGTCGAGGAGCACGGACCGTTGATCGAGGCGATCGTCGCCGGTGACCCCGACCAGGCGGCACAGCTTGCCCGCGCTCACGTCGAGGGCTTCGAGCGGGCCATTCGCGCGGCCATCTGACACCGCGCCGAGAGGTCTCAGTGCACGGCGCCCCGTAGCTCCTCCCTGCCCGGACGGGGCCTGCCCGCCAGGGTCGTCCACAGATGCGGGGCGATGTCGTCCTCGGGGAGCTGGGCGATCATGTAACGGACGCAGCGTTCGATCTTGACCCGCCACCGGCGGGCCGCCTCGTTGCCGTCGGCGTCGCTCAGGGCGTCGTAGACGGCGGTGTCCTCGTTGGTGATGGTGTCGAACGCCTGGCTGTAGTCCATGTCCAGAACCGTCACGAACATGCGCAGCCGAGCCGTGAGGCGTTCGAAGGTGCGGGCGGCCTGCGGTAGGTCCGCCGTGCGGGCGAGGGCGTCCTGGAACCGCAGATCGACTTCACGTATCCGGACGTGGTCGTGGTCCCGAGCGGCGGCGCGGACCTCCGCCAGAGCCGCCGAGACCGGCGCGAGGTGGTCGGGGCCGAGCATGGCGACGCGGCGGATGAGCAGCGCGCCGAGGCTGGCGCGCAGGGCGTAGAGGTCCAGGACGTCCTTCGCCGTGACGGCGGGGACGGCGGTCGCGCCGCCCGGCAGCAGGTCGAGCATGCCCTCCTCGGCAAGCTCCCGCAGCCCGGCGCGGACGACCCGGCGTGAGACGCCGAGGCGGGCTGCGAGCGGTGCCTCCCGGACGCGGTCGCCGGGCCGGTGGCCGCCCTCGAGGACGGCGTCGAGGACAGCTTCGCGCAGCAGGCCGACGACGGGATCGGTGGTGACGGGCGCGCCGGGCGGAGCGTCGGGGGATGTCATCGCGATCGCCGCGGGGAGGTCCAGTGCGTCGCGTGCGCGCAGGTCCCGGGCGTTCGAGTCGTTGTCACGGCCGCAGATGGCCGGGACGTCGTACGACGGGCGTGGAGCGGCGACCCGGGTGAAGGGTGCCGCGGAGGGGGTCCAGGTGGTGGACCAGGTCAGCAGCGCGTCGCGCAGACGGTGCGGGTCGGGCGGGCTCTCGCGAGGTCGGAGATCGTCTACGGCCCGTATGTGAGCGCGGCGTTCCTCAGCGACGAGACCGGGCGCCAGGTCTGGGACGACGCGTACGGCATCGCGACGCCCAAGCGGTCCTTCAACGTCGCGCTGAACATGTCGAACGTCGTGCACGGCTACGAGCAGGAGCGCCGGCCCGGCAGCAGCATCATGACCTTCTCGCCGGGCAGTCTGGCGCGCGAACTGCTGGAGCACGACGACGACAAGATCCGTCGGATCTACCTCGACGACCTGGACCAGGTGCTGCCCGGCTTCGCCGACAACGTCGTGGAGGCCGAGGTGCAGCGCTGGCCCACGGGTGCGCCGTACTGCTTCCCCGGCCGCGGCAAGCTCCAGCAGACGCTGACGCGCCGCTGCGACCGGGTGTTCCTGGCCGGTGACTACCTCGGCACCCTCTACACCGAGACGGCGATCCAGACCGGGCTGTCCGCCGCGCAGGAGGCACGGAGCCTGCTGGCCACCGAACGGCAGACCACAAGGCGTGACCTGGCCCCGGTGGCCCCGTAAGTCCGCCTTCCCACCCACAGTTTCACCTGAGGAGACTCCAGAAATGTCGTCACAGCTGAGCGGCGTCCTGACCGCCCTCGCCACCCCGTTCGCGTCGGACGGGGAGATCGACGAGAAGACCCTGCGCCGCCTGGTCGACCGCAGCATCGACGGTGGGGTGGACGGCGTCGTCGCCTGCGGGTCCACCGGTGAGTTCGCGGCGATGAGCGCGGCGGAACGACGCCACCTGGTCGAGACCGTCATCGACCAGGCGGCCGGACGAGTGCCGGTCGTCGCCCAGACCGGCGCGCTGAGCACCAAGGAGGCGGTGGAGCTGTCCCGGCACGCGCAGGCCGCCGGAGCCTCGGTGCTGATGGTGGTCGCCCCGTTCTACGAGCCGCTCTCACTCGACGAGACGCTGCACTACCTGCGCACCGTCGCCGATGCCGTGGACATCCCGATCATGCTCTACAACCTGCCCGGGGCCACCGGTGTCAACCTCTCCCCGGACACCGTCGGACAGTTGGCGCGCGAGGTCGAGAACATCCAGTACATCAAGGACACCAGTGCCGACATGGCGCAGGCCGGGCAACTGATCCACCGCTACGGCGACGTCATCTCCACCTTCGTCGGCTGGGACAGCCTCCTGCTGACCGCGGTGTCCGAGGGCGCCGCCGGTGTCATGGCCGGGACCGCGAACGTGATGCCGGCCGAACTCGTGTCGATCCACCGTGCGTTGGTGGGCGGTGAACTCGACCGCGCGCGGGCCGAATGGGCGCGGATCTACCCGCTGATGGACGCGATCATGTCCGCCCCGTTCATCCCGGCGGTCAAGGCCGCCCTGGACGCGGCCGGATTCCCCGTCGGCGGCCCCCGCGAGCCGGTACTCGGCCTCGACGCCGCCACGACCGCCAGGATCTCCTCCCTGGTCGAGGCGCTCCCCCCAGCTGTCGGCGTCTCGGTGACGCATCCAGGCCCTTCCCACCCGACCACACTCAGGGAGTCACTGATCATGACCACTGCCACCGGCCCCACGACGGCCACGGTTCGTCGCGCAGCGCACGCGACACCTCTGATCACCGCGGCCGACCTTCCCCCGGCCCGGCACTTCGTCGACGGGAAGTTCGTCGACGGATCACCCGAGAACGTCATCGACGTGGTCGACCCGAGCAACGAGAGCGTCATCGCCCGGATCCCCGAGGGCACCGCCGAGGACATCGACCGAGCGGTCGCCGCCGCGGTGGCGGCCAAGGGCCAGTGGGCGCGACAGGTCCCCAAGGAGCGCTCAGAGGTGCTGCACGCCATGGCCGACCGGGTGGCCGAGAACGCCGAGCTGCTGGCCAAGTTGGAGTCGGCGAACACCGGCAAGCCGCTCGCCGTGTCGCGGGACGACGTCGGCATGACCGTCGACACGTTCCGCTTCATGGCCGGGGCGGTGCGCGCGGCCACCTCGCCGGCGGCCGGCGACTACGCCGAGGACCACTTGTCGGTCATGCTGCGCGAACCGCTGGGCGTGATCGGCGTGATCACGCCGTGGAACTACCCCCTGCTGATGGCGGCCTGGAAGATCGCGTCGATCCTCGCCGCCGGCAACACCCTGGTCATCAAGCCGTCCGAGCAGACCCCGCTGACCACGCTGAAGTTCGCCGAGCTCGTCGCCGATCTCCTGCCGCCCGGCGTGCTGAACGTCGTGAACGGCTACGGCGCGGGCGTCGGCGCCCGGCTCGCCGAGCACCCGGACGTGAACATGATCGCCCTGACCGGTTCGGTCGCCAGCGGTCGCGCCGTCGCCCGGGCCGCCGCCGACACCCTCAAGCGGGTCCACCTCGAACTCGGTGGCAAGGCCCCGGCCGTGATCTTCCAGGACGCCGATCTCGCGGCGGCCGCGTCGTCCCTGCGCGTCGCCGGCTTCTGGAACTCGGGCCAGGAATGCGGGGCCGCCTGCCGCGTACTCGTCCACGCATCGGTCGCCGAGCGGTTCGTCGAGCAACTCGTCGGCGAGGTAGAGGCGTTGGTCGTCGGGGAGCCGGCCTCCGGCGAGGACGTGGAAGTCGGCCCCATGGTCTCCAAGGCCCACTTCGACCGGGTCACCGGGTACTTGGAGCGTGCGAAGAACGACGGCGTCCGCGTCGCGACCGGCGGCGGGGCCCTCGACGGTCCCGGCTACTTCGTGGCCCCAACCGTGCTGGTCGACGTACCCGAAGGAGCCGAAGTCGCCCGCGAGGAGATCTTCGGCCCGGTGGTCACGGTCGAGACCTTCACCGACGAAGAGGAAGCGGTACGGCGGGCAAACGACGTCCCCCTCGGCCTGTCGGCGTCGGTGTGGACCGAGGACGCCCGCCGCAGCCACGCCGTCGCCGCGCGCCTCGACTTCGGCACCGTCTGGGTCAACTCCCACCTCGTCCTGGCCAGTGAAGTGCCCTGGGGCGGCTTCAAGGGATCCGGCTACGGCCGGGACCTGTCGATCTACGCCCTGGACGACTACTCGCGCACCCAAGCACGTCATGCACAACCACGGGCGCTGACACCGCCCTTCCGAGGACGGCCTGCCCAAGGATCGCTACCGCGCCTACCACGTGGAAAAGGCCCGCGGCGGCGGCGTCTGCGAGGAGCGGGGATCCGGGGAGCGACACATCCTGGGAGGAAATTCTCCCCCCTTTCCCTGCTGCAACCAGTGCCATGCTGGGAAGCATGACGCGCAATGTTCCCCTCAATGAGCTGGGAGAATTCCTCAAGAAGCGCCGATCCGAGCTGAGCCCGCGCACGGTCGGACTGCCGGAGACCGGCGCACCCCGCAGGGTCGCCGGGCTGCGCCGTGAAGAGGTCGCCCAGCTCGCCTCGATCAGCACGGACTACTACACCCGGCTGGAGCAGGGCCGCATTCAGGCGTCCGCTCCCGTGCTGGACGTCCTCGCCCGCGTGCTCCGCCTGGACGACGACGAGCGCGGCTACCTCTTCCAGCTCGCGGGCAAGACCACCACCCGCACCCGGCGCCGCAGCAGGCAGACGGTCCAGCCGCAGCTGCAGCGGGTCCTGGACGACCTCACGGCCACCCCCGCTCTGGTCCAGGGCCGGCGCGGGGACATCCTGGCCTGGAACGCCCTGGCCGCCGCACTCGTCACCGACTTCTCCCGTATCCCGGAAAAGCACCGCAACTATCCGCGGATCCAGTTCACCGATCCGGCGATGCGCACCCTGTACGCCGACTGGGAGACCTCCGCCCAGATCTCCGTGGCGCAGTTGCGGATGGAGGCGGCCAAGTACCCCGAGGACCCTCGCCTGATCGAGCTGGTCGGTGAACTGTCGACGCGGGACAAGCAGTTCGCCCAGTGGTGGGGCGAGCACCGGGTCGCCGCCCGTACCGTGGGCACGAAGACCCTCGATCACCCGGTCGTGGGCGAACTCGTCCTGGACTGGGACACCCTCACCGCCAACACCGACCCGGACCAGCACCTGACCGTCTGGACCGCGGCCCCCGGCTCCGCCACCCACGACCGGCTGCGCATCCTCGCCTCGTGGGCCGCCGACGAGAACCTGCCGGCCTCTTCCTCCCTCAGCTGACACGGCGCCACGACCCGGGTGACAGCCCCCGAACGATGGCGAAGACGAGCGCGACCGCCACGATGGCGCACCGCGCCCGGCTATGTAACGACCCGAGCCGTTTCGGGCGGGAGCCCGGCACGTTCAGGCTTCAGTCCTCGATCGGCTCGTAGTCGAACCAGTCGAAGTGGACGGTTCCGGCCGAGGCGTACGCGCCGATCACCCGGCCGGTGAACCCGCCGGCGACCTCGGTGGACAGGTACCGGCCGTCGAGCGCGGCCAACTCGACGAACGCGCCCTTCGCGTCCTCCACGCCGAGCGAGACCGTGTCCGGTCCCTGGCGCGCGTCGGTGACCTGCCGGGTGGCGGTCACCTCGATCCTGAGCACCACCGGGCCGACGGCCGTCGGATGGGAGGCCACCACGGACCGCAGGGGGCCGATGCGGGCCAGGACCTGCACCTGACCGGGCGTCGCCTCGATCTCGTAGTGGTGCTCCTCGTCGAGACGGACGACCATGCCCCCGCGCCCTTCGGCCGGGTCGACCAGGACCCGTGTGCGGCAGGAGAGATGCTGCTGGCGGCGGCCGACGAAGGTGACCTCGGAATCGTCGAGTGACTCCCCGCGGGCGCGCAGGGTCAGCCAGCCGGCCCGTTCCTTCGTGGTGCAGTTCTGCGCGGGCCGGGAGCGGGGCGAGATCCAGCCGACGGCGAGTTCGCTGAGGTCGAAGTCGTCCCGGACCGGCACGACGGCAGGCTCTTGGAGCGGCCATGGGGGCGCTGCCATGGCGGGTGACACCTCGCCGACGACCGGCCAGTCGTCGACCCAGGTCACCGGAGCCAGGAAGGTCTCCCGGCCGAGTACGTGCCAGCCCGGCGTGCCGCCGTGCGGTCGGACTCCGAGGAACACCATCCACCACGAACCGTCCGGCCCCTGCACCAGGTCCCCGTGTCCGGTGTTCTGGATGGGGTGGTCGGTGCCACGGTGGGTCAGGATCGGGTTGGCCGGGCAGGGCTCGAACGGGCCGGCCGGCGTGCGGCCACGGGCGATCGAGACGCCGTGGCACCGCTCGGTGCCGCCCTCGGCGATGAGCAGGTACCAGTAGCCGCCGATGCGGTACAGATGCGGCGCCTCCGGAGCCTTGGCGCCGGGCGCGCCGGACCAGAGGCGCCGTGGCTCACCGAACGTCTCCCCGGTACGGGGATCGATGCGGACCTGACTGACTCCCGCGACGGTGCACCAGCAGGTGCCATCGTCGTCCCAGGCGAGGTCCGGGTCGATGCCGTGTACGCCGGGCAGCCGGATCGGGTCGGACCAGGGGCCGGCCGGGTCGGTGGCCGTGAACAGCACATTGCCGTCGCCGCTCACGTTCGTGACGATCAGCCAGAAGCGGCCGTCGTGGTAGCGCAAGGTGGGCGCGTAGAGCCCGCCGGACGAGTTGGTGTCGGGCGGCAGACGCAGTTGACTCGGCCGGTCGAGGGCGTTGCCGATCTGGGTCCAGTGCACCAGGTCCCGGCTGTGGAAGATGGGCACGCCGGGGAAGTATTCGAAGCTGGAGCACGCGAGGTAGTAGTCCTCGCCCGCCCGGCAGATGCTCGGGTCGGGGTGGAACCCCGGGATCACGGGATTGCTGATGGGGTTGCCCCTCTCGGGCGTGCTCGACAAATCGAGTCCCTTCATGAGCCGTGAGAGAAAGTGTCGGCCTACACAGCAGAAAGTTTCGCACCGAGGCTAACGATCGGCCCTGCCCGCGGTCAATGGCGCCTCCCGCGTCGTTTCAGCCCTTGGGCGGAGCCGTACTGGCCCGGACCGTCAGGGTCGTCGCGATCTCCAGCCCGACCTGGGGTGCTTCCTCGCCACGGCCGAGCGTGAGCGCCAGCTCGGTCGCCGCCACCGCCATCTCGGTCAGCGGCTGATGGACGGTGGTCAGAGGCGGATCCACCCAGGCGACGACCGGCAGGTCGTCGAACCCGACGACACTGAGGTCGTCGGGAATGCTCAGGCCGGCCTCGCGCGCGGCCTGGTAGACGCCGAGCGCCTGCAGGTCGTTGGCGGCGAAGATCGCTGTGGGGCGGTCGGGCAGGGCAAGCAGGGCACGCGCCGCGGCGCAGCCGTCCTCACGGGTGAGCCCGGCGTGCACGATGATCTCGGGATCGGCGGGCAGTCCGGCGGCCTGCAGCGCGGAGCGGTAGCCGTCCAGCCGGGCGGAGCAGCACAGTTGGCCTTCGGGGCCGCTGATCATCGCGATGCGGCGATGGCCGAGTTCGGCGAGGTGACGGGTCGCGGTCCGGCCGCCGGACCAGTTCGTGGCGCCTACGTACGGGACGTCGTCCGGCAGTTCCATGATCGGGTCGAAGACGACGAACGGGATCCCCTTCGCCGTCAGCTGCTCGCGCTCGGCCTCGGAGAGCTGCGCCACGGACAACACGCAGTTCGGACGCCGGGAAACCGTGTCCTCCCAGGTCGGCTCCTTGCTGTCGTGCAAACCGAACTCGGACACCATGACGCCGACGCGGTGCCGGCGGGCCACCCGCTCCACACCCCGGATGATCTCCACCGCCCACATGTCCTTGAGCTCGCGGAACACGAGCTCGACGACGTTGCTCCGGTTGGACCCGGCCGGTTTGCGGTAGCCGTAGCGGTTGATCAGCTCCTCGACCCGGGCGCGCGTGTCCGCCGACACCCCCGACTTTCCGTTCAGCACCTTGGAAACGGTCGGAACCGAGACCCCCGCCGACTCGGCGATGTACGCGATCGTCACCGACTTGGGGGCGTGACGCTCCTTGCGCTCCCGATCCGCCGCTCCATCTGCTGCGTTGTCCGCCAACGTGGCCTTCCCCGGTTGAACAGCGTCGTACTGGTGTGCCGGGTCATTCTCGCATCTCCTACCGACGAACCTGTGGCCCCGGACACATCTTCATGTTAATTTCTCCGCCGCGCACAGCGAAAGTTTTCCTCACTGGCTGACACCTCAGACGGCTTGCAGCCCCGGGCCGGCCCCACCGGAAGGTGCATGTGATGACGACGCGACTGGCAAGATTCCTTCCTCGACGACACCGATCGTCGCGCTCCCCGCGGAGACTGGCAGCACTCCTTCTGGCGATCGCCCTGCTTCCGCTGGTGCCCGCCACCGCCGAGGCCGCCGACCCGCCACCGCCCAGCGCCCCGGCCGCCCGCAGCGCGGTGGCGGCCATGCAGCCGGGCTGGAACCTGGGCAACACCTACGACGCCATCCCCGACGAGACGTCCTGGGGCAACCCGCCCGTGACGCGGGAACTCCTCAAGAAGGTCAAGTCACAGGGCTTCAAGAGCATCCGCCTGCCCGTCACCTGGGGCACCCACCAGGGCGCCGCGCCCGGCTACCCGATCGACCCGGCCTGGATGGCCAAGGTCAAGCAGGTCGTCGACTGGGCCATGGCCGAAAACCTGTACGTGTTGCTGAACATGCACCACGACTCATGGATGTGGGTCAACAACCTCTCCACCGACCACGACGCCGTCCTCGCCCGGTACGAGGCCACCTGGACCCAGATAGCGGCGGCGTTCCGCGACGAGCCGTCCAGGCTGGTCTTCGAGAGCATCAACGAGCCGACGTTCAGCAACACTTCCGGCGACGACCAGAACTACCGACTGCTGGCCGAACTCGACCGCGTGTTCCACCGGATCGTCCGAGCGTCGGGCGGCGCCAACACCAACCGCCTGCTCGTCCTGCCCACCTTGTACACGAACTCCGACCAGGGCCGGCTCGACGCCCTGGCCGCCGAACTCACGGCTCTGCGCGACCCCATGATCGCCACGACGATCCACTTCTACGGCTGGTGGCCGTTCAGCGTGAACATCGCCGGCTACACCCGCTTCGACGCCACCTCGCAGCAGGACCTCATCGATCAGTTCGACCGTGTGTACAACACCTTCACCGCACACGGCATCCCGGTCATCGTCGGCGAGTACGCCCTGCTCGCCTACGACCACAACCGCCCCGGCATCATCGAGCGAGGTGAGCAGCGCAAGTACTTCGAGTTCCTGGGCAACTACGCCCGCGAACGCAGGCTCACCACCATGCTGTGGGACGCCGGCCAGTTCCTGAACCGCAACACCCTGCAGTGGCGCGACCCCGAGCTGTTCGGCCAGATCAAGTCGAGCTGGAGCACCCGGTCGGGCACCGCCTCCAGCGACCTGGTGTTCCTTCCGAAGTCGAGCCCCGTCACGAGCCAGACGCTCACCCTGAATCCCAACGGCACCAATTTCCAGGGGCTCCGGCACGGCAACCGCGACCTCGTGAAGGGCAGGGACTTCACCGTCTCCGGCAACCAGCTCACACTGACGGCCGCCGCGCTCACCGAACTGGCCGGCGACCGGAGGTACGGAGTCAACGCGACGCTGGAGGCCAGGTTCTCCCGCGGTGTGCCGTGGCGGATCGACGTGATCACCTACGACGCCCCGGTGCTGTCGAACGCCTCAGGAAGCACCAGCGGCTTGACCGTTGCGACCCGGTTCCGCGGGGACATGCTGGCGACGATGGAGGCCAGGTACGACGACGGAAGCAACGCCGGCCCGGCGAGCTGGACCTCCTACCAGCAATGGGACTCCGCCTTCTCGGCCTACACCGGCGACTCCATCAAGCTGACCGCCGAGTTCTTCAACTCGCTCAAGGACGACTCCCGGGTCACGCTCACCTTCCACTTCTGGAGCGGTGCCTCAGCGACCTACTACGTCACCAAGTCGGGAAGCACGGCGACCGGCACGCCCGCCTGACCTCAGCTGCCGGCGCGTAACCCCGCCGAGGACATCGACCGGAGCCTGGACGACACGGTCGCGTTCCTCCGGCGGGGTCAGGCGCCATGAGCACAACGAGCCAGCGGAGCCTGCTCGTCAGCCGGTACGAGCCGGACGTCAGCCGGTACGTGGCCACACCGTCCGCATGCCCGACGAACCGCACACCGTCCACACGAGCCAGCGGGGTCCGCCCCTCGCGCACGGAGTCGGCCGAGACGGCCGGAAGGCGCAGGGTTGCCTCGCTGTTCTCGGGCACCAGCACGTCGTACGAGAAGGTCGTGCCGTTGCCGCCGAGCGTCCACTCGCTCCTGATCTCGCCGTACGGCGACTCGTGCGAGCCCACGACGTGCGTGATCCTCCCGGTCGGATCGATGTGCGGCTGCAGGACGAAGTGCTTGAAGCCGGGGCTGTCCGGGTCGCGTGCGATACCGGCCATGTAGGCGTACATCCACTCCATGACGGCGCCGTAGGCGTAGTGGTTGAAGGAGTTCATGCTGACCGGGCCGAAGCCGGTCTCCTTGGAGTAGGAGTTCCAGCGCTCCCAGACCGTGGTGGCGCCGTTCTTCACCGAGTACAGCCAGGACGGCAGCGCGTCCTGGTGCAGCAGTTCGTACGCCAGGTCCGCACGCCCCTCGTCGGTGAGGACGGGGGCGAGGACGTTGACGCCGAGGAAGCCCACGGAGAGTGTGTTCTCGGCGTACCTGACCCTCCTGCTGTTGGGGTGTGCCGCCTTGTAGGCCGCGTCGTTGCCGATGTTGTCGGCCAAGTGGCCTACGAGGGTGCGGCGTTGGGCCTCGGTGTCGTAAAGGCCGAGCTTCAGCACCCACAGCAGGGCCGATTGGGTGTTGTCCTCGGTCTTCTGGTTGGGGTCGGAGCCCGGTTCGATCGGGGAGGCGTCGCCGAGGCTGGACTTCACCGTGACCGTGCCGCCGTCGGTGCTGAGGTACTTCGTGATGAACGCCTTCTTGATGTCGCCGAAGAGCTGCTCGTAGGTCGCGGCCTCCGTCGGGCGGCCGACGGCTCGGGCCATCTGCGTCATCAGGAGCACGTCGCCTCCGCCGTGCCGACGGTCGTGGTCGGCCGCCACGGGCATTCCCCGGTGTACGACACCGTCGCGGACGACGACGTGGCGGGCGCGGCGCTGGTCGTCGGCCACCTCGCCGAGCTCGGGCACCGCCGGATCGCCCACATCGAGCACCACGAAACCGACCCGACGCGCATCGCCGAGATGCCGAACGCGCAGCGCGCCGACGGCTACCGGCGGGCCATGCGGAGCCTCGGCCTGGACGAGGAGATCGACGTCGTCTCCACCAGCTACACGCAGCAGGGCGGATACGAGGGTGCGAAGAGCTGCTCGCACGTCCCCGCCGACCCACGGCTGTCTTCGCGGGCGCGGACATGGTCGCCATGGGATTACTGGAGGCGGTGGCCGAGGCGGGGCTGTCGGTGCCTGGTGACCTCTCGGTGGCGGGCTACGACAACACGAGCGTCGACCAGGCGGGCCGTGAGATCGGCCGGAACGCCGCCCGTCTCCTCCTGGAGCGAATCACCGACCGCGGCAAGCCGTCGGTCCAGGTCAAGCTGTCACCCGCCCTGGTGGCACGCCGCACCACGGCTCCACCACCGGCGTCGTCCGCCGACGACACCTGATCTCCGCTGTCGGCGGCCGGGAAGCCCCGCATGGCGCCCGCGCCCGCCCCGACTGGAGCACCGGCGGCAGCGCCTTCGGCTCGGTCGACCGTCCCTCGGTTGTGACGGACGATCGGAGGGCGTCCCCCTCAAGGCTTACGGCCCACCTCAAGGCTTACGGCCCAAGGTCTTGGTGTGCTGCCCACCCACCCAGAATTGCTGCGTATGCGCGAGGCTGCGGGTTACAGGCCACGGGCGGTGATGTCGCCGTGCTCGGTGCGCAGCGTGACCGTGCCGCGAACCGCCTCAGCGATGTCGAGGTCGCCCTTCTGGGTGCTGATCTCGGCGGGGCCGCCCAGGCGGCCGACCGAGACGTCGCCGGCCCGGAGTTCGGCGGCGGCCGCCTTCGCCTCGACGCGGGAGCCGGCCGGCAGCTGGACCGTGACCTCGACGGAACCGAAAGCGCCGAGGATCCGGTTCTTCGCCGCCGGGGCCTCGATCCGCAGGACGCCGTCGCCGTACGCGACCTCGATCTGCTCCGCCGCCTTCACGCCGCGGCCCTTCGAGGCGTCCGCGGGCCGGACCTCGACCGTGGTGTCGGCTCGGTCGGCGGCGATGAACTGGATGCGTCCCGCGGGGATGTCGAGGACGGCGGAGACCGGGGCGGGGGTGTCGAACTTCTGCATCGCGCGCCGCGTCCGGTGTGATGGATCCCTCACCGCACCCCTGACCGAAAGGGTCGCTCCGCCCCCTCACCAGGGCCGATGGTGGGCGACATGAACGATCACCGCATGGCACCCGTCAGTGAGGAGGCCGGTGAGGTCCGCCGTTTCTGGGGCCGACTCGGTCTTCCCGGGCTGATCGACGTCCACACCCACTTCATGCCCGAGCCTGTCCTGCACAAGGTCTGGGACTACTTCGACGCCAACGGGCCGCTGATCGGTGGGCTGGAGTGGCCGATCACGTACCGGAAGGAGGAGGTGGTGAGAACGGCTGTGCTACGGGAGTTCGGCGTCCGGGCCTTCACCGCGATGCTCTACCCCCACAAGCCCGGCATGGCCAGGTGGCTGAACGGATGGGCGGCCGACTTCGCCCGCCGCACCCCGGACTGCCTGCACACCGCCACCCTCTACCCCGAGCCGGACGTCGATACGTACGTCCGCGAGGCCGTCGAGGCAGGCGCGCGCGTGTTCAAGGCTCATGTACAGGTGGGAGCGTACGACCCGGGCGACGAACGTCTCCAGCAGGCATGGGGAGTGCTGGCCGAGGCCGGGATCCCTGTGGTGATCCACTGCGGCTCCGGGCCCGCGCCCGGCAAGCACACCGGCCCCGAGCCGATCGCGCGGGTGCTGGCCCGGCACCCGAAGCTGCGGCTGATCGTCGCGCACATGGGCATGCCCGAGTACGAGGAGTTCCTCGACCTCGCCGAGCGGTACGACCAGGTGCGGCTGGACACGACGATGGCGTTCACCGACTTCGCCGAGGGATTCATGCCGTTCCCGCGTCGGGGCCTGCCCAGGCTCACCGCACTCGGCGACCGCATCCTGCTCGGCTCTGACTTCCCCAACATCCCCTACCCCTACCTGCACCAGCTCCACGCCCTGGAGCGGCTGGGTCTGGGAGAGGCGTGGCTGCGGGCCGTGTGCCACGACAACGCGGCAAACCTGTTCGGCCTGGAACAGCATTTCGGCCTGTAACAGCATCACGACCCCATACCCCGAGGAGTCCTCCCATGTTCCGCGGCCTCAGCGCCTTCCCCCTCACCCCCACCACCGAAGACGGCATCGGCGAGAACGCCTTCCGCGCTCTCGTCTCCCGCCTCGCCGCCGCAGGCGTCGACTCCGTCGGAGCCCTGGGCTCCACCGGCGGCGGTGAGTGTTTTTGAAAGGAGTGCGAGCATCCGCAGTCGGGGTGGTCGAAGTGTCCCCACCCTTACAAGATCCGGTATCGGTCGGCGGCCGGGAAGCCAGGCGAAGGCGGAGCGGATCGCCAGGTGCGGGGCGATGCGGTTCGAGGAGTACGCCGGCGAGTGGAAGGCCGGCCAGCGGGACCTGGGGCCGGCCTCCGTGGTGCACCTGGAGTCGCTGCTGAACATCCACCCGCTGCCGCTGCTGGGCAGCCGGCGGATGAACACCTTCGACCACAAGGTGGTCGAGGGCTTCCTCCAGAGCATGGAACGTAACGGGGTCGGCTTGGCCGCCCAAGCGAACGCCTTCGACAAGCTGAAGGCGATCCTGCCGGATACAAACCGGCTGGGGCTGTTCGCCGACAACCCGGTGGCCGGGTGAAGCCGCCGCAGTGCGACCCCAAGCGGGTTGTGATCCCCTCCCCCGAGCAGCTGCGTGAGATACGCACCGCCGGCGATGACAGCTTCCTGCTGGTCGCCGATCTGATGAGCGGATGCGGCATGCGCAATGGCGAGTCGTTCGCAGTGAACCTCAACAACATCGTCGCCGACGACGTCTCCGCATCACTGAGAAGGTCAACCGGACCACCTGCCAGTACGAGCGTCTCAAGCACCGCAAGGTGGGCGAGTACCGGGACGTGCCCCTGCCGGCCCGGGTGCGGCAGACCATCGAGTGGCACGCCGCCAAGCACGGCAAGAAGGCCGACCGGGTCGACATCCCCGACGGGTTGGTCGTCTACGGCCTGAGGCACTTCCTCGCCTCCGACTGCCTCACCCACGCATTCCCATCACCGACGTCGCCGTGCACAGGTCCGGCCTGGGTGCCGCCGGGCCCGCCTGCCCGAGGCGCTATCACGACGACCCCCTCCCGGACGGCTGCGGGAGGGGGTCGAGTGAAACAGCCCGCTGCGGGCGGCCGCCTACTCGCCGCCGCCGGAGAGCTGCTGCTCCAGCTTGCGGGCCCGCTGCACCACACCGGGCTTGACCCGGCGGCTCTCCAGGGTCTGGGCGAGACCGCTCACCAACTGCGTGGCTGTCTCGCCCTTGCCCTGCTGGTCGAGTGACCGGGCGATGTGCTCGATGTTGCGGGCCAGACGGATGTGGCCGAACGTCTCCGCGGCGGCGTTCAGGTCTCCGTACGCCTGCTCTGCGCGCTGCCGACCCGACTCGAGGTCGGCCGTCGTGACCTCCAGGCGCGGACTCCTACCATCGCCACCACCCTGCATGACCTTGCCAGGGACGGTCTCCGCCAGCGCCAGGCAGGCGGCGGCATGCTTGGCGACGGCCTCGTCGGGAATCCGCTCCACGACCTCGCGCATCACGTCGTTGGCTCCGTGCAGCACCCGGCTTCCGCCCAGCGCCAGCACGCGTCCCACGGCGTCCGTGCAGACGTCGTCCGCCAGCCGCTCCTGCTCACGGCTGGCCGGGCGCTCCACCCGGAGCATGAGCGGCGCGGCCATGACCTGTCCGTCCGAGGCGCCGGCGACGGAGGCCGCTGAGCCGCCGGCGGCCGTGCGCAGCGCGGCGTACACGCGGTACCTGCCGGGTTCGGCGATCTGCCAGCCGCCGAGTCCGGAGCTGAGCACGATCTGCCCGTAGAGTGCCTCGCCGGGCTGCAGCACGACGGGTTCGGGACGCATGCAGTACTTCAGGTACGGCCGGTGCATCCGGGCCTCGGTCTCCCCCTCGCGCTGGATGACGATGCCCAGGTCGTCGCCCATCAGCTTGTTGCGGTCGACCATCACCGGGTCGGTGGAGGTGTTGGCCAGCTTCAGCTCCCCGATGACCGGCTCGAGCATGCCGTAGCGGTACGCGCCCTCGTGGTCGCGGTTGCGGCTGACGCGGAGCGAGAGCGTCAGAGGGCTCGGGGCGGAGTACTGGCGGACCTGCTCGAAGGCGTGGTGGTCGAACCAGGGGATGTTGCCCATCTGGACGAACCGCTCGGGTGCGTGCCGCAGGAAGCGCAGCTCGTTCTCCGAGAAGAAGTACCGGAAGTCGGAGAAGAACGCCTGCGGACCTCCGGGCACCCGGAACGGGTAGTTCATGAAGCTGCGGGACTCGGGCTCATCGAGGAGCGGAATCCATGCAGTCCCTCGCGACTTCTGCCAGGCGTGCGCGAGATTGAAGCAGTGCCCGATCTCGTGTACGGCCGTCCAGAAGCGCATCCGGCGGGCGAACGCCTCGGGTGCGGGGTCGTTCGGCGGCAGGTCGGAGATGAACGAGTCGGAGAAGATCGCGCAGCCCTGCCGCTGGGCGGTGCCGATGTCGTCGAACATGATGCCGCCGAGGCTGTGGGGAGTGAAGTCTTCGCCCGGCTCGTGCAGGCCCGCGAACAGCGTCCACACCTGCCACTGGGCGACGCCCTGCCCACCGGGCCCCGGCCTCCACTCGGACCAGTGCTGCTGCATCGCGTCGTGCATCTCGATGTCGGACCACTTGTCGTCCACGGAGGCCGAGCGCGGAATCACGTTGCCGCCACCGGTGCGGGTGACCTTGATTCCCTGCCGGGTGAAGGCGCCCTCCACCGTGAGGGTGATGTCGGGCAGCCCGTCGGGCCGCACGGGGTGGTCGTGCAACGCGTACGCGTCGGTCTGCTCGGCACCCTCGACGCGGTCGAACTCGATTCCGACCTCGCGGAACGCCGACCGCGCGAAGGTGTAGCCGAGGACCAGGTCGGCCGCGCCCGGGCGGCTGAAGGTCACCCGTGCAGCGAGCGGCTGCAGCGGCGGGCTGCCGGTGAGCTGCACCCGGATCGAGCTGGCGGGGCGCAGGGAGGCGTTGCCGTCGCGGTAGCTGATCGCGCCGGTGTACGAGCCGTCCGGCTGCTTGGTCACCTTGGCCATCCAGGTGAGACCGCCGGTGATGAGCCGCCATATGCGGCCCGAGACGGTCATCGTGGGGGCCTGCCCGTCCACGTCCACCCGCAGTTCCTCGAACAGGCCGAGGGCGGCACCGGGCGGGATCGTCTCGGCCTGCGGCTGACCGGCCTGGGGCTGCTCGACAGCGATCGCGTTCTCGTCGGGGAGGGCGCCTGCCGGCCTTGCCGCACCGGTCGGCCGCACCTCCGGCGCGAGCATGCCGGGCATCGTGGGTACGTCCTGCACGACCTGCATGCCGTCGTGGTCGGGGGTGGGGACGACGGGCAGGTCGGTGCGGACGTACACGCCGCTGCGCTGGACCAGGAGGGCCGCGGCCGGCGCCCCTGGCTGAACGCCGGCCGCCGTGTCCCAGCGGTCCTGGACGCCCTCGGCGTACGGGCCCGAGCCGTACCCGGCTCGTTCCCGGCCGTCCCCGGCAAGGCGGGAGATCTCCTCGACGACGGCGCGGACGAGCTCGTCGAGCCCACTCGCCGGGCGGTGCTGCTGTGTGGTCATGCCGACCTCTCCTCAGCCCGGGCTCCGTTGCCCGGGCGTGGTGGTAGAGCGGAAGGGGTGGGTGTCCGGCCGCACGGCGCGCGTGGTGCGCGTGGTGCGCGTGGTGCGCGGTCTGCGGGCGTCCGGCCTGCCGACATTTGCCTGCCGGATCAGGGCAGGGCGCTGCGACGGTCGGGATGCCTGAGCGCGATACGGACGGCTGCCGAGCCGGCCCGGAGCGTGCGCCTCGTCCGGTTGCGCCGCCGGGCGCACACGCCTGCCGTTGGAGAGCCGGACCCTTCAAGTGGAAGCCCGATCACCCCGGTTCGCAATTCGAACGCGTCCGATCAAGCCCGTCCTGGATCGCCTCGCCCGGCAGACGTGCCGGTCACACGTAACCGGGGAGATCTCCACTCGCACGGACGGTCAGGCGGCCATCGGCGTCGAGGTCGACCAGCACCGCCTTGCTGACGGTGGTGTCGATCTCCACGCTCTCGCGTGGCCCTCCGTGGACCGAGACCTCCACCGTGATCCCGCCGTCCCGTACCGGGACCTCGATGGAGCGGGCCAGGCCGATCTGCCGTCTGGTGTGCACCGAGGGGTCGTCCAGGACGACGGTTCCGTCCACGGTGACCACGACGTGCTCGCCCTGGAAGTCCTCCTGCAGTGCGATCCGAAGCACGCTCATGGCTCCGCCTCACTTCGTCGGCCCCCCGACAGGCTTCTGACGCCCCGACGATACGGCGACCAGCCCCGCACGACCTCCCGAAGCCGACCCGCCCGGCACAGGCGGCGTCTCCGCCCCTACCGAACCCTTGGCGCAGAGTGTCGCAGGATCCGCGCATACGCCCCCCACGACGAGGGCGCAGAACACCCGTCCACCGCCACCTACGCCGCCGGCAAGGTCGCCGCCACCGGTGAAGGGCTAGCTCAGGCACGGCAATTCACCCGACGCCACATCGTTCGTCGGGGCCTGGTGGAGGTGGTCGACGACGTGGTCACCGTGGTGGGGGAATCAACCGCCAACGCGGTGCGGCACACGGCCCCGGCGGCGGACGGTACGGCGCCGGCGGTTCCGTGCGTATCCCGTTCAAGCGGCACCGCTACCGGCCGAAGCTGTCGCGTCGGCAGTAGGCCCTGGTGATGAGTTTTCGCGCCCGCGCCCGTCACACCTACGACAGGACACGACGAGGCGGAAGGATGACGTGATGAGTGCGGACACGCGGCTGGAGGAGCTGGGCGTGAGCGATCTGGGCGAGGTCGACGAGCCGACGTTCACGGGGCTGGCGGAGCGGCACCGGCGGGAGCTGCACGTGCACTGCTACCGGATGCTCGGGTCGTTCGAGGACGCCGAGGACACCGTGCAGGAGACGTTCCTCCGTGCCTGGCGGCGGCGGGAGACCTTCGAGGGGCGGTCGACGTTCCGGGCCTGGCTGTACCGGATCGCCACCAACGCCTGCCTGGACCTGCTCGCCAAGTACCGCCCGGAGCCGGCGACCGGCGGCGAGGTGCTGTGGCTGCAGCCCTACCCGGACCGGCTGCTCGACGAGCTGCCCGCGGGCGACGCGGAGGAGCCGGAGACCGTGGCCGTCGCGCGGGAGACGATCGAGCTGGCGTACCTGGTCGCGGTCCAGCACCTCGCGCCGCGCCCGCGGGCCGTGCTGATCCTGCGGGACGTGCTCGGCTGGCCGGCGAGGGAGGTCGCGGAGCTTCTCGGGGACTCCGTCAACTCCGTGAACAGCGCGCTGCAGCGGGCCCGCGCCGGCATGCGGGAGCATCTGCCCGCCGAGCGGCAGGACTGGACCGGCGGAGAACGGGACGCCGGGACGCGCGAGCTGGTGCGCCGCTACACCGACGCCAGCGTGGCCACGGACATCCCGGCGCTCGCCGCGATGCTGCGGGACGACGTGCGCTGCTCGATGCCGCCCACACCCGGCCTGTACGTCGGCCGCGACGCGGTGGTGAACGACTGGGTCGAGAGCGGCTTCGAGGGCATGAAGGGGCTGCGCGCCGTCTTCACCTCCGTGAACCGGCAGCCCGCCGTCGCCTTCTACCTCTGGCAGCAGCGGGAGGACGCGTACCTGCCGCTGACGATCGACGTCCTGCGCGTCACCGGCGGGGCGATCACCGAGATCGTCACGTTCCACGACGACCAGTTCCCGCGGCTCGGGCTGCCGGAGCGCCTGCCGGCGGACGGCACGGAGTAGTGCCGGTGCGGACGCTCGCGGTGCGCGGTGGCGCGCGCATCGCGGTGATCGCGGCGGAGTGGTACGACGACGCGTTCGGCGTCGTCACCCGCGGGCGGGTGCAACTGGAGCTGCGCGATGGCGAGCCCGGGCCCGTCCTCGGACGCGGCGCCGGCTTCTGGCTCCGCGGCACCGGCGTCCGCGCCCTGCGGAACCCCGGCCGTCGCACGGCGAGGGTGCGCATCGTCACCCCCAGGGCCAGGACCGTGGCATGCCAGTCAACGCACCCCGTACGCCAGTTACCGGATGACAGAGGAGCGACATGAACAGCTTGAATGACACCGGGGTCGTCGCGGGCCCGGCATCGGGCCGGACCAGCCGCACCCACCGATTCCGCGGGCTCGTCGGCACAGGCTTCCTTGCCACGCTCGCAGCGATGGTGGCCACCACCCTCGCCGCTGCGCTTGCCCAGGTCGTCGGCGTCGACTTCGAGGTCCCCGATGGTGGCGAGACGATCCCGTTGTCCGGGTTCGCTGTGCTGACCGGCTTCTTCTCGGTCGTGGGCATCGTCATTGCCGTCGCTCTTCTTCGTTGGAGCGCTCGCCCCGCCAAGCCATTCGTGTGGACGGCGGTGTCGCTGACCGCGATCTCATTGGTCCCGCCCCTCCTGTCCGGGGCCAACACCGCCACCACCACCGCCCTCCTCGGGCTGCACCTCGTCCCTGCGACGGTGATGATTCCCACCCTGGCGCGGAGCCTGCGCACCCGGACCGATTGACGATCCCGTAACGGGACAACGCGCGGCGCAAGTGCGTGCGCGAGCGCGCTGACGTGGCCCCCGGATTCGGCCCCTGCGCGGCGGCTTGAGCCGGGATCTGACCCTCTCTCGGGTCGACATCAGGCTCAAGCCGCGCCAGGACGCGCTCGCAGCCGAGCCCTGACTCGATCGCCGGCCAGGTCAGCATTGGTCCGGACGCCACCGAATCTGCATACGCCTACGCAGGCACTGAGTGCCCGTTTCCGATATCGCTGAAGTGATCTCGGGAGAGCCCTAGCCTGGTGGTGTGGCCGATGGTGCCGGCCGGGTACCTGCCCGGTACTGCCCGGCCTGTGGCGAACGGCTTCGGCCGGACGCCGGCCCGAGGGTCCGGTTCTGTTCGGCGGTGTGTCGTTCCAGGCAGTGGCATCAGGCCCGCCGGGTGCGGGCGAGGCTGGTGGCCCTGCGGGATGTCCGGGATGCCGCGGAGTGTCCGTCGTGCGGGAGCCGGTGGACGCCGGGGTGGAGCATCCGGCCGGGACGCTCCACTGCTCGCCGCGGTGTCGTACGAGGGCCTGGCGGCAGCGACAGGCAGCGTCCGGAACAGCGTCACAGTGACGCTGACACGAACGCTCCTCCTGCCCAACTCCTTCCGATTTTGGCCGAGTTGATGTCAAGACTTGTTGCCGATCTCGGGGCGGGTGAACGCTCCAGTCGAGCAAAGGGCCGTGGGTCTCTTCGCGGTCCTGAGCGCCGCACCCGGCCCCCGTCAAAGGGGTGGGATCAAGATGCCCACGAACGTCGGCCAGGTCACCCGGCAGTCTGTTATGACGAGATGGTCGCCTCGGACCGTCAGCTGGTCGCCCAGATCGGGCGGGCCATGTTCACGATCGGCGACCACGCCCTGGAGATCGAGCCCATGCGCTCGAAGGGCGGCTCCGTCCCGCACAGCGACGAACTGTTCGGGGTCAACACGTCGCTCCAGATATACGCAGACGACATCGGCTTAGCGTTGAGCACCGTGCTCAACTACCGCTTCACCTCGCACCGTTGGCCGTCCCGTCATCGTCGTGAGGGCGTCTCCCACAAGGTTCACTCGATACTCGCCTCGGTCCAGGACGACACCAAACGGTTCGAGGCGATCGACCGGCCGCCGGTCGACGACGTCACGGGACTGCGGCGCTGGACGACCAACCTCGCCCAGAAGCACATCGGCCGGCGCCCGGACCGGCCGGGGACGGTCCAGGAGAAGGTGGATCGCATCCAGGACCTGGCCGTCGACGAGGACGTCGCCGTCGCGGTGACGCGCGATGTCCTGCGCCGTCCGGCGGTTGCCGCCCGGCTGATGAATGAACCCGCCACCCGGCAGGCCGTCACCGAGGCCCGGAAGCCCGAGCACCGTGCGGAGACGGTGCATCACCTGGTCAAGGACGACGTCACCGCGGCGCAGGTGGCCTCCGAGGTGCTGCGGCGTCCCGAAGTCGCCTCGCGGGTCGCCGCCGACGACACGGCCCGGCCTTATGTGAACCGCGCGCAGGCCGACCGGTCCCGCCAGCAGGCCGTAGCCTTCCGCCGCGAGTCACCGGTCGGACCGGCCGTGCCGAAGATGCGCGACCGCAGTTGGGCGGGCGACGAGCACGAGGTGCTGATGTCCAACATCGCCCGCGCTCGCGCGACGCTCGACTGGATCATCACGCCGACCGTGCCCGGGACCACGCGTGATGCACCCGCCTGATTGCGGCCGTGGTGGCGCCTGCCCGGGATGTCACGAGGGGAACCGCTCGGGGCGGAAATCCGCAAGCAGCTCGTCTCTCTTCCCGCTGAGGATCTCCGAAGCCAGCAGTCGGCCGATCACCGGCCCGAGCGTGATGCCGCTGTGGGAAACGGCCTCGTAGTAGCCCGGCACGGACGGCACCGCTCCCACCGAGGGGAAACCGTCGGCAGGGATGGGCCGGTCGACGATTCGGGTCTGTGCGATGCGGGAGTTGCCGAGCTCGGGGACGACGTGACACGCCGATTCGTGGAGCAGCCGTGCGAGCTGGCCTGGATCTTCGCCGGTGTCGATGAGCGCGTCGACCTCGCGGCTGTGGAGAACCACCGACGCGTCTCCGCCAGGACGGATCTCGATGTGAGGCGCGTGCATGGCCCGGTGAACGGGGACCTGCGCACAGTCGATCCGGGTGACGACGCCGGGTTCCCGGCGCATCGGCAAGTGCCGTGCGACGAACCCTGCGACGTGAGATGCGCTGGGGCCCGCCGCGTTCACGACGATGTCGACGTCGAGACGGCTCCCATCGGACAAAGAAACCGTCCGGATGCTCCCATCGGCACCGGTGCCGATGTCACATACCGCGTTGCCGGACCGGATCTCGGCGCCGGATGCGACGGCCTGGCCGACTAGGCGGCCGACGAGATGACGACCGTGCACCCAGGCTTCGTCGGGGTAGAACAGGACCGGAACCTCGTCAGAGATCGTGAGAGCAGGTTCGAGGCGGCTGTGGATCTCGGCCCCCGTGTACATCTCGACCCGGTAGTCCCAACCAGCCAGTAGTTCGGCTGTTTCCAGGAACTTCGCCTCCGCTGCGGGATCGTCCGCCCAGCGCAGGTGGCCGCTGGGATACCACCACGAGTCCGGCCCGATGGTCCCTGCAAGCTCACGGTGCGCTGCCATGCCCGCGACGTTCAGGTCGAAATAGGACTTGCGCACGGTCTTGTTGCTGGCGTTGACCCACGAGAAAGACCAGTCGGTGACGCCTTCGCCCGGCCGGCCCGCGTCGATGAAGACCACCTCGGCGCCGTGCCGGGACAGGCTCCAGCCCACACTCGCTCCGACGATGCCCACTCCGACGACTGCAACATGTTCAGGCCGCTTCACGGACCCGCTCCTCTCGGACGCGTCCGCCCGGGATCACGGGCGAACTCCCGTTTCCAGCTCGGGCACCAGCAGTCCTCTCGTCGTACGGCAAGCAGACGACAGTTCAGTCAACATGCCCTCCAGCACGGCCAGCCCCGGCTCCGCCACATGTCCCTCGTTGATCGGCTTCATACACCGCATGACGCTCCAACGCCCCGAGGAGTTCTCCCACTTCGGCGGCTTCACCCGACCGAGTATGGTCACGGTCATTGCGACGACTGAGGCGGTGCTGGATGCACTCGCGGAGCTCCGCGAGGACCTCGACACCGGTGCGTGGGCGCCGGATGAAGTACGAGCGGGTGTTGGCCGTGGCGGTGCGGGCAGAGGGCCGAGCGAGCGCGGATGCCGTCCGGGCCGGGCTACGCGTAGCCGGTCCGGACGTGACGTTCGGGCGGCTCGCGCCGGTCGTGGCCCGATGCGGGGCCTTGCTGGACGGCATGAGCCTCACCGGCGCGGAGGACCAGCGTGCGGTGCAGGGCGCCCTCGGTGAGCTGCTGGACCTGGTGGTGCTGGCAGGCCTGCGCTGATCTCCCCGGCGTCCTGGTCGATGAGCTGCCGTAGCCGGTCGAGGTGGTGCAGCAGGCGTGGGGTGCCCGGGTGGCGTGATCACAGCCTGTTGTGGAAGAGGGGGAGTTCGTGGCTGCGAGCGTGGAGGACTTCTTCGCCAGATAACGAGCCGGACGCATGCCCGGCCCTCAGGCCGGGAGGACCTGCACTGGCATCTTCTGTACGACCCAGCCCTGGTGGAAGAGCAACTCGTGGCTCCGTACCTGTAGGTTCGCATTTCGCGTGTCCTTTTCGCATTGGCGGTGGCGTTTCTCCGGCCCAAAGGACACTCCGGTGAGACGTACTCCGGTCTGATCGCTCACCCGTCTTGGCGCTGTTCACGCTCTCGACCTATGAAGAGGTCCTCTCCGACTTGATCGTGGAGGGCACGCGGTTGATCGGAATCGGGAACGTCGCTCGCCGTCCTTGCTGCGCAGGCGTGGGTCTCGGATCGCTCATGCTCCACAGGTGCGGAGTGATCCCGGCCCTGGATCCTGTTCGCCGCGGGCATGGCACACTTGGCGCGCGTGTCTAGTGGACATTCACGGGGAGTGTGGATGCTGGTGGAGCGGGTTCGTGCGTTATTGGCGCTGCCGTCCGCGCGTGATGGCGAGGCGCTGCCCGCGGTCGCCGACGTGGATGCGTATGGGGAATTAGCCGGGTCGCGGGGGCTCTACAGCCACGGGACGATTGTGCCTCCGCCGCATCCGCCGTGGTTGCGGCGGGAATTGGACGACGCCTTGGGCGAGCGCTCGATCGTGTTGCTCGCCGGGCCGAACCGGGCCGCCAAGTGGCGCGCCGGCTTCGAGGCCGTGTGCCAGGCGCTGCCCGGGGCCCGGCTGCTCGTGCCCCGGCTGGAGACGGGCGCGCTGGCCGAACTGCTGGATCTGCAGCCGCCGTTGTCGGGCGACGACGGCACCCTCGTCGTATGGCTGGAGGGGATCGAGCGCTATCTGGCGGCGCCGGATGCGCTCGGCGGCGACCGACTGGAACGGCTGCTCGGGCTCGGCCGGCGGGTCGTCCTGATGGCCACGGTGTCGGGGAATCTCTGGGAGATCATGCGTAAGTCGGAGGGTGTCTCCCGGGCGCTGGCCCGGCAGGTGCTCGACGCGGCCGTGACGATCGAGGTGCCGGGGCCTCGCGGGGACGGGGCCGAAGAGGAGACGTCCCCGGGCGCGGCGGCGGACTCTGTGCATACCGACGACGAGGCCGCGCCGCTGCCTCCGGAGGCAGCGGCCCTGGAGCGGCGCTACCGCGACGGGTACCTCGGCGGGCAAGCGGGCTGGCAGGTGGTCAAGGCCGCCGTCGACCGGCGGCGCGCCGGACTGTTGCGGGCCGCCACCGAGCCGGAGTTACGCGAGCTGGTCGCCGCCTGCGTGCCGTACGAGGAGCCCACGGACGACGCCTGGGCCGAGGCGCTCGACTGGGCCCTGGCCGGGCCCGACGGCGGGGCGTTGCTCAGCGAGCAGCCGAGGGCGGAGGCCACCGCCCCGCGCGCCTTCCAGCCGCATCCGCACATCGTCGCCCACGCCGATGCCCCCGCCGAGCCGCTGCCCGCGGATATACCCGCGGCCGCCTGGGAGTTCGTGCTGCGGCGCAGCGATGCGTTCGAGCTGATGCAGGTCGCCGCCGCCGCCGGCGAGCGCGGCCGCGCGGAGGTCGCGGAGCGGGCGTGGGAGCGGGCCGCGTCGAGCCTGGAACCGATGGTCGTGTCGGCGGCCGGGCTCTTCCGCGGCTCGGGGGCGGGCGTGAGACGGCGGGACGGCAGGGCGCCGGGCGGCCCGGCACGTCGGTCCGGCGGGAGCCGGGCTATCGACGAGGGCGGGGTGTTCGCCGCGGCCGAGCGGTCCAATCGGGCCCAGGAGATGGCCGAGCAGGGCGACCGGGACGGTGCCGTCCGCCTGTACCGCCAGGTGCTGACCGAGGACGACCCGATCGGCACGCCACTGGCCGGCCTGAACCTGGGCATGATCCTGCGGGACGAGGGCGATCTGGCGGGTGCCCGGTCGGCGTACGAGAGGGCGCTGACCTGCTGCACCGCGCACGGCGACCCGACGGGGATGCACGGTGAGGTGGCCGGTCGCCTTGGGGCCGTGCTGGCAGACCTCGGCGAACGCGAGGCGGCCCAGCGGATGTTCGAGGTGGCCGTCGACTCCGGGCACAGGCACGCCAAGCCGCGGGCGCTGGTGTGGCTGGGGGACCTGAAGCACGAGGACGGCGACGTCGCCGGGGCCATGGCCGCGTACCGGGGGGCGATCGATGCCGAGGACTCCGCGCTTGCCGCGGCCGCCAGGTTCAAGCTGGCCATGCAGATCCAGGACACCGATCCCGAGGAGGCGCTTACGCACTACCGGCACGTGGCCGGCACGGCCGGAGTGCCGGGCGTTGTCACCGCCGAGGCCGGGCTGCGTGCCGGCCGGATGCTGCTCAGCCGCGGAGATGCGGCCAGCGCCCGCGAGGCGTACCAGCGGGCCGCCGCAGGCGGGGAGTCCGAGTCCGCGGTGTGGGCGACGCTCGAACTCGGCGCCCTGCTCGCGGAGTCCGGCGAGCTCACCGCAGCTGCGGCCGCTCTGCGGGACGCGGTCGACTCCGGGCACCCCGAGGCCGCCTCCTTGGCAGCGCAGGGCCTCGCGTACACGCTGCAAGAGCTGGGCGATCTGCGCGGCGCGCTGGAGGCGTGCCGGATGGTCACGGAGAACAAGGCCGGAGTCCGGGTGGCGGAGGTGCTACTGCTCCAGGGTGATATCCACCTGCAGCTGCGGGAGGGGAAGGACGCGGCCGCCGCCTATTGGCGGGTGATGGTCAACGGGGATGAGCCCACGGTGCGGCTCGCCCAGGAGCGGCTGAGGATGATCGGTTTTGGTGGCGACGACTGAGCTGCTGAAGGAGATGGCGGCGGCGCTGGCGGCGTACGGCTTCACCCCGGCCGGACAGACCGTCTACCAGGACGAGTTCGGTGACGGCACCGGCACGGTGGGCTGGCTGCGGCTGCGCACCGAGCCGCGCCGGTCGCCGGAGGACGACCACGACTTCCTCGTCGTCTACAGCGAGGCGGAAGGGACCTGGTCGCTGGCCGGGCCCGGCGCCGAGGCGAGCGCGATCGCCGCCACCGCCGGCGTCGATGCGGCGGCCCGGGCGCTGGCGACGGCGGCCGCGCGGGCCGGCGGATCGGAGCCGGCCGCGCGGATGCTGCCGGACTGGGCGCTGATGGCGCTCGGCGCGGCCGCGGTGCAGGTGGTCGTCCCGTTCGTGCAGACCGTCGTCGGCAAGTCGGCAGAGGATGCGTACGCGGCGCTGCGCATGTGGCTGAGCCGCCGCCGTACCGCCGTCGACGAGGCACCGGCGGAAGCGTCCACGGCCACCGAATACGTCTCCATCGCCGACCCCGACGAGGACATCCAGCTCATCGCGCCCGACCCGGTGCCACCCGCGGCGTTGCGCCGCCTAGTCCACCTGGACGTCGCCGAGCTGCGCGGGCGGACCTTCATCTGGGACGAGAGCAGGCAGGAGTGGTTCCCGTGCCGCCGGAGCCCGTGACGGACGACCTCGGCCGCCTCGCCGGGCGGCTGCGCCGCTACACGGACACCGACGACCCGAGCGTCATCCTCGATCCGGCCGCCGGACAGGAGGCCGCGGGCGCGCTGCGCAGGGCCCTGCGCGCTGCCCCCGACGAGCTGTGGACCGGCCTCAACCTCACCGGCTGGCTGTTCTGGTGCCGGGCGGCGGCGATCACCGGACCGGAGCGGGAGCGCGAGGCGCTGCTTGCCCTGGCGCTGCTCGGCACGGTGGGCGAGTTCGACCCGGCGGCGCTGCCGGAGGGGTTCCCGCACGAGGCCGGGTCCGGTCCGGAAGGGGAGTCGGACCGCGTCGGCCGCCTCACCACGCTGGCCCTCGCCCCAGCCATCGAGACCGGCGAGCGCGATCCGACCGCGCTCCTCGCCGCCGCCGTCATCTGCCGGGCCGCCGAGGCCGTGGCCAAGACGCCGGACGAGCGCGCCCGCTGCCTCGGCAACCACGCGCACGCGCTGCTGCTCTTGTACGAGGCCGACGGCGATCCGGAATCGCTGCCCCTGCTCATCCACACCGCGCAGCGCCTGGCGCAGGCCACGCCGCCCGGAAGCGAGCCGCACGCCCTCGCACTCGGCCGCCTCAGCCATGCCTACCGGCTGTACTACGACGTGGGCGGCGAACTGGCCGCACTCGCCGCGGCTGTGGACCACGCCCGCGCCGCCGTGCGCACCCTGCCGCCCGGAGCCCCGGCCCGGGTCGACCGTACCGGCGCCCTCGTGGAACTGCTGCAACTGCGCCACACCGCCCTCGGCGACACCGACTCGCTGCGCGAGGCGCTCCGGCTCTCCCGCGAGCTGCTCGCTCAACTGCCTACCGGGCATGCCGCGTCCGCCCAGTCGCTGAGCACCCTCGGCGGACAGCTGGCCGGGCTGTGGGACCGGGACCGAAGCGCAGGCATCTCGCCGCTGGACGAGGCCATCGAGGCGGGCCGTGCCGCGGCGGCGCTGGCGGAGCCCGGCGCGGAGGAACATGCTGGCATCCTCGCCGAGTTGGCCCTCTGGCTGTCCTGGCGGGCCGGGGAGACCCGGTCGGCGGACGACCTCGCCGAGTCCCTGGCCTGTGCCCGCCGGGCCGTCGCCGCGGCTCCCGAAGGGCGGGTCCAGGGCGTCGCGTCCGCGGCGTTGTCGGCGAGCCTTTACGCACATCACGTACGCACCGGGGATCCCGCGCTGCTCACCGAGGCGATCGACACGGCCCGGGCGGCGGTGGCCGCGGCGGACGCGGCGGAGCTGCCGGAGCGCCGCTTCACCCTCGGTACGCTCCTCAACAACCGCTTCGTCAGGACCGCCGCCGCGTCGGACGGCCGGGAGGCCGCCGACTGTCTGCGTACGGCCGCCCGCTCGGACCGGCTGCGCCTGCTGCGCCGCGCCCGCGGCGCCTGGCACGCGGGCAAGCTCGCCAACACCCTCGAGGAGTGGGCGCAGGCCGCCGACGATCTGGCCCTGGCCATCGCCCTGCTGCGCGAGCTCGCCGGCCCGCACCTGGGCGCCCGGGACCGCGAGCGACTGCTGGCGGAGTTCGCGCCCCTGCCCACGCTGGCCGCCTCCGCCGCCACCAACGCGGGCCGGCCGGAGCGCGCGGTGGAGCTCCTCGAGCACGGCCGCGGCGTGCTGTACGCCGACGCGTCGGCTCTGCGCGAGCACGCGACCCGGCTGGCGGCCGCGGCCCCCGGGCCGGCCGCGGACCTGGAGCGCACCTCGGAAGCGCTGCGGACCGAACGCGACCCGGGCCGACGCCACCGCCTGGCGGCCCACCGCGACGCCCTGACCGCCCGCATCCGCCAACTCCCGGGCTTCGAGCGCTTCCTGGAGCCCCCCGCCCTGCCGGAGATTCTGCGCGGCTGCGCGGCGGGCCCGGTGGTGGTCCCGCTGCTGCAGGAGGGCGGCTCCATGGCGCTGATCGTGACGGCGTCGGGCGTGCGTCTCCTCCCGCTGCCGGACCTGACGGCCAAGACGCTGCGGCAGCTCGGCCGCGACATCCTCGGCGGCGCCGACACGGCGCTGGACGCGAAGCTGCCGGTGACGCGGCGGATGCTGGGCGAGTACGCGATATCGGCGGGGCTCGCGCTGCTGTGGGACGTGGTGGTGGGGCCCGTACTGGAGGAGGTGGCGATGCCGGCGGACAGGGGAGCGGACGGCGCACGGCCCAAGCTGTGGTGGTGTCCCACCGGCCCGCTCTCGATCCTCCCCTTCCACGCGGCCGGCCGGCACGAGTCGGGGAACGCACTGGACCTGGTCACGTCCTCCTACACCCCGACCCTGCGGGCGCTGGCCCGCACCCGCCCCTGGCAACCGGCGCCGGACACCAGGCCCCTGGTGGTCGCCCTGCCGCGGACCCCCGGGAGCACGGTCGCGCTGCCGGCGGCCGACCTGGAAGCGGCGTTGCTGACCACGCTCTTCCCCGGCTGCCGGCTCCTGCGCGGGCCGGCCGCGAGCCGCGGGAACGTCACGGCGGCGCTGCCGGACCACGAAATGGTGCACCTGGCCTGTCATACGGGCCAGGACCGGGATCGCGACTACGAGTCCCACCTCCTGCTCCACGACGGCAAACTCCACCAGCCCGACCTCCCGCTGACCGGCACCCGCCGCGGCGGGCTGGCGTTCCTGTCGGCCTGCGGCACCGCGCTGAGCCGGCTGGACCTTCCCGACGAGTCGCTGAGCCTCCTCAGCGGCTTCCACGCGGCCGGCTTCAGCCAGCTGATCGGCAGCCTCTGGCCGGTCGATGACCACGCCACCACGCGCATGGCGGAGGCCTTCTACACCAACCTCCTGCCCCCGGCCCGGATGACCGCGGCGGCGGCACTGCACGCCGCCGCCCGTACCCACCGCGACCGTGAACCGGACCGCCCGTCGCGGTGGGCGGCCTACCTGCACGTGGGGCCGTGAGCCGCCGCGCCCCGCCAGGTCAGGCTGCCTCGGCGCGGGTCGTCGTCGCGGGACGCGTGCCCAGGTGTAGCAGTTCCAGCGCCCGCTCCGTCGCATCCGCCAGGTTCTCGTGGGCCGCTGCCAGTGCCTCCGGCAGGGATGCCGGGCCCGGGAGGGTGCCGGTGTACGCGTCCACCCCCACCGCCCGTACGTCCCGCGCCCCGCCCCGATCGTGCCCGCCGGCGCCAGCACGGGCCGGCCCGCCGCCTTCGCCCGGCGTGCCGCCTCCGCCGGGACCTTCCCCGCGGGGTCTGGTGGTCGAGGGCGCCCTCCGCGGTAATCTCCAGATCCGCCGCCGCATGGCGCGCGTCCAGGTCCAGGTGATCCAGCAGCACCTCGAAGCGCAGCCGCAGCTGCGCGCCCAGCGCCGCCAGGCCCGCGGCCAGACCGCCTGACGCTCCTACGTGGCTGGTAGAGCAGCGATACCGCGCAGTTCTACCTGCTGTGCTGGGTCTGGCACGTCTGCGCCGCAAGCTCCGTGCCAACGCCGCCTGACGAGAGCATGTCGCGTGATGAATCCGTCCGCTCGCAGGGGTGCTGGCCTAGTACTCGGAACCCGGGCCAGCGTGCAAAGGCTCACCCGGTAGCACTCCGAAACGCCAACGACGGGACAAGAGTCCTCCCGAGCCCGCAGACTCGGGGCACAAAGAAGGACCCAAGAGGACAAGATCGTGAGACGAAATGACGTGTCCCCGGGATGAGACAGCCGCGAACAGCCAAGGTCAGTGCGGCGGAACAGGACATTCCCAATGAGGGCCTACACCGTACCCGCAGGTTCGCATCTCCCGTGCCCCTTTCTCATTGATAGTGGCCTCTGTCAGGCCCAAGGGACGACGCGGTGAGACAAGTTCTTTGTGATCTTTCTTCGTTGCTGTGCTACGCCTCCGTCTCGATCTACGCAGCGGTGGCCCACTGGTGTAGGTTCCGGCCATCGTGTCGGAATTTTGATCTCGATATCGGATCGGCGGCGGATCTCCGGAGTAGAGAGCCTGCGACACGAAGCGCGGCCGCCGACGCCACCGCCAAGACGTTTCGTAGAACGCCACACCGGGATATTGGCGGCGGTACGAATTCCCTGGGGTTCGGGATAGCCATCAAGCGCCGGTATGGATGTATCCCGCCCACAGGAGAGGCAGGTTCGGAAGTCTGCAGCGGAGGGAACGGACGCAGTGGTGCAGAGCCACGGCTGCGCGATCCGTGTCGAGATGGCCTGACGCAGTGGTGAGGCCTCGGTAGAACGAGTCCGCCACCTCGACGGCCATGCGGTCCTGGATCGGCCACAGAGTGCCGATCACCTGGCGGAAGCCGAGCAGTTGGAACGCGGTGGTCAGGTGGATCGACTCGTTGACCAGCTTCGCGGAGCCGGTGAGCGCGGTGACGCACGCCGAGAGATACGCGAGGTCGGCGTGGTCGAGGTGGGCCGAGGCCAGACTTGCGACATTGAGGGGATCTCGTGCGAAGTCCTCCAGGAAGAGCTGGCTGAGGAAAGGATCGTCACCGTGGACTGCACCGTGGCACGCGAAGTGGGCGATCGAGGCGTCGGCCAACTCCTCGAGGACCCGGGCCTTCGTTGGCAGGTGCGCGGGGGCGTTGGCCGGGTCCAGCAGCGTCTCCGCCAGCTCGCGCGGCGAGGTGCTGCCGGTCAGCACGACCGGTCGCGGCGTCCGGTCTCGGACAACTAAGGACTCGGCCTGGGCATGCGGCAGTTCGGACAGCGCCACGGTGAAAGGCATGGCCACGATGAGTGCCTTGCCCGCCTCGTTGAGCGGAGCCGGCCGACGGCGGGCATGGCGCAGCGCCCGGAGAGTGGGAACGTAGGAAGAGACGACCCGCTCCAGTGCGCTGCGGTGCTCGCCATCAGCCGGTGGATGTCCAGCGGCATGCAGCGGCAGCAGGCCGAGGATTCCGCCCGGCGCCCACCACACCCGGGGCCAGTTCTCCCCGGATGCGGGCGGGCCCGTGAAACCGAGCGCGTCGAGGGTGGGGCCGACGGCGATGTCCCACAGCTGTCGCAGGACCCCGGAGAGGGTGTGCTGGGCGTCCCGACGCTCCCGGCGGTCCGCGTCGGCCGTGGTGCGCGGCAGTGCCTCGTGGAACGTGCCGACCATGTCGAACAGCGCGTTCTGGGTGAGTGCCGGTAGCGGCAGGTGGGTGACCTTCTCCCCGGTGACGAGGAGGGCGTCGCAGCGATGACTGCTGATGTTGAAGAACACGACTGGGCCTTGCTCAGCCTCGGCGCGGAGATCATCCGCCGATTCCGGTGGCTGGAGGAACGATGTGAAGCCATCAAGGGATCGGATGGCGTCCAGCGTGGCCGCGAACTCGGCGGAGAGCACGTGCCGGTCGTCGGCTGTATCGGGCCTGATGGATGGCGGGACAGACGTCGCGGCTTGGTTCATTCGTTTACTCAAGTCCGCCAGTTTGCCCGCCAGTTCAGGATGCGAGGCCCGCAGCAGGGTGAGGTCGCTGCGCGTGTTCAGTGCGTGGCCGAGGATGACGGCCCGTCCCGTCTCGACGAGACGCAGGGCCTTGACGGCGTAATCCTGCGCTCCCGTGCCACCTTTCGAAGTCGTCTCGCCGGCGGTGAGGGCGAGTGCGACGGCGTCGTCGGTGAGCCGGGAGAAGTTGCTCAGCTGCTCCTGCTGGTCGGTTCGATGCAGGCTCTGGGAGGCCAGCTCGGGCAGCAGGTCGACCGCGCCCGCCAGGAGCTCTGCGGCGAGTACGGGGTCTTGCTCGGCTGTCAGCCAAGCGGCTCCTTTGGCGGCCTGGATCCGCCACCAGGCCGGGGCTGACGGTGCTTGCGCGGCTCGGCTCAGAACGGACACGGCCTCGTGGCGGTCGTCCTCACGGCTCGTCACGGCATGCCGGGCAGTCAGCGCTCGGCCGAGGTTGCCGAGGAGGACCGCTCCCTCGGGCTGGTCGACCGGTGTCACGGCCGAAGCCTGGTAGAGGTCGGAAATGGCCTGGTCGAGATCTGCTTCTTGCCCGGTCAGTTCGTATCGGAAAATCAGGGCCGCGCCACGGTTGCCTTCGTGCAGCGCCCTGTCACGTTGATGGGCCAGCGGCGTGACTCGCAGAGCGGCACCGTACGCGGTGATGGCTTCGTCGATGTCCTCGCGTGCTTTCGTGTGCTCGAATCGCCGGGAGAGCGCGTTACCGAGATTGCCATGAAACCGCGGACGGTTGGCATGCTTCTCCGGCAGGTCTTGAAGTGCCTGACGGAGTATGTCGATCGCCTCGTCCAGAGTGGCAGGGTCCTGAGTACGTACGTGTCGATGTAAGAGACACAGGCCCAGGCTGGACCGGTAGATCGCCGCTTCGTTGCTGTCGTCCACCGCGGCCTCGATCCCGTCGCGGAGGAGCTCGACCGCCTCGTCGAGAGCCGATTCGTCCCCGGTGCGCTCGAAGCGGTGGCGAAGGGTTTGCCCCAAGGAGGCCAGGTGCACCGGGAGCGGCGAGGACTGGGCCTGGATGCAGCGGCGAAGCGCTGTGACTGCCGCGTTGAGATCGTCGATATCACCGGCCAGCTCGTAACGCGCGCGCAGTGCGATTCCCCGCGTGTGCATGTAGGCGGGCCGAGCGGGTGTCTCGTGTGGCGACCTTTCGACCAGCGGCGCGGTGAGCCGAACCGCCTCCTCGACGTCATCGGGGTCCCCGCCGCCGTCGAAACGTGTGACCAAGGCGAGGGCGAGGGTGGCGGCAACATGCCCCTCGGGGTCCGGGATCAATCCCTTTCTGGCCGCGGCGATGACCTCCTCCAGATCTCGTGTGGCACCGGTGAGTTCGAAACGCGCGACGAGGCCGCGGCTCAGCGCGTAGGCCCGGACCGATGTGGCCTCCAGAGCCGGTGGCGTGGCGTCCAGCGTCGCCCGCAGGAGTTTGATGGCGCTGTCCAGACGGTCATGGCTTTGTGACTGTTCGAAAAGCTGAAGCAGGCGCAGTCCCACTTGGAACAGGACTTCAGGGTCTGTCCGCTCGGCCGGCCCGGCGTCGACGGCCTCCTCCAGACTGGCAGCGGCATCGGTCAAGTCCTTGCCCACGCCGTACACGTTGTAGCGAGTGAGGAGAGCAGCAGCAAGGCCGTACAGGTTGGCCAGCCCGTACAGGTTGCCGGAGTTGACGCCGCCGCTCGCCACAGCAGCGGCGTGTGCCTTGGTGAACTGGAGGATGCTGGCGTCCAGCACTGCCGGGTCGCGCTGGAGCTCGAAGCTGCGGTGCAGCGCCGTGCCGAGGAGGCTGCGGTAGACCTGCAAGCCTTCGTGGTAGTCGTCCGGCACGGCCGCGACGATGCGCCGCCAGAGCCTGACCACTGCGGTGATCGTTTCCGGGTTCGGAATGTCGAGTGCCTGATTCAGCAGATCGGTCGCTGCGCCCACGGACGCCACGGCGATGTTCGGCAGCAGTTCCGGAATCGGCTCGATCTCTGCCAGGAAGCACGGTACGAGGAGTTCGACGCACCTGTGCAGATCCTCTGTGCCTTGCCCCTCAGGTAACGCCAGGTGCCGGAACCAGTGCAGATAGCCCAGGGAGATATACGCGTCCATCGGAGCCGTGGGGCCGAGGGCCCGAGCCAGGCGATGCGCTTCCACCAGGGCTTGAGGCTCCGAGGCGGCCGCGACAGTGCGCTCACGCGAGATCCTGGCCAGCCTCAACTGCACCGCGCGCAGCGCATCTTCGTCCGTCACCTGTGAGAACCCCCGGGAGCCGACGTCAGCCGCGACCCCAGGATAGCCCCCGAGCGCTGCGCGCATACGGATTCTCGATGGCCAGAGATCGGCACAACAGGGCCTACTCTGAGGGAAGTTGTATGAGGGGACATGAAGAGAGACGAGCGTGAGGGCTCGGCGGCAGGTCGGGGGCAGGGATGGCAGAAGAAGGCGTACACGGGCGGCGGGCACGCGAGGAGGAGGTTGCCGACGGCGTCGCCACCATCTGCGGCGAACTGGACGAGCTCCGCGACTTCTTCGACGAAGTAGGCGCCGCTACGGTCCTGGACCGGTTGCTTGCCCAGGTACGCGCCGGTGAGGACGTGACGGAATCCCTGGACGCCGTGCACGCGACGCTCCTGCAACACGGCGACGCCGTAGGCGTCTACGGCTCCGGCAGTCGTGGCCTCGGACCGCGGCCCCTGGACCTTGCCGCCGCGCGCCCCGCCCAGGTTGTCTTCCTCTGCCCGCACCGGCGCTGCTCCCGGCTGTGGTGGCCTGACACCGCTGATGAGGTTCCATCGTGCGGGATCACCGGGGAGAGACTGCGGTGGGAGCGACTCTGACCATGGGCACCTTGCTCGGTGAGATCGGCAAACAGCTCGCGCAGCGATGGGTGGCCGCATTGGTGCTGCCGGGGGTTCTCTACCTCGCTGTTGTCCTGGCCGCTTGGCACCTCGGCCACACGCATCTGTTCGACACCGGCCGCCTCACCGCAGCGTTCGATCACTGGGTCGCCGCACCCGAGGTGAACACCACCGCGGGGCTCATGCTGATCCTGATCGTCGTGCTCGTGGCTGCTGGGGCCGTGGGCCTCCTTGTCGAGGGCATCGGCCTGCTGACGGAACGTGTCTGGCTGGCCGCGACCTGGGAGAGCTGGCCGTCGCCGCTGCGTCGTCTGGCCGCTCGACAGGTGGCCCGGCGCCGGAGACGGTGGGACGCGGCAGCGGCCGCCTACCAGGAGGAGCGCGACCGGGCCGCCCGCGCCCGGAGCCTCGCTGGCCTGTCCCACCGGCAAGGGCTGCAGCCGCCCACCGCCCTCACCACCCCGTCCGCGCTGGCAGAACGGCGCCGCAGGCTCGTGCGGATCGCGCCCAAACCGCCCGTCCAGCCCACCTGGATGGGGGACAGAATGCACGCCGTGACGCTCACGCTCGACCGCGAATTCTCCCTCGACCTCCCCTCGGTGTGGCCCTATCTCTGGCTCACACTGCCCGATGCCACACGCACCGAGATGACCGCTACGCGCGAGGCACTCGGCCGAGCAGCGAGGCTGGCTGCCTGGGGGCTGCTCTACTTGGCGGTCGGGGTGCTGTGGTGGCCGTCGGCGGTGATCGGGGTGCTCGTCTACGGCACCGCGTGGCGCCGGGCACGCGACGCCGTCGACGGCTACGCCCTACTCATGGAGGCCGCCGCACGCCTCCACACCCGCGAGGTCGCGGACCAACTCGGCTTGCAGACTGGCGCCATACTGAACCGCCAGACAGGCTGGGCTCTGACCTGCCTGGTGCAGGGCCGCAGCGATCTGATCCCCCTGACCGACGACGCGGTGTGACCCATTACCGGCTTGCGACGGCCGGGCGCCCACCTTGCCCGACACCCAGAATCGCCGTCGAGCCACAGGGGTAGGCCATCTTCACATAGGAGCCTGAGCGTCATCGCCTGCCCGCTGCTCAGTGAGGTGGACTGTCACCAGTCCCCATGCAGCTGCTCAGCGCGGAGAGGACACGGGAAAGAGACGTCCTCAGCGGCCACTGTGTGAGACAGCCGACGATGGCGCTGGTCAACGGCGCTTCGAAGGACACAGCGAACGAGAAACTTCCAGGCGTGGTCCGAGCCGCCCGAAGCTGAACTGGCGAACCTGCGGTTCCTCGCGGGCTATCGCCGCGGCTGGCTCTTCGACGAGGACCCGCTCGCGGAGATCCGGGCGACAGATCCGTACGGGGCGACGCTGGGCGAGGCGTTTCGAGCCTTTCCCCGTCACCCGGACTGGCGGGTGAGGGCCGCGGTGCTGCGGCTGTTGTGGTGCCAGCACTTCACTGCCCCAGGAAGCCGTAGTCGATCTGGGCCTCCGAGCCCGGCTCGACGTTCTCCCGCAACACCGTCACCTTCGAGCGGGCCGCCTCCTCGGGCAGGTTCTCGTGCACCCAGCGGCGGAACGTCGACAGCGAGACCTTCAACTTGCCCTAGTCCCGCAGACGTTGGTGGATCGTGGTGACCGTCGTGGTCTCCAGCAGGCCCTTGACGTAGTCCCGGTGCGGCTCGATCTCAGCCCACCGCACCTGGTTCAGCCTCCGACTGACCAGCTCCGGGAACCAGCTCTTGAGCAGCTTGGCCCAGTCCGCCTCGCTCATCGGCGGCCCGCCCGGCGTGATCCCGGCCGCCTCCGCCGGCGCCAGGTGTAGATCTCGACGATGTCGACCACGGTGAACGTTCTCCTTGCCATCCGGTGCGTCCGTCGGCCTCTCGGCTCGCAGGTCAAGGGACCGCGACGGCTCCGAGAGGACAGGACCCTCAACCCGGGCACCGGCATGAGCATCGCGAGCCGTCAGGCTGACGGCAGGGCCGCCGGCGACCTGCTCGCCGCCCCGGCAACCGCACGGTACAAGGGGATCGCGAGCGCAACGACGAACAGGCCGAAGACAGTGATCGGCAACAGCCAGAGCAACCGCACAGGGTCGTCCCTCAGCCAGTGCCGGTTGCCCCACCAGTTCGCGCTGACGTCCAACACCATCACGGCACTTGCCAGCCAGATCCCTTCCCGCCGCACAAGCCCCACCAGCACGGCCACCAACGGATCGAGGATCACCAAGCTGACGAAGAACACCTGCAGAGAGACCTGAGGAAACGACGCATAGGCGTGAATGCCGCCACGGACCAGATCTGCGATGTGAGAACCCGTGCCCTCAGTGAAACCGATCAAGTACACCGCGAGAACCCATCTCGCCCACAACGGCTGTGCGCCCCACCGTTCCCGCAGCTCAAACCCCACCGTGTCACCCTAGACGAGCGCCCGAGCCTCCGAGGAGGAGATGGCAGCGTCGGCCTGATCAGCGGTCCCCAGCATCCCCACACCGGTCCGAGCGCGGTCAACAGCACCAGCGATGGTCAGCGCCCCGGTGGGGAATCGTGACCGCGGAGGTGGGGAATTACCTGACGCTGATCATGCAGATCGTGGGGAATTGTCTGACCGTCGACACGGCCAGCTGACAATTCCCTGACCTGAGAATGAGCCGCCCCTTCCCTGCCGCTCGGGCGGGCGGTGAGTTCGTCCCAGTACTCGGGCCACAGCGTGCCCAGAACCAGTACGGGTCCGCGGTCCGCGTCAGAGAGCAAGGTCCGCAGCCCAGCCACGATGCGCTCGCCGATCTGCGGAGCGGCCAGGTAGTGCTGCGCCTCGTTCAACCACACCACAGTGCGAGGCCCGACACAGGAGAAGCCTTCGAGGGCTGCGTCAGCTCGGGTTGGATCGAATGGATGCCGCAAACACCACCCATGTGAGGCCAGTACCTGAACGGCTTCCCAGCAAGCCCGTGTCTTTCCAGTGGAACCGCTGGCCTCCAGCGCGGTGAAAGCGTTCTGGATCACGACCTGGACGCCGACTACTTCTCGGAGGAAGACCCCGCCCCGGAAGTCGGTGTGGTCGCCGCGATACCAGGCCTTCCCACTGCCCGGCGCGTGCCGCTCCATGGCCTCCGCGACGGCTTCCGCGATGTGCGGATCGGCGGCAAGCAGGTCCGCCACCCGGGCACCCCAGGACCGCACCGAATCCTCCTTCCAGGCCGGCTGGTCCGCTGCATCGGCCAGCGCCCGTGCGGACGTACGCGTGTTCTGGGTCAGCGCCCGTGCTAGTTCCTCCACTGCACCGCGCCCGGCGTCCCCGCCCGCGCCTTCGGCCACGGCCGCCAGTAACGCCGCTTCCATCTGCCCGTTCCGTCCCCCGCTTCGTACAGGCGGCCCACTCCGAGCCCTAGGGCAACGGTACGGGTTGAGGCTTCACCTCGCGCCGATCTCACGTGCAGCAACAACCTGCATGCCCCGGCCAGTCGTACGCGCCCCACTCCTCCGCGGCCACGTGCTGCGGCACTGCACGGACGTGGAGATCGACTGGCAGTACACCGACACGCACGGCGCGTCCATCGTCGGGTTCGCCTTCGCCCACATGCTCGGCTTCAACCTGCTGCCCAGGCTGAAGAACGTCGGCTCGGCGCGGCCGTACCGGCCGGCGGCCGGGGCGGACGAGAAGTGGCCGAACCTGGCGCCGGTGCTGTCGACCAAGACGATCGACTGGGACCCGATCCGCCAGCAGTTCGACCAGATCGTGAAGTACACCACCGCCCTGCGCCTGGGCACCGCCGAGGCCGAGCAGGTCCTGCGGCGCTTCACCCGCGGTGGGCCCAAGCGCCCTACCTATCGGGCGATCGAGGAACTCGGGCGGGCAGTGCGTACGGCGTTCATCTGTGACTACCTCGCCGATGCGGATCTGCGGCGCGAGATCAACGACGGCTCCAGGTTGTGGAGAACTGGAACTCCGCCAACCACGACCTGTTCTGCGGCAAGGACGGCGATCTGACCGGCTCCGACAAGGAGAGCCAGGAGGTCTCCATGCTCGCCCTGCACCTGCTCCAGTCCGCGTTGGTGCACATCAACACCCTGCTCCTCCAGGACATCCTGAGCGAGGAGAAGTGGCGGAAGCGGCTCACCGACGCCGACCGGCAGGCCCTGTCCCCGCTGTTCTGGACCCACGTGAACCCCTACGGCCGGTTCGAGCTGGACATGAACACCCGCCTCGACCTGACTCGCCTAGCTGCCGTACCCGAACCACGCGGCGCGGTGCGCTATGCCCCGGTCTGACCTGCGGGCGCGGGCCGTGGCGCCCAGGAGGAGGGACGGTCGTCCGGACGCCACGAGGCGGACGCCTGGCGACGGGTGGGAACTACCGCTTCCTTCCCGCTCGTCCGTTCCTAGTAGTAACCCCAATACGGAAGGTGAAGGTGGTGCGGAGTGGACCCGGTATCGGTAGGGCTGCTGGCGGCGCTGGCCGGCGGGGCTGGCGGGGAGCTCGGGCGGCAGGCCTGGGCGGGGTTAACGGCTCTGGTGCGGCGCCCGTTCCGCCGCGATGCCGGTGAAGAGGCACCGGCGGTCAGTTCCGGGGATGCGGAGCTGGCGCGGCTGGAACAGGATCCGGCCGACCAGCAGCAAGCGCAGGCGCTGAGCACCGCACTCGCGGTGCGGGCCGCGCTCGATACGGACTTCCGCACCGGTCTTGAAGCCTGGCAGGAGCAGGCCAAGCTGGTGAGCACCGGCGACGGCACGGTGCACAACACCATCAGCGGCGGTACCCAGCACGGGCCGGTGCTGCAGGGCCGGGACTTCTCCGGCCTGTCCTTCACCACCCCACCCCCTGCGCCCTCCGCACCGGCCGTGCAGCCGACGGCCGATACCGACGACGGCCACAGCACCCTCCCACCGGTGCGGGGTTGACCGGCATGGGGCAGACAGAGGCAGCCCACGAGGGCGCAGCGGACGGCCGGGTCAACAACACGATCAGCGGCGGGATCTTCTTCCACGCGGTCATCCAGGGCCGGGACATAACCGTGCAGCTGCCGCCGCAGATCAAACCGGCCCTGTACGGCCTGCCCGCCCTCTCTGCCGCCTTCACCGGCCGCGACCAGGACGTCGACCGGCTGCTGAAGGACCTGGCCCCAGGCGAAAGCGGCACGGGCGCCGGGCAGGCAGTGCTGGTGACCGCCGTGTCCGGTCTGGCCGGCATCGGCAAGACCGAACTGGCCGTCCAGACCGCCGCCCGGGCCCGCAAGAAGCCGGGCTGGTTCCCCGGCGGGGTGCTCTTCACCGACCTGTCCGGCTACGACCCCGAGCGCCGCCTGTCTCCCGAGCGGGCCCTGGAAGGCATGCTGCGCGCACTGGGCATGCCCGGCGATCACATACCCAACGGTCTGCAGGACCGGCAGCGGCTGTACCGCAGCGTGCTGGCCGCCTACGCCGAACACCAGCAGCGGATCCTGGTGGTCGTCGACAACGCCTTCACCACCGAGCAGGCCCGCCCGCTGCTGCCCACCGACGGTGTGACCGCTGCCCTTGTCACCTCCCGCCACACCCTCGACGGACTCGACGCCCGCCTCCACGACCTCGACGTCCTTGAGGAGTCGGCCTCCATCGCCCTGCTCGACCAGGCGCTACGCCACGCCCGTGGAGACGGCGACACCCGCATTGCCGACGATCCGGAAGCGGCCACGACGATTGCCCGTCTGTGTGCGGGCCTGCCGCTGGCCCTGCATATCGCCGCCGCCCTCCTGGCCGCCGCGCCTGCCCGTCCCGCGGCCTCCCTGGCCACCGCCCTTCAGGCCGAGCACACCCGCCTGGACAAGCTGAGCCGCCCCGACCGGGCCGTACGGGCCGCCTTCGACCTGTCCTACCGACTCCTCGACAGTGATCACGTCCGGCTGTTCCGGCTGCTGCCCCTCAACCCCGGCCCCGACCTGTCCACCGAAGCCGCCGCCCACCTTGCCGGCACCGACACGGACAGGGCCGAAGGACTGCTGCAACACCTGGCCGACGCGCACCTGGTCGAGCCCGGGCAGGTCTGGGGCCGCTGGCGGATGCACGACCTGGTCCGGCTCTTCGCGGACGAGGTCGGACACGCCCGCGCCACGGACGACGGCCGGGATGCGGCGGTGGCGCGCCTGCTCGACCACTACCTCACTACCGCTCAGGCCGCCGACATCCACCTGCAGACAACGCCGGGCTTGCCCCTCCCGGACGACTTCACCGACCGCGATCAGGCACTGGAGTGGCTGGATGCCGAACAGAGCAACCTCGTCGCCGCCGCCACGGCCGCCCCTGCACACCACGCTGCCGCGACAGGACTCGCACTGGCTCTTGGCACGTTCTTCGACCTGCGCCGCTACACCAACGACTGGATCAACCTCAGTACTGCCGCCGTTGCCATCTGCCGTGAGGCCGGAGACCGTCACAACGAGAAAGCAGCGCTCGATGGTCTAGGGCGTGCCCTCATCCGTGCGGGCAGGTTCAAAGAAGCTGTCGACATCTTCACGGCGGTTCTCGATCTCTGCCGTGAAGCCGGAGACCGCCACGCAGAAGCCGTGACGTTGAGCAATCTCGGACAGGCTCTGGCATCCCTGGAGAAATTCGTGGAGGCCGTCAACGTGCTCACCGATGCTGCAGCTCTTTTCGGGGAGCTGGGAGACAGCCTGGGCGGAGCCAGGGTACTGGGCATCTTAGGGCCCATCCAGATCGAGCTGGGCGGATCCGAGCAGGCCGTCGGCTACTTGACCAAGGCTGTCACTCACTGGAGGGAGGTGGGCGACCGCCACGCAGAGAGCGTGACGCTGGACACCCTCGGAATGGCCCTGGTCGGCGCGCGCAAGTTCGGGGAGGGCGTCAAGGCTCACACTGATGCCGTTGCCCTCTTCCGTGAATACGGTGACCCCTTTGGGGAGGCACATGCGCTGAACAACCTCGGGGCCGCACTGATCCGGATGCGTAAATTCGACGAGGCAGCCGACACTGTCCTTGGCGCTGCTCGCCTCTCCAAGGAGATCGGATACCCTCAATGCGAGGCCATGGCGCTGGCCAACTTCGGGCAACTGCTGCTTCAGAAGCGGAGCTTCGACAAGGCCGTCACTCCGCTCACCACCGCTGTCAGCCTCTTCCGGGAAACCGGCGACCGCCGCAGTGCGGCCTCTACGCTGAATCTCCTCGGCCAAGCCCTCGCCGAAGAAGGCAGATTCGAAGAGGCTGCTGACGTTGGTACCCAGGACGCGTCGCTTTGCCGGGAGCTGGGCGACCGCCACGGCGAAGGCATCGCTTGGAAGAATGTCGGGCTCAGTCTGTGTCAGGTACGCAGGCTCGACGAGGCCGTTGAGGCTCTTTCCACCGCTGCTGCCATCTTTCGAGAGACTGGCGATCGGCGCCGCGAAGCCGAAGTACGAGTCCAAGCAGCACTGGCCCGCGCCTCAAGCGGGCGGCCCAACTGACGGCCGTCCCCAACCACAGTCCCTGTCCGCGTGGCCGACTTCGCTGGCCTCCAGGCCGGCGAAGTCCCCGGACCCCGCCTCCCGCTCCCTGACCGAGCGTCACTCTGATTACAGAGAGCTACTTTTCACTTCGCCGTAGCTTCGGGAGAACGGGGCCGACCTGGCCACCCTGCGTTGGCTCCACGCAGGTGAATCGGTGATCTTGTTCGGTCCCGTCGGGGTCGGGAAGACACATATCGCCCAGTCTCTCGGGCATCTGGCCGTCCGCCAGGGCGCCAACGTCCGCTTCGTCAAGACCAGCCGGATTCTGGCCGAACTGGCCGGCGGCCACGCGGACCGCACCTGGGACAAGCGGATCCGCGAGCTGGTCCGCCCCGACGTGCTCATCCTCGACGACTTCGCGATGCGGCAGCTCACCGCGGCCCAGGCCGACGACCTCTACGAACTGGTCAGTGAGCGGCAGGGCCGGTCCCTGATCATCACCAGCAACCGGGCTCCCAGCGACTGGTATCCGCTGTTCCCCAACCCCGTGGTTGCCGGGTCGCTCCTGGACCGGCTGATCAACACCAGTCACCAGGTCATCATGAACGGCCCCAGCTACCGGCCGAACAAGCGGCCCAAGAACCCGACCGGCAAGCCGCCGACCGCCTAGCGTCGGGGCTGGTCGATGTTCCACTCAATCGGCAGGGCCTCGTCACAGAAGACGCAGACGAAGTCCTCCTCGCGCACGATGTTGAGCTGCTGGCAGAAGGGGCACCGTCGGAACACCACCTCGTACGTGAAGCCAGACGGGCGAACGATTCCGGCCTGGTCCAAGGCCTCGACGACGGCCGACCACGAGCCTACGTCCGGGCAGTAGCCGGTCGACTGATTGCTGACCTCGTCGACCGCCCACCGCCCGGACTCCTCGCGGAAGCTGATCTCGCCAGCGCCCAGGACCGCTCCTCCACCAGCACAGACCACGTGCTAGAGGCCCCGCCTGTGAGTCCGGCCATTGCCAGCACGAGCACCCACGAACCCCGCCACACCAGCAGCCGCACCAGCGAAAACCAAGATGGTGGATCTTCAGTGAAGATCCGACTGGACCTCGGTCAGTCGATGCCTTCGACGATGCGGAAGTCGCGCTCGACGCCGTCGGAGAGGGCGACCAGCGCCTCCTGGTAGGCCGCACTCTCGTACGCCGCGACGGCCTGCTCGAAGCTGTCGAACTCGACCAGGACGGTGCGCTCGGCGATTCCGGCGTCATGCGCCACGACCCGACCGCCACGGACGAGGGTCCGACCGCCCCCGGGTTCGACGGCCAGGCGGGCCAGCTTGTTGTAAGCAGCCAGCTTCTCAGGGTCTGAAATGGTGCGGTAGACGCTGACCCAGTAGCCCTTGGGCATGGAACCTCCAGTGTTGGGATGAGTGCATCTGACTTACGGGTTGGTCTCGGACGAGCGTCGGAGGGCGAGAGCGAGGCTTGTCAGCGTCGTGATCGCCATGGCGCCGATGCCGACCAGCGCCGCGGTGGTGTAGGCGCTGTCGTCGGGGAAGAGGTGGCCGGGGCCGGTGCCCGCGGCGAGGATCAGGCCGCCGATGGCGCTGCCCAGGGAGTACCCGACGCTGCGGACGACGTAGTTGAAGCTCATGGCGCTCGACGTCTCGCTCTTGGGGGTGACGGCCAGGATGACGCCGGGCATCGCGGCCGAGAAGCCGCCGACGCCGAAGCCGAGCACGCCCATCGCCGCGAACAGTTCGGCCAGGTCCGACCGGGCCGCCGCGAACAGGGCGAACCCGCCGCCGACCACGACGGCGCTGCCGGCCAGGAGCAGGGGGTCGGCGATCCGCGTCCGGACCCGCGGCGTGAGCTTGCCGGCGACGAATCCCAGCACCGAGAACGGGATGAGGACCAGCCCGGCGACGAAGGTCGTCAGCCCGAAGCCGTAGCCGGCGCCGTGCGGCGTCTGCGCGTACCGGGTGATGAGCGTGAGCAGGAGGTACATGCCGATCCCGCCGACGAACATGGCGAGGTTCGCCCCGGCGACCGCCGGGTGCCGCACCGCCCGCACATCGACCAGGGGCGTCGTGCTGCGCAGCTCGATGACGGCCCAGACGCAGAGCAGCACCACCGCGACGACGGCGAGGCCCGCCGCCACGGCGAGGTGCCGGCTCCACAGATTCCGTTCGCCGGCGAGAAACAGCACCAGGAGCAGCGCAGCGGCCAGGACGACCGCGCCTGCCACGTCCACGTGGGCGGAGCGGCCTTCGGGGGCTTCGGGCATGGAGCGCCACGCGGTCAGGAGGGCGGCGGCGGTGACGACCAGGCCGAGGCCGTAGGCGGCCCGTACCCCGCCGAGCTCGGCGAGCAGTGCGGCCAGCGGGTAGCCGACGCCGGCCCCGATGATCGAGACCACCGAGATCAGGGCGATCACGGCCGCGCTGCGCTCCTCGGGGAGGTGGTCCCGGGCCACGCCCATCATCAGCGCCGTCAGCCCGAGCCCGACGCCCTGGGCCGCCCTGCCGGCCAGCAGCCACGCGAACGGCAGCGGCAGCACGGTGAGCGCGCTGCCGGCGACGACGACCGCCAGCGTGGCGAGGATCGTGGCCCGCCGGTGCGGGCCGGCTCCGAGCCGGCCCAGGACCGGCGTGGCGACGGCGCCGCTGAGCAGCGCGACGGTCAGCGTCCACTGCGCGCTGCCGAGCGAGACGTGGAACGAGGTCGCCACGCTGGTGATGAGCGGCGTCCCGAGGCTGGCGACCGCCGCCACGACCAGAGCGATGAACATCAGGGCGGGGACCAGCAGCCGCGCCTTGGAACGCGCCACCGGGAACGCCTTCACCGCGACCCAGCCGACCGGCTGCCCGGTCACTGCTTCGGCCCTTCGCGGTCCCGGCTTTCGAGCTCTGCCAGATGCTTCAGCGCCGGAAGGGCCGCCACCAGCGCCTCGACCTCGTCGCCGGTGAGCTCGCCGATCAACCGCTCGAACGCGTGGACGCCCGCCTGGCGCCGCGTCCGGACATAGGAGGCGCCGGCCTCGGTCAGGCACACCAGCGTGACCCGCTTGTCGGACGCGTCACCCCGCCGCTCGACCAGGCCGGACTCCTCCATCACCCGGACCAGGGCGGTCATCGCGGGCTGGGTGACGCCCTCGACCGCGGCCAGATCGGTGATGCGCCGCGGGCCGGTCCGGTCCAGGGTGGCCAGGGTGGCGGCGGACGTCAGGCTCATGCCCCGGGGCAGGCGTCTCGCGGCCCTGGTGGCCAGGGCGTAGAGGGCTGCCCCGATGGCGGCGGACGCGCCAGGAGCGGCGTCTTGACGACTCATGCTCGAAGCATAGCATTTTTATATTCATAGTTTATGGAAATGGTCGACTGGCGCGGGCGGCGCGCCCCTTGAGCGCGACCCTTGATAGATCACCCCGTCCCCGACATCCCACGGAGTCCCCATCCACCACGCGATTTCCCCGACCCCCTGGTGTGGCCCTGCGCGATCGGTTGACCGGCCGCAGATGTCACGGCGTGGGCGGCTGCGGCTGGGAGGGCAGCAGGCGGACCACGGGCTCGGCGGCCGTCAGCTGCTGGCGCAACCGCCGGTTCTCCGCGGTGAGTTGGTTCACCACGCGCACCAGCGCCTCGACGTCGCAGCGAAGCGCGGCCAGTTCTGCTCGGTCTTTGTGCCGCAGCGTCTTGAGCTTGCCGACCTGCTTGCGGAGTGGGCCTCGGCGTCGGTGGGCTGCCCCCCCCCGCTCCTTGACCTTGGCGTAGAACGCGTTCTTCAGGTCCAGGTGGCGTTGGGTCAGCGCGTTGCGGGGTACGCCGGCCTCGGCTGCGAGCGCGACGATCGTCAGCGCTCCGTTCGAGTGGTGGGCCGTTCCGGCCAGGATGCGGTCCATGGCGGCTTGGATGCGGTCGCGGTCGTCGAGGGCTGGGGGCACCGGTCAGCTGCTTTCGGTCGTGAGGCGGGTGTCGTCGTGGTGTTCGGCGGCGGCGCGCAGGGCGGCGGCACTGCGCTGCAGCCGCTGGGCGAGCGGGCCGGCGAGACCCGGCGGCGCCGCTGGGCCACCGCGCCGGCCCCCGACTCACGACTGACCGCCGTGCACCGCACAGCCCTGGCCGAGATCGCCTGCGGACACGTCGTGGCCAGCAGCTCTCTAGGCCGCGAGTTCACCCGCTCCCGCGAGCCCAAGGTACTGATGAGCACCCTGCGCGCCCTGGAGACGAAGGGCCTGGCCGAGAGAACCGCAGGTTCGGCGCACGCCGCGTACGTCGGCGGCCCGCCCCTGGACCGCGTGCGCCTCACCCCGGCCGGCATCACCGCTCTGGCCTCGGTCATCGACTCGCCACCGGCCGGGCCGAGCACCGCGCCCGCAACCACGCCCCGTCCCCTGCCTGCCACCGCGCAGGCCACCGCCCGAAGCCGCTGAACCAGCACAGGAGCCATCCATCCCCACGCCTCCACTCGACCTGAACGAACACGTCCTTCAACCACGGCAGTTGGCATACGACTTCGAAGCCCTCAAGGCGCGCGTACGCGACATCTCCTACACGCCCGGCACGGACGCGCTGCACGACGCGGCCATCCGCCAGGGAAACGCCCGCGCCACCGCATCCGAGAACCGGCTGCTCAGCCAGGCATTCCTGCACCGCTCCCGCGTCCCGCTCGCCCAGGCACCCATCGACCACGTCACGGCCGCCGAATGGGCAGCGCGCCAGCAGGAGCTCGACGACCCGGCCGCCGCAACCGAGGAACTGGAGAACAGTGTGGCCGACGGCTGTTCTCCCTGGGCCTGCCGGGGTGAATCCGAGCCCATGCAGGACGACTTCGGGCTGGTTTCCTGAGGCGGATCATCCTCGACCTGTTCGCCGGCCCTGGCGGCTGGAGCCATGCTCTCACCGTCCTCGGCGCGCGGGATGTCGGCCTGGAATGGGACGAGTGGGCCTGCAAGACCCGTGCCCGGGCCGGTCAGTTGACGATCCGGACCGATGTCGCCGTCTATCCGGCGTGGATCTTCTCGGGCCGGATCCTCGGGCTGATCGCCTCTCCTCCCTGTCAGGCATGGAGCATGGCGGGCAAGCGCCTGGGCCTGGTTGACCAGCCCCTCGTCCACCAGGCCGTCGCCGACCTCGCCGCCGGACGCGACACCCGCGAGCAGTTGCTCGGCGCGTGCGCGGACCCACGCTCCCTCCTCGCCGCCGAGCCCATGCGCTACCTGCACGCCCTCAACACGGTGGGCGAGCCGGAGTGGGTCCTCATGGAGGAAGTCCCCGACGTCCTGCCCCTGTGGCGGCAGTACGCGGCGATCCTGCGGGCCTGGGGATTCTCTGCATGGACCGGCATCCTCAACGCCGCAGACTACGGCGTCCCCCAGACGAGGAAGCGGACGGCCAGCAAGGAGGAAGACCTCGCCGAAGAGCGCCTCCTCCTCGCGACCGCCACCGCCTACCCGGCGGAGGTCCGCCAGATGCGGTGGCTGACCGAGGCGGACTTCCTGCTGTCGCTGCACGCCGCGCTCTGGCAGTCCATCACCACGCTGGTCCACCGCGGCGACATGGTCGACCCCATCACCGTTCTCGGCGAGGCCCAGCCCCGCGGCCTACTCACTGGCACCCTCACCCCCAAAGCCCTGATGGACCTGGTCTCCACGCCCGCCGGCTCCCCCGAGTACTGGGGCGAGAAGATCCTTGGGCGCGCTCTCCTCGCCCGCGCCCAGACGGTCGCCGCACGGATCACCGCCTACACCGACGACCTGGCCAACACCCCCCACCAGCTCGTCACCGGCAGCCGCCGCGCCCTCGCCGACCTCAACTCGCTGCGCACCCGCTGGATGCGCGCCACTGCCCCCCGCCCGCGCCCGCGCCCGCCGAAAGCCAGCCGGTACGCCGCGGGCAACCGCCCCGCGCGACCCGCCCGCCACCCCAGTCCGCACTACTCAGCCCGCGCACCCACCGATGACCCCACGATCGGGCCTGGCCATCTGCCGGCCGGGCCCGGACCGAAACGAGCCCGCCTGCCATGCCCGGCATTCCTCCCGACGCCGTCGTCCGCCTCGACGCCCAGGTCTTCCTCGACGTCCATCCCGCCCACCCCACCGCAGTCCTCGCACGCCTGACTGGCAGCCACTACGGCACCGCCCAGGCCCTCCTGGCCGCCCACGGCTTCGACTCCCTCGACGAACGCACCATGGTCCTCGCCCGGATCGACCACGAGGAGCCGTACTGGGCCCAGAAGGCCACCCATGCCCTGCACGCCGCGCCACCGCGCTCGACCAGCAGGCAGGCCATGTGCCCGGCCCGCTGGGCGAGCGTCTGCGCAGCAACGCCACCCGGCTGCGCGACCTCGCCGACGCCCACCACCGCACCCGCGCCACCCTCCAGGACGGCACCGCATGAGCCTCGCACCCGACGAACGCGACCGTATCCGCGCGGCCATGGAACCTTCCGCGGCCGGTACGTCCCGCAGACCCAGGCGGCGGTCAAGGCCGCCGTCGACGGCGGCGACTCCCGGGTCTCCTTCGTCGACACCACCGGCTGGCTGGGTTCGGGCGACCTGACGGACTCGGTCCACCCCAACGACCAGGGGCACCGCGTCATCGCGGACCGGCTGGCACCGGTCATCGCGGCGCGGATCGGTATGTGACGGAGGGCCGGGGCCGCCGGACCACGACGCGCAGGCGGGCGCCTCCTCTGCCTGCGCGAGCGCCCGGCCCGGCTCGACGGCGAGATCGCCGCACTTCCCTCCCTTCCTCTTGACCGCCTCGAGCACACGGCTCGATTCGTCGTCCAACCACATCGCGGGTAGATGCCGATTGTCCTGCTCGACGGGTCACCTCGCTGGCCGGGAGTGCGAGGGATCGCCTCGAACGTGAGGCACCAGCCAGCCTCCTGCCAGGTGTGCTCGGGCAGTGGCACCTCGCGCTCGTACTCGTGCCGACCAGGTCGGGGGGCAGGCTCGCGAGCCGCTGTGGATCTCCTACTCGTGCTGGTAGCGCGCGGTTGTCCGACCTCAAGATCATCCGAAGATTCGAGTCTTTTAGGCGGGAACCCCCGCCCGGCGGGACATGCTCAGGCAACCGTGACCTTGATCGTGTGCCGGCCGGTCGCCCCGTCGGGCAACGGCTCGTGCACCTGTCCTGTCTGCACCTGGCCGGTGTTGTCGATGGCGCGTACTTGCAGCCGATGCTCGCCGGGCGTCGCCTGCCACGGCCAGCTCCACTGCCGCCATGTGTCCACCGACGGCACCGCCGCGAGCTGTGCCTGCTGCCATGGTCCGTCGTCCACGCGGACCTCCACCGCGGACACCCCACGATGCTGCGCCCACGCCACCCCGGCCACCATCACCGGACCTTGCTCCAGACGCTTGCCCGCGGCCGGTGTGTCGATCCGCGACTGTGTCTTCACCGGAGCCAGCGCCGCGTAGTCCCGCCGTACCCAATAGGCGCTGAAGTCCGAGAAACGACTCAGCTCCAGCTCCGTCAACCACTTCGTCGCCGATACGTATCCGTACAGCCCGGGCACCACCATCCGGACCGGAAATCCGTGCTCGACCGGCAGTGGTTCCCCGTTCATCCCGACCGCCAGCAACGCGTCCCGCCCGTCACGCAATGCCGCCGTCGGTGTACCGGCCGTGTAGCCGTCCACGGAACGGCTCACCACCTGATCCGCCCTGTCATCCGGCTCGACTTCATCCAGCAGATCCTTGATCGGTACCCCCAACCACCGCGCGTTACCGACCAACTCGCCACCGACCTCGTTGGACACACACGCCAGCGTGATGTAGCGCTCCACCATCGGCCGTGCCAGCAATTGCTCGTACGTCAGCGTCAGCGGCCGTTTCACCCGGCCATGAATCCTCAGCCGCCAGTCCTTCGGTTCCATCTGTGGCACCGTCAAAGCGGTGTCGATCCGGTAGAAGTCCGCGGTCCTGGTCACGAACGGCTCCACTCCGGGCACGCCGACGGAGACCTTGGCCGGCAAGGGCGCTGCCGGGCTCGACGGCGACGGGAGAACCACCGCGGCCCGGGCCGCGGCCACACTCTGTGCCCAGAGCCGGCGTCCGCCCGGTACGGCCACCGCGGCCGCGCCGATCGCCCCGACCGCCAGCGCGAGAAACCGTCGTCGGCCCGGTGGCTGTCCCGCGCTGTCCAGCACCGAGATGCCGGCATCCGACGACGGTGAACCGGCTCCCTGCACGGGGGTGTGGGTTCCCTCCGCCGACACGTCCGTGTCCGGGCCGGTGTCGTCCCCCAGGTCCTGCGCCGATACCGCAGCACGGCGCGGCAGGGTGCGGCGCAGCAGCACCAGAAGGCCGGCAGCGGCCAGTGCACCGGCCACTGTCGGCAGCGGGTACGCCCACGTGGCGCTGGGCCGGGTGGCTGACGCGAGTACGCCGATCATCCCGAACACAGCGACGCCGGCCAGCCCGTACCAGAGCCGGCGCATGGCCAGTACACCGATGAACGCGGCGAACACCGCCAGCACCAGGACGATTCCCGCCTGCAGCGCCAGCTTGTCGTACGTGTAGAACACCGCGACGGCGAACTCCTTGACCGGGGTCGGCGCGGCGTCCACGGCGACGCCACCCACCGCCACGAGGGGCGCTGAGGGCCCGCCCGTCGCGGCTGCCACCAGCTCACCGAGGCCCAGGGCGAGTGCGGTGGCCGCGACGCCGGCAAGTTCGCCGTACCACTGCTTGGTCGGTCTTCCCGGTGCCGGCCGATCTGTCTTCTGAGTCTCCATGTCGAGACCGGACATCTGATCGGCGCCTATCGGCTCACCCGGCGTAGCCGGGCGAAGCCGACACCCAGCACGACCAGACCGACGATCGCCACGACCGGCCCGACGACCGCCCACAGCGTCACGCCGCTCATCGCCGAGCCCTTCATGACGTCGAGTCCCTGCAACGTCCAGCCCACGCCGATAAAGGCCAGCAGTGCGCCCAGGCCGAGGACGAACCAGTTCTTCTTCATGGGGGTACCTCCAGGTGTGGAGCCGAAGTTCTCGACAACGAGCGTGACGGTTCTGAGGCGCGGCGGCGACAACGCTTGGTTGGACCTCGTTGTCAACCGATCGACGTACGCACGGCTCCACCGGTGCGTGGACGCTCCTCGGCACCGAGTCGGGCACTGTGGACGTGGGCGTCCGTAAACTGGCGGCCCATCTCCGTGGGCGAAAGTGGGCAGGGCGTGGCAGTGCGCAGCACCGTCGACTTCGGACACCGCTACCGCGTCGGATGGCATGTCCTCGTCGGCGCCGTCGCGATACCTCTTGCCGTCGCCATAGCGGCCGACGTCTCCGTGGCGCTCGGACAACGCCTGCTGGCCCTCAGTACGCTCGCTGTCATCGTCGCCTGCTACGCCCTGGTCGCTCCGCGGGCCATGGAGAACCGCGACGAGCGTTGGGGTGCGGCCTATTTCGCCGTCCTGGCGGTCGCGTTCCCGCTCCTGCTCGCCATCGCCCCGATCGCCGGCGCACTGCTGTTCGCGCTCTGCCCACAGCTGTTCGTGATGGTCGCGAGGTGGCGGGTACGCCTACCGCTGTTGTTGATCCTCTACGCCGAACTCGCCTGGGCCATGGTGGCGCGGGCCGGAGTCAGCCGCTACACGCTGGCGATGGTCGGGGTGACCGTTCTGGTACCCATGACCGTGACGATCCTCCTGGGCGCCTATCTGACCGGCATCCGCGAGCAGAACCGCAAGCGGGCCGCGTTGATCGAGGAACTGACCCGGACGCGGGCCGCACTGGAGCGCGCGGGCCACGAGGCGGGCGTCCATGCCGAACGTGAACGCCTGGCCGCCGAGATCCACGACACCCTGGCACAGGGCTTCACCAGCATCCTCATGCTCGCTCAGGTAGCACGGACGACCCTGCTCCGTGATCCGACGGCCGCCGACGGACAGCTCGACATCCTGGAGAAGACCGCCCGCGAGAACCTCGCGGAGGCACGCTCGCTGATCGCCGCATCGGCCCCGGTCGACCTGACCGGCCGCGGGCTCGCGGATGCGCTGGACCGGCTCGCCGCCCGGCATACTCGCGACACGGGTACGCGCGTCGAGGTCTCGATCGTCGGCGAGCGGTCCAGCACATCTACCGGCACCGACATCGCCCTGCTGCGCACCGCGCAGGAGGCCCTGGCCAACGTCGCCAAGCACGCCGCCGCCACGACGGTGCGGATCGAGCTACGCCACGATTCCGGCCTCATGGCGCTGGCCGTGACCGATGACGGCCAGGGCTTCGACCCGGCCACCGTCCGGGGTGGATACGGCCTGCTCGGCATGCGCACCCGCGCCTCCAGCTTCGGCGGAACCTGCACGGTGCGATCGGCTCCCGGCCAGGGCACCACGGTGCGGGTCGAGCTGCCGCCGCCCCCGGCCGAGCAGGCGGCGCGTAGCCTGCAGCCTGTACTTGATCTCAGCTCCACACCCGACCACTGAGCGGGCGGAACCGGCTCGATGACTGTCCACATCCTGATTGTCGATGACCATCCCGTCGTACGCTTCGGCCTCCGCGGCATGCTCGAGGCCTACGACGACCTGCGGGTCGTCGGCGAGGCCGGTTCCGGCGACGAGGCGATCGTCCTTGCCTCCGCGACGCGCCCGGACGTCGTCCTGATGGACCTGCGGATGCCGGGTACCGATGGCGCCACCGCAACGGCGCGCATCCGTCAGGAGCACCCCGGCATTCGCGTGCTCATGCTGACCACCTACGAAGGTGACGCCGACATCCTGCCGGCGATCGAGGCCGGCGCCACCGGTTACCTGCTCAAGGACACCCCGATCGGTACCCTGACCGACGCGATCCGGGCGGCAGCCCGCGGTGAAACCGTCCTCGCCCCGCCGGTGGCCGCCCGGCTGGTGACTCACCTTCAGGCGCCGGCCGGGGAGCAGCTGACCCCACGCGAAGTTCAGGTACTCGGCCTCGTCGCGCGGGGTCTGTCCAACAGCGAGATCGGTCGGCAGCTGTACATCGGCGAAGCGACGGTGAAGACGCACCTGCTGCGAACGTTCGTCAAACTGGGTGTCAACGACCGCACCGCAGCCGTCACCGTCGCTCTGTCGCGCGGCGTCCTCACTTCACCACAACGGTGACCTCCGCATGCCGGCCATTGCGTACGTTTGGCGACTCGCGCCCCTTGGATTCAACCCGCAGATTGACGCGACATTCGATTCGGGCTGCATCGGGCTGTGTGGGAGATCCGCCATGACTTCAGTTGTGCGACGCCACGCTCGACCGGCGTCCGTGCCGCGGACAGCGCGCGGTTGACGGCTTGTCGGGTGGCCGTGAGGCCACGGCCCGGTGGGCGTCTGAGGGGTGTCGCCACCCACGGGCCGGCTCCCGTGTAGGCGCGGTCGGCGAGGACCGGGATGCCCTGGCGTTCACAGATCCGGATGATCCGATGGGTACGGGCCGCGGTCAGGTCATGCGTGCGGCCGGGCAGCGCGGGTGAAACTCACAGCGTCCGGCCATCCGGATCGGTCACCGGTTGCACGTTGACGCCATGCCGACGGTGCTTGTGGGAGCAGGCCCGGTGCACGGTCGGCGAGCAGGCTGATCACCGCGGTCGGGTAGGCGTGGGCGGTGCCGACCGAGATACCTAAGCCCGCCGCGATCTGCGCGAAGTGGTCGCGCTTGCGGAGGTACACCAGAACGACCGGCGCCCGCTGATGCGGCGGGAGCTTGGCACGGCGGTCACTCTCGCCGGTGACGATCAATCAGCATGGTGACCCCTTAAGAATGGTCGTGGTCCGGGAGGACTGGGTGCAGCTGATGGTGACCTGCCATTGATCGCTCTGAGGGAGTGGCTGCCCGGTTCTCCGGGACGCTCCGGCTGCTGATTGAGAACTGCGGTCATCGCTGGTCAAGGGCCTGGCGGCGGAGTGTTCCCGGACCCAGAGGGTGCTGCTTCCTGAGGAACGGAGCCACGACGGTGACGGAACGTCATGAGCACGTCTGGGTCGGCATCGACGCCGGCAAGGTCCATCACTGGGCTGTCGGAGTCAACGCCGCAGGAGAGAAAGTCTTCTCAAGGAAGGTCGTCAACGGTGAGGACGAGATCCTGGCCCTGATCGTGACAGCCTGCGAGATGGCCAACGAGGTGCGGTGGGCGGTGGACATCTGCGGCCGGGCCTCAACGCTGCTGCTTGCACTGCTGATCGCCAACGGCCAAAGCGTGGTGTACGTGCCTGGACGCACGGTCAACCGAATGTCCGGGGCCTACCGCGGCGAAGGGAAGACCGACGCGAAGGACGCCTTGGTCATCGCCGACACCGCGCGTATGCGCCGGGATTTCACACCCCTGAACCCTGCCGAACGAGACCGTGGCTGATCTCCAGTTGCTGACCGCGCATCGAGCCGACCTGATCGCCGACCGGGTACGACTGATCAACCGCCTGCGCGATGCCCTGGTGGGCATCTGCCCTGCTCTGGAGCGAGCTTTCGACTACTCGGCGGCCAAAGGGCCGGTCGTCATGCTGACCGAGTACCAGACCCCGGCCGCCACGACCTGGTCGCGGGCCGCTTCCAGGGCGATGGTGAAGCTGGCCAGGAACTGGGCGCCGGTGCGGGCGAACTGGGCCAGCAGCTTGCCGTTGTCGAAGCCGCGGTCGGCCAACACCAGCGTCTCCGGGCCGAGCAGGTGCATCAACTGCCGCGCATAGCGGGCCTCCCCGTGGAACTAGGGGCCAAACGCCGCTCCGAGCAGGCCGCGGCTGCCCATCTCCACCAACGCCATCAACCGCAGCGTGGGACAGCCCGCCCAGCCCAGGTGAACCCTGGCCCGGCCGAACCAGCCGCGGTTGCGTTCCACGTCGGGCACCTTGATCGAGCTGCAGCCGTCGAAGGCCACAGTTGCGCCAGTGCCGGTAGCGTGATCCGGGCGTACGCGGCTGTGACCTCGGCGCTCGGATTGATCTTGACGGATCACTCCTGGCTATCAGAGGTCCCGTTGCGTCGTCCGGCTCAACCACCAATACTGCCAACCCACTTGACGTGGGCAGGTTCCCCCTGGCATTGGCTCCTGTGCCGATGAGTTGAGACTTCGAACACCTCCCTCAACAGCCCAAGGCAGATAGGGAAGCCGCCCGGCTCAGTGTTTTGACTATGGATGAGCGGGAGGAGGTCTCACGCGGGCCTTGTGCCGGCGAGTCCTGACTCCAGACGCGGTGTGGGCGACGATCCGCGCCTGGTCATCCTGGTTCGATGCGGCGGCAGGGACGACTGCGCCGTTCGCATCGGAGTCGAGGTACGTGCCTGCCGTCGAGTTTTTGATCTTTTACGTTCCGGACGGCAGGCCCGGGCCGCTGTCACTGCCCAACGCCGCTCATGATGGCGCTGACGATGCCCGGTTGGGTCACGGTGGAGGAACGTCGGTCGAACAGACCGAACCCGTACTGTCCGTTCACACCGTTGTCCCAGTAGAGGCTGACTTCCCCGTACTTCTTGGCTGTGGCCGCGATGGTGTGCGCAAAGTCAGCACGGTATCCGTTGTTCGCCGAGTCGAACGACGACTTGTCGATCGCTCCGTATTCACCGATGACTACCGGGTATCCTTTCGTGACGAATCTGTCATGCATTTTCTTCAACTGCGCGTCCAGATAGTCCTGCCCCCAGGTGGACGTCTTTGACGGGTTGGTCGCAGTCGGGCCCCACTGCGTGATGGTCCCGCATTCCGTACCGGCGAAGTCCCACGGATCGTAGTAGTGCACGGAGATCATGATCCTCTGCTTGATCGGACTCGAACAGACGACAGGAGCACGCCAGGCCACGGAGCACCTGCTAGCTCTCGGCCTTGACACCATGTGGCACGTCGCAGGTCCGACCGGCCAGCCATCGGCCCGAGCCCGCGAACGCGCCTGGCGAGAAGCCCTGGCCGCCGGCGACCGAACGCCACCGCACCTGCTACGGGGCGATTGGAGTGCACGGTCGGGCTATGAACAAGGGCGGCGACTGGCCGACATGCCCGGTGTCACCGCCGTCTTCGCCGCCAACGACCAGATGGCCCTCGGCGTACTGCGTGCCCTGCGCGAGGCGGGCCGCGACGTGCCGGGCGACGTCAGCCTGGTCGGCTACGACGACATCCCCGAGGCCGAATCCGTGTGGCCCCCGTTGACCACGGTGCGGCAGGACTTCGGCGAGGCCGGGCGTCGCGCGCTGGAACTCCTTGTCGCCCAGATCGAGGGCCGGCCGAGAACTGGAACCCTGGTCGCACTGCAGCCCGAACTGGTTGTGCGGGGCAGCAGCGGTCCTCCTCCCTGACGGCGGAGCCGGAACCAGCGGTACAGGAACGGCAGGCGAACCTTTCCCGCCAGAGCCGCAGCAACTATTCAAACCGGGTCCACGCGGCGGCCGTCCGTCCGGCGTCGGCTGCGGCCTGGCAGTGTCATCTGCCTGTGCAGGGCATGGCCCCACCTTCATTCCGGCGGACGGGAAATCGCAGGTCGACCGGCCTCCATCATCTCGGCGACCCGGGCCGTCGTCTCCCGCAGCCACATGTGCGCCGCGTCGTGCATGTGGACCGGATGCCACCACAGGGCCTGCTGGATCGGCACGGTGTCATAGGGCGGTTCCATGATGCGGACGTGTGCGAGTCCGTCCAGCTCGTCGGCGAGACGCCTTTGAAGGAGAGCTACCCGGCGGGTGCCCGCGACCAGGAGTGGCATCAGCTGGAAACTGTCGACGGAGACCGCCACGCGCGGCTCGATGCCGAGCATGGCGATCTGGCGGGCGGCGGGGGCGTCGTAGGCTCGTTGGTACGTCACCCATGGCAGTCGGGCCAGGTCGTCGAGGGTGAGCTGCTCGCCGACCTCCGGGTTGTCGTCCGCGACGAGGAAGACCCAGCTGTCCTGGTAGAGCTCGACCATGGGGAAGCCGCGAATGATGCCGTGGGGCAGCAGTAGCCCGTCCACAGTGCTGAGCAGCGACCCGGTGTCGTCGATGATTTCGTTCGGTACCTGTTTGAACCTGAGTCGGATGCCCGGCGCCTCGGCTTGGATGGTGCGGGCGAGTTCGGTGCCGAAGACGGCAACCGCGTAGTCCGAGGCGATCAGCGTGAACTCATGTTCCTCGCGGGAGGGGTTGAATTCGGCCTGACTGGCGAAGACGCGCTCCAGCAGGTCGCATGCGGTGGTGGTCCGGTCGAGGAGGGCCCGCCCGAGGGCGGTCAGTTCGTACCCTCCGCCCACCCGCGCGAGCAGGTCGTCGTCGAAGTGGCGGCGCAGCCGGGCCAGGGCCGCGCTCATCGCGGGTTGACTGAGCCCGATGCGCTGGCCGGCCCTGGTGACGTTGCGCTCCTGCAGGAGGGCGCGCAGGGCAACGACGAGGTTGAGGTCCAGGCTGGCCAAGTTCACGAAGCATCCCAATTCCGGAGCCGGCCCCATCGGTATTCACCGGCTGGATTCTCATATACAGGAAATCGATTTCCCTGATTGAAATCTACTGGGCCAGATTAGTGGCACCGCAATCGGGAGGAAATCTCCGTGACATCCGCAGCCACGTCGGCACCCTTCATCCCCTTCTCCGGACCGTTCGCCATCGGCACTCTTTCGGCACCGGACGGGACCAGGTTCCCGAGCCTCGTGACGCCGGAGGGCCGAGCGCTCGACCTGTGCACGGCACTGGACGAACCCGCGCTGACCACGCTCACGCTCCTGGAGCGCTGGGACGAGGAGCTGCCACGCCTGCGCACCCTCGCCGGGGACCCGACGCGCGGCTGGCGGCCGCTGGCGGAGATGACGGTGCACGCGCCCGTCGAGCCCCGGCAGATCTTCCAGTCCGGCGCCAACTACCGGCAGCATGTGATCGACCTGGCGGTCGCGCACCGCGCCCCGGACGACCCGCGCACCGTCGAGGAGGCCCGCGCCGAGGTCGCGGCGGTCATGGACAAGCGGGCCGCCGAGGACCTCCCGTACGTCTTCATCGGTCTGCCGACCACGATCATTGGTCCCTACGACGACGTGGTGCTGCCCGCCTGGGCCGAGAAGCCCGACTGGGAACTGGAACTGGCCGCGGTGATCTCCCGCCCCGCCTACCGGGTCACCGTGGACGAGGCGCTGGAGTACGTCGCGGGCTACACCATCGCCAACGACCTCACCGACCGCGCGACCGTCTTCCGCCGGGACATGCCCCCGATCGGCACCGACTGGCTGCGCAGCAAGAACGCCCCCGGCTTCACCCCGCTCGGCCCGTGGATCGTCCCGGCCGGCTCCATCGCGGACCCCTCCGACCTGCAGGTCACCCTGAAACTCAACGGCGAGACCATGCAGGACGAGTCCACCAAGGACATGATCTTCGGCGTCGCACGGTTGGTCTCGTACATCTCCCAGACCGCCCAACTGGTCCCCGGCGACCTGGTCCTCACCGGCAGCCCGGCCGGCAACGGCATCCACTGGGGCCGGCTGCTGCGCGACGGCGACGTGATGGACGGCTCGGTCACCGGGCTCGGCGCCCAACGCACCCGCTGTGTCGCGGAGGAGGACCGATGAGCGCCGACCGTATCGACCGTACGGATCCCGAGGAGGCGATCGCCGAGGCCGCGAAGGCGTACTCGAACTGGGGCCGCTGGGGCGAGGACGACGTGCTCGGCACGCTCAACTTCCTCGACGAGGCCAAGCGTCGCGAGGGAGCGGCCCTGATCCGCGACGGCGTCAGCTTCTCCTTGTCACAGGCCTTCGACATGGACGGCCCGCAGAAGGGCTGGCGGCGGCGTACGAACCCGGTGCACACGATGCTCGCCACCGGCACCGACGCCGCTCTGGGCGGCCAGGGCTTTCCGCACGGTTTCGGTGGCGCCGACGACGTGATCGCCATGCCCTTGCAGTGCTCCACGCAATGGGACGGGCTCGGGCACATCTTCGACCACGGCACGGCGTGGAACGGCCGCCCGGCGGAGAAGGTCGTCACCTCCGAAGGCGACCTGGTCACCGGCATCGAGCACATGGCACCGCACGTCGCCGGGCGAGGGGTCCTCCTCGACGTGGGCCTGGTCATCGGCCACGACGGCGAACTGCCCGACGGCTTCGCCATCACCGAGGAGCACCTGACGGCAACCGCTGCCTCGCATGGTGTGACCGTCGGTCGTGGCGACCTGGTCCTCGTGCGCACGGGGCGGCTGGCCCGCGCCCGTCACGAAGGCTGGGGCGACTACGCGGGCGGACCGGCGCCGGGGCTGAGCTTCAGTACGGCCGGCTGGCTGCACCGGAGCGAGATCGCCGGGATCGCCACCGACACCTGGGGCTTCGAGGTGCGGCCCAACGAGTTCGACCACGCCTTCCAGCCGCTGCACCAGGTCGCCATCCCCCACATCGGTCTGCTCATCGGGGAGATGTGGGACCTCGACGCCCTCGCCGCACATTGCGCCGCCGACGGCCGGTACGAGTTCTGGCTCACCGCCGCGCCCCTGCCCATCACCGGGTCTGTCGGCTCACCGGTGAATCCCGTCGCCGTCAAGTAACGCCCTGGAGTGCCGGGCGGGCCGCGCCCGGACGGCTACGCCACCCTCGCCCGCCCGACCCGCAACATCCCCCTTGCCGTTCGAAGTCGCGCGGCACCATCTCAGGGAGAAGCCATGAACGACCCCCGCCCCCGCACCGTCCTCGTCATAGGCGGCGGCGCGTCCGGCAACGCCGTGACCGTGCTGCTGCAGCGGGCGGGCATCGCTGTGGAACTGATCGAGGCCAAACCCGACTGGAACGTGCTCGGCTCCGGCATCACCCTCCAGGGCAACGCGCTGCGCGTGCTGCGCGAAGTCGGCGTGTGGGACAAGGTCCGGGAGAGCGGTTACGCCGTCGACGCCGTCGGCATGGCCGCGCCCGACGGGACCGTGTTCCACGTCCAGCAGGACTTCCGCACCGGTGGGGACGACCTGCCCTCGATCTTCGGCATGCAGCGACCCCGGCTCCAGGAGATCCTGTGTGAGGCCGTTCTCGAGAGCGGCGCGACGGTACGCCTCGGCACCACCGCCGAGGAGCTGATCCAGGACGCGTCCGGCGTCACCGCCCGGTTCAGCGACGGCACCGAGGGCCGCTACGACCTTGTCATCGCCGCCGACGGCGTCGGCTCCCGCACGCGCGCGATGATCGGCATCAGCGACAAGCCCGAACCGACCGGCATGGCCATCTGGCGCGTCCCCGCGCCCCGCCCCGAGGGCGTGAAGCGCAAGGACCTGTCCTACGGCGGACCGTGCTACATCGCCGGCTACTGCCCCACCAGCAAGGACACCATCTACGCCTACCTCGTCGAGGCCAACCGCGACCGCGCCTCCATCGACCCGGCCTCGTACGCGGACGAGATGCGGCGGCTGGCCGCGCCCTACGGGGGTGCGTGGCCGGAGATCGCCGCGAGCATCACCGACCCCGCCAAGGTCAACTACACCTGGTTCGAGCGGCTGCTCGTCGAGGGCTCCTGGCACCGCGGGCGGGTCGTCCTGATCGGTGACGCGGCCCACGTCTGTCCTCCCACGCTCGCCCAGGGCGCGGCCATGTCGCTGGAGGACGCCTCCGTACTGGCGGAGATGCTGACCGCGGAGCAGGACTGGGGTTCCCTGGACGCTCTCCTGACCGGCTTCTACGAACGCCGGATCGGCCGTGTCCGCATGGTGGTCGAGGCATCCGTGCAACTCGGTCAGTGGCAGATGGACGGCGCCCGTGACGCCGACGCACCCGGCCTGATGGGCCGCACGATGGCAGTCCTTCAGGAGACGCCGTGAACTCCGTGAACCCCGTGAGTCCTCAGACCATCGCACCCACGATCGACGTCCACGCGCACGTCCTGCTCCCGCCGGTCGAGGACGCCGTCGCCGGACACCCCGGGCTGGCCGCGGCCCGCGATCTCGACGCCCGCCGCAACGGCCCCGAGGCCATCGCCGTCAGCGGCCCCATGTTCCAGGACCGCTTCCCGAAGCTGACCGACGTCAAGGCCCGGCTCGCCGCGATGGACGCCTCCGGGGTCGATGTCCAGCTGGTCTCGCCGTCTCCGTCGCACTATCACTACTGGGCCGACGAGGACCTGGCCCGTACGGTGTGGGAACTGGCCAACGAGGGCACCGCCGCGCACATCGCCCAGGCCCCGCAGCGGCTGCACGGCCTCGGCCTCGTCCCGCTCCAGCACCCGGACCTCGCCGTCGAAGCCCTTGAGCACGCCCTCGGCCTGGGCCTGCGCGGTGTCGAGATCTCCAGCCACGCGCCGGGACGCGAACTGTCGGACCCCGCGTACGAACCGTTCTGGACACGGGCCGAGGAAACCGGCGCGATCCTCTTCCTGCACCCCTTCGGCTGCACGCTCGACGAGCGCCTCAACCGGTGGTACCTGTCCAACACCGTCGGCCAGCCGACCGAGAACGCCGTCGCCCTGTCCCATCTGATCTTCTCCGGAGTCCTGGACCGGCACCCGGGGTTGCGCATCGTCGCCGCCCACGGCGGCGGCTATCTGCCCACCCACATCGGCCGCTCCGACCACGCCTGGCTCGCCCGCACCGACACCCGCGGCTGCGTGCACCCGCCCAGCAGCTACCTCAAGCAGCTGTACTTCGATTCCCTTGTCCACGACCCGGACGTCCTGCGCGAGCTGATCCGGGTGGCCGGCCCCGACCGGGTGCTGCTCGGCTCCGACTTCCCCTTCGACATGGGCACCGACGACCCGCTCGGCGCGCTGCGCGACGTCACGGACCTGCCCGCCCCCCACTTCCACGCCGTACGCGGCGGCAACGCTGCAGCGCTGCTCCGCCTTGTCCGAACCGTCCAAACCGTCTGAACTGCACAGAGGAGAACCCCCACCATGAGCACACGTCTGCTCACCCACCTGCGGCACGTCGACCTCGCCGTGCCGGACTATGACAAGCAGCTCGACTTCTACGCCGGCGTCTGGGGCCTGACCAAGGTCGCCGAGGACTCCGGCATCTCCTTCCTGGCCGCCGAGGGCTCCCCCGAGCAGTACATCGTCCGGCTCCGCAAGGCCGAGGAGAAGCGTCTCGACCTCATCTCCTACGGCGCGGCGAACCCGGCCGACGTGGACACGCTCGCCGAGCAACTCCTCGCGGGTGGAGTGCAGTTGATCTCCCAGCCGGGCAAGGTCGACACCCCCGGCGGCGGCTACGGCTTCCGCTTCTTCGACATCGACGGCCGCACCATCGAGGTCTCGGCCGACGTCGAGGCGCGCCGGCACCGTCGTGTCGAGGAGAAGGAGTCCATCCCCGTCCGCCTCTCGCACGTCGTCCTGAACTCCCCCGACATCAACGCCACCCGCACCTGGTACGAGCAGCACCTCGACTTCCGGCTGTCCGACACCATGAACATTCCGCACATGAATGACGTCATGCACTTCATGCGGATCAGCAACCAGCACCACTCCATGGCCATTGCCAGTGGTCCGCACACCTCCCTGCAGCACCTCTCCTTCGAGATGCGCGGCATCGACGAGTACATGCGCGGCTCCGGCCGCGTGATGCGCTCCGGCGCCCGCAAGATCTGGGGCCCCGGGCGGCACATGGCGGGCGACAACACCTTCACGTACTTCCTCGACCCGCACGGCAACACCGTGGAGTACACCACCGAGCTCGAAAAGCTGGACGAGGACACCTGGCACCCGCACATCTACGACCTGACGAAGCCCGAGAACGCCGACCAGTGGGGCACGTCCAACCCGATGAACGAGATGATCGCCAAGGAGATGCACAACGACGTCGACCGCGGCGTCTTCGTCGCTCCGCCGGTCTGACCCCTTGACTCCGGGGGCTCGGCGTACTCCCCCGCCTGCTGTGCCGCCGGGCCCCCGGCCTGTGTCAACCCACCCAGCTCCCTAGGAATGCCATGCGTTTCGCCACGTACGAACAGCACGGCCGCAGCCGTCTCGCCACCGTCGAGGACGACGGCACCCTCTACCCCTGCCCCGGAACGGGGACGCTTCTCGACCTGATCCAGGCCGGTCCCGAGGCACTGCGCGAGGCGGGCAACGCCAGCCTGGACGTGCCGCGCGGCCCGCACGTCTCCCAGGTGCGATTGCTGCCGCCGCTCCAACCGCCGTCCGTACGCGACTTCGTCACGTTCGAGGAGCACGTCGAGGGTGTACGACGCAGCATCGACGGAATCCCGGGCGCCCCCGACGCCTGGTACGACGCGCCCACCTTCTACTTCACCAACCCCTACGCGGTCATCGGCGCTCACGACGACATCCCCGTGCCGCCCGGCAGCCAGGCACTGGACTTCGAACTCGAAGTCGCCGCGGTCATCGGCCGCGAGGGCCGCGACCTCACCCCCGAGCAGGCCCGCGACCACATCATCGGCTACACCATCTACAACGACTGGTCCGCCCGCGACCTCCAGTCCCGCGAGATGCAGGTCAGCCTCGGCCCCTGCAAGGGCAAGGACACGGCCACCACCCTCGGCCCCTACCTCGTCACCGCCGACGAGCTGGAGCCCTACCGCGACAGCGACGGATTCCTGCGGCTGGCGCTGACCGCCGAGATCAACGGCGAGGTCGTCGGCAAGGACCTGCTGTCCAACATGAGCTGGACCTTCGAGGAGATGACCGCCTACGCCTCCCGCGGCACCTGGGTACGCCCCGGCGACGTACTCGGCTCCGGCACCTGCGGCAACGGCGGCTGCCTCGCCGAACTCTGGGGCGTACGCGGCCGCCAGGACCCGCCGCCGCTCAAGCCCGGCGACACCGTCACCCTCACCGTCGAGGGCATCGGCACCGTCTCCAACACCGTGGTACCCGGTGCCCAACCGGTGGCCCTCCCTCGCGCCCGTACGCGCCCGCGAACGCGTCCGTGAACCGCGTGGCGGAGAGCGGGCCGGCCGACAAGGTCGTCGTCACCGGGAACGCGCGCGGCAGGGCACGGTCGAGGCGCCGCCACATCCCACTCCGCCGGGCCGGGCTCCCTGACGAGGTACTACTCAACGCCGTCGTCCTCCTCGCCACCGAGGCGACCTCGTACATCACCTGCGCCGGTCTCGTCGGCGACTGGTCGACGGTGCTGCCCGGCTCCCCCGTTTGACCCGACCGACCTCCGGCCGAGAGGACCCGCACGTGAACAATGTCAGCGCGAGCGACGCCGAGGCGGTCGCCGACATCTCCGACGGGGCCTCACTCGCCGTTGGCGGCTTCGGCCTGTCCGGCATACCGGCCGCCCTCATCGACGCCCTGCACGCCCAGGGCGCCACCAGCCTGAAGGTCGTCTCCAACAACTGCGGCGTAGACGGCCAGGGACTCGGCCTCCTGCTCGCCGACGGCCGCATCAGCCGCGTGACCGGCAGTTACATGGGCGAGAACAAGGAGCTCGCCCGCCAGTACCTCAGCGGCGAGCTGGAGGCCGAACTCGTACCTCAAGGCACCCTGGCCGAGCGGCTACGGGCCGGCGGGGCCGGCATCCCGGCCTTCTACACACCGGCAGGCGTGGGCACACAGGTCGCTGACGGCGGCCTGCCCTGGCGTTACGCGGCGGACGGCAGCATCGCCCTCGCTTCCCCGCAAAGGAGAAGCGCTCCTTCGGCGGCCGCGCGCATGTCCTCGAACACGGCATCACCACCGACTTCGCGCTCGTCCGCGCCTGGCGCGGCGACACTCACGGCAACCTGGTCTTCAACAAGGCCGCCGCCAACTTCAACCCCCTGGCCGCCATGGCCGGCCGCATCACGATCGCCGAGGTCGAGGAACTCGTGGAGCCCGGCGAGCTGCCCCCGACGCGATTCATCTGCCCGGCGTCTTCGTCCAGCGGGTCCTCGCCCTCACGCCCGCGCAGGCCGCCGACAAACCGATCGAACGGCGTTCGATTTCCGCGCCCCAGGCACGAGAGACGGTGCACAGCTGATGTCCTGGACCCGCGACCAGATGGCCGTCCGTGCCGCCGCCGAACTCACCGACGGCTCCTACGTCAACCTCGGCACCGGGCCCTACCCCAGTGAACGCGACGTCGACCCCGACCTCATCAACGCCGGAATGATCCGCGGCGGCCACATCGACACCGCCGTGCTCGGTGCCATGCAGGTCTCCGCGACCGGCGACCTCGCCAACTGGATGATCCCCGGAAAGATGATCAAGGGCATGGGCGGTGCCATGGACCTCGTCCACGGCGCCCGCCGCGTCATCGTCCTCATGGATCACACCGCCAAGGACGGCAGCCCCAAGATCCTCGACGAGCGCACCCTGCCCCTCACGGGCCAGGCCTGCGTCCACCGCGTCATCACCGCCGCCACCGCCGCGAATCTGCACACCGCCGCTTGAGGCAGGTCAACGACGACCAAGGCTGAGGAACCCACCATGAAGAAACTTCCCGCCAAACGCGGCCGCGTCGCCGTGATCGGTGCCGGACCCGGTGGCATGGCCGCCGCACTGTCTGTCCATCAGGCCGGCCACGACGTCGTACTGTTCGAGCGCTACCCGCACGCCAGACCCGCCGGCAACATCCTCAACCTGTGGCCGCCCCCCATCAAAGCGCTCGGGCTCCTCGGAGTGAACACCGAGGACCTGGGTGCGCCCTGTACGTCCGAGTTCCGCAACGCCCGCGGCCGCCGCCGGGTCCGCGCGGCCCTTCCGGAGCAGGTGGTCCGCGACTACGGCGGCGGCTTCGTCGGCCTGCTGCGCCCCGAGTTGTACGAGCGGCTGCTCGACGCGCTGCCCAAGGGAGTCCTGCAGGTCAACCACACGGTGGAGCGCGTCGAGCAGGACGAGAGCGGTGTTCGACTGCACCTCGCGGACGGACGAGTCCACGAGGCGGACCTCGTGATCGGCGCGGACGGCATCGATTCCCTGGTCCGCCGCACTCTGTGGGGCGACAGCCCCAAGCGCGAGCACAACCTGCACATCTTCGGCGGCTACACCTTCGACGACAGCGTCGAGACCGAGCCCGGGATGTGCGTCCTCTCCCACACCCGCACGGTGCAGGGCAGTTGGACCGCCATCCGCGACAAGGGACGTGACGGCCACCAGTGGTGGGTACTCGAAGCGTTCGACGCAAGCCGGGAATTCACCGGGGACCCGCACTCGACCGCGACCAGCCTCGGTCAGGCCTTCGCCCGTCCGCTCCCCCAGCTGATCGCCGCGACCGACCCCGCACTCGTTCAGCGCTGGGTGATCCGCGACCGCAAGCCGCTGAAGCAGTGGTCCAAGGGCCGCGCCACCCTTGTCGGCGACGCCGCTCATCCCACCTCCCCGTATGCCGGGTACGGCGCCGGTATGGCCACCGAGGACGGCTATTTCATCGGCCGCCGACTGGCAGGGGTGGACCTGGGCGACTACGCCGCTGTCCGCCAGGCACTCGACGCCTTCGAGGCCCCCCGCAAGCCGCACACCGCCCGGCAGTCCAAGCACGCCTACGCCCTCGGGCAGGTCTTCCATCACGCGCCGCGCGCTCTGCAACCGATCCGGGACGCGATCCTGGACCGCACCCCGCTGATGCAGAAGGTGGTCGGTGACTCCACCCCCCTATCGATCCTCTCTCAGCTCGGTGAGATCGACCGGGCCGAAGCCCGCTTCACCGCGCTCCTCGGCCTCGGCGAGACACACGACACCGCTTCCTGAACCACGTGGCTGGGGCCGCGCCCGGTGGGGCTGACGCTGCCCAGAACAGCAGGCCGCCCGACGCACGCCCCGGCACAGAACGCCAAGCGTTCATCGGGAAGTCGAGAACAACCTCCCCTACGCTCCACGACCGTCGGTCAACGCATCGCTGGGATCCGCTCGGAGGTGGCCGAGCGCAGACCGGGATCGCCGCCGACAACTCGGCCACCAGCCGGGTCGCGGGTACGCCGAGCACCACGGCGATCGAGAACAGTGTGTCCACCATGGGACTGCCCGCGCCCTGCACCAGATTCGAGAGCGCCTGCTTCGCCAGCCTCGCCTGCCCGGCCAACTCCGCAAGGGACAAGCCCCGTTGCCTACCCCCGTGGCTCCAGGAGGCAGGGTCCTTGGTGAACCTATTCCGTCAGCGTGTCCATCGCACGGTCGAGCAGTACGGCCAGGGGAACGGCGCCCCCGCAGGCCACCCAGCCCGTCGCGGCCGCATCCAGACAGGCGAGCGCGGCCCCGGAAAGCGCGTTCGGCCCGACCTCCTCCGGCTGGTCGGCGCTGACGCCCAGCCGCCGGGCGATCTCCGGCTCCAGCATCGCCTGCCAGCTCAGCTGCTTCTCGAAGTGCCGGGCGCGCAATGACGGAGTCTCCTGGAGCATGCGCAGATAGCTGAGTGTCTGCTCGGGCGCCTGCTCGTTCGCCTGCGTGAGGACGTCGAACGCCCTGCGCAGCGCCTCCCAGGGACGCTCGGTGTCAGGGCGGGCGGCGAACGCCTCCGCGATCTGACGGCCGGTCTCCTCCAAGCCCTGCAGGACCATGTCTTCTTTGGTGCCGAAGTACCGGAACAGGCTGGCACGCGACAGCCCGACCTCGCCGGCGATCTGGTCGACGGTCGTCCCGTCGAATCCCTGCTCGATGAAGAGCCGGAGCGCGACCTCGACGACTTCCTTCCGGACCGTCGCGCGCATACGCTCCCGCAGGCCGGGCGGTTTGGCTGCGGACTGGGCGGAAGTGCGGGCGGAGTCGGTCATGAGTAAAGAATACAACAGCGGCTCAATCTGATACTGAGCATCAGAAACATGGGCTCCCGGCGGCCACACCGAGGGTCCACTTGACCCGGAGGACCTGCTCGGCCGCACCCAGTCCGTCCTCGGGGACGGCAGCGCTTACGACGGAACCCTGGGCCGCGAGCAGGGAACGTGACGGTGGCCGCAGGCCCGCTCACCGCTCCCCGGCCGGGCGGACCGGCCGCGCCGAGGTCGGCGGCGACGCCGGCACCTGCCCCGAAAAGTTGACCCTCCTCGCACCACACACCCCCGTCATGTTTTCTGCGGTCCCGCAAGGGGGCCGCTGCCCTCCGGGCCCGGCATGACTCTGCCCCCTGTCGAGCGGATGACTCTGGGCGCGCTCGAGGGTGGGCGAACTCCACCCATCTCGTACCTATAACCCACGGATGAGGCCTGGCCCGACTGGGGTTCCGGTCGATGGTCAGGCGGCTGGACGGCCACCGGTGACAGAAGGGGAGGATGACCGCCCCGTGCCCGCCTGGCCCTTCCCGTCACCCCGACGGGAAGGGCCTACAGTGCGCCGAGGGCCGCCCGGGACACTTCGGGAGCCGCGAGTGGCCCCTGACCACCGAGCCCGCCTTCATGTCTGCGGGCTGCCGCCCGAACCATCCACCTCGTCACGGATCGGCCCGCAGCGTCTCGCTGCCGCGCGGCGGCTTCAGGCCGCGGCGCCCTCGGCCTCGGCGGAGACCGCCGCCCACTCCTCCCAGGTCTTCAGCCGTTCGGCGTAGGCCTGGGGGACGAGGTGGAGGGGGGCGGTGCCGAAGAAGACGCGCAGGGGCGGGTTGTCGGCGTCGACGATCTTCAGCAGGGCGGGGCCGGTTGCGGTGGGGTCGCCGGACTTGACGTCGCTCCAGGCGGCGGCGACGGCGGTGCGCAGGTCGTCGTAGGCGGGCAGTTGCGTGGCGAAGGTGGCGGAGGCGCCGGCCCAGTCGGTTTCGAAGCCGCCGGGCTCGACGAGGGTGACCTTGATGCCGAAGCCGGCGACCTCCTGGGCGAGGGCCTCGGTCAGGCCTTCCAGGGCCCACTTGGAGGCGTTGTAGCCGCCCAGGTTGGGGAAGGAGACGACGCCGCCGACCGTGGAGATCTGCACGATGTGGCCGCTGCCCTGGGCCCGTAGGAGGGGCAGGGCGGCCTGGGTGACCCACAGGGCGCCGTAGAAGTTGGTCTCCATCTGGCCGCGGACCTGCTGTTCCGTCAGCTCCTCGACCGCGCCGAACAGGCCGTGTCCGGCGTTGTTGACGATCACGTCCAGGCGGCCGAAGTGCTCGTGCGCCCGCTGGACGGCCTCGAATGCGGCGGCCTTGTCGGTGACGTCCAGCTTCAGCGGCAGGACCGCCTCACCGTGGGTGGCCACCAGATCCGCCAGGGAGTCGGTGTTGCGGGCGGTGGCCGCGACCTTGTCACCGCGCTCCAGGGCCGCCTGGACGAACTGGCGGCCGAAGCCGCGCGAGGAACCGGTGACGAACCAGATCTTGCTCATGAGGACACTCCCGTTCGAAACGAACTTGCAATACGAGACTCTAGGTTCTGTTGATACTCAGTATCAAGTAGTTCCTCTGTAGATTCTTGAGCATGAGTAACTCCGCACACCTTCGACACAGCTCCCGGCCAAGCCGTCGAGCCTGCGTGGCACATGCGAGCGACGGCTCAGGCAGAGGTGACCGAAGTAGCGATCCGGCTCTCGACCACCCCGCTGCTGCCCGGCATCGGCACCCTGCACGACCTGCGACGCGCTCACTCGCCGGGCTTCCGCTCCGTGCGCGTGGCCACCCACTGCACCGAGGCCGACATCTCCGCCCAGCACATCGCCGCGGCCCGCGGGCTGGGCATGGATGTGGCGGGCTTCCTGATGATGTCCCACTGCCCGAACCCGCCGAACTGGCCCGCCAGGCCATGCTGATGGAGTCCTGCGGCGCCACTGCGTCTACGTCACCGACTCCGGGGGGGCCGCCTCACCATGGACGGCGTACGCGACCGTCTGCGCGCCTACCGCGACCTCTTCGACCCGGCCACCGGCCTCGGGATCCACGCCCACCACAACCTGGCCCTCGGCGTCGCCAACACCGCCGTCGCCGTCGAGCACGAGGTGACGCGCTTGGACGCTCCTTGGCGGGGCAGGGCGCGGGTGCCGGCAACTGCCCGCTGGAGGCGTTCATCGCGATCGCCGGCCTGATGGGTCCGCCGCCTCCAGCGCGTCGACCGGGAATCCCAAACGCCGATCCCGCCGCCTGGCTCGCCGAGGCCCGCGACCACTGCCCGGTGTCCCAGCCGTGCCCCGGACCCGCCCGACCACACGGCACTGCGCTCGTCTCAGTCGCTGGTTCGCTCCCGCCGTGCTCCGCAAGCAGGAAGCACGCGCCTGTGACATCGTGACCGACGTCCTCGACGGACAGGCCACTCCCGATGACCTTCGGCTACGGCATCCATAGCTGCCTCGGCGCACCACTGGCCCGGTTGGAGTCCCGCCTCGTCCTGGAACAGTTGCTGGAGCGCTTCCCCGAACTGCGGCTCGCTCCCGGCTATCACCGTGAGCCCGCTCCGGGCCGGCTCATGGTCCGCCGCCCGGCTCGGCTCGACGTCGTGCCCGGATCTGAGCGGGGCTTCTCCCGAGGACGGCGCCGTACTCATCGGCTACGGCGCGCTCGGCAGGCCGGAAGACCGTCGCCCGCCACGAGGGCGTCGGCCGGGCCGCGGAGCAGCTCAGGGCCGGACAGCCGACGCTCACCACGCGATCAGCCGGCACGGTCATCGAGGGGGTGTGCTTGCCCGCAGGACGACGTTCGTGTCGACCGGTACGATCCGCGAGGAGTCGTCGTCGGAGAGCGCGAGTTCCATCGCACGGAGCCCGACCTGCTGCAGAGGAACGTTCACGGACGTCAGCTCTGGGACGACGTCCACCGCCGGGCCGATGTCGTCGAAACCGGCGACGGCGATGTCCCGGCCAGGGACAAGCCCGGCGTCGCGGAACGCGGTCATCACGCCGATCGCCATGACGTCGCTGACCGCGAAGACGAGTTCCGTGCCGTCCAGTCCCCGCCGGACGAGCTCCCGGGCCGCCGCACACCCCCCTCGGCGACTGAACTCGGCTTCGACCACCAGCCGCTCGTCGACGTCGATGCCGAACTCGCGCAGGCCCTCCACGAAACCGCTGCACCGGTCACGGGACGTCCTGAGGCCGGTCTCCGCCCGGACCACCGCAAGCCGCCGGTAGCCGAGCCCTACCAGCGCGCGGGCAAGCTGCCGCGCTCCGCCGTAGTTGTCGATGCTGACGGTGTGGAACGGCAGGTCGTGCTGGCTGATCAGGACTACGCTGCCGCCCGCTTCCCGGTAGGCGTGGAGCTCCTCGACGAGTGCGTCGCGGGTATCGGCGCCGTCGACGCGGCTGCCGGTCATGATGATGACGCGGGGGCGCATGCCGCGCAGCGTCCCGACGATCTGGAGTTCCCGCTCCGGGGAGCGGTCCGCGACCGCCATGGTCACGATGAGTCCGGCGGCCTCGGCTGCCTGCGTCACACCTGCCGCGATGGAGGAGAAGTACGGGTCGTCGACACCGCTGACGACCAGCGCGGCGATGTTCGTCGAACCCCGCGCGATCGCCTGGGCGGACAGGTGCGGTGCGTAGTCCAGTTCCGCGGCCGCGGCGAGCACACGGTCGACGTTCTCCTGCCGGACGTTGCGGACGCTGCCGTTGAGCACCCGCGACGCCGTCGCCTGTGAGACGCCCGCTGTCCGCGCCACATCATGCAGGGTCACCTGGCGCCCCTCGGATACGGCCTCCCCGCGACGCCGTACAGGCGCTGCCGCTCCCTCTTCCATGCCGCACATTGTGCACCGGGCCGCCCAGCGCCTGGAAGTCGCGGAATCACTACCGACGGTCACTCTCTAGGCCGGTGCGCTTACTGCGCCGCACATGCCTTGAGGAATCCAACCGGGCCGACGCGACCACCCTCCAGCCGGGCGACCGTATCCCGAGTCGGTCACCGGCACTTTCGTCCACACCTCCCCGGCCTGGCCGGGGATATCCTCGGATAACGTCGACGGCGGCTCGTTTTCGTGGTGCGGAAGGGACGGCGCGATGCCCCATTCAGCCAGGCCGACCGTCACCCTGCGTGACGTGGCGGCGGCCGCCGGTGTGTCGGTTTCGACCGCGTCGCGAGTGCTGGGCGGCAGTTCCCGGACGGTCGCGGAGGAATACAGGCAGCGGGTCGTCTCCGCCGCGGCCGCGTTGCGCTACACCGCGGACGCCGCGGCCCGGGCGATGCGGCGCGCGAACGACTCGATCGCGGTCGTCGGCGACGATCTCACGACCCCGTCGATGGGAATGGTCGCCGCGGCGATGGAACGGCGAGCGCGCGACGCAGGTGCGTTCGTGACCGTCTCGTCGACCCACGGCACCGCCGAGCGGCAGCTCGAAACCGTCCGGTTGCAGCGTGCTCTGCGGCCGCGCGCGCTCATTCTGACCTCGAGCCGCCTCGACACGAACGCCCTCGGCGGGCGCCTGCTCGACGAGTTGCTCGGCTACGAACGCGAGGGCGGCCGGGTAGTGATCGTCGGTGACACCGACATGCCGTTCGACTCCATCAGCTTCGACAATCACGGCCCCGCGAAGGAATTGGCCACCTACGTCGCCGGGGCGGGGCACCGGCACGTGACGATCCTCGCCGGCGCGCGCGGGCAGGGGAACGTCTCGGCCCGCACCGCGGGCTTCATCGCCGGGCTCCGCGACGGCGGGGTCGAGGAGCGGCACATCCGGATCTCGCACTGCGCGGTGAGCCGCCAAGGGGGGTTCGACGCGGCGCGGCGGCTGATCGCCGAGGGGCTGGAGCCGCCCCACGCGGTTCTCGCCGCCAACGACACCATCGCCATCGGCGCGATGTCCGCCTTCCGTACTGCCGGGGTGGCGGTGCCGGACGAGGTCTCGGTGACCGGTTTCGACGACATCGAGCTCGCGATCGACGTGACACCGCGGCTGACGACCGTGTCGTTGCCGCTGGCGCAGGCAGGTGCCGAGGCGGTCCGCCTCGCGCTCGCGGACCGCACGGAAGCAGAGCATCTGATGATGCGCGGGCAGGTCGTGGTGCGCGACAGCATGGCGATCCGCGTCGTCTGAACCGCCCTGAGCCGATCACTCCCGCCGATGTGCACAGCGCCTTCGGGCCACCAGAACCTGCCACGTCAAAGCCGCATTTTTACCCGCTGACCGACGCTTGACGCCTTCGATCACGGACGGGCACACTGCGCGGAATACGATTTCCCGCTGCGAAAAGACTCCTCCACCGGGCGGGCCCCGCCTCTGCGATCCACACGACGGCCCCCGCACCGAGTCTCAGTGCAAGCCACACCCACACCCGCACTCCCTCCCAGGAGGATCTCCGTGCACAACGTCATAGGACTGCCTGACAGGCACATCAGACGGTTGGCGGCCCTGGCCGCCCTGCTCATGGGACTGGCCCTGCTGACCGGCCGAGCACTGTCGCCCGCGTACGCCGCCACCAACACGGCGATCACCGTCGACGGCACCAGCGCAGGACGCACCTTCGACGGCGTCGGCGCGATCAGCGGCGGCGGTGGCAACACCCGCCTCCTGGTCGACTACCCGGCCACCCAGCGCAACCAGATCCTGGACTACCTGTTCAAGCCCGGTTACGGCGCCGCCCTCCAGATCCTCAAGGTCGAAATCGGCGGGGACGTCAATTCCACCGACGGCTCCGAGATCAGCTTCGAGCACACAAAGGGCGACATCGACTGCAACGCCGGCTACGAGTGGTGGGTGATGGAGCAGGCCAAGGCCCGCAACCCCGGCATCAAGCTCTTTGCCCTGGCATGGGGCGCCCCCGGCTGGATCGGCAACGGCAACTTCTACACGCAGGACGGCATCGACTACATGATCGACTGGCTGGGCTGCGCCAAGCAGCACGGCCTGACCATCGACTACATCGGCGGCCGGAACGAGAAGACGTACAGCGCCTGGTTCTACCAGACCCTGAAGTCCGCCATGGCGGCGAACGGCTACGCCTCGACCAAGCTGGTCGGCGGCGACGAGACCGTCTGGAACATCGCCACCGGCATGAAGAACAGCAGCACCCTTTACAACGCCGTGGACGTCGCCGGCGCGCACTACCCCTGCACGTACCAGTCCGCGATGACCACCTGTTCCTCCTCCGCCGACGCCCAGTCGCTGGGCAAGCCGATCTGGGCCAGCGAGAACGGCTCGGAGAACGCCGAGACAGGGGCGGCCCCGGTCGCCCGTGCCATCAACCGCGGCTACCTCGACGCCAAGATGAGCGCGTACATCAACTGGCCCATGGTGGCCTCCGACTATCAGAACCTCTTCTTCCACGACCAGGGCCTGATCACGGCCAACCAGCCGTGGTCCGGCGCCTACAGCGTGTCTCGCACGGCCTGGTCCATCGCCCAGACCACGCAGTTCACCTCGCCCGGCTGGAAGTACCTCGACACCGCCTCCGGCTACCTCGGCGGCGACCGTGCCAACGGCAGCTACGTCAGCTACGCGGCGCCCGACAAGAGCGCCTGGAGCACCGTCTACGAGACCCTGGACGCCACCGCGTCCCAGACGGTCACCTTCGACGTCGCCGGCGGCCTGCCCGGCGGGGCCCTGCACGTGTGGTCCACCGACCTGTCGCAGCCCGGCGGCGCCACCCCACGCATGGTGCGGGGCAGCGACCTGACCGCCGTCGGCGGCACGTACACCCTCACCCTGGAACCCGGTCGGGTCTACACCGTGACCACCACCGCCGGTCAGGGCGCCGGAACGACCACCACGCCCACCCGCAACCGGCTCTCCATGCCGTACTCGGACTCCTTCGCGGGATACAGCACCGGGCAGGAGGCGAAGTACTTCGCCTCGATGAACGGCGCCTTTCAGGCCGCCCCCTGCACCGGGGGCCGTAGCGGCCAGTGCCTGCGCCAGACCGCACCGATGAAGCCGATCATCTGGTGGGCGCCGGCCTCGAACGACGTCCAGCCCTACACCCTCATGGGCGACATCGGCTGGAGCAACTACACGGTCAGCTCCGACGTGCTGCTGGAGAAGAGCGGCAGCTCCGCCGAACTCCTCGGCCGCGTCGGCACCCAGACGAAGTTCAGCACCGGGCTGAACGCCTACCACCTGCGCCTGTCCGACACCGGAGCCTGGTCGCTGCTGAAGACCGGCACCACCGGCACCAATTCGTGGAACTGGACCACCCTGGCAAGCGGTACCGTCACCGCGCCCGGCACGGGCACCTGGCACAAGCTGGCCCTGACCTTCCAGGACAGCACGATCACCGCCAAGATCGACGGGACCACCGTCGGCACGGTCACCGACACGAGCTATGGTGCGGGCCTGGTCGGCCTGGGCACGGCCGGCTACTACCCCGTCGAGTACTCCAACCTGTCCGTCACCCACGAAACCGTCCCGGACCTGTCCGGTACCTACAAGATCGTCAGTGTCGGCAGCGGCAAGGCGCTCACCGCCTCCAACGGTGGAACCAGCGACGGCACGCCCATCGTCCAGAAGACCGACCAGAACAGCGGCAGCCAGCAGTGGAGGCTGGCCTATGCCAGCGGCGGCTACCTCAGCATCACAGGTGTCACCAGCGGCAAGGCCCTCGACATCAACGCGGCTTCCACCTGGCCCGGCACCCAGTTGCAGCTGGGGACTTCCAGCGGGAGCGTCAGCCAGCAATGGCTGATCGCCCCGGCCGGCAGCGGCACCTACACCATCGAGTCCCGGTCGAACGGCTACAAGGCCGACGTGTACAAGGCGCAGACCACCGACGGCACGCCGATCGACCAGTGGTACACCAACGGCAGCAACAACCAGCGATGGAAGCTGGTCAAGGTCTCGTGACCGACTGAGCACCCGACCGATCCCATGGGCGGGGCAGGTCCCCATCGCCGGCCTCCCCGCCCATTGCGCCAGGAACCTTGAGATCGGCCTGCACTCCCGCGCCCCGCCGGGCGACGGGTACTCGAGCGGCCAGTGCGCAGCGCCGTCCGAAGCAGACCGGGCTGCCGCACGCCCGCTGTCGAATGGTGCCGTCGGCTTCCGGCAGGGCCCCCCACAGCGCTGCCGCGTTCATCTGCTCGAAACCTTGACGCACTCGAGGTCCGCTGGGCACACTGCGCGGAATACGTTTTCCCAATACGCCCGCCAGGACAAGCACGAGGCTTCCAGACGGTCGGCTTCACATCCGGGAGGGCACTGTGACACCGGTAGCAAGGCACCTGGAGCCGCCAGCGATCTCTGCCCCCGACGGGGCATGTCCGGCCGGCCCGGTTCCCATGTCGTGGGGCATCCATCGGCGCGTCCACCGCACGGTCCCGAACTGTCCGCGCCCTGGGTCGTTAGGCGACGCCTCGACTGGAGGCGCCATGACAGGAGCCAGTACTTCACCACCGCAGACGACAAGAAGAGGACCATGACCGTCAACCGAAGACTTGTGTCACAAGCGACAGCCGCCGCACTGTGCGCGCTGGCAGTCGTGCTCGCGTCGATCGTGCTCATACCCGCGCAGCGGGCCTTCGCCGCGGGCACCACGTACTTCGTGAGCGCGAACGGCAGCGACAGCAACGTCGGAACCAGCAGCAGCGCGCCCTGGCGCTCGCTGAGCAAGGTGAACGCAACGACGTTCCAGCCCGGCGACACGATTCGCTTCGAGGCCGGTGACAGCTGGACCGGCCAGCTCTGGCCGAAGGGGTCCGGCGCCGACGGCGCCCCGATCGCCATCGACAGCTACGGAACGGGCGCCAAGCCGAAGATCGCCGGCCAGGGCACCGTCGGCGACGCGGTGCGGCTGAACAACCAGGAGTACTGGGAGATCCGCAATCTCGACGTGTCGAACGCGGTGCCCACGGGGACGACAGACGGTTCGAAACTCGGCGACTTCCGCGGCATCGGCGTGCACGGTGACAACGGCCAGACCCTGCACCACTTCGTGATCGACTCGGTGGACGTGCACGACGTCACCGGCGAGGTCAAGTGGGTCGGCGGCAGCACTGCCGACAACAAACCGGGCATCACCTTCGTGCAGGGCTGGGACCGCTCGAAGAACACCGGCGGCATCGCCTTCCTCACCGGCGTCCAGGACATCACCGCGCCCGGCGCCCCCACGGTGCTCGACGGCATCACCGTGGAGAACTCCACCATCAAGAACACCTCGTTCAACGGGATCGTCACGAAGCAGTACGCCGGTGACGCGCCCGGAGCCGTCTTCACCGGCTGGGGCAAGCGCGCCACGGCCACCGACCCGAACTTCACCCCGTACACCAATGTCACGTTCCGCGGCAACTACATCACGCAGGCGAACACCCCCTTCGGCTGCAACGGCATCTACCTCACCGGAGTCCGGGGCGGACTTGTCGAGGGCAACGTGATCGACCGGGTCGGCGTCTCCGGCGTCGAGACCAACATGGCCGACAGCGTCACCGTCCAGCACAACGAGATCATGGGCACCCATCTCTCGTCGGGCGGTGCCGACCAGAATGCCCTGGACCCCGACATCGGCACCACCAACCAGCTGTTCCAGTACAACTACCTCCACGACAACGGTGACGGCATCCTGCTGTGCGCGTGCAACTCCGCGGTCAAGTTCGGCAGCGTGGTGATCCGCTACAACGTCATCACCGGCAGCACGCGGTGGAACATCCACATGTCGCAGCAGACCGGCTCGGTGGCGAACGTCTACAACAACACCTTCGCCAACACCAATTCGCAGTCCATGGTGACCGGCGGTGTCGGCGGCAAGGTGACGTTCACCAACAACCTGTTCGTCTCCGGACAGTCCGCACCCGAGTTCAGGCAGCAGTCGACCATCATCTACAACAACAACGGGTACTCGTCCAACCTGACGACTCGGCCCGCGTCCGACGTGAACGCCGTGGTCGGCGCTCCGCAGTTCGTGAACGCCTCCGTCACGGGGCCCTACGGTGACGTGAACGGCCCGAGACTCGGCACGGCGGCGAACTTCGCACTCCAGTCGGGATCGGTGTTCGTCGACGCCGGAGCCACGGTCACCGGCAACGGCGGCCTCGACAACGCCGGGGCGACCGTGCCGATCGGGAACGGTCCGGAGATCGGTGCCTTCGAACGCGGCGCGCCCAACATCGCGTTCACGGACACCTTCGACGGCCTGGCCACGGGCGCGCTCGCCAACGGGACCAACGGATGGCGAGTCATCTCGACCAACAACGACGTCTCCGTGGTGGAGACGCCGTCCGCCACCGACAAGAGCGTCCGGCTGACCCGCACCATCGAAGGCGGCGGCACCGACGGGACCAACCTCGCCCGGCTCTTCAGCACCCCGCTGCAGGGCGTGGTGACCATCGACACCCAGGTGATGCGCAACGACACGCAGGCCGGCTGGTTCGGGCTGCCCTACGTGTACAACGCCAGCGGCGTCCAAGCCGTCAGCGTCGCGTTCGCGCGCGGCGAGATCCACGCGTACGAGGGGACCACGGACCGTGTGATCGGAACGTACACCTCCGGCAAGTGGTACCGGGTCACGCTCACCGTGGACACCGTGAACCAGCGCTTCGACCTGGACATCGACGGCCGGCGCGTGCTGAACGACGCCGCGTTCCGCACCTCGATGCCGGGGATCGCGAAGGTCGCGTGGTACTCCAACGGTGGCGAGCGCGGGGCGGTGCACGTGGACGACGTCAGGATCTCGCGCGGCACCGGATTCGGCCAGTGAAAGCCAGGGCCAGGGTGGTGGCGTGAGCATTTCGGCACGTCTACCGATCCAGTAAGCGCTTCCTCGTCTGCCATGATGTCAGCTCAGGATGACGCCATGAAAATGAGCAATCGGATCTGCCTGGCCGATATCGGCCAGGCAGATCCGATTGCCGACTGATCAACGTGATGAAATCTGCTGCAGCGTGGCGCTCACCACCGGCACATAGAAAGTGGTGATACCCGCCTCGTTGGGATGTGTTCCCGATCCCTCTGTGCCAGGGAAACCGTTGACCAGGTCGTCGAATGTGTATTTCGCACGCTGGATGTCATCGCGCGTGTCGAACGTGGTCTCTCCGAAGACGTCGGCAACGGCGACGTCCCACTTGCGGCAGGCTTCCAGGGTCGCCTCGCGCAGCGCCGCCTGAGTGTCCCAGTCCCGCGAACCGAGCTTGTGGGCGGCGACGTACACGATGCGGGCGGTCGGCCACTTCCGCTCCATGGCGTGCAGCGTCTTCTCCAGCTCTTCGGCGTAGGTGCCGAGCGTGTACGCACGGTCCCGGAAAATGGACTGCGCGTCGTTGGTGCCTCCGTCGAAGATGACGAAGTCCGGCGCGATGTCGGTCGCTTGCTCGACCTGCGTGAGTATCTGTCCTCCGGAAGCATGCGGGTCGGCGCCTATGGTCGCGCCGTTCCGGGCGAACTTGGTGAGGGGCATACCTTCGCGCTCTGCAACTACGTCCATGAAACTGTGCGGATACGCATGTCCGTACACAATGCTGTCGCCGAAGGCATAGACGCTCTTGCCCACCAACCCATTGTTCACATCGTCCTCCTTGCGGCTTCGCTATTCGGGTCTGATTTTAGACAGAACATTGACCAGTTGGGCGACCGGCACGTAAATTAAGAGGGATAGAAAGCGCTTACTGTATTGAACTGGAGTGTTGACACACACATGAACACAACCAACACCGGATTGCCCGGGGGCGTCGCCATCTCGCATCTGTCGGTGTACGACTGGCCTGCCGCCGACGGGGCGTGCGGCGGCACGCCTCACCTGCACCTGGCGTGTTCAGAGGCTTACGTCGTCACCGGCGGACGCGGGGCCGTGCAGACGCTGACCACTTCCGGGTACGAGGTCACTCCGCTCCAGGCCGGCACGGTCGCCTGGTTCACGCCGGGCACCATCCACCGGCTGGTCAACGAGGGCGATCTGCGGATCACCGTTCTGATGCAGAACAGCGGGCTACCGGAGGCGGGGGACGCCGTCCTCACGCTGCCCCCGGAGTACCTGACCGATCCGGAGACGTACGCCCGCGCCACCGTCATCCCGGCCGACGCGCCCGAGGAGGAGCAGGAGCGCGTCGCCCGGGCCCGGCGGGACCTCGCTCTGGAGGGCTACCGGGCACTTCGGGAGGCCGAGGGGCCACAGGCCCTGGCCGCGTTCCACCGTGCCGCCGCCGCGCTCGTACGGCCCCGCATCGCCGAGTGGCGCGAGCGGTGGCGACAGGGCGCAGAGGCCTCCGCCACGGCCACTGGGGCGCAGCTCGACTGGCTGGAGCGGGGAGAGTCCCCCCACCTCGCAGATGCCGCCGTGAGCTCCGAACAGCCTGCTGCCCGCGGGAAGTTCGGCATGTGCGGTCGGCTTGACGTCTACGCGAACTGAGGGCGGGCACCTGAGGACGCGCGGCGTGCGCGGCCGGTTCGGCCCGCGCCCGAGGCCGGGGCCGGGGCCGGATGGGCGGTGCAGGCGCAGGGGACGGACACGGTCCGCCTGCTCCGCGCCCACCCAGGCAGCGGCGCTGGTCACCGCCTGCGGCTGAGACGCCCTGCCGCAGGCGGCTCGGCCGTCGACTCCCGCCAGACGATCCGGAACAGGGGGCCCTCAGTCGTCTCGGGCGCGCTGTCCCTCAGACCCGCGATCAGCTTGGCCATGGCCGTACTGCCCAGTTGTTCGAGCTCCACGTCGACGGTGGTCAGGGACGGGACCATGAACTGCCCGACCCCGACGTTGTCCCAACCGGTCACGCTGAGGTCGCCAGGCACGTCCCAGCCGCGCTCCCGGGCGCCCCGGACGACGCCGGCGGCGACGAGGTCATTGGCCGCGATCACCGCGGTCGGCCGCGCGTGGCTCGGGAGCGACCGTATCGCCTCGATGCCGGACTCTCCCGACCAGTCTCCGTCGAAGACCCCGACGGACTCGACCCCGAGGCGTTCGACGGTCTCCAGATAGCTCTGCTTGCGCGCCCTCGCGGAGGCGAACTGCGCGTCGCCCGCCACATGGAGGAACCGTGAGTGACCGAGCGCCGCCAAGTGCTCCATCATCCGCACCAGGGGCGTGGCGTCGGCCAGTTGCCCGATGCCGCGCATCTCGTCGTCGAAGTCGGCCGAGATCACCACGGCCGTCCTCTGGTGCAGTTTGCTCTCCACGTCGGGAAGCACGGGGGCGAGGGAGAGGATGCCCTCGTACTGTCCCGAATCGGCGAGCTCCAGCAGGCGGTCGCTCCTCGCGCTTACGCCGCCCCCGGCGCTCACGACATCCACGAAAAACCCTGCGGCCTGCGCCGTCGCGCTGGCACCCGCCAGCATGCGCGAGGGGTTGAAGGCCATGGCGGGCATGAGGATCGCCAGTCGGCCGGTCTTCCGCGTGCGCATCGACCGCGCCACCAGGTTGGGACGGTAGTCCAGCTCCCGTATGGCCTTCTCCACGCGTTCCAGGGTCGCCGGCTTCAGCCCGCCGTTGAACCGCAGATACCGCGACACCGTCTGGGGTGACACACCGGCGAGCCGCGCCACATCGGTGATCGTAGGCCGTCGTCGCGCCGTGTCAGCGCCATCCATCCGCTTCCCCCACCTTTCCGCCAACGTTCGGTGAAGTCAGAGACTACACACTCTTGACGTAAAAAGTGATCGTTCACTATGGTCCTCGCAACCCACAAAGTGAACGATCACTTTTCGGGTGACGCGTGGCCCGGGACGGGCCCGCACCACTGTGTGTCGATGCCGCCGCTCAAGGGAGCAGTGCCGTGAGCTCCATCAACGAACTACGCCGGCTGCGCGGGTCCCAACGGGGCGCGGAACAGCAGAACAAGGCGGCGTTCTTCTTCCTACTGCCATGGTTCGTCGGGCTCCTCGGGATCACTCTCGGCCCGATGCTGGCCTCGCTCTACCTCAGCTTCACCAAATACAACCTGTTGCAGCCGCCGCAGTTCAACGGAGTCGACAACTGGACGCGCATGCTCGATGACGAGCGTCTGCACAAGTCGCTCGAAGTGACGTTCAGCTACGTCCTCGTCTCCGTCCCGTTGCAGCTGGCGATGGCCCTCGGGCTCGCTCTCGTGCTGGACAAGGGAGTACGGGGTCTTGCCTTCTACCGCTCCGTCTTCTATCTGCCGTCACTGATCGGCGGCAGCGTGGCGATCGCCGTGCTGTGGCGCGCGATGTTCGGGACCAACGGCCTTGTCAACGAAGTCCTGGCCCTCGTCGGAATCCAGGGGCAGGGCTGGATCTCGGAGCCAGGAACGGCGCTGTCGACCCTCGTCGTCCTGAACGTCTGGACCTTCGGCTCACCCATGGTGATCTTCCTCGCCGGGCTGCGACAGATTCCGACCTCCCTCTACGAGGCGGCCTCCGTCGACGGCGCGAAGCGCTGGCGCCAGTTCCGCAGCATCACCATTCCGCTGCTGACACCCATCATCTTCTTCAACCTGGTGCTGCAGATCATCCACGCCTTCCAGACCTTCACCCAGGCCTTCGTGGTCTCCGGCGGTACCGGAGGGCCCGCCGACTCCACCCTCTTCTTCTCGCTGTACCTGTACCAGCGCGGGTTCGGCCACTTCGACATGGGGTACGCATCCGCCCTCGCGTGGGTCCTGCTCCTCATCGTCGCGGCTTTCACCGCCGTCAACTTCTGGGCCTCAAAGTACTGGGTGTTTTACGATGACTGACCGCGCCGTAGCCGTACCCCCCTCGCTGCCCGCCCCCCGCCCTCACGCGATACGCCGGATCAGGCGTGCGGTGCGCGCCCCTCTCAAGCACTGCCTGTTGGCTCTCTGCGCCCTCACGATGCTGTACCCCGTCCTGTGGATGGTGGTCAGCTCGCTGCGTCCCAACAGTCAGATCTTCCGCAGTGCGGGACTCGCCCTGACGCACCCGCGCTTCGAGAACTACAGCAACGGCTGGAACGCCTTCTCCCAACCGTTCAGTCACTACATGATCAACTCGGCGATCGTCGTCACCGGCGCGATCCTCGGGAACCTCCTGGCCTGCTCCCTGGCCGCGTACGCGTTCGCCAGGCTGGAATTCCGGGCGAAGCGCGTGCTGTTCGCCATCATGCTCGTCACCATCATGCTGCCGATCCACGTGATCATCGTGCCCCAGTACGTCCTCTACTCGGAGCTCGGCTGGGTCAACACGTTCCTGCCCCTGATCGTGCCGAAGTTCCTGGCGACCGACGCCTTCTTCATCTTCCTCATGGTGCAGTTCATCCGTGGCATCCCGCGCGAGATCGACGAGGCGGCGCGGATCGACGGCGCCGGGCACGCGCGGATCTTCTTCCACGTCATCCTGCCGCTGATGGTCCCGGCCCTGGCGACCACCGCGATCTTCACCTTCATCTGGACCTGGAACGACTTCTACACCCAGCTCATTTATCTGACGGACCCAGACATGTACACCACTCCTCTCGCGCTGCGCACCTTCGTCGACCAGCAGACCGCGACGGACTGGGGCTCGGTGTTCGCCATGAGCGTCGTGTCGCTCGTTCCCGTCTTCCTCGTCTTCCTCGCAGGGCAGCGCTTCCTGCTGCGAGGCATCGCGACCACCGGCGGCAAGTAACTGCGGGGGCAACTGCCGGACTTGCGGAGGCGACCGAAGCCATGACCGCTCGGGAGCACCGCAGTCATCAATCCGACCCACCCATCAGGCACAGGAGAAGCACATGAACCCCAGCCCCTTCAGACGCGTCGCGATCGGAGCGGTCGCCTCACTCTCGCTCGTACTGACCGCCTGCTCCGGCGGCAGCACCGGCGCCGCTCCCGAGCTCGGCGACAAGCCGGTCACCATCCGTGCCACCTGGTGGGGTGCGGACGCCCGCGCCCAGCTCACCGACGAGGTCATCAAGGCGTTCGAGAAGAAGTACCCCAACATCACGGTCAAGGGCCAGTACAAGGACTGGAACGGCTACTGGGACGCGCTCGCCACGACGACCGCGGCCAAGGACTCCCCCGACGTCGTCCAGATGGACGAGCTGTATCTCGCCTCGTACGCCGACCGCGGAGCGCTGTACGACCTCGGCAAGGCCAAGAAGATCCTCAGCACCTCGCAGTTCGACGACCCGGCCCTGGCCACCGGACAGATCGACGGAACGCAGTACGCGCTTCCCGTCGGCGTCGGCGTCATGTCCATCCTCGTGAACACCGACCTGTTCAAGAAGTACGGCGTGAAGGTTCCCGACGACAAGACGTGGACGTGGGACGACTACGCCAAGATCGGGAAGGAGCTGACGGACAAGAGCGGCGGCAAGATCCACGGTGCGGCCGGCGCGCCCGGCTTCTCCGCCGGCGATGTCAAGTACTGGGCTCGTCAGCACGGTGAGAACCTCTTCGACAAGGACGGCAACGTCTCCCTGAAGCCCGAGACGCTCGCCGGCATGTGGAAGTACGGTCTGGACCTGCTCTCCTCCAAGGCCAGCGTCAATACGTCGACGATGGTCGAGGACCTGACCGCGGGTGTCACCGCCGGCAGCTTCGCCACCGGCAAGGCGGCCATGATGGGGGCGTACAACACCCAGATCACCGCGATCCAGCAGGCCGCGGGCGCCCATGTGCAACTGCTGCAGATGCCTCGTGTCGGCGACACCAAGGCGAACTTCTTCAAGCCCTCCATGTACTGGGCGGTCTCGAGCCAGAGCGCGCACCCGGCCGAGGCGGCCGCGTTCATCAACTTCATGCTCAACGAGCAGAAGGCCGCCGACATCCTCAAGACGGAGCGCGGAATCCCCGCCAACAAGGAGATGCTGAAGCACCTCCAGCCGACTCTGGCCGGGACCGACAAGGCGGCGGCCGACTACATGAACGCCGTGACCCCGGGTGAGTCGCCGGTCGTGACCCCCAACGGCGGCAGCGGCATCGAACCGGAGCTGCAGCGCTACAGCCAGGAGGTCTACTTCAAGAAGACCTCGCCCGACGCCGCCGCCAAGGCCTTCATCAAGGAGCTCCAGGGCGAGATCGACGCGGCCAAGTGACCTCCTTCCGGGGGCCGTCGTCGCTGCCCACGGCCCCCGGGAGCCCCACGAGAAGTGGGTCAGCAACCAAGAGAGAGAAAGCACCCATGCCCAGCCCCCGGCCGCCGTACCGCGTGGCCATCATCGGCACCGGCGGTATCGCCCACGCTCATGCCGAAGCCCTCACCGAACTCTCCGAACGTGCCCGGCTGGTCGCCGTCGCCGACCTCGACCCCACCCGTGCCGCCGAGTTCGCCGAGCGATTCTCCGTGCCGCACGTCTTCAACGACCCGCAGGCTCTGCTGGAGAGCGAAGACCTCGATCTCGTACACATCTGTACGCCCCCGCAGACCCACGTACCACTGGCATCCATGGTGATGCAGGCCGGCGTCACCGCCTTGGTGGAGAAGCCGACGGCACTGAGCCTGCGCGAGATGGACCAACTGGCCACGGTGCAGGAGCAGACCGGCTCCAAGGTTCTGACCGTCTTCCAGCACCGCTACGGCGCGGCGGCGGTACGCCTGCGCCGACTGGCCCGCTCCGGCGCACTGGGCCGGCCACTGGTCGCCACCTGCGAGACCCTCTGGTACCGGCCCGACGCGTACTTCGAGGTCCCTTGGCGGGGACGCTGGGACGTCGAGGGCGGCGGCCCCACGATGGGACACGGCATCCACCAGTTCGACCTCATGCTGTCGGTCCTCGGCCCCTGGTCCCAGATCGTTGCACTCGCCGAGCGCCAAGCCCGGCCCACGGACACCGAGGACGTCTCGATCGCCGCCGTCCGGTTCGACAGCGGAGCCCTCGCCACGGTGGTCAACTCCCTGCTGTCCCCCCGGGAGACCTCGCGCCTTCGCTTCGACTTCGAATACGCCACGGTCGAACTCGAACACCTCTACGGCTACCGCGAGGAACACTGGCGGTTCACCCCGGCCCCCGGCCACGAGGGTCTCTCGGACCTCTGGACCGACGGTGACGAGCCGGACATCACGAGCGGCCACAGGCTCCAGATCGAGGCCGTGTTCGACGCCTGGGAGACCGGACGGGAACCCGGCGTCTGTCTGCAAGACGCGCGCCGCACGCTGGAGTTCGCGGCGGCTACGTACGCCTCGGCCTTCCGCGGTGTCCCCGTCGCAGCGGGCGAACTGACCGACGACGACCCGTTCTCGGTCAGCATGGACGGCGGCGCCGTGCCGTGGGAACCGGTCAAGGAGGCCCTCGTATGAACGCCCTTGAGATCCGCCACGACCTCGGTACCTCGGTCACGGTCCGCGACGGCGGCACCGAGCTGTTCCGCTACGTGTACCAGCCGGACACCGTCCAGCTGGAATCGCCCAAGCCCTACATCCACCCCCTGCGCACCCGGGCCGGCAAGGTGGTCAGCCTGTTCCGTCCGCACGACCACGTGTGGCACAAGGGCATCGCGTGGTCCCTGCCCCACGTCGGCGAGGAGAACTTCTGGGGCGGTCCCACGTACATCCACGGACGCTTCTACGTCCAGCTGGAGAACAACGGAACCCAGGCCCACCGCCGGGTCGTCGACCTGGACAGGGCCGACGGAACGGCGACGTTCGCCCACGACCTGGACTGGACCACCCAGTCCGGCGCGCTGTTCTTCACCGAGCGCAGGACGCTGCGAGCGAGCCTGATCTCCCCGCACGCCTGGGCATTGACGTTCGAGACGCAGATGACCAACGTCTCCGGAACGGACGTCGCCATGGGGTCCCCGACCACCAAGGGACGGGAGAACGCCGGCTACGGCGGCCTGTTCTGGCGTGGCCCTCGGTCGTTCACCGGCGGACAGTTCGTGACCGAGGAAGGCCTGGGCGGCGACGAGGTCCGCGGGCGGCGCATGGAGTGGATGGGCTTCGCGGGCCACCACGACGAGACGGACGCGCAGTCGCTCGTGCTCATGGTCGACGACGCGGCCAACCCGAGTCACCCGCCGCAGTGGTTCGCCCGGACCGAGGAGTTCGCCTGCCTCAACCCGGCACCGTTCTTCAGCGAGGAGCTGACCGTCGAGGACGGCGCGACCGTGCGGTTCCGCTACGGCGTCGGGATCGCCGATGCCGACACGAACGCGGCGCCCGCACTCGCCGACGCGGTACGCCGGTTGCTCACACTGTCGGACACGCCGTCCGCACGTGCCGCAGAATCCACAGAATCCTCTTCAGGACGCCTCGCGACGGAGTGATCCGACCCCGCTCGCTGTGCAACGCCCGGCGTGCACTCCCCGCTCACCAAGGAGTGCACGCCTTCCTCACCACCCCGGCTGCTGCGATCGCCGTATACGCAAGTGCCTGCGAACGGCAGCGAGGAAGTACCAGACACGTACGAGCACGATGGCGGCCGTGGGCACGCGGTGGTGCGGGTTCACACCCGGCTGATGGCCGGCGCACGACGCTCAGCCCGTGAGCGCGGGACGTCCGACCCGATCGATGCCGACGCGGTGGGCCGGGTCGCTCCGCACGGACGAGCAGGCTTCACCCTGCTTCGGCACCGCATCATCCTCGGACAGCAGCACCGCGACGCCTTGCCGTGGCCGGCGGTGACCGCAAGTACGCGGCTGTGCGGTTCGCTGCTCAGTTCCCCCAGAGCCCTCACCGGCCGTAGCTCTTCCAGACGTCGCGCGTCCGCGTCCGCGTCCGCGCCCGCGCCTGAGCACACAGTTCGCAACGCGGCCCAGGTCACCGGGTCGGGCCCGAGCGGGTGGCACTCACGAGCCTGCTGACAGGCCGATTTCCCGGGTGGACTCGCCCCCGCCCGCGGCCGCCGTGACTTCCGGCACATTCGCTGGAAGACCGTCCACCCTGCCCAAGCACCTCCCCGGCCCGGATTTTCCCTCCTGACCGTCCACTTGGCCTCTCGGCCGGTGAGGGGCGCTCGGGCTGCCAGAAGTTTCGCTGAGAATAGTGTGTTGCGGGTGTAAAAGGTGATGCTTGGCGCGGACGCCGCGGATGCGGTGCTTGGTTGTGCTGGTCCGGGGGCTGAACCTGATCGGCAGTGCACATAGGAGAGGGCGCGGGGCGTGGAATTGCTGGACGAGTCTGATCCGGGGGCTGTTGGGGGTTATCCCCTGCTGGCGCGGCTCGGTGAGGGTGGCATGGGACGGGTGTATCTGTCCCGGACGGTGTCGGGGCGTCCGCTGGCGCTGAAGACTGTGCGTGCCGAGTTCGGACGGGAGCCGGGGTTCGAGGAGCGGTTCGCGCGGGAAATCCGTAACAGCGACCAGGTGCGCTCCCCCTGGACGCCTGCGGTGGTGGACTACAGCCCGGTGGGGCAGCGCCCGCAGTGGCTCGCCACCGAGTACGTGGCCGCGCCGTCCCTGGCGGAGTGGGTGCGGCGGTACGGCCCGCTGCCCGAGCAGTGCGTACTGGCACTGGCGGCCGAGCTTTTCGGGGCGCTGGGAGCGGTACACGGGGCCGGGCTGGCCCACCGGGATGTCAAGCCGTCCAATGTGCTGTTGGGCCGCCGTAGTCCGTTGCTCATCGATTTCGGGATCGCGCGCGCGAGGGAGGACACGCGTCACACGAGGACCGGCGGTGTGATCGGTTCTCCCGGCTATCTGGCGCCGGAACAGGCGAGTGCCGGGGAATCGGGTGCGCCCGGTGATGTGTTCTCGCTGGCTGCGGTGCTGGTGTACGCGGCGACGGGACGGGGCCCGTTTTCCCGTCCGAACGAGGAGTTCTCGCCTGCGGTGATGCTCTACCGCATCGTGCATCAGGAGCCGAACCTCGACGGCGTTCCGGCGGCCCTGATCCCGTTCCTGCAGTCCTGTCTGGCCAAGAACCCCGAGCAGCGGCCCACGCCCGGCACTGTCAGCGTTCTGTTGGAACGCCTGGGCGGCCGGTGCGGTACCTGGCCGCAGTTGCTGCCCGAGGCGCTGGAAAAAGATCTCGACGTGCGGGAGGAGGAGGCGCACGCGTTGATCTCCACGACAGTGCAATCGCCTTCGGTGCCGGCTGTGTCACGTGAGACCGAAGACGGCCCGGCTCCGGCCGACGCAGGGACCGCCGTCCTGCCGCCTGTCGGCGCCGTGCGACGGTGGGTGTCAAGCCGTACCGGCCGAGTGATCACCGGGACCACGGCCGCGGCCTTGATGGCGACGGCAGGCACGTTCGTCGTGCAGCATTTCTCCGCCGATGACGCGTCCGACGGAACGTCTTCGCCGTCATCCGCTGCCACATCGCTTCCCGCGGCCTGGGCAGGTACATGGGTCGGCACCGGGCCGGGCAATCCCACCCCTGACAGTTTTAGTCAGCCCCGGACCAACCGGTTCACCTTCACTTTGACTCTCCACCCGGCACAAAAGGGTGAGCTGGCGGGCAAGCAGGTCAGCAACGTGACCGAAGTGAACACCAAACTTGAGCTGGGATGCACCGAGACCCTGCAAGTGCGGGAGGTACGCAAGGCCTCAATGGTCCTCAAGGCTGTCACCAGCCAACCCACCGACCGGTCGGCCGAAGTGGGCTGCCCCAACGGCAATGTCTACGTCGTCACGATGACCGGCCGAGACACCCTGAGCCTGAGCGACGAGGGTGACCAGTCCGCCGGGGCGCCGTCCACCCTCACCCGGCGGTGACGGATGCGCCCGCCGACCATGCGATGCCAAGCCCTTCTCATCCATTGCCGGCCTCGCTGAGGCCGTAGCGCTCCGTCGCCTCCGCCCTCCGGACGGGCTCCCAGCCGCGACTTGCGAAAAGCAGTCCTGGTCGCCTCCTGATGGACGACCGGGACTGGCCGGTACGCGGCCCGAGCGCGGCGTCCAGGGCAGTACGTGGGCGGCGCGGGAGCGCGAGGCGCAGCGGGAGGCAGGGGTGCCGAGCCTGCCACCGGCATCGAGGTGATCAACCAGCACGGCCGGACAGTGCTGGCCATGAGCGCCATGAACCTCTTCCTGCGCCGCCAGGTCATCATCGGGCCAGGATGACGGTTCGCTGCCACCCCTCGAAGTACGCCGGTGTTGCTTACCTGGGCACTGTCCGGGCACCTTCACTTCACCGGTACGCGGAGGTCCCGCCGGGTGGGCCGATCCCGGCGGAGCTCCACCCGACGATTTCCCAACCGTTACAGTGATGCCGACCGTATCCACCGCGTCGGAGCCGACCTTGCCGAACCTGTCCCACCTCGAGGAGATCTTCTCCGACGAGGGTGACGGCGCCGCCGGCCCCGTGCGGTCGCCCGGCTGGCAGAGCACCGTCTCACCGCAGGGACTCGCGGTGACCTTGATCGCCGACTACACGTTCCCCGTCCGGGCGTGGTTGCCGTCGGCGGCGATCGTGGCGCTGCTCGGCGAGTTCCATGTGACCGCGGGTGCCGCCCGTACGACGATCAGCAGGCTGATGCGCCGTGGGGTGCTGGAGGGCAGCCGGCAAGGGCGGTACAGCTCCTACCGGCTGACGTCTCAGGCCGCCGTCGATCTGTGGAGCGGCGCCAGCTCGATCGCCACCTTCACCACTCAGCCCGACTCGTGGGACGGACGGTGGACACTGATCGCCTTCTCCGTTCCGGAACAGGAGAGCACGCGACGGCGAGCGTTGCGCACCGCGCTGCGTTGGCGCGGGTTCGCGCCGCTGTACGACGCGCTCTGGGTGTCGCCGCACCCCCTGACCCCCAAGGGGCGGATCGAGGTGGCCGACTTGGCGCGGGGAGCGGTGACCGTGTTCCGCGCGCGGCAGGAGGAACTGGACACGGAGGTCGACCGCAACCCGGTCGAGGCGTGGGACCTGACCGGCATCGCCGAGCACTACCACGCGTTCATCAGTCGTTGGAGCGGCTTGCTTCCGCACATCAGCGCCGACGGCGTCACCGGTGCCGACGCGGTGCGCGCCCGGACCGAGGTCATGCACGCCTACCGGCACTTCCCCATCCTGGACCCGTTGCTCCCCATCGGGCTGCTGCCATCCGACTGGCCCCGGTCACGGGCGCGGGAAGTCTGCGTCGCGGTGTACGACGGGCTGCTCCAGCCCGCCCAGGACCATGTCCGCGCCGTGGTGACCCGATTCGCAGAGGGACCTCACCTCGACGTCAGGGCCCATACGATCGCCGGCATGAGTGCGGGTATCGGTCACGGCTGACAAGGGACCGCCGCGAGCGTGACCGGGCGGTGTGCGGAGACGCCACACCGCGCCGCCCGCCCCTCGATCTGTCGAATGCGCGTCGAAGACAACAGAGTTGGGCGCCAATGATTGACAGACCGGTACCCGATCGGGACTCTGACTGTTGCAACCCGATGTGGGAACGCTCCCAGAGGCGCGGCACACGACAAGCGGAAGGAGAGGCCTCCTCTGTCACGCTTCCGCAGGGGGGCGGCAGGTGGTCACCGGCTCGCCGTCGCCGTGTCTCTGCCCGCAAGGCAACGCCACATCCATCACCGCCACGGTCGCTGCCACAGGCAGGACCGGAACGTCCTCCACCGTGCGTGATACGCCCACCTGACCACCCCCACGGCTACGACCCACCACCTCGGTCAGTGCGACCGCCCCGGCATCACCGATGCCTCTTCCCGGCACCTGACCGAGCAGCGCTCCGCACCCCCCACACCAGGAGTCTTCATGACCATGCAACGGCGTAGTTTCCTGACCCTGAGCGCAGCCGGAGCCGGGGGCGTAGGCCTGTCCCTGCTCGGCACAGGGCAAGCAGGCGCCGGTGCGAGGGCCGGATCTCCGACCCAGCGGTTTGCGGTCGGCGTGCGCCCGTATGCCTGGAGCCGCGGCAGCCGCCGGTGGACCACCTACGTCTACTACCCCGCCACCGGCGCCCCCGGTGGCTCCCCGGTCACCAACGCGCCCGTCGCCCAAGGCGTCTTCCCGGTCTGCGAGTTCATGCACGGCTTCAGCAGCAGCCCGCAGAATTCCCTGGCGATCATCCGCCCCCTGGCCGAGGCCGGCTTCGTCGTCCCCGCCCCCCACTTCGCCAACCTCAGTGGCCAGGACGTCTACAACGGCAACCAGTCCAAGGACGTTTCCGAGGTCATCACCCGGACCCTCGCCCTGAACACGGCCGGAGACCCGCTGGCCGGCCACCTCAACACAGCGGTCGGAGTCGGCGTCTCCGGCCACTCGATGGGCGGCATGACCACCCACGGCCTGCTCACGGCCTGGCCGGACGCGCGGATCACCGCCGCGATCCCCATGTCCTGTGTGGACATGGGCAACCCGAGCCCGTCGGTCCGCGCCAAGGTCCTGTTCACGCACGGCGACCGGGACGGAACGTGCCCGATCTCCTCCGCCCGTCAGGCGTACCGGGAACTGCCCGCCGCCAAGGCGTTCCTCACCTTCCGCGGCGCCGGCCACAGCAACTACTTCGGCGACTCCCGCACCGTCAACACCTTCGTGGACTGGATGCGGTGGAGTCTGTACGGCGACACCGCGGCCCGCGACCGCCTTCGCTCCGACGCCACCTCCAGCACGACCACCTGGGAATCCGCCCTGAGCTGAGGAGCAGCCACGCGCGGCCTCGGACGCGCGCATTGGCCGTGACCGCGGCGCACCCGGGCCGTCCAGGATGCGTGACCGCCCACGGCTGCGCACCAGCGGGACGCCCGGCCCTCGTCACAGCACGAGCGCTTCGCTGCTCCGACCACTTCCGGACGCCTGCGAGTCAGCCGCAGCGCCCACCCAGCTGTGTACGTTCCCAGGCCCGCGCCTCAGAAATCACACCCCCCCGAACAGCCGGGCGGCTCCGGCCGCTCGCGCTCGGGCAGAAAGGTCCACTTGGGGGTTCGACACCCTCAAGACTCCAAGAGAGGAAAGCCCATGGCTTCACTAGCAGGGAAGATCAGAGTCATTCTCCTTGCCGTCCTGTTGGCGGTTGCCGCATCTGTGTACGGCACGGCGCATCAGGCGTCGGCCGATACCGTGGCACAGTCGAGCGCTTCGCAGATCGTGGCCGACATGGGCGCGGGATGGAATCTGGGGAACCAACTCGAAGCCACCACCAACGGATACCCCAGCGAAACGGCATGGGGCCAGCCGACCGTGACGCAGGCCCTCATCGACAAGGTGAGAGCGGCAGGGTTCAAGACGATCCGGATCCCGGTCTCCTACCTGGGATACATAGGACCCGGCCCGAATTACACAATCAACGCCACCTGGCTGAACAGAGTCCAGGAGGTCGTCAACTACGCCTACAACAGGGGCCTGCATGTGCTGATCAACATGCACGGCGACGGCTACAAGAACGTCAGCGGCTCCTGGTTGATCTGCGATTCGCCCTCCCAAACGACGATCAAGGCCAAGTACGAGAAAGCTTGGCAGCAGATCGCGAACAGGTTCAAGAACTACGACCAGCGCCTGATCCTGGAGTCCATGAACGAGGAGTTCGACGGGCAGTACGGCCGTCCGACCCAACCGTGCTACTCGAACATCAACAGTTACAACCAGATCTTCGTGGACACCGTACGGAAAACGGGCGGAAACAACAGCTCGAGGTGGCTGCTCGTGGCCGGCTGGAACACGAACATCGACTACACCGCAGGGAATTACGGCTTCAAGCTTCCGTCCGACCAGTATCGCTCCCCCTCCATTCCCGCCAATGAACGGCGGATCATGATCTCCGTCCACCACTACGCTCCGTGGGACTTCGCCGGAGAGGAAAGCGGCACCATCACGCAGTGGGGACGAGCAGCGACCGATCCATCGAGGAAGTCGACCTGGGGACAGGAAGACTATCTGGACGCCCAGCTCAAGACGATGCACGACGTGTTCGTCACGAAGGGGTATCCGGTGGTTGTCGGCGAATACGGCGCGATCGACAAGTCATCGTTCGATTCATCGAACAACAGGTATCGCGCGGACTTCGCACGGGCCGTCGCGGCCACTGCCAAGAAATACGGGGCCGCCAGCGTCTACTGGGACAATGGTGCAACCGGTCGGTACGGGTTCGGGCTGTTCGACCGGCGCTCCCTCACGGTGACCCAGCAAGGCATCATCAACGGCATCATGAGCGGCGTCAACGGCAGCGTTGCCGGCTCCGCCCTTCCGGCCGGCGCGTAGCAGGACCCGAGTCTCGGCGACGGGTACATACCTCTGCATCCTCGTGGGCGCGCAGTTGGGCCGGGTGGCGATGCCACACAGTGTGCGACCTCGTCAACTGCGCGCCTACCAGCCGGAGAAGCTACGCTGCTCCGCGCCTGGGAGCACGTTCGGCAAACGGAGGACAGCGATGTCTTCACATGTAGCGACCGACGACGAAGTGTCTGCCGGACTGACCGGCGTGCCGAGCTCAAGGAGTTTCTGCGGTCTCTCAGAGCTACGCACACCTGGACCAGGGCTACGGCGTAAGCGTGTCGGCTGAGGTGACGGACGCCCTGGCCCGCGCAGTGCGCCTGACCGAGGAGGAACGGGACCATCTGATCCGGCCGGCCGAGCCCGACCGGAACCGCACACCGCGGTTGGCGCCCCTGCCGCAGCTACTTCAACCCACCGCCAGCACCTCCGCGGCACGCTCGGCGTGCCCGCCTTCTTTGTCAACCGGCGCCGGGCCCGCATGGCTGCGACAGTCGCCGGCGTTCTGCGGATGAATGCCGGCAAGAGCCCCGACGATGTGCAACTCTCCTCGCTGATTCGCGAGTTGTCGCTGAAGCACGTGAAACGGCATGAGGTGAACTGCGCGGGACGGTCGGTGTGGTCGTGGGCATGCGGCACCCGCTGGTGGGCGAGTTCGACCTCGTGCACGAGCCCATGACGCTGCCGCTGCCCGGGTGCGCCCGCATGCGGCTGAACCCCTATCACGCAGAACCGGGCTCCCGGCCGGAGGAAGTCTTGCGGATGCCGGCCAGTTGAGAGAGAGCCGTAGGACTGAGACGTGTTTACGGCCAGGGTGACTACGCTCCGCGCCGCCCCGCTCCTCGTGAGCGTCCTCAGCGCCTTTCGATTCTCGTGGCTTGTCAGCGAGCGAGCGGCGGCTTCGCGGCCACCGGGACGGAGCCGTGGATCGGGTCGGGGACGCGAGACAAGGGCAGACCGGCGCCTGTGTTGCGGTGGGCGATGATCTCGGCGGAAATGGTACGCGGCAGGGCTCCGCTGACGGGCTCGGCGGCAAGCACCATGAGGCCGGAAGAAGGCGGCACCGGGTACCCGGACTTCAGCCCGGTCCGTGCGACCGCCGCCTTCGACAGGTGCTGTACCCCAAGAACACCATCAGCGTGCCGCGTGCGCCACTGCCAGTGCTCCGTTACCCATGCCAGGTTCCACTCGCTCGACGAACACCCCTTCCCTGATGCTTGAACTCGCTCAAGCATCAGGGAAGACGGCTGTCCAGCTCAGAGGCTGTTCGGCAGCGCGACGGTGGGACGGGGTGGCGTGGGCATGTTGCCGCCGATGAAGAAGCTGGGGTGCGGGGGCTGGTTGTAGGCGGTGTTCTGCCAGGCCAGGGCCGTGCGGTACTGGGTGTCGTGGAGGAGGGTCGTGATCCGCGTATTGGTCTGGTATGGCGTGGAGTAGATCCGCAGGGCCGTGTTGTTGGACGTCGGCCAGATGACCTCCTCGCGCCAGTCTCCGAGGATGTCGCCGGACAAGGACGGCGTCGACTTGGTGCCGTTGTTGGAGTGGACCCCGGAGCCGGTGAGCAGGCGGGTGTCGCCGGAGGTGCCGTACTTGTCGATGTGGGTGCCGTCGAGGAGTTCGCGCGTCGTGTCGCCGTCCCACCACGCCAGGAAGTTGCTGGACCCGGGCTTACGGCTGGCGACCACCGCGCCCTTGGGGTTGCGGACGCCACTCACGAGCGACGACCACGACTCGGCGCCCGCGCTGCCGGACCAGATGTCACCGGACACGCCCCGGCCGTTGTCACCGCCGGCCGGGGTGGACCAGAGGATCTGGCCGGTCCTCGCGTCCGCCATCCAGGAGGACGGCTTGGAGCTGTCCTCGTCGACCTTGAACTCCTCCAGACCCGGCCGGGACGGGTCGAGGTCGCCCACGTGCATCGCGTCCCCGTGGCCGTTCCGCGTCGTCCACAGGCCGTTGCCGTTGTCGTCGACGGCCATCGCGCCGTAGACGACCTCGTCCTTGCCGTCCCCGTCCACGTCCGCGACCGACAACTGGTGGTTGCCCTGGCCGGCGTAGCCGCTGTTGGCGTTGGAGTCGAAGGTCCACCGGCGGGTGAACTGCCCGTTCCGCCAGTCCCAGGCCGCGATCACCGCGCGGGTGTAGTAGCCACGAGCCATGATCACCGAGGGTCGGGAACCGTCCAGATAGGCCGTGCCCGCCAGGAACCGGTCCACGCGGTTGCCGTAGGAGTCCCCCCAGGACGACACCGTGCCTCGGGCTGGGACGTATTCGACGGACTGCATCGCCCTGCCCGTCTGCCCGTTGAACATCGTCAGGTACTCGGGGCCGGACAGTACGTAGCCCGAGGAGTTGCGGTGATCGGCCGAGGAACTGCCTATGACCGCGCCGGTTCCGTCCTTCGTGCCGTCGGCGGTCTTCATGGCGACCTCGGCCTTGCCGTCACCGTCGTAGTCGTACACCTGGAACTGTGTGTAGTGCGCGCCGGAGCGGATGTTGCGGCCCAGGTCGATACGCCACAGGCGAGTGCCGTCGAGCTTGATGCCGTCGACGATCGTGTTGCCGGTGTAGCCGGACTGGGAGTTGTCCTTGGCGTTCGTCGGCTGCCACTTCAGAACGATGTCCAGGGCGCCGTCGCCGTCGAGGTCGCCGACGGAGGCGTCGTTGGCCTCGTAGGTGTACGGCGAGTTGCCCGGTGAAGTGCCCCCGGGCGGCGGGGAGATCGGCACGTCCTTGTACCCGGTGCGGAACTGGAGCGCGTGCTCGGACGGCGCCTGCTCGATGCCGTTCACCACCGCGCGCACCGTGTAGTCGGCCGAGTCCGGGGCGCCGGCGTCCAAGTAGTTCGTCGAGGTGGTCAGGGGCGAGGAGTTGAGCCTGGTGCCGCCACGGTAGACGTTGAAGGCCACATCGTTCGGGTCAGTGGCCAGCCACCGCCACGACACCAGGTTCCCGCTGCCGGTGTGGACGCTGGTCAGGCCCCGATCGAGGCGTTCCACCTGCCGCGCGGTCGCGGCGTGCGCGGTCTGCGGCAGTCCGGTGAGTGCGGAGAGGGCCAGCGCGGTGGCGGCCGTCAGGCCGGCGAACAGCCGATTGCTGGACCGGCGTTGGAATCGCCATGGGCGCGATGCGGTGCGTGGATGCCGGTGCGGGTCGGTCACTATGACCTCCGGTGTGGGGGTGGTATGAAGATCGCGGAGACGGCGGTCTGACCACAGTTGTGGGAACGCTCCCATTCGCTGCGAGGGTAGAAATTCACTGATAGCCCGTCAAGCATTCTGTTGGCTTTTTCTGTTCGATCGTGTTCGGATGCGAGCCAACGAGATGTCCCGTGAGCAGCCCCGCCCCGTCGCTGCATTCTCTCTAGAAGGGCACTTGAACTGGGGCTGACTCACGTCGTTTCAGATTGCTCACGGCCGAGGCGCGGCGAGCTCCCGTCCACAGGATCACACTGCTTCTTCCAAGGATTGGTGAGCAATGGTTGACAGCTTCGTGCCCGATCGCGAAGCTGCGTGATGCACCTCAAGTTCGTTGTGATGCGATTGCGCACTTCCGTCGCAACATCCCTGTGATCGCTCACAGGTCCGACCTGGAGGAGCGTCCCTGGCACGCCCAGGCCGCCCCTTCGACACGTGCCACTCGTCAGCACTCCTGCCGTAGTTGTTGCCGCACCGAGGGAGGCGCATCGGCTGGATCGGACGCGGCCCCACCAACTCCGCGAGTCCGAGAGCCAGTTGCTCCACCCATCCGCCTCGCTCCTCGAAATCTCTTTCTCACCGCCCCCCCCTCTCCGCCGACCGCGACGGCTCACTCGCGGCCGACGGAAGGAAAGGACCGACCATGTCCCCGCAACCCCCCACACCAGTTGCCGGGCGCATCAGCCGGCGAACCCTGCTCAAGGCCACCACCGCCACCGCCGGAGCGCTCGCCACCGCCGTCGCGCTCGCCGAACTCGAGACGCCTGCCGAGGCCGCGGCGAGCTTCGTCAAGGGCGTCGACATCAGCTGGGCACCTCAGATGGAGGCGCGCGGCTACTCCTGGAAGAACGCCGGCGGGCAGACCCAAGACCTGCTGACCATCCTCAAGGGATACGGCATCACCGCCGTACGCCTGCGTACGTTCGTCAACCCTTCCAACGACCCGGCCAACGGGCACTGCGGCATCAACGAGGTGGCCGCCTTCGCCAAGCGGGTCAAGGCCGCCGGCATGTCGATCATGCTCGACTACATGTTCGGCGACACATGGAACTCCGTCGGCGTGCAGAACCCGCCCGCGGCCTGGCGAAACATGAGCTACAGCCAGATGCGCACCGCCATGGGCACGTACGTGAACCAGACCATGACGGTCATGAGGAACAACGACGTGCTCCCCACCTGGGTCCAGATCGGCAACGAGATCAACAGCGGTATCTGCCGCCCCGTCGGCAGCGTCTCCAGCCCGGCGCAGATGACCGGACTGCTCAACGCCGCATACGACCAGGTCAAGGCGGTGTCACCGAACTCGACCGTGTGTATCCACCTGGCCCAGCCGCAGAAGTACGACGTGATGACGACGTTCTTCAGTCGCTTCGCCGCGAACGGCGGCAAGTGGGACATGTCGGTGTTCTCCTCCTACGGCAGCGCCGACGTCGCGGCCGGGATCGTGGGGAACATGAAGAGGATCTCCGACGCCTACGGCAAACCGTTCCTGCAGAGCGAGTTCGGTGGTCGCGTGGACCGCGCCTCCTCCACCCAGGCCGCGCTGGTCGCCTACATCAAGGCCCTCAAGGCCAATGGCGGGCAGGGCATCTTCTACTGGGAGCCGGAGTGCATGTCCCCGTTCACTGGTTACAACATGGGCGCCTGGGACTCCGCCACGAAGCGGCCCTCCGTCATCATGAACGGCTTCACCCAGGCCTGAGCGACGGGCCATGGGCCCCAACCCGGGCAACTCTCCTGTCAAGGATTGGGATTGGTGATTGTAATGGGCATGACATTACGGCTCGAAGGGCACGGGGTCAGGCTGGGAGCAGTAGGTCTGCTGACCCTCGCGACGCTGGTCGGCACCGGTGCGGCGCATGCCGATGCCGCCACGCGGGCGCTGCCGGCCGGTTGTTCCGGCACTGCCCCGATCAAGTGTCACTACGCGGTTTCACCCGGCAACTACGACGTGACGGTCTCCATCGGTGGTGCCACTGCCGCCGAGACCGACATGTGGGTGGAGGCCCGGCGCCTGATGCTTCCGGCGACGAAGACGGCGGCCGGTGCCGCCGCCACGTACTCGTTCACGGTCAACGTGCGGCAGCCGGAGGGGCAGCCGACCGGCCAGGGCGGCACCGGAAACCCCGGTCTGGACATCCGGTTCGCGGGGACCAACCCGCAGGTGTCGGCCGTCTCCGTGAAACCGGCGACCCAGCCGCTGGTCGCCTACCTGGCCGGTGACTCGACCGTGTGCGACCAGCCCGTGGCCCCGTACACGGGATGGGGCCAGATGATCACGCCGGCGGTGGGTCCCGGAGCGTCCGCCGCCAACTACGCCGACTCCGGGGAGAGTTCGGGCAGCTTCCTGAGGAACTCGGCACTCTTCCCGGCACTGCTGTCGAAGGTCAAGGCAAACGACGCGGTCTTCATCCAGTTCGGCCACAACGACAAGCAGACCAGCGCGTCAGCCTTCCGGAGCAACCTCACCTCCATGATCACGCAGGTCCGTGCGAAGGGCGGCGTCCCGGTCCTGGTGACCCCGCCGGTCCGCCGGCAGTTCAACGGCAACCGGCTCACGGCAACGGCGCTGCATGTCAACGGCGTGGGCGTGAACCTGCCCGCCGAGATGCGCTCGCTCGGCGCGGCGCAGAACGTGCCAGTGATCGATCTGACCACCAAGAGCAAGACGCTGGTCGAGTCCCTCGGCCCGTCCGCCTCCGCACAGCTCTTCCTGCGCTCATCCGTCGACGGTGTCACGGACAACACCCACTTCTCGCAGTACGGCGCGAGCCAGATGGGCGGGCTGGTGCTCCAGAGCATCCGCGAGCAGCGCCTGCCCCTGGCCGCATACCTGCGCTGACCGACGCCCGGCGCCAGTCCCAAGGAGGGACCCGTTGAGGAACTTACGCATTCTCATCACGACCGCGCTCATGATCGCCTTGTCGAGCCTCGGTGTCAGCGCCGCATCCGCGGCGGACCGCGTCGCCACGAACTGCACCAGTGCCTCCCGCGCCCAGGCGCCGGCCGCACGGGCGCTCGCCGCGCCGGTCACCGTGTGGCTGGCCGGCGACTCCACCATGGCCAACCCGAGTTCCGGCCGTTGTCCGGTCGGCTGGGGCAGCCAGTTCGACGCCCTGTTCAACAGCGACGTGACCGTCAAGAACCAGGCCGTGGGAGGCCGCAGCATCCAGACCTGGCTGTACGAGGGGAACGTGAGCAGCACCAAGGGCTCGGACGGTGAGTGCCGCCTCACGTCCACCACGTACTCGTCCCGCTGGCAGGCGATGCTGAACTCGAGCACCGGAATGAAGGCCGGTGACTACCTGTTCATCCAGTTCGGCATCAACGACTCCTCCTCGACCTGCCCCCGGCACGTCGGCCCGGCCCGGTACCAACAGCTGATGACCATGATGGCGCAGGCCGCCCTGGCCCGGGGCGCGCACCCGGTGCTGCTCACCCCGGTGGCCGCTATCACCTGCTCCGGCGGTACGGCGACCAAGAACCGCGGCTTCGTGGGCGAGACCTTCGCCGCCGGATCCGCCACCAGGGCGCCCGTCATCGACCTGCAGACGCTCAGTGTCTCGCTCTACAACAGTCTGCGCTTCTGCCCGAACAACGGCGACTACGGAGGCAGCGGTCCCCTGGGCACCTTCTTCTGCAACGACCACACCCACTTCGACACCTACGGCGCCCAGCGGGTCGCAGGGCTCGTCGCCGGTGACGTGCGCCGCCAGAACCTCCCGCTCGCCGCGTATCTCACGTAGCACGCGGCGGTGGGCGCGAACAGTTGCGGTGGTTCGGACCGGCGTACGAGTTGGAGCCCTCGGCGGCCAACTGCACAGCGAGGAACTGGAGTCCGGCATCTGCGCGGTGCCGGTGGACACGAGATGCGCGCCGTACCCCACCACCCACCCAACGGCCAACGCAGCCCGGGCACGCACAGGACGCCTGCCAGTTCGCAGCTTGGGGCCCGGGCTGCCTCAAGTACGCCTGGCGCTCGCCAAGGGCATCATCAGCGACCAGGTGGCCGCGTTCGCGTGGATCACCGAAATCAACAGCCGGGCCATGCCGGAGGTCGGCCGCCCGGGCTTACGGACACGGAGCTGCGCGGCCACTTCGTCCTGTGGGCCATGAGGTCCGCACCGCCGCTCGTGGGCAGCGATGTGTGCAGCGTGTCGGCGGCAGTGCTGAGCCTCCTCAAGCACGCCGCGCCCCCCGTTCAAACAGAGCAGCCGTTCGCGATGTCTCTTCGGCCACCGCCCGAGCGATCAGGGGGTGGGCCGCTCGCCCGGAAGGTGGTACACGCGTCCATGACAGTGTCACGAAGACGGTTTCTGGCGCTGGGCGCCGGAGCGGCCGCCGGAGGGTTCGGGACGGCCGGCTGCGGGTCGCAGCGCTCGCTCGGCGACGCGGATGAGATCACGCTGTGGACCTGGGACCGGTCGGTGAGCGACGAGCTGGTCGCCCGGGCAGAGACGAAGGGCATTCCCGGGGCCCAGGGCTTCAGACTCAGCCGCACCAACATCGGCGGCCATTTCAACACCAAGGTGCGTACCGCGCTCGCCGGCAAGTCCCTGGTGCCGGACATCATCGGCATCAACTCCGACGTGGCCACCTACTTCCCCAACCAGGACGTGTTCGTCGACCTCAACGACTTCGGCGCGGCCGGGCTGAAGAGCCGGTACCTGGACTGGAAGTGGAACGAGTGCATCACGCCCGAGGGCCGGATGATCGCGTTCCCCATGGACACCGGCCCCACCGGGCTGTTCTACCGCGCCGATCTGCTTCAGGAAGCCGGGGTCACCACCGACCCGAAGGAGCTCGCCGCCCGGGCCCCGGACTGGGACGGCTTCATCGCCCTGGGCAAGGAACTGCGGAAGTCCCAGGAGCGCGCGGTGATCTGCCCCAACATCCGCCACGTCTGGAGCATCCGGCTGGGCCAGCTGGGCAGCAAGTTCATGACCCAGGACGGCCGGTACATCGGCGACAGAGACGAACTGCGCGAGGCATTCGAACTGGCCTACCGGATCGGCAGGGACGGCCTGTCGGCCGGCGCCCCGGAGGGCTCCCCCGACTTGTACGGAGTGATCACCAGCGGCCGCCAGCCGGTCGGTATCGGCGCGGTGTGGTGGGGCCTCGCGTTCCCGGAGTCGGCCGCGCCGAAGACCGAGGGCAAGTGGCGGGTGGCCGACCCACCCGGCGGCTCCGGCAACGTCGGCGGGTCCTTCCTGGCGATCACCAAGTACTCCAAGAACCCCGAAGCGGCCTACAAGTTCATCACCTGGCTGCAGTCTCCTGAGAACCAGGTCAAGGCGTTCACGGAGATGTCGCTGTTCCCGTCCTCCCCGCACTCCTTCACGAGGCCGGAGATGCGTGAGCCCCGGCCCTTCTACGGCGGACAGCGCACCATCGAGGTGTTCGGACCGTCGGCGCGGCGGGTCAGGACCGTCTACAAGAGCCCGTACGACCGGGTGATGGACCCCGTCTTCGCCGCCGAGCTCGCCAACGTGGAGTCCGGCAAGAACGTCGACACGGCATGGCGGGACGCCCAGAACACCATCGAGCGTGAACTCACCCGCGAGGGGGCGATCTGAATGGGCCTCGCCGACGCGCTGCGCGGGAAGTCCGTCGAGCGGCGCGGGAGGATCGCCAAGCCACCGCCGGACGGGTCCAGGCCGCTGCCCGGCTGGCGCCGCTACTGGCCGATGTACACGGCGGTCTCCCCGTTCTTCATCCTCTTCGCCGTATTCGGCGTCTTCCCGGTCGGCTTCTCCATCTACCTGTCGTTCATGTCGTGGGACGGCATCGGAGAGACGCGGTCGATCGGCTGGGAGAACTACGCGTACCTGGTGACCGACTCCGACTTCTGGCAGTCGATCGGCAACACCCTGATCATCTGGCTCCTGTCCACCGTCCCGATGATCTTTCTGGCGCTGGTCATCGCCTACGCACTGCACACCGCGGTGCGGTTCAAGGCGTTCTACCGGGTGGCCTACTTCGTCCCGAACATCACCTCGATCGTGGCAATGACCCTGGTGCTCGGCTCGGTATTCAGCGACAGCTCCGGGCTGCTCAACAGCGCGCTGCGGGCGATCAACTCCGGCGAGGTCGGCTGGCTGTCCGACCCGTGGGCGATGAAGGTCTCCGTGGCGGCGATCACCATCTGGCGGTGGGTCGGCTACAACGCCATCATCTGCCTGGCCGGCCTGCAGGCCATCTCCAGCGACGTGTTCGAGGCGGCCAAGGTCGACGGCGCCGACAACCGCCAGACCTTCTTCCGGATCACCCTCCCGATGCTCCGCCCGGTGATCCTGTTCGTCGCCGTCACCTCCACCATCGGCGGGCTGCAACTGTTCACCGAGCCGCAGGTGCTGTTCCCGGTGGACGACAACGGGAACGTCGGCGGGCCCGGCGGCGAGGCCACCACCATCGTGCTCTACCTGTACCAGCAGGCGTTCGTCTTCAACCGGTTCGGCTACGGCGCGGCCGTCGGCTGGGCGCTGTTCCTCCTGATCGCGGTGTTCTCCGTCATCAACTGGCGGCTGATCGGCGGCCGGGACGAGGACGCGATCGGCACCGGCAAGCGGAAGGGGAAGTCCCGTGCGCGCTGAGACCGCCGCCCGGTCGCGGACCGTCGTGGGCCACGCCGTGCTCCTGCTCGGCGTGCTGATCACGATCTTCCCGTTCTACTGGATGTTCGTGATGGCCTCCAACACCACCGGGGACATCTTCGCCTACCCGCCCAAGCTGATCCCGGGCTCCCATCTGTGGGAGAACATGAACAAGGTGTTCGACGGGATCGACTTCTGGGGGTCGATGGGCATCACCGTCGTGGCCGCCACAACCGTGACGTTCCTGGTGCTGCTCGTCGACTCGCTGGCCGCCTTCGCCTTCGCCAAATACGACTTCCCCGGGCGGAGGCTGCTGTTCTGGATCGTGCTGGCCACCTTCATGATTCCGATGCAGCTGGCGCTGGTGCCTCAGTTCGTCACCCTGGCCTGGCTCGGCTGGGTCGGCTCGCTCAAGGCGCTGATCATTCCCGGTGCGGCCAACGCTTTCGGGATCTTCTGGATGCGCCAGTACGCGCAGGGGGCGATCGCCGACGAGCTGATCCAGGCGTCGAGGGTCGACGGGGCCGGGTTCTTCCGCCAGTGGTGGACGGTGGGGCTGCCGGTGCTGCGCCCGGGGCTGGCGTTCCTGGGGATCTTCACCTTCTTCCACATCTGGAACGACTACCTGTGGCCACTGATCGTGATGACCGACCCGGGCAAGGTGACACTGCAAGTGGCCGTGCAGCAGCTGAACGGCGTCTACACCACCGACCAGTCGATGGTCATCGCCGGAGCGCTCATGTCAGTGATCCCGCTGATCGGGGTCTTCCTGATCGGCTCGCGCCACTTCATCGCCAACCTGGCCGCCGGCGCCATGAAGTTCTGAAGAGGCACGCGCGTGGTCCCACCCTTCGAAAAGCAGCTTTCGCACCTGCGCTGAGTTCTTCAGGCAGGCACGAGACCTACTGCCGCACGGGAAATCACCTGACTCGGGAGATGACGCTGTGAGAACCGCGAAGTTCGGCACCCCTGCCCTCCTGCTCTCGGTGGTCACGGCGAGTTCCGTCGTCATGGCCCCCGGCTCGGCGTCCGCGAGCGCCGCGGCGGCCGGAAACACCTACTACGTCGCCCCGAACGGGAACGACGGAGCAGCAGGTACGCAGGCCGCTCCGTGGGCATCGATCGCCCGTGCGCAGGCCGTCGCCAAGGCGGGCGACACGGTCTACTTCCGGGGCGGCACCTACGCCTACACCCGTGCGAACAGCGCCTGTTCGAGCCAGACCGCCAAGGTCGACGCGATCACCCTCGACAAGAGCGGCAGCTCGGGCAACCCGATCCGGTACTGGGCCCAGCCGGGCGAGAAACCGGTCTTCGACTTCTCGCGGATGACGGACAACTGCCGCATCAAGGGCTTCAACGTCACCGGCAGCTGGATCCACCTCAAAGGACTGGAAGTCAAGGGCGTTCCCCAGAACAACAACCGCAACGCCGAGTCCTGGGGGATCTGGGTTTCCGGCGGCAACGACGTCTTCGAGCAGATCAACACCCACCACCACATGGGTACCGGCCTGTTCATCAGCGGCGGGGGCGGCAACCTCGTCCTCAACTCGGACGCGCATGACAACTACGACCTGCGCAGCAACGACGGGCCCGGCGAGAACGCCGACGGGTTCGGTTCGCACTACACGCCGGCCGGCCGCCCCGCGAACGTGTTCCGGGGTTGCCGATCGTGGTGGAACGCTGATGACGGGTTCGACCTCATCTCCACCTACTCGCCCGTGATCATCGAGAACTCGTGGGCCTGGCGCAACGGGTACGTGCCGGGGACGGCGACGCCCTCCGGCAACGGAGCCGGCTTCAAGTCCGGCGGCTACGGGGGCGACTACGAGGCCAATGCGCCGAAGCACACCGTCCGCTCCTCGGTGGCGTTCCTGAACAAGGCGGCCGGCTTCTACGCCAACCACCACCCGGTGGCCAACGACTTCTTCAACAACACCGGCTACGGAAACCACCCCAACTTCAACATGCTGGGAATCGACTCGCGCGGCGCCGCCGTCGGCCGGGGCAACCTGCGCAACAACATCGCCTACACCGGAACGGCGACGTCGAACATGAGCGGCACGAACGCCGCGTACAACTCCTGGAACCTCGGCGTCCCCCTGTCGGACTCCCAGTTCAACAGTGTGTCGACGTCCGGCTGGGACGCGCCCCGCCAGACCGACGGGAGTCCGCCCGTGCTGCCCCACCTCCGTCTCGCGGCGAACAGTGCCCTGATCGACAAGGGCACCGACGTGGGACTGCCCTTCAGCGGAAGTGCGCCGGATCTCGGCGCCTTTGAGAATGACGGAAGGTGACCTCTTGAGGCAACGATCGCGTGTCGTCTCCAAGTACTGGAAGTTGGCCGCCGCCACCCTGTTGTCCGTGGCGTTGGCGGCGCCGCTCTCGGCGAGCACCGCCGCGGCGGAGACACCTGCAACGCAGAGACAGGCAACGGAGCTCCAAGACCAGGGGGCGGCTGCTGGACCGGTGGTGGATCGCGGCCTCAAGTACCTGGTGTCCGACTACCAGACGCGCACTCCGACGAAGTACACCGCTGACTCCTGGAGGCCCTTCGCCAAGGCGTTGACCGCCGCGGCCGAGGTCGCCGGCGACACTTCGGCCACCACGTCGGACGTCGCCGACGCGAAGACGGCACTGATGACCGCCGCCGCCGATCTGAAGGCCGCCGACGAGGGCACGTTCCAGACCATCACGAACAACACCTTCTGGAACGACACCAGCGGCAACCCCATCTATTCGCAGGGCGGTGGGGTCTTCAAGTTCGGTGACACCTACTACTGGTACGGCGTGCACTACACCGGCGCTGAGCTCTACCGGGCCAATCCGACGAGGAAGTACGACGGGAACGTCAGCTTCGTCTCGATCCCCGTGTACTCGTCCAAGGACCTGGTGAACTGGAAGTTCGAGAACCGGGTCGCGACGCGCTCGACCGCGATCAACAACGGCGCCACCCTCGGTCAGGCAGGGTGGGTCGGGCGGCTCGGGGTCTCGTACAACGAGAACACCGGAAAGTATGTGCTCGCCACCCAGGCCTATGTCGGAGGCGGGCACGGGGTCCTGTTCCTCCAGGGTGACTCACCCACCGACACCTTCGACTACGGCTACTTCCAGACCCAGATCACCAACTCGCCCACGACCGGCACCGGAGATCAGACCGTCTTCACCGACGACGACGGCAAGGACTACCTGATCTTCTCCAACCGCGAGGGACGCTCTCGCGCCTTCGTCAGCAAGCTCAGGGAGTCCGACTCGCTGCGGGCGGAGCCCGGCGTGCAGATCGGCCAGAACTCCTCCGGCCGCGAGGGCAACGCCATGTTCAAACTCGACGGCAAGTACTACCACGCGGCCTCGGACCTGCACGGCTGGAACAGTTCGGTCGCACACGTCCTGGAGTCGACCAGCGGCAACATCCAGGGTGCCTACACCAGCGAGTACACGCTTGCCGGCACCGAGATGGACTACAGCCACGTGACCCAGACCGGGTTCTTCGTGACGGTCAAGGGCACCAAGCAGAACACGGTGATCTTCGCCGGCGACCGCTGGGCCGACTTCGCCTGGAACGGCATCGGGTACAACCAGTGGATGCCGGTGACCAAGACCGGCGCGAGGCCACAGTTCCACTCGGTGAGCCAGTGGCAGTTCAACGCCACGACCGGAGAGTGGCGTGTCGGGCCGGCGAACAACTACATCCTCAACCCCGACATCCAGGCCGACCGCGTCATCGTCTCCAGCGTACGGGGATGGCGGAACCTCGGCGGTTCGGTGACCAACGTCAACGGTGGTGTGAACGGGTCTCGCTTCGCCCTCCAGGTGAGCAACAGCGGCGGCGTCGAGCAGCGGGTCGAGTCGATGCCCGCAGGCACCTACGCCCTGTCCCTGCACGCTCGGGGTAGCGCCGGGCAGGTCGTGATCACCGGCGCCAACGGCAGCCAACGCACCCTCGGCATCCCGTCGTCGAGCGGCTGGGCCAAACGTGAGCTCACCGGCATCGAGCTGCCCGGCGGGGCCGCCACCGTCACCGTGCGGGCGTCGGGTTCGGGCGGCGTCACCGTCGACCAGCTCTCACTCGTCAAGACCTCTGCCGGCACACCACCGCCTCCGGGACGTTACGAGGCAGAGACCGCTCCGGCGCAGTGCCGGGGCACGATCGACTCCAATCAAGCCGGCTATTCCGGCAGCGGGTTCTGCAACGGCGACCCCGCTGTTGGGGCCTTCGCGGAGTTCACCGTGAACTCCGAGACCGCCCGTACGGCGACGCTGGGGATCCGGTTCGCCAATGGCGCCACCACCGGTGCGAGGCCAGCGAGCCTCGCCGTCAACGGAGCCACGGCAGGGTCGCTTTCGTTCGAGTCCACCGGTGCGTGGACGACGTGGACGACCAAGACCGTGACCGTCTCACTGAACGCCGGCAGCAACACCATCCGGTTGGATCCGACCACGGCAGCCGGACTGCCCAACGTCGACTACCTCGATGTCGGTGCCGCGGCCGGCTGACATCCCGTGCTCTGCCGGTCTTCTCGACCGGCGGAGCGTACGGAACAGCCCATGCCGCACGTACTTCACATCGTCAGGAGAAGGACATGAGCAGCAAGCGTCTGCCCCGCGCCATCGCGGTCACGACGACGTTGGTCACCATGCTGTCCGCGAATTTACTCATGGTGCCCAACCCGGCCCACGCGACCTTCGGAACCGCGGACATCAAGCCGATCGAGAGCAATATCGCTGCCAAGCCCTGGGCCGCGGCGACGGCCGCCACCGGCTCGTCCAACGCTCGTCTGGCCATCGACGGCGACCCGGCGACGTCCTGGCAACCCGGTAGTGCCGGCGCCCGGCAGTGGCTCACCGTCGACCTCGGTGGAACCTACGACAACCTGCGCAAGGTCAAGGTGCTCTTCCCGGACCGTGGCGTGGCCCACCGGTACGTCGTCGAGGCTTCATCCGACGGTCGCCGGTGGAAGACCATCGCCGACAGGTCCCACAACCGAGCCGTGTCGCGAGGGGAGGTGCACCTGTTCACCCGGCCGGGAACGCGCTTCGTCCGGCTGACGTTCACAGGTGGGCCGGGCCGGGCCCGGGCAGGTGTCAGCGAGCTCCAGGTCTTCAACTACCTGCGCGACGACCTCACCCTCGGCGCCGATCTGTCCTGGATGGACGACGTCCAGGACCAGCAGTACTGGGTCGCCCCCCTGGCCGAAGACCGCGGCGCCGGGCCACACCTGCTCGACGTGGCCAAGGATCGGGGCATGCAGCACACCCGGCTGCGGATATGGAACGAGCCGCGCAGCGAGAGCACCGGTCAACCGACGCCGGTACCGCGCCAGGGCCCGGAGCGCTCACTGGTCTCAGCCAAGTGGATCAAGCAGCGGGGCATGGGCCTGGGGATCGACTTCCACTACGCGGACTCGTGGGCGGACCCGAGCAAGCAACCAAAACCACGTGCCTGGGCCGAGCTGGAGTTCGCGGACCTGTCCCAGGCCGTGTACGACTTCACCGCCGACTATCTGAAGCGGTTGATCCGGCAGGGCACCACGCCGGAGAAGGTGGCCGTCGGCAACGAGATCATCAATGGCTTCATGTACGGCAGCGAGGCGGCCCACATCGGCACGACGAATCCGCCGTATTTCGTCGACCAGGCCGACATCTACCAGTCGAAGCCCGGCGGTGGCCTGCTGTGGAGGTACTGGCGGTCAACCGACCCGGTGGAGCGGCAGCTCTACGACCAGTCGTGGGACCGGTTCACCACCCTGGCCGCGGCCGGGATCAAGGCCGTCCGCGACGCGTCACCGACATCCAAGGTCGAGATACACGTGATCGTCGACAAGGACAAGCTCGCCAAAACCATGGAGTTCTGGCACCAGTTCCTCACCCGGGTGAAGGCAAAGGGCCAGAACCCCGATGTGCTGGCCATCTCGTACTACCCGGAATGGCACGGTACGCCCGAGGCACTGGATCTCAACCTGAACACCATGGCCACCACCTACCCCGGCTACGAAATCGACATCGCCGAAACCGCCTACCCCGCCTCGGGCGGCGATGGCTCGCCGTTGCCCAACTCGCTGTACCCGCGAACCATTCAGGGGCAGGCGGACGCGATCCGGAGGGTTTTCCAGGCCGCCAACGACGTGGTCGACAACCGAGGTTCAGGTGTCCTGGTGTGGGAGCCGGCCGGCTACCAGCCTATGTTCCGGGCCGTGCCCGGACTGGCGAACACGTGGGAGCCGCACGCCTCCATCAACGTCTTCAACGCCAGCCGCGCCAAGCACATCCTCCAGGACACCGTCTACACCAGCACCGTGGTGGGGGCCGCCCCGAAGCTGCCCTCCTCCATCCGCATGCTCACCACCGCCAACAACAAGATCACCACTGTCCCCGTCCGCTGGCAGCCGTTGCCACCTGGCGCGACCGACAGGCCGGGTGAGGTGACAGTCACCGGGACGACCGGCACCGGACCGGTCACGGCGGTCATCGACGTCATGCCCGGCCACGGCGAACACGACGTGACCGCCTCATAGCCGGCCGGGGAGAACCAGGCCGTGTTCGACCGGAACGGCCACCCTCACCCCGACATCCGGTGCGCCCGACCCACCGCACGCCGCTCCTGCCGCGCCTCGCGGGTGGCAGGACCACCCGCACCCGCTGTCGCGCCGTGCGCCCCGTCGGCCTGTTGGCCTTCGTCGTCGACGGGACGCACCCGGCAACGGAACCAGCCGAACGCCAAACCCCCCACCCATCCCCGCACCCAAGGAGTCACCATGACCCTGCGACGACGGACCTTCCTCAGCATGAGCGCGGCCGGAGCGACGGGCGTGGGCCTGTCCCTGCTCGGCGCAGGACAGGCACCGGCCGCCGCCGGGCCACTGGACACCGCGCCGACCACGCCGTTCGCGGTCGGCGTGCGCCGGTACAACTGGACCCGCGGCAGCCGCCCGTGCACCACCTACGTCTACTACCCGGCCACCGGCACCGCCGGCGGCAGCCCGGTGACGGACGCCCCGGTCGCAAGCGGGGTCTTCCCCGTCTACAACTTCACCCACGGCTACGGAAGCAGCCCGCAGAACTCACTATTCATCATCCGGGCCCTGGCCTCGGCGGGCTTCGTCGTCCCCGCCCCGCACTTCAACCACAACTTCACCGACGTCAACAACGGCAACACCTCCAAGGACGTCTCGCAGATCCTCACCAACACCCTCGCGCTCAACGCGAGCGGACCGCTGGCCGGGCACATCAACACCGGCATCGGCGTCGGCGTCTCGGGCCACTCCCTGGGCGGCATGGTCACCCACGGTCTGCTGACCTCCTGGCCCGACAGCCGGATCATCTCCGCCAACCCCCAGTCCTGCGTGGACATGGGCAACCCGTCCAGCTCGGTCTCCGCGAAGGTCCTGTTCGTCCACGGCGACCGGGACTCGACCACGTCGTACTCCTCGGCCCGGCAGGCGTACTCGGAGATCACCTGGCCCAAGGCGTTCCTCACCTTCGTCGGCGGCAGCCACACCAGCTTCTGGAGCGACCAGCGCTTCCCGAGGACCGTCGTCGACTGGGCCCGCTGGACCATGTACGGCGACACCGCCGCACGGGACCGGCTCCCGGCTGACGCGTCCGGGTCCAACACCAGGTGGGAAGCCCAGCTGGGCGACTCCCCCGGCGGCCCGGGCCTCTACACCCTGCTGGCCCAGCACAGCGGCAAGGCCGCCGAGATCAACGGGGCCTCCACCGCCGCCGGCACACAACTCGTCCAGCGGACCGCCAACAGTCGCCCCAACCAGCAGTTCGAGTTCGTCGACGCCGGCGACGGCCACGTCCGCGTCAAGGCACTGCACAGTGGCCTGTTCCTCCAGCCCACGGGCACCGCGACCGGAGCAGACGTCGTCCAACAGGCCGACACCGGCGCCACCAGCCAGCAGTGGCGCGTGGTCGATCACGGTGGTGGCGTGATCAGCCTCGTCAACCGGGAGTCCGGCCTGGCGATGGATATCTGGGAGTACTCGACCGCCGACGGCGCCCGCATCTCCCAGTGGACCTACACCGGCAACCCCAACCAGCGCTTCACCCGCCGCCGCGTCTGACCGGAACGTGTCGGGGCACCGCTCGGGCAGCAGGGCGGGCGGTGTCCCGACATGGCGCCGATGGTCCTTCGCGACTGACCAAGGGGTGTGCAGCCTTCACGCCCGCCGCCCGAGCGTGCGCAGGGATACGTCCGCCAACTGGCCCTGACAAAGCCTACGGACGTGCCAACGCGTGATCAGGCAAACGGCGAGTCCGAGGAGGGCCTCGTGGATGTCGTCGCGTCGCTCCCATCGGATTCTCGGCGGACTTGCCCTGTCCTGGAACCCGGCGACCTGATCAACACGGGCACCCCACCCGGCGCCGGTATGGGCTTGACCCCGCCGGTGTGGCTGCGGCCAGGTGACGTGATGGAACTGGGTATCAAGTACCTCGGCACGCAGCGTCAGCGCGTGCTCGGGCCCCGGTGAGCACCCGCCCCATGCGCGCGTTCGTGCTGACCGCCCCCGGGGAGTACGTGGTGCAGGAGGTTCCTGCGCCGGTGGCCGCCCCCGGCGAAGCAGTCGTCGACGTGGAGCGGGTCGGCGTGTGCGGCACCGACGTGGAGTTCTTCACCGGCGAGATGGCCTACCACCCGACCCAAGGGCACTCCGCCTACCCGATGCGGCTGGGCCACGAGTGGACCGGTCGCGTGGCGGCGGTCGGCGCCGGGGTCGACCCCGCGTGGTCGGCATACGCGGGGAGCGGGCCGGTGCCCGCGCGGAGCAACTCGCGGTGCCGGCCTCCTCGTTGCACATACTCCCTGACTCCGTCGACGCCGTACTGGGCGCGCTGGTGGAGCCGGGCGGCAACGCCATGCGCGGCGCCCGGGCCACCGCCCTGCAACCCGGAGACCGCGCCCTGATCCTGGGCCCGGGAACCATCGGGCTGCTGGTCGCGATGTTCCTCCACGCCGCCGGTACGAAAGTGCACCTGATGAGCCGCACCCAACCCTCGCTCGCCTTCGCCCGCGAGCTGGGCTTCGCGCACGTATGGACGGAGGAATCCGTTCCGGACCTGCCGTTCGACGCTGTCGTCGACGCGTCGAACGCCACCCATCTACCCGACCTGGCCCTGGACTTGGTCGAGCCGGCCGGCCGAGTCGTGTACGTGGGACTGGCCGGGGAATCCAGCGGGATCGACACCCGCACGCCGGCACTCAAGGACGTGACGGCGGTCGGCATCCTGTCGGCCTCCCCCGGCCTCGACGAGACCATCCGGGCCTATGCCGACGGATCGGTCGGCCCCAGGCCGCTCGTCGCCGCGACCGTAGGCCTGGAACAGGCCGGTCCCGTGCTCGCCGGTGAACGTCCGGCCGGCGCCGGGCCGGGGCCCAAGGTCCATGTCGACCCGCGGCTGGGCTGAGGAGGCGAGGACCGGGCCGTCGGGTGCCGGGACACGGTCGCCTCACCCAGGGTGACAGCCGCGCCTTCGGCGAGCACCGGCACGTCCCAGGGGCGGAGTTCCAGCTCGTCCCCAGCCGCGTACCGCCCAGAGCCGACGACGCCCCTCAGTGCTGCGGGCAACCGCACGAGGGCCCGCTCCCGAGGCGACCGGCGTCGACCTGGCGCGTGGTGGCGGCAGGCCACCGGCCGAAGTACGGGTGATCGCACCCGGCGAGGACGGTGGCACCGTCGGCGGTGACCCCACGGCCCGTCTCGTGGCCGCGGCCGTCCCGTCGCGCCATCTCGTCACGGCGTCGTGCCGGCGCCGTCGCCGAGGACGGCCGCTCGCCGGCCGCGGAGGGAGCTGACCCCAGGAGGGCCACACCGATCCGCCTGCTGTGCTCGCGCGGCGATAAGTGTGTTGGCCAGGAGCATGGCGATGGTCATCGGGCCCACGCCGCCAGGGACGGGAGTGACGAAGGCCGCGGTGCCGACGACGGCGTCGGTGTCCACGTCCCCGCACAGACCCGCCGGGGAGCGGTGGATGCCGACGTCGATCACGGTGGCGCCGGGCTTGACCGCGTCGATGCCGATGAGCCCCGGGATGCCGGCCGCCACGACCAGGATGTCGGCGCGGCGGCACACGGCGGCCAGGTCGCGGGTGCGGGAGTGGCAGATCGTGACGGTCGCGTTCCTCTCCAGCAGCAGCTGGCCCATCGGCTTCCCGACCAAGGTGCTGCGGCCGACGACGACTGCTTCGGCCCCCTCGAGAGGAATCCGGTGGGCGTCGAGCAGGGCCATCACCCCAGAGGGAGTGCAGGGTCGCAGGCCGGGGCTGCCCTGGGCGAGCAATCCGGCGTTCACGGTGGTCAGGCCGTCGACGTCCTTGTGCGCCGGGATGCGCGCGAGCAGGGCGGTGGCGTCCAGGTGAGCCGGTGTCGGCAGCTGCAGGAGGATCCCGGAGACCGCCGGGTCGGCCGCCAGTTCGTCGATGAGCGCGGCAGCGTCATCCTGAGTTGTCTCGACTGGAAGATGCCGGTGCAGGTCGGTCATGCCGGCCGCGGTGCAGGCGCGGCGCTTGTTCCGGACGTACACCCCGCTCGCCGGGTCGTCGCCTATGAGGACGGTGGCCAGGCCGGGCGCGTTCCCCCCGGCGTCCACGAGTGCGGCGACGCCGGAGGCGACGTCGGAACGGACCTGCCGGGCAACGGTGGTGCCGTCGATGAGCTGCGCGGTCACGAGAATCCCTTGGAAGACGATTCAGAAGACGATGGTGGAGTTGCCGTGGACGGCGAGCCGGTCCTCCAGGTGCGCGCGCACGGCGCGCGAGAGAACGGCGCGCTCGACATCGGCGCCGAGGCGTACGAGGTCGGCGGTGGTGTGCCGGTGGTCGACCCGGACGACGTCCTGGTCGATGATCGGGCCCTCGTCCAGATCGGCGGTGACGTAGTGGGCGGTCGCACCGACCAGCTTCACACCGCGGTCCTTGGCCTTCTGGTACGGGCCGGCCCCGATGAAGGCGGGCAGGAAGCTGTGGTGGATGTTGATCAGCGGACAGCCGACCGCTTCGAGGAAGGAGGGCGTGATGATCTGCATGTACCGCGCCAGCACGACGAGGTCGACGTTGCCGCGCAGCAGGTCGAGGATGCGGCTCTCCGCCTCGGCGCGGTTGTCCCGGGTGGCGGGGACGTGGATGTAAGGCACCCCGAAGGGCCGGACCTCATCGGCGAGGTCGGGGTGGTTGGACACGACCATGACCACATTCATGTCCAGTTGGCCGCGACGGTGACGCCAGAGCAGGTCGAGCACGCAGTGGTCGGTCTTGGACACCATGATGGCCACCCGTTTGGGCCGGGCGGCCTCGGTGAGGCGGTGAGTCATGCCCCAGCGCTGAGCGACGCCGGTTTCGAACGCACGGTCCAATTCGTCCCGGGCTGCGGACAGGCCGGGCAGGTGGAACCCGGTGCGCTGGAAAAAGGTGCCGCCGACCGCAGCCGTCGAGAACTGGTCCAGGCTCGTGATGTTCGCACCGGCCTCGGCGAGGAACGTGCTCACCGCCGAGACCACGCCCGGCCGGTCGGGGCACTGGATCAGCAGACGCCCGTGGTCGGCTCGGTCCTCGGGGATCCCGCCCTCACGCGAAGTGCTCCCTTTGGACGTGGTGGGCGCGGACGCGGTTCGTGCGGACGTGGTGGGTGCGGACATGGCGACTCCGGTTTGATGGGCAGGGTGAGTACGCGCCGGCGCGGTGCTGGTCGCGGCGCCGGTCATGTCAGGTCCGAGAGAAGACGCCGGCGCCACGCCTCGGTCGGCGCGAGATCGTTGAAGGTGAAGACGTGGAACCCGGCGACGGCGTCGTCGGCCTCCCCGAGATGGGGCGCGAGCCCCGAGAGCAAGGCGTCCGGCCGATAGCCGCCGGGGAGGAAGAAGCGCCGGAGCAGGGTCTGCTGCTTCTTCAGGAACTTCGCCGACTCCCCGAGGCCCAGTCCGCCTGCGACGCGCAACAGCTTCTGCCGGTGGACGGCACCGGGGAGGCCGACGTGGACCGGCAGTTTGATGTCGTAGGCGCGAACCCGGTGGATCCACGCCAGGATGGCCCGGGGATCGAAGACGATCTGCGTCGTGATGTGCGTGGCGAGCGGCGCCTTGTCCGCCAGCGCCTGCATCAGCACCTGCTCCGATACGTCCGGATGGCCCTCGGGATGACCGCCGATCCCGATGTCGGTGAAGCCGTGGTCCAGCTCGTGCACCGCCCGTAGCAGCGCCAGAGCGTCGGGGAACGCCGTCGTCGCGGCGGTTCGGTCGCCTCCGACCACGAACACGCCGGTGATACCGGCGTCGCGGCACCTGCCGACGAGACCGGCCAGGTGCTGGTGGTCCCTCACTTGCTGGGCCGACAGGTGCGGTGACACGGCATAACCGTGGCCCGCGAGCGCGACCGCCAGGTCGATGGTCGCGTCCTGTCCCTTGGCCGGTGAGGCGGTCACGGTGAGCGGGACGTCGGTCGGGACGTGGTCGCGGACGGCCTGCTCGGTCTTGGCGAACGGGATGACCTCATAGCCGAGACCCCTCACGGCCCGGACAAGGTCAGCGCGCACGATCACGTCGTGCTGGGAGTGGAGTCGGTTCACGGTCCGGCCTCTCGCATGGGCGGGTCGGGTGGTCCGGCACGTCAGTGCTGAGCCGGCGGCCGGGTCCGTACCGTGGCCCGGATGGTGGTCTGCACGTGGTGGGGTTCGCTGAGCGGCCGGCCGGCTCCGCCGTCGGGCTCGCCCCACAGGACCTCGACGCGGTCGCCGTCGGTCAAGGACTCGTCGAGGATGGCGATGGTCACCACGCGCCCGACGTTGACGGTGTAGCCACCCCACGTGGACAGGCCCACGAGGCGATCGCCCTGCATCACGCTGTCCAGGTAGATCGTGGCGGGGTTCAGGTTGGGCAGGCTGAGCAGCTTGGGTCGGGGACCGTCTCCGAAGAAGCCGGCCCGGACCACCTGCATGACGTCGTCGGTGTCCCACTCCAGCCAGCGCTTGAGGCGCTTGGGTCCCTGGGCCGCCTGCTCGAGGGCTGTGCGGCCGATGAAGTCGTGGTCGAGCTTGACGATGGAGCCGTAGCCCAGCTCCCAGGGGTAGAAGTAGTAGTCCTGGATGTCGTCCGAGACGTAACTGCCCTCGATGGTGATCATGCCCTCCATCCCGAAACCGGGCAGGTGCTGCCGGTAGGCGGCCGTCTCCGGGGAGCTGTAGACGGCGGACGGGACGGCGGGGATCCACCCGGACTCGACCGTCGAGGACAGGTAGGACACGGCCCCGCCCTGGCGCAGGCCGCTCTGCGCGCCGGCGTACAACAGCGTCTCCAGGACGCGGGGGCCGTGCTCCACCGGGCCGAAGAGCTCCAGGCCGGTGTACTCCTCGCCCGGCACGCCCGCCATCGTGTGGTTCAGGGCACGAACCGGGGTCCCAGCGATCTCGAAGGAGCCCATGCGGAAGAACGGGATGCGGTCGATCGGGCCGCCGACGGCGCGTTCCAGGATCTCCTGGGTGCGAGGGCCGTTGAGCTGGTACCGGTAGTGCTGTCGGCGGCCCAGCGGGTTGTAGACCGACGCCGGGTCCACGCTGAACTCGACGTCGTAGTCGCCCTGTTGAGCTTGGAACTGCACCCAGTTGGCCGCCTGGGGGACACCGACCAAGCTCAGGTGGTCCTCCTCGAGGCCGAACAGGATGCAGTCGCCGATGTAGCGGCCGTCCGGCCCGACGGCGACGAACTGCTTGGCGCGGTCGCGGCCGAGGGTTGCCGGGCTGTTGACGCCGGTGTCGCTGATCAAGCGCTTCACGTCGGGCCCGGTGATGTGCACCTCGGTCATGTGGTGGGACTGGTCGAACAGGACGCAAGCGTTCTTCCAGGCCCACTGCTCGTTGTGCCAGCTCGTGTACTCCTGGGCGTAGGTGAACGGGTAGTGCGTGGCGGGATTGGTCCGCAGCATCGCCAGCGGGCCCCCGCTGCGGTCGATGCGCTGCTGCAGGGTCTCGAGGCGCGGTTGGTCGGTCATGGGGTGCCTCCTGGGTGGGTGGTGGTAGCGGGGCGCCGGGGTCGCTGCGGCGAGATGCCGGGCAGTGCGTCGCGCTGGAGCGCGCGGAGAGGGCACCGCCCGGGCCTCACATGCTCGGGGCGAGCCCGATGACGCTCGCCGGCCGACGAGGTCCTCGTTCACGCAGCGGTTGCGCTGACGGGCCGGGCCGGGCCGGTGATGGAGCTGTCGACGACGTCGCCGGCAGAGAGGAAGCGGCCGCCGTGGTGGGCACCGTTTCCCGGCCGGGGACCCTCGAGGACTAGGTCCCCGGGCTGGAGCCGCACCCGCTCGCGGGAGTGGGCGACCAGCCGGGGGAAGTCGGGGACCATGTCGTCGGCGGCCAGTCCTGCATCACCTCGCCGTTGACCTGCAGGACGATCCGCACGGCGTCGCGGTCGGCGAAGGGCGTCGGCACGACGAATGGCCCGAACGGCTCGGCGCGGCATGCAATGGCTTCAGGCATCGGTCCGTCGCCGAACTGAGCGGCGAACAGCGACGTGAGTGCTGTTTCCGGCGACGAAGCCGAGCGGCAGCTTCATCCCCATCGGCGGCACCAGCGACCTGTTCCGCACCCTCGGGGAACTGGGCTGGTCCCGTAGCGTCGACCTGCACGGCCACGACTTCCTCGGCCGCGACGCGCTTCTCACCCAGGCGGCTGAAGGGGGTCCGCGGCGGCGGCTCGCCGGGCTGGGCCGGAACACCGAGGAGCCGCATCCCGTGCTCGGCGCAGGCTGCCGTCGGGGCTGCCCGGACGGTGTTGGTGTCGTAGCTGCCGCCCCCGGTCCGGTGCAGGATTCCCTCCGCGGGCGGGCTGAAGGTCGCCGGGCGGTCCGGGTCCCAGCAGGCGTCCCCGCGGGCCAGCTGCGCGGCGAAGCGACTGCGCTGCCGTTGTGACCCGTCGCGTCAGCGGCGACCTGCGCGGGAGGCACAGGGGCCCCATCGGATACCACCATCGTCGTCTTCTCCTGGGGCGGCTGCCGTCCGACTCTCGGCCGGGCGACAGGAGGTGGAGTGGGTCTGCGGCGACGAGCCGGGCTTTCGGTGCCTGCTCGTCCCGCCGACATCGTTGATAGTGACAACAGCCGCACCGATGCGGAATGGCCGAACTGGTATGCCACCAATCCACAGCACGGATGGCGAGCCACCGACGTCCTCCTCCTGGATCGCCGGCCGGACCCCGAACGAGCAGACCAGGCCCAAGCCTCGGTCCACGTGCGCCGTGCGGCGCTGACGATGTGAGTGGAGGTGAGAGACCGTGTGCCACGAGGCGCTGGTGCGCCGCGAGGCGCGGTGAACGGCGAGGTCGTGGGGCTCAGCCAACCCGCGACGAGTGCTGCGCCGACCCGGTTGCGGCGGCGGTTCGGTGACGACCTGCTCGTCCGCGTCGGCCGCGCCTACGAGCTCACGCCGTTCGCCGCCACTCTGCTGGTCCGGCTGGAGACTGCCACTGGGGCGCTCGAGCGGCTCTTCGGGGAGCAGTTCGACCCGAACACCACGACCTGGCAGTTCTCGGTCACCTCGTCTGACTACGCGGTGGCTGCTTTGCCCGCGGCGGTCAACGAGGTCCTGGCCAGTGAGCCCGGGGACGCCCCAGCATCGACCTGCGCCACTTGACGGAGATGGACGCGGTCGACGACGTCGAGGCCCTGATCAGGCGCAACGACGCGATCACCCTGCCGCGGGAGGCCGTCCGCGGCTATCCCAGCGGGCCCTTGGTCCAGGTCCGCTGAGTCTGCGTGGTGGCGGAGTCCGACGACATCGTGGACAACGAGTTGCCGACCGCCGACCTGGCCACCCTGCCCCCCCTCGTCACCACCTACAGTGGGCACGCCCCGCTCCCCTACGCGCGCCTGCCGTCGGGGCCTCCGCGGCGGCCCTCGCCGCCCAGGTAGTGACTCCAGCAGATCTCGGCGATGGGTCGGTTCCACACCGGGGTGCCGCGGAAGGCCCGCATCGACGGTGTCTCCAGCCGGTCGTCCGACATCGGAACGCCCAGGTACTGCACGCGGAGCGCCGGACCACCGCGGTCCCGGGCCATCAGGGCGAGCCCGCCGCCCGCGCTGTCACCACCGACGGCCAGCCGGGCCGGCCGGTCGCATTCCGTCCCGAGTGCGTCAGGACGGCCGGGTGGGCCAGAGTGCGGTGACGTCGTCAGCCGGAGGCTCGGCGATCATGTGGTCGGCGTCGGCCAGGGAGCCGCCGATGGCCCGGGAGTGGCCCGCGGCTTCCGGGGCGTACTGCGGCAAGCCCGGAGAGCCGGTGGCGGCGAAGGCGGCCCGGGCGGCGAGGAGAGGAGTGCCTCTGCCATGGCATGAGCCTGCCTTTCCAGGGTGTGACAGCGGGGTGCCGGTGAGCGTTCCTCCCATACGTGACACCCGGCGTCAGGATTTACGCTCACTCGTGTGAAAGCCGACTGACTGCTGTCCATCCGGCTGCTCCTGCAGACCGCGAACGGATCTCCCACGTCGAGCTCGCCGAGGACCTGGAGGTCTCGGTCGGCACCGTCTACCGCGACGTCGAAGCACTGCCCGCCGCCGGCGTACCGGTGTGGACGGAGCGCGGACGCAGCGGCGGCGTCCGGCTGCTGCCCGGCTACCGCACCGACATCACCGGGCTGACCCACGACGAGGCACGCGCCCTGTTCGTTCCCGCCACCGAGGGCACGCACGACGCGCTCGGCCTCGGCGAGGCGATCCGCTCCGCGCTGCGCAAGGTCATGGCCGCACTGCCCGCCCCGCACCGTGGCGACGCCGAGCGCACCAGCGAGCGCGTCCTCGTCGACCCCGCCCGCTGGATGCACGGCATCGAAACGGCCACCGACGCCCATCTCGCAGAGCTCCAGCACGCCTCCCTCACCGACCGCCGGCTCCAGTTGACCTATCGCAGCAGCGATGCCCGCGAGCCGCGCAGTTACACCGTGGACCCGTACGGGCTCAGCAAGGCAGGCGTCTGGTACCTGGTCGCCGACCGGGACAGTGAGCCCCGGCTGTTCCGCGCCGACCGCGTCCTTGCTGCCGCGTACGCCGCGAGCAACTGGAGATCTTCCAGCGCCTGTTCGCCTCCCAGCTGGTCGCCCCGCCCCGCCCCATGGATGACGGCTGGGCCCGTGCGGAACTCGCCTTCCGCGAACTTCCCGACGTCCGCGGCGTGCTCTCCATGGGCGCCGCCGTCGAGGTCCTCGATCCGCCCGAGGCCCGCGCCGAACTCGCCGCCGTGTCCACCGAACTCGCCGCACTCTACGGTGCGCGGGCCTGACGGCACTGACCGACCTGCACCGAACGGCAGGCCGCCATGGAGACCGCCACCGCATTCGTCGGGCCGCGCCGACTGGCTAGTGCCGCCCACCCGCGCGTCGTCCTGGCCGACTCACACTGAGGCCCCACTGGAGCTCCGGTGGGGCTTCGTCGTCTCACCTGCGCTCTCACATGCCTCTGCTCGGTGCGTCTCCTCCGTCCTCGCCACGCTTGCTGTCCTCGGCGAGCCGTAAGGGGCGACCCACGGTGGACGGCGATGTGAGTGGCGGGTGGCCTGACGAGGGCAGCCAGCGCGCCCGACCCCACGACTCGACTTGATACTCAGTATCAGTTCGATGTACAGTCTTCCCATAAGACTTCACTTCGAAGGGGAGAGCATTCCCATGAGCAAGATCTGGTTCGTCACCGGTTCCTCGCGCGGCTTCGGTCGTCAGTTCGTCCAGGCGGCCCTGGAGCGCGGTGACAAGGTCGCGGCCACCGCCCGCAACACCGACTCCCTGGCGGATCTGGTGGCCACCCACGGTGAGGCGGTCCTGCCGCTGAAGCTGGACGTCACCGACAAGGCCGCCGCGTTCGAGGCCGTCCAGCGGGCGCACGAGCACTTCGGCCGCCTGGACGTGATCGTCAACAACGCCGGACACGGCCTGTTCGGCGCGGTCGAGGAGCTGACGGAACAGCAGGTCCGCGGCCAGATGGAGACCAACTTCTACGGCGCCCTGTGGGTCACCCAGGCCGCCCTGCCCCTCCTACGGGCCCAGGGCAGCGGCCACATCGTGCAGATCTCCACGGTCGGCGGCGTCGTCTCCTTCCCCAACCTGGGCGGCTACAACGCCTCCAAGTGGGCCCTGGAAGGCCTGACCGAGGCCCTCGCCCAGGAGGTCGCCGGCTTCGGCATCAAGGTCACCCTCGTCGAGCCCGGCGGCTTCGAAACCGACTGGGCCGGCGCCTCCGCCACCTTCGCCACGCAACTGCCCGCCTACGACGACCTGCGCACCGCCGTCGCCGCCGCCTGGAGCGACGTCAAGTCCGGCGACCCCACCGCAACCGGCCCCGCCCTGCTGAAGATCGTCGACGCCGACAACCCGCCCCTGCGCGTCTTCTTCGGCACCGCCCCCCTCCACCTCGTCCCCCAGGCCTACGCCGAACGGCTGAAGACCTGGCAGGAATGGGCCGACATCTCCACCCAGGCCCAGGGCAACGCCGCATAACCCACACACCCACAACACCAGCCACGCCCGCCGACCGCCCCCACGCCCACGGGAGCGGTCGGCGGGCATACGCACTTCCACAACGAACACCCGTTGGCCGTCACCCAGCGACTTGGAGCGCGCCGGAGCAGTTCACGGTGACGCCGACCGCCGGGCCTTGCTCTGCTCTCGTCGATTCCCGCTCACCTTGAATCAGGTGAGCATTCATCCAACCGGTAGTCCGAAGAGGGGCGGTCGATGCGCCTCAGATCGCGCCGGTGGCGCGCGCCCGCCTCGACGTAGGTGCGTACGGCGTACTCCACCCATGAGGGATCGGCTGCCCCCTCGCGGAGCCGGACCGGGACCCCGAGGGCCATGGCCCTGGGCGGGACCTCGAGGTCCTCCGGAACCAGTGCGGCGGCGGCGACCACGGCGCCCTCGCGCACGATGGCCCGGTTGAGGACCACGGAACCGGAGCCGATGAGGCAGTGGCGCTCGACCGTGCAGCCCTCCAGGTGGGCGTTGTGGCCGACCACGCACTCGGGGCCGATCACGGTCGGCCACTGTTCGGTGGTGTGCAGGACGGTGCCGTCCTGGATGCTGGTGCGGGCGCCCACCTCGATGCGTCCGCCGAGGTCTCCGCGCAGGACGGCACCGGGCCAGACACTGGCTTCCGCGCCGATCGACACGCTCCCGATGACGACGGCGTCGGGGTGGACGAAGGCGCTGGGATGGATGTCCGGCTCGTCGGGCCCGAGGGCATAGACCGGCATGACCGCCACCTCGCTCGTCCTGGTCGGCCACTCGCCGACGCGACAGACATTCTACTGATAGTCCTTGCTGCGACAAGATAATGTATAAGGAAAGAGCGGCCCTCCGCGCTCCCCCGCCGAAGTGCCCGGATACGCTGATGAATCCGGTGTCGCGCGACGGCGTGATACATCAGGACGGCCTGGCAGCAAGGGAAGTGAAGGACCATGGTGGATGCTGCGTCGCGCGGGCCCCGCCCGGGCACCCGAGCCGGCCGGGTCCCCGCAACAGGTGCGCGGCCGGTGGTCAGCCGACGCCGGGAGATCGGTGATGTCAGCGCACGGTCGCTGCTGATGACCATGCTCGGCGAGTACGTGCTGCCTCAGGGCCGCCCGGTGTGGACCTCGGCGCTGGTGGACGCGCTGGCGAAGTTCGGTGTCGAGGAGAAGTCGGCCCGCCAGGCGCTGGCCCGCACCGCCGCCGAGGGATGGCTGGCCTCCGAGCGAGTCGGACGCCGGGTGCGCTGGGCGCTCACCCCGCCGGGACGGCGCCTGCTGACCGAGGGCGCGCAGCGCATCTACGACTTCGGCAGCGGCCAGCGCACCTGGGACGACACCTGGCTGGTGGTGCTGGTTTCGGTGCCGGAGACCAAGCGGGATCTGCGGCACCAGGTGCGCACCCGGCTCAGCTGGGCCGGCTTCGGCTCCCCGGAGCCCGGCGTCTGGATCACACCGCACGCCGACCGCGAGGCGGAGGCGCTCGGCGTGCTGAAGGAACTGGGGCTGGCCGACGACGCGATGTCCTTCACCGCCGCCTACGGAGCCGTGGGCAGCGAGGCGGCCATGGTGACCCGCGCCTGGGACCTCAGCGAGGTGGAGGAACGCTACGAGGCGTTCATCGACGGGTTCACCGGGGTGCGCCCGGTCGGCGGCGACGCCATGCTGCACGCCCAGACCATGCTGGTGCACGAATGGCGCCGCTTCCCCTTCCTCGACCCGCGGCTTCCCCCGAAGCTGCTGCCGGCCAACTGGAGCGGCGCCAAGGCGGCCGGCCTCTTCCACACCAGACACGCCGAATGGAGCCTGGCGGCGCTGGAGCGGTGGAATGAGCTGACCGAGAGTCACGGCCAGGACTGAGGCGGCGAGAGGCACCGGACGTGCGCGCCGACCACGGTCTCACCGTCGATCACGGAGCTCCTCCGCTCGGGTGCTCAGCCACGCGTGGCGTACGCGGCGACGAGTTCGGTGTCCGCGCCGACCGGGCCGTGGCCCGTGGCGCCTCCGGGCGTGCCGATCGGCTGGTCCCGGCCCGGCAGCGGTTCGGCGAAGAATCGCTTGTTGTCGGTGACGAAGTCCTTCAGCTCCGGCGGCACCCGGCGGTCCTGCGCGATCGCCTGCACCGGGCAGACGGGCTCGCAGTTGCCGCAGTCGATGCATTCCAGCGGGTTGATGTAGAGCTTGCGGTCGCCTTCGTAGATGCAGTCGACGGGGCACTCCTCCATGCAGGAGCGGTCCATGATGTCGATGCACGGCTCGGCGATGACGTAGGGCATGAGGGCTTCTTCCGTGCTAGGCGGCGGTCGCGGCCGCCGTGGGAACGTCGGTGGAGTGGCCGGGGAACACCGGCTGCTCGGGGTCGATGTGGTGCGCGGCGTTGTTGACGGCGGTCGCCGCCTCCCCGAAGCCGACCGCGATCAGCCGCACCTTGCCGGGGTAGTCGTTGATGTCGCCGGCCGCGTAGATCCCGGGGACGGACGTCCGCATGGCCGAGTCGACCGGGATGTGGCGCCGGTTCGCGATGTCGATGCCCCAGCCGAGGAGCGGTCCGAGGTTGGCGGTGAAGCCGAGTGCGGCGATGATCCGCCGGCAGGACAGGCGGTGGGTCCGCCCGTCGCGCTGCGTGATCTCGACAGCCTCGAGGCCCTGTCCGTCGCCCACGACAGCGGTCAGTTCCGCCTCGGTGATGATCTCCACGCCGAGGGCTTGCACGGCGGCCACCGTGGCGGGGTGCGCGCGGAAGGCGTCGCGTCGGTGTACCAGGGTGACGGACGCGGCCAGCGGGTGCAGGGTGAGGGCCCAGTCGAAGGCGCTGTCCCCGCCGCCGACGATCACCACCTCCTGGCCCGCGTACTCCTCCGGCCGGCGCACGAAGTACGCCAGCCCGGCCCCCTCGTACGCGGCGGCGGTCAGCGGGCGAGGGGTGAAGGTGCCGATGCCGCCGGTGAGGAGCACGGCCCGGGCCCGCACCCGCACGCCCTGGTGCGTGCTCACGGCGAAGCCGCGCTCGGCGGTCCGTTCCAGCGTCTCGGCCCGGTGACCGAGCAGGTAGTACGGGTCGTAGGGTGCTGCCTGCTCCAGGAGCCGGTCGACGAGCTCCCGTCCCCGTACTGCGGGGAACCCGGCGATGTCGAAGATCTGCTTCTCCGGGTACATGGCGTTGATCTGGCCGCCCGGCTCGGGCAGCGAGTCCAGCACGGTCACGGACAGGCCGCGGAAACCGGCGTAATAGGCCGCGAAGAGACCGGTGGGGCCGGCGCCGACGATGAGCAGATCCGTGCTGTGATCCGCGGCAGGCGGGGACATGCGCGTCCTCCTTGTCGCATGGTGGAATCAGCCCTCCGGCGGAGGGTTGTCAGCCCCTCCGGCGTCCGAGGAGAGGGGTCCGGGGCGTAGGGGCGAAGACGCCGTCGGCTCAGCCCCGGGATACCGGTGACGCGGGCGCCTCTGCCCACGACCCGTCACGCGCCATGGCACGCAGCACGTTGCGGCGGATCTTCCCCGTGGGCGTACGCGGCAGCTCCGGCAGCCCGATCACCCCGCGCGGTCGCTTGAACGCGGCCAGGCCCTCCCGGCACCAGGCGACGAGCGCGCCCGCATCGACCTCTCGGCCGGGCTTCGGCACCACACACGCGACCGGCTTGTCCAGACCGTCCGCGTCCGGTACGCCCACTACAGCGACCTCGGCCACGTCCGGGTGAGCGAGGAGGCGTTCCTCCACCTCGGCCGGGGAGACCCAGATGCCGCCCGCCTTGAGCAGGTCGTTGGTGCGGCCCATGCAGGTGTAGGTGCCGTCGGCGTTGCGGAGGTAGGTGTCGCCGGTGCGCACCCAGTCGCCGAGGAAGACCTGGCGGGTGGTCCCGGCCCGGCACCAGTAGCCGGTGGCGGCGGACTCGCCGCGGACGTGGAGCTCTCCGGGTGTGCCGTCGCCCTCCACCACTCGGCCCTCTACGTCGCGCAGCTCCACCTGGTAGCCGGGGACGGGTTCGCCGGAGGAGCCCGGGTGGATCCGGCCCGGCCGGTTGGAGATGAAGATGTGCAGCATCTCGGTGGAGCCGATGCCGTCGAGCACCTCGACGCCGAACCGTTGCAGCATCCCGTGGTACATCCGCGCGGGCAGTGCCTCACCGGCCGAGACGCCCAGCCGTACGGTGGCGAAGGCGTCGTCCGGGATGTCGGCGCTCGCGAGCAGGGGCCCGAAGAAGCTGGGCGTGCCGAACAGGACCGTGGCCCGGTCGCCGGCCGCCCGCTTGGCGAACAGCGCGGCGGACGGTCTGGAGGGTTCCAGCAGTGCCGTGCCGCCCGCCGCCAGCGGGAAGAACATGGAGTTACCGATGCCGTACGCGAAGAAGAGCTTCGCGACCGACAGGCAGCGGTCCCCGGGCCCGATGCCCAGCACCTGCCGCCCGTAGTTCTCGGCGACCACCTTGATGTCGATGTGCCGGTGCATGGCCGCCTTGGGCGTGCCCGTGGTGCCGGAGGTGTACAGCCACAGGGCGGGCGAGTCCGGCCAGGTCGGATACGGCTCGCTGTCCCCTGCCGCGTCCAGCATCTGCCGCCAGGTGCGCCCCCGGACGTGGTCCGGCAGTCTTGCGCAGTCGTCGCCGGTCAGGACGGCGTGCTCCGCCTCCGGCGCCGCCTGGAGCGCCACCCGGACGACGGGGGCGAACTCGGCGGAGCCCAGCACGATCCGGCAGCGCGAGTCCGACATCAGCTTGCCCAGCTCGGGGCCGGTGAGCATGGTCGAGGCGGGGACGGCCACGGCGCCGATGTGCAAGGCGGCGAGGATGCCCGTGAAGAGTTCCACGTCGTCCACCATGCACAGCAGGACACGCTCTTCCGGCCGTACGCCCAGGGCCCGCAGTCCGGCCGCGACCCGGCGGACCTCCGCCGCCAGCTCCTCGTAGGTCAGCGCCCGCGTGGGAGTGACCAGGGCCGTGCGGGCGCCGTTGCCCTCCCGCAGGTGCCGGTCGACCAGGTAGTCCGCCGTGTTGAACACCTCAGGCATCCCGGCTCACCTCACACCAGTCGGACGTACTCGTAGTCGAACGGCTGGCCGTTGATGCCGTTGAGCGGCGGCGCGACCCAGTGGGCGATTTTCCCGCGCTCGTACACCGGCTGCATCAGCGACCGGACGAACGCCAGGTCCTCGGCGGTGGGCAGCCAGTGGCGGCGGCCGGCCTCCCAGATCTGCTCGTCGACGATCGCGCCGTCGGGGGTGACGTGGTGGCCGGCGGCGAGGCCGACGTTCCGGTTGAAAGCAGGGTGCGGCAGCTTCAGCCGGAAGTCGATGCCGTGACCCTCCAGGATCCGGTTCCAGCGCTTGAGGCCGTTCTCGCAGTCGGCGATGTACTCGTCGCGCAGGTCCAGGTTGAGGGCGAGCAGCGCGGGGACCTCCTCCTGGGACCAACTGCCGTCGGCCTCCGGCCTGTCCAGAAACGCACTGTCGTCGGTGAGCCGGTGGTCGTCCTTGCGGCGCTCCTCCTGCCAGCGACCCTTGAGCCCGGCGGTGTAGTAGTTCGCCGCGTTGGTGGAGGTCTCGCCGCCGAAGAGGTCCAGGGACACCGTGTAGTGGAAGTTGATGTACTTCTGGATGATGTCCAGCGGGATGCCGCCGCAGGCCGCGATGTCCAGGGTGTCGTGCTCGCGGATCAGCTGGACGCTGCGGGTCACGACGCGGTCGACGCCCGTGGTGCCGACCATCATGTGGTGCGCCTCCTCCTTCAGCATGAAGGTGCAGGTCCGCGACAGCGGGTCGAAGGCGCTCTCCTTCAGCGAGCCGAGCTGGTACTTGCCGTCCCGGTCGGTGAAGTACGTGAACATGTAGAAAGCCAGCCAGTCGGCGGTCTCCTCGTTGAACGCGCCCAGGATGCGCGGCGAGTCGGGGCTGCCGGAATTGCGGAAGAGCAGCGCCTCGGCCTCCTCGCGGCCCTCCCGCCCGAAGTAGGCGTGCAGCAGGTACACCATCGCCCAGAGGTGCCGGCCCTCCTCCACGTTGACCTGGAAGAGGTTGCGCAGGTCGTACAGGCTCGGAGCGGTCAGTCCCAGCAGCCGCTGCTGCTCGACCGAGGCGGGCTCGGTGTCGCCCTGAACGACGATGAGTCGCTGCAGGTCGGCGCGGTACTCTCCGGGCACCTGCTGCCAGACCGGCTGTCCCTTGTGCTCGCCGAAGGCGATACGGCGGTCGGGGTCGCGCTCGGAAAGGAAGATGCCCCACCGGTAGTCGGGCACATTGACGTGGTCGAAGTGGGCCCACCCGTCGCGTCCGACCGACACGGCGGTGCGCAGGTAGACGCCGTGGTTCTCCAGGGTCGGGCCCATCTCGCCCCACCAGTTGAGGAACTTGGGCTGCCAGCCCTCCAGCGCCCGCTGGAGACGCCGGTCGTCGGCGAGGGCGACGTTGTTGGGGATCCGGGAGTCGTAGTCGATCCTCGTGGGCATCGGGTCACACTCGCTTCCGGTCGTAGACCGCCTTCTGACCGGTGCCGTAGCGGCGCAGCGCGCCCTCCGGGCCGGAGGCGTTGGGGCGTATGAAGATCCAGTTCTGCCAGGCGGTGAGCCGGCCGAAGATCTTGGTCTCAAGGGTCTCCGGGCCCACGAACCGGTGGTTGGCCTCCATCCCGGTCAGCGCGTCGGGACTCAGCGCCGCCCGGCCCTCCAGGACGATGCGGACCTCGTCCTCCCAGTCGATGTCGTCGGGCGCGTCGGTGACGAGGCCGAGTTCGCGGGCCTGGGCGGGGTTCAGGGGGTGCCCGGTTTCTCGGCGCAACCAGTCGAGGTGGTCGTCCTCCTGGTAGAAGCGGGACTGGAGACGGGTCAGGCCGTTGCCCATGGGGAAGGTGCCGAAGTTCGCCTCGGAGAGCGTAAGTTGGGCGCGGGCATCACTGTCCGGGTCGTCGACGGGCGGGCCGTCCAGCATGTACTGGAGGTCGCAGGCGAGGGCCAGCTCCAGGAGCAGCCCGGCGAAGCAGCTCCCCGGCTCGATCAGCGCGATGAGGCTGCGGCTGGTGACGTCGAGCCGCTTCAGAGTGCGCTTGTAGTAGTGCACGATCTCGCCCGCCAGCCAGTCGCCCTCGGCGGCGGCTGCGAGTACGGCCCGCTCATGGGCCAGTACGCGCTCGGGGTCGCCCTCCGTGCACAGCACCCACGTGCCCAGCTCGATCTCGTTCGCCCGCAGCCGCAGGATCAGGTCGTCGAGCTCCCGGGTGAGGGCGAGCAGCCAGCCGTCGGCGCCCTGGGCGTGGATCGCGGTGGCGTCGGCGGGGGCGTCCCCGTCGGGCCCCCGCACGGTGATGCGGACCAGGCCGAGCGGGCGGTCGTACTCGGCGCGGACGTACCGGTAGGCGATGCCGCCCTCGGTGACGTCGCGCCCCAGCGGGGTCAGCTCGACGCCCTGGGCGTCGGCCGGGCGGGAGCTGTGTTCGGCTGCTTCCCGGGCGCGTTGCTCGACAATCGTACGGAAGTCCCGGCGCGGGACGACCTCGTCGACCAGCCGCCAGTCCACCGCCGTCTTGCCGCGGACGCCGTCGGGGCGGGTGGCGAAGAGGTCGGCCAGGTCCTTGCGCACGCGCCGCTTGTCGGTGACCCGGGTGAGCCCGCCGGTGCCGGGCAGCACGCCCAGCAGCGGGACCTCGGGCAGCGCCACCGCCGAGGAGTTGTCGTCGATCAGCAGGATCCGGTCGCAGGCCAGCGCGAGCTCGTAACCGCCCCCCGCGCACGAGCCGTTGACGGCGGCGATGAAGGTGAGCCCGGAGTTCTCCGAGGCGTCCTCCATGCTGTTGCGGGTCTCGTTGGTGAACTTGCAGAAGTTCACCTTCCAGTGGTGCGAGGAGGCCGCCAGCATCCGGATGTTCGCCCCGGCGCAGAAGACCTTCTCCTTGGCGCTGGTCAGCACCACCGACCGCACCTCGGGGTGCTCGAACCGCAGCCGCTGGAGCGCGTCGTACAGCTCGATGTCCACGCCCAGGTCGTAGGAGTTGAGCTTCAGCTCGTACCCGGGGACCAGGCCGCCCCGCTCGTCGACGTCCATCTCCAGCCATGCGACCGGCCCGTCGATGCTCAGCTTCCAGTGCCGGTACGCGTCCGGACTGCGGTCGAAGGACACCACCACCATGACGAGCGCCTCCTCGCGCCAGTACGGGTATCGATGAGAGAATCTTCTACAGAAGAAATCAAGCGCGTCAAGATTCTGTAGAACATTGGCCGCGTACTGCCACTGCGAGCCGTACGTCGCGGCGCGACGCGGCGCGGCGGAATGTGGTGGCGTCGTCGTACTGCCGTGCTCCGTCGCGAGGGACGGCCGGCCGGCGGCACAGCGGCCGCGTGAGTCTCCTATCGGCCCGGCAGGGTTTTCGGGGCCTCGCCCTTCTCGGCCCACTTCACGAGTGCCGCGAGGGGATCGGCCGGAGCGGTGCCGGGGCCGCCTGCGCGGCGGGGGCCATGAACAGCCGCGCGAACCGGTCGTGGTACTCCGGAGTCGTCAGGATCGCGCAGCTCGCGGATGACTGGGTGTTCATGGTCCGCAACGAGCCCGACACAGTCTTTCGGAGCACCGAGCACACTCGGCCGTACCCCCGTGGCCCTCGACGGCGGAGGTCGGCGACGAACCCGTGTATCGCACACCACCGTCGGCGGCAACGCGCTCGCCGTCCGGATGCGTCGGATACCGGAATTGGCTGGGCGGCGATTCGCTAGGCGACGCGTTCCGCCGCACGCCCCAGCGCATCACGGAACCATCGGTGGCCGGGATCGTCGCTCATGGTCGGGTGCCATCGCAGCGACAGGTTGAGAGGTCCGATGTCCACCGGGCTCGGCAGGATCCGCACGGGCGCCACGGGTGCCAGGCGTCGCGCGAGTCTCTCCTGAAGGAAGGCGACGCGGTTGCTGCCGGCGAGCAGGAACGGGACCGAGAGGAAGCTGTCGGTCACCACCTCCACGTGCGGCTCTATGCCATTCGACCGCAAGTGGCGCAGCGCCGGGAAGCTGGCCGGGTCGGAGTGGGTGAACTGGCTCACCCACGGCAGGACAGCGAGTTCGGCCAGGGTCGGCTCGCTGCTGATCACGGTGTTGCTGTCGGCCACGACGCACACCCAGCGGTCGCGCAGCAGGAGCCGGCCGGGATAGCCCTGCACCAGCTCGTGCGGCAGGACCACCCCGTCGGTGTGCCGGATCAGGGCGTCGGCGTCAAGGTGGGAGCTGGTGGTGAGGGGGCGAAGGTCGAGTCCGGCGCCGGGGGCCTCCTCGGCCAGAATCCGGTTGAGTTCCTCGAACAGGATGGCGACGGTGTAGTCGGAGAGCGCGAGGGAGAACTGCCGGTTGGTCGTCGCGGGGTCGAAGTCGTCGCCGAACACGCGCTCCAGCGCTTCGGTGGCCGACTCGATCCGTGACAGCAGGCTGGCGGCCAGCGGCGTGAGCTCGTAGTCCCGGCCCACCCGGATCAGCAGCTGGTCGCCGAACCGGCGACGAAGGCGGGCCAGCACCGCGCTGGTGGCGGGCTGGCTCAGGCCGAGGGACTCGCCGGCCCGGGTGACGTTGCGCTCGACCAGCAGGGCACGCAGCACGGGCAGGGTCGCCACGTCCTGGTTGCGCAGTATCCGGCCTGACGGCTCTGGGGCGCGTCCACCTGCCGTCGGGCTCGGAGTCGAGTTGTACGTCACCGCGGTGTCCTCCCCCGGCTTCTGTTTCAGGCGCGGTCCGGCGAGCCCACCAGCACAGCAGTGCGGCTCCGAGGCCTTCGCCGAACGACCCGCACCGGCCGGTCGATGCCTGAGCATCCATTCCGTCGATGGGTCGCATACAAGGCTGAGCATATCCCAGGCATCTTGGCCCGGTTCACAATCAGATCATCCTCCGGCCGGCCCGCCCTCCGGGCTCCTTGTCGTCCGCCGGAACGGTCGGACAGCCCCATGGCGAAAGGTGATCCATGACTTTCCGCCGTCCAGGTGTCGTGCGTCCCGCACGACCCAGTGTCACCGAAACGGAAACGTGACCCATGACTGAGACCACCCCTGTCACGCGCGCTCCGGAACACCCGGTCGACCCGGCGACCGGACTGCGCGCGGGAACCTTCGCGCTCGGTACCTTCGCCGGCGAGACGCGTGCCTTCCCGGCCCTCGTGACCGCCGAAGGCATGGTCACCGACCTGTCCGACCGGTTCCACGACCTGCACGAGGTCTTCGCCGACTGGACGACGAACCTCCAGTTCCTCGAGGAGGTGTGGACCGACTCCTCCCGACCGACGCGGCCGTTGGCGGAGCTGCGTGCGCTGCCGCCGCTCAGCCATCCCAACCTCCTGGGCGCCGGCGCCAACTACAAGACGCATTCGGCGCAGATGCTGACGAAGAACGCCTTCAACCAGCACAACCGCCGAGCGGGCGAGACCGACGAGGAGTTCTTCCAGCGCAATCTCGCGTTCATGGAGCGCCGGTCGCGAGAGGGGATTCCCTTCGCCTGGGTCGGGATGCACTCCTCGCTCGTGGGGGCGACCGACGACGTCGTGCTGCCGGCCCTGGGCGACGAGCCCGACTGGGAGCTCGAACTCGGGGTCGTCGTCGGCGGCACCGGTCGGTTCCTCACCCCGGACGAGGCGACAGGGCTGATCGCCGGCTACACGATCGTCAACGACCTCGGCACAGTCGACCAGTTCCGCCGCACCGACATCCCTTGGGGCTTCGACTGGATGGGCAAGCACCAGCCTGCGTTCAAGCCGGCGGGGCCGTTCGTCGTGCCCGCACAGTTCTTCACGCTCGACGACACCATCCGGACCACATTGAAGGTCAACGGCCAGGTCATGCAGGACTGGCCGACCGGCGACATGATCTTCGACCCGGCGCAGTTCGTGGCGTACGCCTCCGAGCATGTCCGGCTGACGCCCGGGGACATCATCTTCATGGGCTCTCCGCCCGGGAACGGCAAGCACCACGGTCGCTTCCTGCGCGACGGAGACGTCATCGACAGTGAGATCACCTACCTCGGACGGCAGCGCAACCGCTGCGTCGCCGAGGTCCTGCAGGGCCGCAAGCCCCACTTCGGCCGCTTCCCGACCGACTGAGCTCGGCCGACCGACTGAGCTCGGTTGGCCAACCCGGTCGGCCCCACCCAAGCGATTTCTGATCCGCCGGAGAGCGAGGTGCACCATGTCGTCCACCGCCGAGACACATGTCGAACCGGACTGGTACCCGGAGGAGGACCGAGGGGGCCGTTCCCTCGGTGGTGGGCTCCGCCCACCCGAGCGGTACGCCGAGTACACCCGTCTGCGCCGCGAGTGCCCGGTCGCCTTCAGCGACACCCCCGAAACGCACGCGACCCTGACCCGGTACGCGGACGTCAGCGCCGCCGCCCTGGACACAGCACGCTTCCGCAGCGACCCCTCGACCACCCCGTTCATCGGGATGCCGCTCGGCGACCAGATCCCCATCACCTTGAACTCGCCGAGCACGGCCTGTTCCGGCGCATGCTCAACCGCTACTTCAGGCCGGACCGCATGGCCGCGCTCGAGCCGCTCATCCGGCGCTACGCCGTCGAGCACATCGAGACGCTCCTCGCCGCCGGGGAGGCCGACGTGAATCCCACGCTCTGCAGGCCTGTCTCGGCCCAGGCCTTGGCGGCGCTGCTCAACCTTCCCGAAGAGACCGCGCGGGAGCTGCTCGACCTCACACCGACGGCAGTGGAGGAGATGATCCGCCTCGACCTGCCCCTCCACGAACTCGGCCGGATGGCCGCCACCGACGTCGAACTGCACGGCCGCACCATCCCGCGGGGCTGCCCCGTCGGGCTCAACTTCGCCGCCGCCAACCGCGACCCCGAGGCCTTCGACAACCCCGACGAGTTCGTCCTCGACCGGAGCCAGAACCGCAACCTCGGCTTCGGCCACGGCGTCCACAAGTGCGTCGGTGTGGACGACGTCCACCGAGCTCACCGGTGAGCCCCAGAACGACGTGGGCCTGCTGGGCGGGGGCTTCGAGAGGGTGCCGGTCCGTCTCCGGAGCGCGGCCGACCACGACAACTGACCCCTCGCCCAACCCGCCTTTCCTGTGCGGCCCGTGGGCGGCCGCGGCTCGCGAGCGACCGCTTGATCCGGTCGCCGATCCACGAGCGCGGCTTTCCCCAACGCTCATCCACTCCGTCAACCCACGGGAAGAGAAACAGACATGGCGATCGTTCCCCTGCCACCTGTCCAGCGCCTCAGACCTCTGGCACCACTCGTCGTACGCGTGGCCGCCGGGGTCACCCTGATCGCGCACGGCTTCCACTACTCTCCCGCAGAGTTCGGCCAACTCGCTCGCCAGGCTTTCGGCTTGCCGTTCCCCGGCCTCATCGGCTGGGCGGCGATCCTGCTGCAAGTGGTCGGAGGCGGCATGTTCGTCCTCGGCCTGCTGTCGCGGATCGTCGCGATCCCGGCGATCGTGCACATGGCGCTCGCCCTCTCGTGGGAGGTGCAGTTCGGGCTCGCGCCGGAGAACACGGCGGAGAGCATCGGCGCGCAGGTTCCACTCCTCATCATGGCGGGCTTCATCCTCGTGCTGCTCGCCGGCCCCGGGCCCGTGTCCCCGGACAGGTTGATCGGCTGGGACAACGGCTGGGATCAGCGCTCCCAGCCGGCTCGGACGGATGAGGTGGTGGCGCCGTGAGCATGCCCACCGTCGATGTGCACGCCCATGCGGGCGTACCGGCCGTCGACGCGCTGATCGAGGGGCAGCCGGGCCTGGCACGGCAGCGGGAGATCGACGCGGCCACCCTCGGCGGGGCGTCCCTGGCGGTGAACCTGAAGCAGATCGCCGAGCTCGGGCCGAAGCTGGTCGACCTCGACCTGCGGCTGGCCGCGATGGACGCCGCGCGTGTGCAGGTGCAGGCGGTCAGCGCAGTACCGCTGCCCCATGCGTGGGCCGACCGGGAGCTGGCCACCCGCATCGTCGCGGTGGGCAACGAGGGCATCGCCGCGTTGTGCGCGAAGGAACCGACTCGGCTGCTTCCGATCGGAGCCGTAGCGCTGCAGCACCCCGACCTGGCGGTCGGGCAGCTGGTGACAGCGGTCCGCGACCTCGGTATGCGGGGGGTGCAGATCTCGACCTCCGCCGGCCCGGGCCGGGAACTCGACGACCCGTCGCTGGCCGACTTCTGGGCCGCCGCCGAGGAACTGGGCGCCGCCGTGCTCATCCACCCCTGGGGCTGCACCCTCGGCGAGCGGCTGAATGCCTACTACCTGTTCAACAGCGTGGGCAACCCGACCGAAACCGCTCTCGCGCTGTCCCGGATCGTGTTCTCCGGACTGCTCGAGCGGCACCCGCGGCTGAAGATCTGGTCCGCGCACGGCGGTGGCTACCTGGCCAGTTACATGGTCCGCGCCGACCACGCCTGGGCGGCCCGCTCCGACGCGCACACCACCGTCGAGCCGCCGTCCGCGCTGCTGCGCCGCACCTTCGTCGACTCGCTGGTCTACACCACTGAGCAGCTGCGGCACCTGGTCGGCTCGATGGGCGCGAGTCAGGTGATCCTCGGCAGCGACTACCCCTTCGACATGGGCGTGGTCGACCCGCTCGACCGCCTGGAGGCGGCCGGCTTCGACCAGGCCACGACCGACGCCATCCGCGGTGGCAACGCCGCCCGCCTCCTGGGTCCGATCCCGGCGGTGGGAACCGCGCACCCATGACGAAGCCCCGATGACCTTGCTGCCGATCCTTGATCGGAACTCCACGGAGGAAGACCTGTGACCACGTTCGACCGCTCCGATCCCGAAGGGGCCATCGCGGCCGCGGCCAAGCGCGTCTCCAACTGGGGCCGCTGGGGCGCCGATGACGTCCTCGGCACGCTGAACTTCCTCGACGAGGCCAAACGGGCACAGGGCGCGCGGCTGGCCCGCCGCGGCGTGAGCTTCTCGCTGGCCCAGCGCTTCGACGCGGAAGGTCCGCAGAAGGGGTGGCGGCGGCGCACCAACCCGGTGCACACCATGCTCTCTTCCGGCCTGGACGCAGAATTCGGCCCGGCGGAGTTCCCGCACGGGCTCGGCGGCGCGGACGACGTGGTGTTCATGCCGCTGCAGGCCTCCACCCAGTGGGACGGCCTCGGCCACATCTTCGACCACGGCACGGCCTACAACGGACGCCGCGCCTCACAGGTGGTGACCAGCGAGGGAGACAGGCTCACCGGCATCGAGACCGTGGCCGACAGGATCGCCGGCCGGGGCGTGCTGCTCGACGTCGGCAGGGCGATCGGAGCCGAGGGCGAACTGCCGGACGGCTTCGCCATCACCGCCGAAGACCTCGAGGCGACCATCGCCGCGCAAGGTGAGACCGCCCGGGTCGGCCGCGGCGACCTGCTGCTGGTCCGCACCGGCCAGCTCACCCGGGCCCGGCGTGGCATCGCCGCGGGCGACGGCTGGGGCGACTACGCGGGCGGTCCCGCCCCCGGTCTGTCGTTCGCCACGGCCGACTGGCTGCACTCCTCCGAGATCGCCGGAATCGCCACCGACACCTGGGGCTTCGAGGTTCGCCCCAACGAGTTCGATGCCGCCTTCCAGCCGCTGCATCAGGTTGCCATCCCGCACATCGGCCTGTTCATCGGGGAGTTGTGGGACCTCGACACCCTGGCCGCCGACTGCGCCGCAGACGGCGTCTACGAGTTCCTTCTCGTGGCCGCCCCCCTGCCCGTGACCGGCGCCGTCGGCGCACCGGTCAACCCCCTCGCCGTCAAATGACGGGTAAGGAGCCCACCGTGCCCGTGGTGCACGACGTCATCGTCGACCGACGTCCGTCGAACACGCTCACTCCGCCGCCCCTCCACCTCGCCGGTCCGGGTCGATGAAGTTCGCGACCTGGGAGTCCCAGGGCAGAACGTTTTCGGGTGTCGTCTCCGAGGCAGGGCTGCACGCCCTCCCGGAGGGGACGACGGTGCTCGACCTCGTACGTGCGGGGCTGCCGACCGCGCTGGAGACCGGCGGCACGGCGCTGGAGACGCGGGCCGTGCCGGTGGACGGCGTCCGGCTGCTGCCGCCGCTCGCCCCGCCCACCGTGCGGGACTTCGTGGCGTTCGAGGAGCACGTGGAGGGGGTGGTACGGAGCATGACCGACGGCGCAGTGATGCCGGAGTGGTACGAGGCACCCACCTTCTACTTCACCAACCCCTACGCGCTCGTCGGTGCCCATGACGATGTCGCCGTCCCGCCCGGCTCACAGCTGCTCGACTTCGAGCTCGAGGTCGCCGCAGTCGTCGGCAGGGGCGGCGCGTCGCTGAGTCCGGAGCAGGCCCGTGATGCCGTCTTCGGCTACACGGTGCTCAACGACTGGTCTGCGCGCGACCTGCAGCGCCGGGAGATGAAGGTCGGCCTGGGCCCGGCCAAGGGCAAGGACTTCGCCGGCACCCTGGGCCCGTGGCTGGTCACCGCCGACGAACTGGAGCCGTACCGGGACGACGAGGGCTTCCTGTCCCTCGAGATGCGGGTCTCCGTGAACGGCACCGAGATCGGGCATGACCTGCTGTCCAACATGGGCTGGCCGTTCGAGGAGCTGGTCTCCTACGCATCCCGCGGCAGCGAGGTCCGCGCCGGGGACGTCCTCGGCTCGGGCACCTGCGGGAACGGCGGTTGCCTGGCCGAGCTGTGGGGCCTCCGTGGCCGCCCGGATCCGCCGCCGCTGCGGCCCGGCGACGTCGTGGAGATGACCGTCGAGGGCATCGGTACCATCCGCAACCGGGTCGTCCCCAGCCTCCAGCTGCCGCCGGTCCGCGCCGCCCGGCCACGGCCACGGGCAAGGAAGCGGCTGTCGTGAGCGGGCGGTGACGTGAGCGTGGTGCTTCGCCGGGGGGCGAAGTCCGGTGAGCGCGAAGGCGCGCGTCGATGAGCGCACCGCCGGGCGCCGTCCGTCAGGGGCGGCGCCCGGTCCGGTGGTCGTGCGTCGTCATGCTCGCCGGCTCCCGTGGTCGCCGGTCCGCATGTGCCGGGCACGGGGCTTAGCAGGGGGCTTAGTAGGGGCTGGAGAGAGCCTCCATCGCCCGCCCCCGCACCTGGTTCTGGGCGGCGATCGGCTCTCCCCGCTGCTGCATGCGGTCCAGTTCGACGCTGGTCTGCACGACCAGGCGAGCCCGCTCGAAGCGCCGTGTCATGAAGCGCTTGAACACGTCCTCGAACGGGCCCCCTGCCGCGCATTCCTGACCGAGGACCACGCCGTCCTCGATCGCCATCCCCCCTCCGGCACCGAGGTGGGCGGTGGTGGCGTGCGCGGCGTCGCCGATCAGCAGGACCCGGCCCCGGTACCAGGGCTCGGACACGAGCAGCCAGTCGTAGTCGTTGACGATGATCTTCGTGTCGTCCGTGAGCCGCTCCTCCAGCGCGCGCATCAGCGGCGCGGTGAAAGAGCGGAGGTTCTCCCGGACGATCTGCCGGGCCTGTGCCGCATCGATGCGCGGGCGCTCCGGGAACTCGCGGCCGGTTGCGAGGTAGAGGCCGCCGTCCCGCTGCCGCCGGGTCACGCAGAGGTACTCCGACTCGTAGTGCCCGATCGGGCCGACGTCCGGCACCCCGTCGGCGACCCATCGGAACATCGTGAGGCCGGAGTAGGTCGGGGTCACCTGGTCCCCCAGGATGAGCGAACGCGTCTTCGACCGGATGCCGTCCGCGCCGATGACCAGGTCGTACGACCGCTCCGAGCCGTCGGTGAGGGTGGCAGTGACGGAGTCTTCCGTCTGCCGCAGCCCGGCGAGCCCCACGCCGTTCCGGACGCTCGCGCCGGCCTGCTCCGCGGCTCGCCGGAGGATGTTCGCCAGGGTCGGCCGGTAGATGAGGATGCCGTGCGGCAGAGCGGACGTCGGTGCTGGAGGCATGGGCGGAGTGGACACCGGTTTCCCCGCCGCATCGAAGTAGGCGAAGATGTCCTGCGGGGACACCGCCAGCCCCTCGTCCAGGCACTGATCCAGGACTCCAGTCTCGGCGAGACCGTCGACGGCCCGGTTGAGCAGTGAGATGGCGGCCCCGGCCGGACCGTCTGCCAGGTCGACGACGTCGCAGGAGATTCCGGTACGGGACAGGGCGGTCGCGGCGGTCAGGCCGGCGATGCCCCCGCCGACGATGAGCGCGTTCTGGATGCTGGTCATGGCAGGACTCCCGAGTGCGTCAGGGCAGGTTGAGGAGATCGGTGCAGGGCGATGAGAGACGTCCGGGCCGAATGCCAACGAGCGTCGGTGAGCACCGGGAGGCCCGGCGGCTCCGCTGCGGATGCCCTGAACTCCCGTGGTGCAGAACCATCTTGTGGGTGGCCTGGGCCACGTCCAATACGCGGTTTCATATCGCAGCCATGGACCAGATCAATACCCGAGCGCACGCCACGTCCTCCGGGGAACGGAACGTCACACGACGAACGTCGTCGGACCATCCGCTCCGTGGATAGTGCGCATACCGGTTCCGCTATTCCACAACGACGTCGCACCGCTCACGCTGTTACCACCGAATGTGGAGATCCCCTCTGTACGGCTGGTCTGCCTGGAGGGTTCCATGCTGAAAGGTGAGCGATGGCCAGCGTCGTCCAAGTGCTGTGCACTCCCCATGACCCGCTGCTCCCCGGCGTTGCCGCCGGCGGGTCGGCGGCTCCCGAGCCGCTGCGGCGATCAATAGCCCATTTCGCGGAACTGCGCGCACGGCTCGCCGCCGCGCGGCCCGACGTGCTGGTGGTGGTCTCCGGGGACCACTTCAACCAGTGGTTCTACGACAACATGCCGACGTTCCTGATCGGCAAGGCGGTCCGGGCACGTGGCCCGTTCCCGCACGAGCAGGAGCTGTTCGGCATCGGGCCCTACGACACCGCCTTGGAAGGGGACATCGCGCGGCACCTGCTGCGCGGCGGCTTCGAGCGCGGGATCGACTTCTCCTACAGCGACGACTTCCTGCTCGACCACGGGTTCACCGTCCCGTTGAGCTTCCTCAGGCCCGAGCAGGACCTACCGGTCGTTCCGATCTTCACCAACGTGATGGCTCCGCCGGTGGCCACCGGGCGTCGTTTCTACGACCTCGGCGCCGCCATCGTCGAGATGGTGGAGGCGCACCCCGCCGACCTGCGGGTGGCGATCATCGCCAGCGGGCACCTGTCCAACGCGATCGGCAACCCGGCCATGGCACGGTTCCAGACCGAGCCGGAGACAGAGTGGGACAGACGGGTATGGGAGCAGATCACCGCCGGTGACACCGAGTCGCTGATCAAGGAGACCACCTACGAGTCGCTGGCAGCGATCGGCAGCGGCACCCCTGGATTCCTCGACTTCCTCTTCGCGCTCGGCGCTGTGGGCGGAGTCACCCCGGACTACGCCGAGAAGGTAGCCAGCACCTTCGCCCCGCCGACCGGTTTCCTGGCCTGGGGTGACCATGCGTCCGCCCCCGCATCGGAGGTGGTGGCCCCATGAGCCGGTACGCCACCAACCGAGTGCTGTGGGAGGTCGCCGCCGACGGCGACCTGGCGCAGCAGCTGAAGGAAGTCCCGGAGGCCGCCCTCGCCGACCGCGACCTGACCGACCAGGAGCGCGAGGCGTTGGCCAGGACCGACATCCGCAAGTTGTTCCAGCTCGGTGTCCACCCCTTCCTGCTCTACAACTTCGCCCTCCGGCTGAACGGCGGCTTCTCCATGGAATGGATGGCGTCCTACCTGGAGCAGCTGAAGGGCCTGGAAGTCGGCGACGTGACGACCTGACCGCGTGACCAGGGCGGCGTATCGACGGCGAGGCCCCTCGGCCGCCGAACCCGGCCAAGCAGTCGTCGCCTGCCGACACAGCGGCACAGGCCGCGCCGTCCAGCTTTCTCGTGAGTATGTCGCTCAGCGAAATGACGGCTTCCCGGCGAAACAACTCCGGGTCAGAAATGCCGTACCACCATCACCGCCGGAGGAATTCCATGGAGCATCTGATCGACCGGCAGCGCGCCCGCTACCAGGCTTTGCTGGAACTGGCCGACCGTCCCTTCGACGTGGAGCGGCCGGCGGTGTTCAGCCCGGCGGCCGCCGCCCAGGACGAGGCGAACGTCAAGGGTCTGCTCTTCCGGTGGACGCCCGTTTTCATCCCGTACGAGTACACCAGCTGGGGCGAGGAGAGCCTGGCCCATGTGCAGTCGTGCTACATCGGCGACTGGTCGGCCATCGGCAAGCTCCGCGTCCACGGGACCGAGGCCCTGACCGCGCTCACCCGCATCGGCATGAACAACCTGTCACGCTTCGAGCCCGGCCAGATCAAGCATCACGTCCAGCTGGACGAACGCGGCCACATCGCCTCCGAGGGCCTGCTGTACCGGGTGGCCGAGGAGGAGTTCGTCTACAGCGGCGGCGGCGTCGACTGGACCGCCTGGCAGATCGACCAGGGCGGCTGGGACGCCAAGAGCGAGGTGATCAGCCCCGACATGTTCATCTTCGAGATCCAGGGGCCGACGTCGCTGTTCGCACTCGAGGCAGCGACCGGCGAGAGCCTGCGCGACATCGGCTTCAACCGGAGCCGCATGACCAGTATCAGCGGCATCCCCGTGCGGATTCTGCGCTCGGGGATCTCCGGGGAGCTGGGGTACGAACTGCACGGGTCCGCCGACGACGCCAACGCGATCTGGACGGCGGTCGTCGAGGCCGGGGCCGAGCACGGCATCCGCCAACTGGGGATGCGCTCCCAACTCGTGGCCCACATCGAGGCGGGCATCGCGACCGTCGGCATCGACTACCTGCCTTCGTCGATCATCACGCCGGGGGCGCCCAGGCTCTTTCCCCGCGGGATGCCGGACGGCAGTTTCATCCCGACCGACGTGACGGAGTACTTCCGCCGCCCCGGTGAGCTCGGCTGGGGCCGTCGCGGAGCCCTCACCTCCGACGACTTCATCGGACGCGACGCGCTGGCCGCGGAGGCGGCCGAAGGCGGCCCGGCGCGCCACCTGGCAGGCCTGCACTGGAACAACGAGGACGTGATCGCCCTGTTCGCCTCCCAGTTCGGCGACGGCCCGTTGCCCGATCCCATGGAGATGCCGCGCAAGATCGGCGCCAGCCTCGACCAGGTGCTGGTCAACGGACACCCGGTAGGCGTCTCGACCTCCCGCACGTACAGCACGCACCTGCGCCGCACCATCTCCCTCTGCGTCATCGATCGCGACCTGGCGGCACCGGGCACCGAGGTGACGGTGCTGTGGGGGAACCCCGGCACCGTCCAGCGCGAGCTCCGCGCCACCGTCACCTCCCTGCCCATGAAGGAGGACCGCCGTCGCACCGACGTCAGCACGCTGTGACCCTGTCGTGACGCGCTCGTACCTCCTGCGCCGTCGGTGGTCGACGACATCCGCGCCCTCCTTTCATCCGTCGCACAAGAAAGGTGAACTCCGTGAAGGCAGCCGTGATACCCGAGGTCAACGGCAGGTGGGAACTGCGCGAGGTGCCTACTCCGCAGCCGGGGCCCGGCGAGGTGCTGATGCGGGTGCGCGCCTCCGGCGTATGCGTCAACGACGTCCTGGCCACCACCGGGGCGATCCGGTTCCCCTCGGTCGACCCGGCGATCACCGGACACGAGCCAGCGGGCGAGGTCGTCGCGGTCGGGCCGGGGGTCACCACGCGCCGCGTCGGTGACCGGGTGGGAACCCACTGGGTCCGGGCCGCCTGCGGACGGTGCGATTACTGCCGTCTGGGCCTGCCGGTGACCGGGCAGGCCGCCTTCGCGTGCGCGGCACCCACCACGACCGGTTTCAGCGTGCAGGGCGGACACGCCGAGTACATGGTCGTGGGCGCCGACGAGACCGTACTCCTGCCCGACGGGCTCCCCTTCGAGTTGGCCGCGCCCATGCTGTGCGCGGGCTACACGGGCTGGTCCGCCCTGCGCGCCGGGGAGCCTCAGCCGCACGAGCGGGTCGCCGTGCTCGGCATCGGCGCGGTGGGCCATCTGGCGGTGCAGTTCGCGCACGCCTGCGGTCTCGAGACGATCGCGATGACGAGCTCGCCGGACAAACACGACGTGGTACGGCGACTGGGTGCGGACGAGGTCGTGGCGAACGGCGCCGAATTGCGCGCAGCGGGCGGCGCCGACGTCATCTTGGCGACCGGCACGTCGTATCCGGCCGCGGCGGAGGCGCTGACGGGCCTGCGGCCCGGCGGGCGACTGGTCCTGTCGGGCATCGACCCCACCGCCCCCTTCACCGTCCCACCCTCCGGCAGGGGCCTTCCGTTCATCGGCACTCGCATGCAGGTGATCGGTTCCACCCACAACGGGCCGCAGTACCTCCGGGAGGCCCTCGACCTCGCCGCCGCGGGAAAGGTCACCCCCATGGTCGAGACGTTCCCGAAGGAGGAGGTGGCCACGGTGGTCGACAAGGTCGCCAAGGGCGCCGTCCGCTTCCGCGCGGTGGTCAGCTACTAGGAGGTCGTTCGGGCGACGGCCTCGCCGCCTCTCCACGCTAAAACAGTGGCCCGTTGACAAATTCAGTCAGGGCCAAGGTACCGCTCTATGCTCGGCCCGTGACAAAGCAGGCGAAGACAGCGAGCAGCGGGGCCCGCGGCCCCCGGGGGTCCTACGCGAAGACCGCGGAGGTGCGGCAGAAGATCCTCGACGCCTGCGTCGAGGCATTCGGCGCCGGAGGCTTCCACGGCGCCACCATGAAGGACATCGCAGAGCGGGCCGGCATCAGCCAGACCGGCCTGCTGCACCACTTCGGCAGCAAGGCGGAACTGCTGGTCGAGGTTCTCGCCGCACACGAGCGGGAGACGGCCGCGATCGTCCGGGAAGCCGATGACCTGGATGTTCTGCAGACTCAACTGCGGGTCGTGCGCGCCAACAAGGCCCGACCCGGGCTGATCCAGCTGCACAGCATCATCTCGAGCGAGGCCACGGCCGACGGGCATCCCGCTCACGAGCTGTACCGGGCCCGCTACGACAACCTGCGCCTGCACCTGACCCGGATCTTCGCCGAGTTGCGCGGTCGCGGTCGCCTGAAGGTCGACACCAGGCCGGAGGTCCTCGCGAACCTGCTCATCGCAGCCGTCGACGGACTCCAGATGCAGTGGCTGTACAACCCGGGCGCGGTGGACGTGTCGACAGGCATCGAGGCTTTCCTCGCAGGAGTGGTCGACGACGAGGCCTGAGAACTTCCGTGCGACTGAAACCGTGTGCTAGCGTCCACCTCAATCTCGAAATGCGAATCTAATTTCGAGATTGAGGTGGACGGTTCGCCCGATCGCGCACCCGCAGTCAAGGAGACCTCACATGCCTCGCTCTCGGCCATCCGAGGCTCGCACCCCGGCCGAGACATCCGATGCGTCTGCGCCGTTGGCCGATACCGCCGCGCCGGCACCGAGCGCGGTCCAGCATGTGACCTCGTCCGGTACCGGTCCGCGGCGAAGGCCCCGAACCGGCCGCCCGGCTCTCTGCCGGGCTCGTCGATACGCGCCCCCGGCCGCACCCGGCGTGGCGGCCGCCGGCGAACACTTCCCCGGCCACGGCACATCCGAAGGCGCAGGCGACCAAGCCATCGAGCGGATCGGCCGACGTGCCTTCGTCGACGAGCACCTTGCCGACACGGATCGAAGACCCCGGCGACGCCCCCGCTGAAAGCCGCCGAGGCGCGGCCGACTTGTGTGCCCGCGCACCGGCGAGACCGGGATCCGGCTCCTCGTCGGCGATGAGCGAGCCACGAGCGTGCGCGCGCCTGGCCGGCCGACCCGTCTCGAAACGACTTGAGCGCACGATGCCAGAAGCCCGCAGCGGCATCGACGGCGGCGGAGGGTCACGGAGACGGTCGCAGCGCGCGGCTACGACATCCACGGACGCCGCGCCCCCGTTCATCGCCGAACACCGAAACGTCGGCACGCCGAT